>DBRJ01000022.1 GCA_002305915.1 Pelotomaculum sp. UBA1371 | reverse complement strand
GGTTGTCTGTATGCCTGGCCTTTCCATAGCAACTGGTGAATATGATGAAATTTATTTCTTGCGATGGGGAATAATTCCATAGAGTATTTGATTTATAACCAGTTGCTCTACCCGTTTAGGTGTAGTATGCTGTATAATTAGGTCGTTGCAGGTAATTGTTCTCAAAACGGCAGAATTCAAGAAAACAGGAGTGAATATGCTTGAAGACGCTGGGTTTATGTATTGGTGCTTCGAATATAAGTATGGTTTTACTGGAACAGGGGGCGGACGGGCAGATTCGCATCCTTGACACTAAAACCAGGCCCCACGAGGGGAATCCCCGCAGGACAATTGCCGGCCTTGTGGACGGTAAATTGCTCAAGGATATCCATCGTCTGGCGGTAACGGGGAGAAAGCTGCGGAGCAAATTGAACGCTTCTTCCCTTTCCGAGCCGGAAGCTGTTGAGCATGCCTACCGCTACCTGCGCGATTCCGGAAACGAAGCCGACATGATTATCAGCGTCGGTGGGGAAACGTTTATAGCTTATAAATTGGACCACAAAGGCAGGATTAGCGGTGTCTATACAGGTAATAAATGCGCTTCCGGCACAGGGGAGTTCTTTTTACAGCAGATCAAGAGGATGAATTTAACTGTGGATGAAGCTGTTTCTACTGCTGATCTGGATAATCCTTACAAGGTGGCCGGCAGGTGTTCTGTTTTCTGCAAAAGCGACTGCACCCATGCACTGAACAAAGGTGCCCCGAAAGAGCAGGTCGTGGCGGGGCTTTGTGAAATGATGGCGGTCAAAGTTTGCGAGCTGTTGAAAAAAACAGAGTACAATAAGGTGATGATAGTGGGCGGGGCCTCGGCCAATAAGCCCATGATCCATTTCTTAAAGAGAGAGATTCCCGGCCTGGTTGTACCGGAGCAGGCGAGTTGCTTTGAGGCCATGGGAGCCGCCCTGTGGGCTCTGGAGAGGGAAACCCTGCCAATCCACAGCCTGGAGGAGCTTTTTAAAGGAGGGGGAAGTTTTTTTAAAACCCTACCTCCCCTGAAAGATTATCTGTCCCGGGTCACCTTCAAGGAAAACGTCCGTCAGGAGCCAAAGGAAGGGGATAGCTGTATCCTGGGTTTGGACGTGGGTTCGACGACGACAAAAGCTGTTGTCCTGAGAACCAGTGACAATGCGATTCTTGCCAGCTGTTATCTGCGCACCAACGGCGACCCGATCCAGGCTTCCAGGAACTGCTACCGGGAGATCCACCGGCAGTTGGAAGCAAGTAGGGTGAATATTGAAATCACAGGGCTGGGGGTTACGGGCTCGGGCAGGCAAATTGCCGGACTCCACGCCCTCACCCCTGCCGTGATCAACGAAATTATAGCCCACGCCACGGCAGCTGTTTATTTTGACCCGGAGGTTGAAACCATCTTTGAAATCGGCGGGCAGGATGCCAAGTATACATACATCACCAGCCGGGTTGCTTCGGATTGTGCCATGAACGAAGCCTGCTCCGCAGGAACGGGGTCTTTTTTAGAGGAGGCGGCCAGAGAATCCCTTGACATCGCTACCGGGAAAATCGGGGATATTGCTTTGAAAAGCTCCAGACCGCTGAACTTCAGCGACCAGTGTGCGGCTTTTATCAGCAGCGACATCAAGACAGCCATTCAGGAGGGGGCGGGTATTGAAGACCTGGCTGCGGGCCTGGTCTACTCAATTTGCATGAATTACAACAACCGGGTCAAGGGAAACAGGGCCGTGGGGCAAAAGGTCTTCATGCAGGGCGGCGTCTGCTATAACAGGGCTGTTCCGGCGGCCATGGCGGCCCTGACCGGAAAGGAGATAATCGTACCCCCGGAGCCGGGTCTGATGGGGGCCTTCGGCGTAGCCCTGGAGGTCAAAAACAGGCTGGCCCTGGGCCTGCTGCAGCCGGCGCGCTTTTACCCGGCGGAGTTGGCGGAGCGCGGGGTCGCCTACGGCAAGCCCTTTACCTGCGCGGGAGGCAAAGAAAAATGTGACCGCAAGTGTACAATCAACATAATCAAAATAAAGGGAAAAAACTATCCCTTCGGGGGTGCCTGCAACAAGTACGTCAACCTGCTTCAGGAAAGAAAGCAACCCGATGCGGTTAAACTGGACCTGGTTCAACTACGGGAGCGGCTTGTTTACCAGAAATACGGCAGGGAGAGGGGGATCCGGCTGCTGCCGCCCAACGGGAAAAAGGTAGCAGTCAACCGTTCCCTTCTAACCAATACCCTGTTTCCACTCTATTATAATTTTTTTACAGCCCTGGGCTTTGAAGTGCTCTGCAGTGATGAGATTGATCATGAGGGCATGGAGAGGAGAGGCGCGGAATTCTGCTTTCCGGTGGAGATTGCCCACGGTGCCCTGATGGATTCCATCCGCAAGGATCCGGATTTTTACTTCCTGCCCCACGTGGGTTCTATGCCCGTGGAAAACGGCATCGATAACAGCGTGACCTGTCCCTTTGTCCAGGCGGAGCCCTATTACCTGAAAGCGGCCTTTGACGAGCTGAAGAAGGGGGTTGTCTTAAGTCCGGTCCTTGATTTTTCAAAGGGTTACGAACAGGCGCTGGAAAGCTTTTTAGAACTGGGCAGGACTCTTGGTATTCCCGCAAGAATCACCAGGAAAGCCTTTAGCCTGGGGGTCCGGGCGCAGGAAGATTTCCACCGGGAGTGCCGGGAGATGGGCAGGTTGTTCCTGAAGGAACTGGAACAGAACCCGGCAGAGACGGCCATTGTGCTTTTCGGCAGGCCATACAATGCCTTCACCAAAAAAGCGAACATGGGCATTCCCCAGAAGTTTGCCACCCGGGGTTGCCGCATTGTTCCCTACGACTTTTTACCCTTCGGGGAAGAGGAACCGGATGAAACTATGTTCTGGGCCATGGGCCAGATGATCCTGAAGGCCGCCAGGCTTGTACAGCGCCATCCTCAACTGTTTGCCACTTATATAACGAACTTCAGCTGCGGTCCTGATTCCTTTATTGTAGGGTTTTTTAGGGAAATCATGGGACAGAAGCCTTCACTGACGCTGGAGCTGGACAGCCATTCTGCGGACGCCGGGCTGGACACCCGGATCGAGGCTTTTCTGGATATTATCCAGAGTTTCAGGGAGATTGACAGGTTAAAAACCTCTGTACCGGTAAAAACATTCAAGCCGGCCAGGGTCGTCGTGGAAAAGGAGAAAACCTGGGTGGAGAGCTCCGCCGGCCGGAGATATCCCCTGAATCACCCGGGGGTTCACGTGTTGATCCCTTCCATGGGGGATTTGGGTTCAAGAATGATGGCTGCAACCCTGCGTCATCTCGGAATCCACGCTTCAGCGGTTCCGGCGCCTGCGACAAAGGAACTTAAAACCGGCATGGGCTACGCCTCCTGCAAGGAGTGCCTGCCCCTGATCCTTACCGTGGGCAGCCTCTTTAACCACCTGGAAACCAGGGCAAACCCTGAGGAAATACTGGTCTACTTCATGCCGACGTCCCCGGGGCCCTGCCGGTTCGGTCAGTACAATGTCCTGATCAAAAACCTTATTGAGAAAATGCAGCTTGAAAACGTGGCCCAGATCTCTCTGACCTGCGACAACAGTTATGCCGGCCTGGGCACGGATTTTTCGGCGAGGGCCTGGCAGGCGGTGGTCATCTCAGATGTGCTGGATGACATCTACAGCGCGGTTTTAACCATCGCCAGAGATAAAAAAAGAGCCCTGGCCATCTACAACGATGTATGTGAACAAATCATTGCCAGCCTGGAGAGGGACAGCTGGAAAGGGATCAAGGAGACTCTGCGCAAAGCCGCCAGGACGCTTAGAAACATTGAGCGGAAGCAGTCTTTAGAACACACCCCCAAGGTTTCCCTGGTGGGCGAAATTTACGTCAGAAGGGATGGGTTTTCCAGACAGTATCTGGTGGAAAGGCTGGCCGAGCATGGGATTGTCGTCAATATTTCGCCCATTGCGGAATGGATTTACTACTGTGATTACCTGCAAAAAACCAAGAACCGGCATCTGCTGACCGGTAAGGACCGGCTGGGAAACTACATTCTGCAGTTTTTCAAGAGCTCCTTTGAGCGAACTATTAAAGGGATCCTTTCTCAGTCCGGTTTTTACAAAGCCCACATGGTTGATGTGGAAAAGCTGATTGATAATGCCTCCGGCCTGATCAACCCCAGGCTTACAGTTGAAACCATTTTAACTGCGGGGGCCGCCATCACGGAAATCGTTGAAGATGTGGCGGGAGTCATTTCCATCGGTCCCTTTGGTTGCATGCCCAGCAGGATTGCAGAAGCAGTCCTTAATTTCAAGATTAATGAAGCAAAGCTGGAGACTGCAAAGGATAAGGACCTTGTTGCCAGGGTCATGGAGGACCATCCTGCACTGCCTTTTCTGTCGGTTGAAACTGACGGCAACGCCTTTCC
>DBRJ01000018.1 GCA_002305915.1 Pelotomaculum sp. UBA1371 | reverse complement strand
GGATCTGCCTTTCGGAACCGGGGCCCTGGAAGAGCTGGAAGAGGTTCTGCCGGGGATGCCGGTGCGGCTGCACCTTGCTCCTTCCACCGGTGAAGTTCAATACCTGGCGGTAAAGCGGCAGGTGGCCCTGGGTACGGTAAGTGAGACATCTGTTGCGCACGGGGAAATCCGGCTGGAAAGCGGGGCGGTCTACCGGCTTTTAACAGGAAGCCCGGTCAAAAAGGACAGGAAAAAAGCAAGCTTCAGCGCTATTAAACCCAAAGATTATGTGGCCCTGATGGTCCTGCCGGACACCGGGGAGACCATCGGAATGGTGGCCTACAGCAAAGTATTTTACGGCAAGGCCGTTAATTTTTCGGAAAAAACCAGAACACTGGATCTGTTGAACGACAACGGCCAATATCTGTCGCTTAACCTTCCGCCGGAGGCAGTGATTTACCGCTGGGGAGCCCGCGCTACAAAGGATGCCATTGCAGCGGGCAGCCGGGTCAGGGTTACCACCGACCCCGGCTTAAAGGAGGTCTGGCGGCTTGATCTGGCCCAGACCTTACACGACAGGGGCCGGTTTTCGGAATACAACGCCGGAACCGGGCGAATTGCTACCCTGGAAGGAAAGGAGTACCTTGTTTCCGGCTCCACCCGGTTTCTGAAGAACGGATATCCTGTAGAACCGGAAGATTTACATGCCGGGGAGCAGTTGGAATTGGAATATGCGGCATCCATCCCTACGTCCGGGAGTGTGCTGATCTCTGTTAACGCACGTGCTTCCGCCCGGCCGCCGGAACTCTTTGTCTCCGTGCTCCCTTCGCCGGAACAGCTGGTAATTACAGGCAGCATCGGGGCGGGTTGTACCCTTTACCTCAGAGGGGCGGAGGGCTTCCAGGAAAAGATTCCAGTGGATCAAGAGGGCCGGTTCACTTTTACTAGTAAACGGGGCAGCAAGGAGGAATACCGGACTCTGGTGGCTGTAGACCCGCGCACCGGGGGCGTCAGCGGCAGGAGTTTGAAGCTTCCGGGATGGAACGGGAGTGCCGGATCTTTTGTTTCCAGGGTTATGGACGGTGTCCTGGCCCGGTCCCGAAACCTTACGGGTGATCGTGGAAATGAACCTGAAAACTTTTATGACACGCCCCTGAAGAGGGTTGAAGCCGCGGCAGTGCTGGCAGGGATTCTGAACTGGCCGGCGGATTCCGGAGCGAACCTGACCTTTGCCGACGCGGGAGCGATTCCGGGGGAATACCGCCATGCTGTGGCAGAGGTCCAGGCGAGGGGTATTTTCAAGGGGGAATCTGACGGCAACTTTGTTCCCGGAGGCAGACTCAACCGGGCTCAGGCTGCGGTTATTCTAAGCGCCGTCCTGCGGGATCTAGGAATTTCTGCTCCGCTGACCTCTGTGGTGGAGCCTTACCTGGATCATGCGGACATACCGGCCTGGGCTGCTCCGGCTGTGGCGGAAACCACAGCCCTGGGGCTTTTGCGGGGCCGGCCGGACGGTACATTCGCGCCGTCGGATGCATTTACCGCCGGTGAGATGGTCCTGGTCCTGGAGCGGCTGCTGAATTATTGCAGAAATTATTATACGGCTGTGCCCATAGATAATGGGGCAGCAGAGACGGTGGAGACGGCAGAGACAGTAGAGACGTCTGATTTGACAACAACGGCCGGCGCCGGCGTGGAAAGCCGGAGCCGGACAAAACTGCCGCAGTAAATTAGCCAGTCATATTTTGCAGTAGATTACCCAATTTAGTAGCGGATTACCCCGGCGGTTTGGGTCACTTCATCCCAGGATACTTTTGCGCCCAGCGCCTCGGCCACAAATCGGAGGGGCACAAAGGTACGCTCGCCCTTAATTTCCGGTGGTACATCCAGAAGCAAAGACTTGCCGTTGACCCGGGTAACTTGCTTACCAATCCAGAGCTGAATTTTATCAACATTTCTGACCAGATCGATCCGGTTTTCCGCGGCGACCCACTCCACACGGGCGCCCAGGTTTTCAGCGACTACCCGCAGCGGCACCATGGTCCGGCCGCCGTTGATATAAGGGGGTAGCTCGGAATGGACGACTATGTTATTAACCATCAGGCGGATACCTTTGGCAATGGGACTCAGTTGCGCGCCGGGCTGATAAGACCACAAAAGCGCGTAGCGGCCCGTCCCTTGCGTAGCTTCCGCTTCCACGACCCCCTTGATGCCGTTCCAGAAAACCTGGGAAGGCAGTTCCACCCAGTTGCTTTCTCCGGGAGCGCAGTAACCTATTCTGAAGTAGCCCAGGGACAGGCCGGTATTTAATTGACTTGCTCTTTTATGGTCGATCCCGTCAAAGGAAAAAACAAGCCGTACCGGTTTGGAAAGCCAGTTCAGGTTAACCCTGTCCACGTTGACCATTTCAATGCTGACGGCACGGGTTATAAAATAGTCGTCTGTGGGGGGAGTTTTGCTGGAATCCAGAGCTTCCACCGAAACCTTGACTGCCCTGTCACTGATGTTGGCGGGCGCTTCGAGCCTGAATCCCGCTTCATCAAGGGAAAGGCTGCCGGGTATTTGCCACAGGGTGGCAGATGCTGCCCAGGCCGGCTGGCCCGTTAAGAGAAGAACCAGGAAAACCCCGAGGAGGAGGGCTGTTTTTATGTTTTTCACTGTCACTGACCTTCATCCTTTCTTGATTAAATCATAATTATCCCGGGGGGAGTTTTTTAGTTAGTTAAGTTCATTCACCTCCTTATCAGTTTTTAGAAAGATTTTCGCAAAGGACGCTTTGGTATATTATAACATTAGGAACGGGCCGGACAAATAATTACCTGCATCCGGGGCGCCGGGAGTTTACAAAGCCCAAAAAACGCATCTAAATCAGCCGTGTTTTCCATTGCTCGCTTTTTGCCGGGCGGAAAAGGAGGCTGAGGGTGGCCGGGAACCGTCTCCCCGGCATTTAAAAAAAAGAACCGGCTGGTTTAGCCGGTTCCCGCTTTATCCTATATTTGTTTTAAACTGTTCTTACTTGTTTTCCAGCCAGAGGTTGATAACCTGTTTGCCGGCCTCCTCTTCCCAGGCTTCCAGCAGCTGTTCATAAGAGCTGGCCTGAATCTCCAGCTGACGCCGTTCCCCGCTGTCTGTGGCAGCGTCCCTGCGCTCCAGAAGTTCGTTGTACTGGACCTTTGTTTCGTTGTAAAGGGGCAGGAGGTCGCGTTTTTCATCCTGCCTGTGGAAGGGTGTTCCCAGGCCGGACAGTACCTCTGTCAAATAGGGGGCCTTGTCCGAATCCACTGTGAAGCGCATCACCAGCACCGTTTTTCCGCTGGTCTGTTCCGGAAAAACCTGGGTTTCGGCCCCGACCCCGGCGGCCAGGGAAGCTGCCCTGGTTTTGGCGGTGGCCAGGTCTTCAACGGCTATTTTAAGGACCGTACTGGTTACTTTCATGTCGTCACTCAGGAGAACCCTGTCGCTCCCTGCGCCAGGAGCGGATAATCCCGTCCTGTCGCCCTCCGGTTTGACGGCCGTTATGTCGCCCTCTGCGCTGTTGGAATTTTTGCTTTGCGGATTGTTCTGGGATGTGTCAGGAGGGCTGTCGATCTGGTTTCCGCCGGGCTTTTCCGCTTCACCGGTTTCAGGTGTTCCGCTTCCCGGGGCATCGCCGGGAGCGCTTCCGCCTGGATTAGCCTCGTCCCCGTTAGCATTATTATCATTATTATTCACATTATCATTATTATCCACGTCAACAGGCGCAGGAGTTCCGCCGGCGCTGCCGGGTTCCGGAACTGCGGCAACATTTGGCGTGGGTGACTCCATAACGATGTTTTTTCCGTTACCGGCCAGATTCAGCCCGTTCATAACGCCGGCCGACCCGCCTGCCAGCAACATCAGGGTAGCCGCCGCGGCCACGGTCTTGCGCCAGGCTGCGGGCAGCCAGGCCAGGGCGCTGCGCCGCTGTGGCCTGAGATTGTTCATAATTAGAGAACTCAAAGCCGCCGGGGCCTGTATTTCTTCCCGTCCCAGTTCCCGCAAGGTCATGGACAGCCGCTCCTGCAGGGCAAGCTCGCCGGCGCAGGCTTCACAGCAGGCCAGATGCTGCTCCAGGGCGGCATTATCTTCTTCCGAAAGAAGCTGGTCAAGGCGTTGTCTAATGTAGTATTGTGCTTTGCGGCAATCCATCTCGTCTCACCTGCTTTCCCCGGCTGCGGGCAAAGCCTCTCCGGCTTCCCGCGACCTTTTTGTCATCTCGCGCCGCATAGCTTCCCGCGCCCTGCTGAGACGGGATTTAACCGTCCCTAGAGAGCAGTTGAGCATGCGCGATACCTCTTCGTAGCTGTATCCCTGGATCTCCCGCAGCACCAGGACGGCCCTGTGTTCTTCCGAGAGACTCTGCAAGGTTGTGCGGACAAGCCCGCGAAACTCCTTTTCTTCCAGCGCCTGAAGCGGATCTCCGTCCAGGGCGGCCACCTCACGCTGCAGGCCGCCGCTTTTATCGGAAGGATAGGGTTCGTCCAGGGAAACGGGCTTGCGTCCGTTGTTTTTGCGCTGCAGATTCAACCACACGTTCACCGTAATCCGGTGGATCCATGTGCCGAAATCAGCTTCATTCCGGAATCTGCCCAGAGCTTTGTAGGCCCTGATAAAAGCTTCCTGGGCCAGGTCCTGGGCGTCATCGGGGTTTCCGGTCAGATGCAGGCAGAGACCGTAAACTTTGTTCTGGTAAAGGTTTACCAGTTCTTCGAAGGCGCCCAGGTCGTTTGATTGAGCTTTTATCACCAGTGTTTTGGGATCATGCACGGGAAGCCACTCCTGATAACACAGAACCCCCCCGTTTACCTTATTAGACACAGGTAGGGCGGAAAAGTTCCGGCCCCGGGAGGCGCTGTGCAACTTTTTTATACAATTTATTCAGCATAACCGGTTTGCAAATTATAGTTTCATTAATTAACTATTAATCAGCTTATGTTAGATAATATCACATGCAGCCACACCGCGCAATCAGCCCCGGCCACCGGCCGGTAGCTCTCCGGCAGGTTAATTAAAGCAGTGTCTTGATTCGTGATTCGCCGGCTTGCAAGAAAACTTATGGAGTTAGACATCCAGCCGCTGAAGCGGTACCAGCAGGAGGATGAAAAATGTCTATTCTCAGGATAGACTACCGGCACCAACGCAACGGACTAAAAAATTTAACGGCATTTTTCAGGGTAAACATCCATAACACTGAAGCGGCACAAGCGGAGACATGAATATGTATTTCAGGGTTATTCAGGATCACCCGGATGCTCCCTTGTTCGAGGGGGAGAAAGGGTTATCTATTTAATATAACAGGGAAAGCGGTCTTAAAAATTTCGTAACACATACCCTGCGTGTTTTTGCTTCTAAATTCCTAAAAAAAATTTCTATTGACGGAACTTTTAGCGTTAACCGGCTGTCTAACTAATCAGGTAGCAGACGAGGAGGATTGAAACGGTTGGGCAGGAGTCAGCTATCCTTTGCATTGTTCTTCCTGGCCTTGTTGACTACCTTCCGTACTATAAGGTTCATGTCCATATCCAGCAGTGTTTTCAGCTCAATTACGCCAGTAAACTTCCATTATTGATATAAGGGGGGATGGATAAAGGCAGGTTTACCGGTTCCACCGGTAGAATGTTACCGGTTCACTTAAAAAATGTTTTAGGAGGGAAATTTGTGAAGCTGAAAAGAAAAGCACTTTCAATTCTAGTTACTTTATCTTTCCTGGTCTGCATGCTGGTGCCCATGGCGGCCCCCGCAGGAGCAGCCACCGGCTATTCGGTTCTTTCGGCTCCCAACGTGGACGATGGCAAAACCACGGCTCTGGGAACAGTATTTGCCCAGGTGACAGCCGGCGGACTGGAAAATGGAGACACCATGACCTTCCGCCTGCCCGGCGACTTTGTCTGGGCTGAGGCCGGCACTAAAGAAACACGCATGTCTGATGATTGGTCAGGCGAACTCCTTCCCAACGGTGATACCCTCTACGGGGAAGCAGGCGGCAACCACATCCTGATTCCGGAAGTATACTCCGGTGATGCCAACGGCCTGGCCGGCGACGAAAACATGCTGGAAGTCACCATGATCAGCGACAAGGAAGTAAAAGTGGAAGTTACTGGCGAACCTGCAAGAGGGGATGACTGCTACTTCTACATCTACCCCAAGAACGTTTTCGTGGCTGACGGCTTTGACGGCGCCATCGAACTGATCTTTGACGCGCCCGGCGCTTCCGGCTTTGCCGACGGTTCCGTAACTGTTGGTTACGTATCCGGCGGGCAGATCACCATCAGCGTCAGCAGCGTCGACTCCTTCAGCGACAGAGATTCGGTTACTTTCCGGATCACTGAGGATACTGCAGGGGCCTTCGAAGACGAGTCTGAATCCCTGAAATTAAGACTGCCCAGCGGTTTTGTTTGGGATAATAGTTATAATAGCCTCCAAAATAGCCTCCAAACCATCTGGGGCGATAAAGACCTTGAAGAAGAACTAAAAAAAGATGGTGCCCTTGAAATTGATGAAGACGAGTTAATCTTCAACCTGGCCAATTTCGAGGGAACCGACGAAGCCACCAGCATCGAATTGAAGATTGATATTGTTGTGGACGATGAAACCGATGCCAAGACCGGCGACATCATTGCCAAGGTTTCCGGCAAGAGCGACATCACCCCCTCCGAGTTGACGGTGGGCGTGTACGGAACCTATGATGCCACCATCGAAGTTGACGGCGATGTTCCCACCATTTACGCCGGCATGCTGGAGCAGGTTATTGCCGACATCGTGATCAAGGAATCCGTTTCCGACAGCATTATCGAAAACCGGACCCTGACCCTGGAGCTGCCCGAAAACGCCCGCTGGGGCGCAATGGATGACGACAGAGACAGCGGCCTGAGCATCGACCTGGTAAGCTTCCCCGGTACCGACGGCAAGACTGCCAAGTTTGAATTCAGCGGGTCCTCCAACGACGCCGCCGAGCTTGTGCTCAGCGAAATGGAAGTTGTTCTGGAGCCCGGCGTGACCGGCGACCTGGTTGTCAAGGTGGGCGGCACTGCCGGCCTGAGCGGCGAGCTGACCGTTGCCGAGATTATCAACCCTGTCAC
>DBRJ01000047.1:1163-66265 GCA_002305915.1 Pelotomaculum sp. UBA1371 | reverse complement strand
AATAATAGAGGACGGCTTTAAAGCCGCCCTCTTAGGTATATCCCGCTATTTAAAATAGCAATGTCCAATGTCCAACGTAGTCAATCATTGTTCGCCTGGCGTTTCCCTTAAGCCCAAATACCACCTTATCTAATATCATTAATTAGTCATTGGTTCAAAATTAAGCGGCATCAGGCAGGTTTCTTCACGTTCCTTAACTGAACATGCCAATGGAAATCCAATACGGAACCGCAATTGCCAGGGTGATCAGACAGGCTACGCCATAAACCAGGCCGTACGTGCTGAGCTGTCCCGGGGTCCAGGATCTTTCCTTGGCCAACGCCTCAGATACCAGGGCGAACATATTTGTATAGCTCAGGAAGAAGCAGTTCGCACCCATGATGAACAGGCCGAGCCACACCAGAGGATTGACCCCGAAGTTGTTCGCTATCTCCGGCAGAATCGGTACAAAAATAGCAAATGTGGGAACAAACACAGCCACGTCAAAGAACCTCAGGATAAAGAACAGGATCATTATCGAATAGCAAAATACCCATGGACTCGATGTCAAAGGTGCAATTACCGGTACTAATACGCCGACTAACCATTTAGATACGCCGGTAGCTCCAAAAACAGCACCGAAACTCATGGCCACACCGATGAATATAACCAGGTCCCAGCTGATGCCAGAGCCGATTTCTGTACCTTTAATGACACCAAATAATGTTAGAAGGAATAGTCCGGCAAGCACGGTTGCTCCGTCTGGAATACCGTGTATCTTGTTGGTAAAGAACATCAGGAAGCAAATTACCAGAATTATAGCGCTAATAACTTCTTCCCTGCTCCAGGCACCAAGATTTTTGTATTCTTCCTGGAAATACTCTTTTTTCAAGGTTATAGGCTGATCCGGCTTCAGAGCGAAAAACCCGCCTACGATAAGCAATACAGTCAAAACCAGGGCGGGAATGAGCATAACCTGTAAATACGAACTGAAGTTCATTAGTCCCTTCAACTCCGGAACGGCTTCATACATACCCATAAGGATCGGGCCGTGCAGAGAGCCGGTAAGCCAGCCAGTCCCCGGTACAAGAGCCATAACCCAGGCGGACAGCAGAATCAAAGCGCTGCCTTTGGACTTCAACTTCAGATTACAGGCTTCAATTACGCTGACAGCGATAGGTACGATGATCACGCAGCGCACCGTAATAGAAGGTGTGAGAGCCGACAGGGCCAAACCGATGATGACAAACGCCAGGACCAACATAGGGTAAGATGGGTTGAACAACTTCATTACCATGAACCCGATCCTTTTACCCAGACCTGTCTTAAGCAGTACAAACCCGAAGAATAGAGCCGGTATTAATGTCCACAGGGCACTGCTCACGAACCCTGAAAAGACAGTTGCCGGGGGGATTTTTAGAGCTAATGTAAACAGTAAAAAGAACATCCCGGCAACGGATTGCGGTATACTACACGGCTTAAATATCCATAAGCCGATGGTAACAATCAAGGCAAATAGCACCAGGTGCCCTTGCGGGGGCAATTCCGGCACCCAGGGTTTGGCAATGGCTACAAAAAGAGCAATTGCGAGCATCACTAAAAATAGCATATCAGTTACTTTAAATTTCGTCCCAGATGCTGCTGTTGACATTTGCGAATATTCCTCCTCTCAGGTTTAAAGCCATATTTGTTAACTCTTTCTAAAAATCAAGGTGACTTCGTCTTTTCTCTATAAAATCACCTCACTTAAAACTCTTTTCCAGTGATTAAGGTGGCCCCGTCTCTATCTCTGCTGCTCCACATCAATCACCTTCTGCGCTCATTAGGGCTCTTGCAAGCCCCATTAAAGTACGAATAAATCAAGTCCGTTCAGTACCTCCTGGGGCTTTGCAAACCCAAATCCTTGCATTATTTGTTTAGCTCATTGCCGCCAGTATCTCTTTGAGCTTGCCCCACTTCGGCTGGAATATTTCCCTGGGCATCTCTTTTAAATCGGGGGAAATCTCCGGCCTGAAGCCCATATGGGCAATAATGTCCTTTTCCACATCCATGCCCGGCGCAATTTCCACCAGAGTTACCTTGCCGTCGATCAGCTTGAACACGGCGCGCTCGGTAACATAGACCACCTCTTGACCTCTCAGGGCGGCGTACTTTCCGCTGAAGGTGACGTGTTCATTGGCCTCGACAAACTTCTTAATTTTGCCTTCTTTCAAGATCTTGATTGTACCGTCTTTAACCTCATATTCAGCCCCGCCTGCGGTTAAGGTGCCGCAGAAAACGGCCTTCTTGGCGGATGATGAAATATTGACGAATCCGCCCGGTCCCACTACCTTGGGTCCGAACTTGCTGACGTTGATGTTGCCCTCGATATCGCACTGGGCCATACCCAGGAAACACATATCCAGTCCGCCGCCGTCATAAAAGTCAAACATATTGGCGTGGTCCACGATAGCATCAGGGTTGATGGCAGCCGGGAAATCCATACCTTTGGCAGGCACGCCGCCAAAGGCGCCCAACTCGATGGTCATCAACAGGTCGTCGCTGACGCCTTCTTCCGCGGCTACAGCGGCAACTGCGTCAGCCATCCCGATGCCCATGTTGACACAAGCGCCGTTCCTCAGTTCCAATGCCGCCCTGCGGCCGACAACCTTGCGCTCATCAAGAGCCATGGGCTCAAGGGCTGCCAGGGGCTTTCTGAGCCGCCCGTCAAATGCGGGCTCATTTAAGGTGACCCTTGTCTGCAGGTGGTTTTCCGGTTTGGCCACAACGATGTAGTCCACCAATACGCCCGGCACCTTTACATCCTTGGGATTGAGTGTTTTAGCTTTGGCCAGGTACTTAACCTGGGCAATGACGATGCCGCCGTTTCTTTTTGCCGCCATGGCCTGGTGCAGCGCTTCCAGGAACAGAGGTTCTTCATCCATGGTCATGTTGCCGTCTTCGTCGCACACGGTACCGCGGATCATGGCCACATCCAGTTTCAGGGGCTTAAAGTACAGATATTCTTCTCCCTGGAAATTAACCAGTTCTACCAGGTCATCCGGGGTGATATCATTAACTTTGCCGCCCTCCCGGCGGGGGTCCGCATAGGTGCCCAAGCCAACCTTTGTGAGTACGCCCGGCTTGCCGCCGGCCATCTGCCGGTATAAATGGACCATGACGCCCTGGGGAAACAGGTGGCACTGGACTTTATTCTCCAGAACCAGTTTGCCCAGCATGGGGGCTTCGCCGATATGTCCGGCAGTGTGCCTTCTGGACATACCCTCGTGGCCGACGTGGTTCATTCCCCTGGTCTTCCAGTCGCCGCAGCCGCAGCTGTGTGTATTCCAAAGATCCCGGGGATGCCCGGTTTCCAGGAAACTCTTTTCCAGCGCAATAGCCAGCTCTTCGGGAAAACCGCACAATCCAGCTGTGGTCCATGACACACAGGCGCCGTCTTTCACTAACTTACCAACCTGGTCCGGGGTAATTACCTTCGACATTATCTCTACTCCCTTCAAAAATAAAACTTATACTCTAGAAAACAACCCTGTAACAAGCCTTTGTACATTGAAAGAACAAGATATTAATGAAAGTTATCTTATTCTCTAATAAACATCTCACCTGCCTTTCCATGTTAAGTATTAAACTTGAACCCACAGGCTCAAATTTAATTAAAAATCCACAAGCTTACCGTTAAGCCTGGAGCTGTTAATTATTAATAATATTATATAATAATTAAACAAACCCCAAACAAATTCGATAAGATTATTACTTTAAATTAAATAGCTCATTTGTGATAAATTTATTTATTATAAATACATTGATTTATTGAAAATATACATTAATTTATTAAAAATTAGGAATAAAAGTCAATGTATCACTAAAAATGGGCTCAGCATCCATTACTAAATCTGTAAAGACCTGTGCCCAATTTAC
Organism: Pelotomaculum sp. UBA1371; assembly: GCA_002305915.1. Classification (GTDB taxonomy): domain Bacteria; phylum Bacillota; class Desulfotomaculia; order Desulfotomaculales; family Pelotomaculaceae; genus DTU098. The sequence continues at coordinate 62,368 of DBRJ01000047.1, read as the reverse complement.
TTAACCATAAACAGGAATTTTTATGGCCTACTCACCCTTCTTTTTAAGTATTTTTATTTTAACATCTGCAAACAAAAAAAGTGAAATATGCGTTAACGATTATATTAATAAGTTAGGCTAATTAATACAATCTTTTGCCTTGCAAATAATCCTCCTGACTTTGATGACCCAATACAAAGTCTGGATATTTTTCCACAGCCAGGTCTTTTCGGGCGATCTTTTTATTATCTTAACTCCGGATATGAGAGTTCTCACCGGTTAACTTTATACTTCATAATAAATTAATTGAAAAAGGGAAATTTTTTAGATGTGAAAAATGTCCAGGAGGAAGCGCAATGTCCTGTGAAAAAGGTTTATATGGGGAGTTATGGGAGTTAAAGAGGGGGTAATCTTGGAAACAATCAGAAAATCAGGAACTTAAGACTTAATGGAAGTATGGCGGCAAACAGCGGAATAGTTAAATTTTATATTTACCTTTAAACATCTCATAAGTTTCTGGAGTATCTATATCAAAGATTGCCGCTTCATCTTGCACCGGCAGATATTCTACCTTGCTCCCAAGCTGTTTCAATACTTCTCGCAAGCCTTCATCACCTTTTAACGCTGCTGCCTCTGCCCTCAAAGCACAGTCCAGAATAACAGGATGACCGGGCTTACCCTGGTAAACCGGACGCAGGGCCAGACAGCTTCTTTTTTTAAACTCATCAATCACCATGTTTATCAGTGATGCTGAAATTAGGGGCTGATCTGCCATAAACACCAGAAAAGCTGATGCATTGGCATTAATTGCTCCGACCCCCAGGGCGAGGGAGGTGCCCTGCCCCTGTACATAATTGGAGTTAAACAAAACTTTTACCGGCAGCTCGCCAATTACGGCCCTTATTTCCTGCTCCATGTGACCTGTCACAACCAGCACTTCATCAACCCTTGATGCCAGTACATTTTCCGTTACTATTCCAATCATTGTCTTGCCGCCTAATTTGAGCAGCTGCTTGGGAATGCCCATTCGGGAAGACAGCCCTGCGGCTAAAATAATTGCCGAGATCATTTTTATCAATACTCCAGGACGTCCAGCACAGGTTTTACCCCTTTTGCCGAACCCAGGAGAACCTTTCGTATTTTTTTGCCTAAGAGCAACCTGCCCAGGCAGCGCCCCTCATCGATATTTTTCAAACAATCCAGCTTGTTAATAAAGGATACGACCTTTGCTCCTGAAGGGCAGTCCCGCAGCAATTCTTCCGGGTGAGTAATTAAACCCGCTATTATTTCAGGGTCAATTAGAGAACCCATTTTCCGCCCTGTCCGTATAGAAACAATTTCGCTGCGGTGCACATATTCTTCATCCAGAGTTTTACCTAAAACATCAGCTCCGATTACAACCACCAGCACAGTGGTCACACCGGGTATAACCGGCTCAAAATCCAGATGTCCCTTGATTGAACGCCCCTTTGAGCCATCTGCCTCAACCAGGACATAGTCCGCATATTTTGTCAGCATGTTCAATTGGTCGCCTGTTATCCCGTCTACCTTATCATTCTTCAAAAGCTCCGAGCCAACCACAGGTATTAAGCCCGACTGGAGATAGCCGGCCAGTTCCTTTTCCCCTTTTTCCTTCTGTTCATCCCTTCCCAGCAACAATAACGGAAATTTGTCCGGCGAAGGCCTGTATATTTTTGTTGTCGTCGTAACAACAACTTTCCTTTGAAGGGCTAGTTCCCCGGCCAGACGAAACATGAGGGTGGTCTTGCCACCCCCTCCCACCAGGGATATTATTTCACGTTCTTGAAGGCCCATAGCCCTGCTGATATTCATAGGCTCTTTTCCTTTAGTTATTAACTTTCCTCCTGCGCGGCCAAAAAGTGAAACACTGCTTCCAAAACACCGCCGCCTACAGCCAGCGCCTTGTCCGAAATAGTATTATACTCGGCGTCCTTTCGTGGATCTATGTCACCAATCTTTGTACCCCTGGGCACCCGGACGCCTTCTTTAAGCATCCCTCTGATTAATCCGGATATTCCTGCCCGGACTGGCTCTGTATCCACGTAGGCCACCACATCCCCTTCTTTTACCTGTTCCCCGATGGACCGGCAGGGTCGCATGGTCCCGTCCACCGGCGCTTTCAGGAGCCTGCCCCAGGTATGACCGTCAATAGACCCCGGACAGCCTGTGTCCGGGATGGCGCCGCCGCTGTAGATTACCCGGCCCAGGCGGTGCCCCCTGCAGGTTTCGATAACTGCATCAACATCCACCCCGGCTGTAAAGCCAGGACCCAGTCCAATCACCAGAGGAGCGTCATTAATGGTGGTACCCAGGTTCCGCTTGGCTATTCTGGCATCCACCACTATTGTGGGGCGGAGTTGCTTAATCACCAAAGCTTCCGGGTCAACCAGGACAGGTATGATCCTGTTCTTTAGCAGTTCCAGGGCATGTTCCACAGTTTCAGCCAGACGGGCCTCAACTCCCTCAATATTGGCGGATCCTTCCCAAACCGCCCTGGCAAAGGATACCGTTCTCCTGACCACCAGGGGCTGGCTTATTTCGGTCATAAGCACGTCCAGGCCACATTTAAAAAGACGGTAGGCTACGCCTGAGGCAAGGTCGCCGGCACCCCTGACAACAACCAGCGGTTTATTCTGATTCGGGTATTTCACAGCTTATTTAACCCCCATGGTTCCATTTTACTATTAACTCGAGCCTTTACCAAAGGTACAGTTGGGATAATTACACTGGGGACAAGCCCTGCAGAGCCCGCCATGGCCCAGGACTACAATATCCTTCCGGGTTACCCTTTCACCCGCCAGAAGCCTGGGCAGCAGTAAATCTACAATGGTTATCTTGAAAAACATCCCGCAGGCCGGTATGCCCATAACAGGCACATCACCAAGATAAGCCAGCATAAACATGGCCCCGGGAAGCGCGGGTGCGCCGTATTTTATTACTTCAGCCCCGGTTAGCTGAATAGCCTTGGGGGTAACGTCATCGGGATCAACAGACATGCCTCCTGTGACAATGATAATATCCGCCCCGTCTCCGGCCATCTTTTTGATTTTAGCAGCAATTATCTCCGCGTCATCGGGCGCGAAATCAAGGCCCAGGACACTGGATCCGAAAGCTTCTACTTTTTCGGTGATGACCGGTCCGAAACCGTCCCGGATCCGCTTCTTATATACTTCACTGCCGGTAATGACAGCCCCGACTTTTAGCTTCTGGAAGGGAGTCACTTTTATTATCCAGCCTGCCTCCCGGCAGATGTTTTCAGCTGTTAAAACCGTCTGTTCGGGAACCACCAGGGGAATTACCTTTGTTCCCGCCAGCAGTTCGCCTTTTTCTACAACTGTATTGTTGGGCAGGGAGGATAAGATTACGTCGGGCAAATCATTGAGCTTTTCCAGGTAAGGCACATTTACTTTCAACAGCCCGTCGCAACCGGCGAAAAGATTCACCCGGCTTTCCCTGGGCCCGGTCCAGGTCACATTGGGGCCTGCAACGGCCTCTCCCAAACGGATACCGGCAGTATCCTCATGGACGTCACCCGGATCAAGTTCCAGGATATAGATATTTTCCTTACCCATCTTCAGGAGTTCGGGAATGTCTTCTTCTGTGATAATGTGACCTTTTTTAAAAGGGGCTCCCTTAAACTCCCCTCTCACTACCTGGGTCAGATCATGACTGAGTATACTTCCTACTGCATCCTCAACTTTAACTGCCTGGATCTTCATTGTCTTCACCTCTGCATGCCACATATTTTGGAACAGGTAAATTGAATTAATGATCTTTCGCCGTGATATTGCGCGTACACGTTTATGTCCGATGCACTCTATAAAGAAACAAATACAACTACATTACACTATAATAATATATAATAGCCTGCTTATGCAACTACTATTATATATAGTAGTATACTTAAAGCTTAAACGTCAAGAGATTATTAAGATTAAGATTAAACCCAAACCGGTTGTTTCTGATTCAAGTCTTACTTTGAGGAAATAATATCCCTGCCGCCCGCAGGAAGCATGCGACTTACAAAAATGCCCCTGCCGCTGCAAATATTTTTATCATTTCCGGACTTTATGATACACTCGGTCAGGATGATGGTACTGCCCCTGTGAACGATCCAGCCCTCGGCAGTTAATTCATCACCAACACTGGGCTTGCCAAGATAATTAACCGTTAATTCGGCGGTAACCGCCTGAAGGCCAAGGGAACGTACTGCGCCTCCCATGCAAGTATCCGCTATTGTGGCCAAAACACCCCCGTGGATCCCTTCAGTGTAATTTTTGCACTTGTCATCCAATAATAATGAAAGGCGGCAATAACTCTCTGCGAGCCTGTCAATTTTTATACCGACCCATTCAGCAAAAGGACTCATCCGGTATTGACGGAATATTTCCTCAACCTTGGCGGAAGAGCTTATCTTTCCCCCGGTCCCTTTATTTAGCTGCATTTCATCACTCCCCTACCCGGAAAAGGGCGCAACTTACGAAAAATGTTCCCGGCAATAAGCTCAAGTTTTTGCTCTCTAAGATCTCGTATTGGCACAAACAGCTTCCGTTGTTAATTCTTTAATAATCTGCTGTAAAAACCTTTCTTCAGCTTCACGGAAAAAAATCAAATTCCTTGACACGGCGCTTTCCTTAAAATCCCTGGGGCTGGAAGCAATTTCTCTCAACCTCCTGAGATTTGCCTTGCCTCTGGCAAGCCTTTGCTTTAAACAATCAGCTATTTCCTCAGGTGATAAAAGGTCGGAAGTTTCAAGACCGACAGTCAGGTCAAAGTAAAGCCACTCGAAACTGGAAAGAAGCTTTTTTGATGCTTCCATCAGGGCCATTCTACCTGCTTCTGTAATATAGTATCTTTTCCTGTCGGGCATTCTGCCTTCCTTTTCCCTTTTAGAATAAACCAATTCCCTTTCCTCTAATCTTTTTAACACCTGATAGATGGAAGCTACCCCAATCCTTACCCATTTCCTCATGTCCCGGCTATCAATTATTTTGTCAATTTCATAGGCGTAGGAGGGTTTTTCATTTACAATACTGAGCAAAATTACCTCAATATTCGATAATATTTGCACATTATTTACCCCCTTAATCTTTATTGCATCTCCAGAACCCTCTAAATATCTTTATTACATTATATAGTAGTATGCTAAAAAAATAAATACCCAATAAATAAATAAAATGGTTTAACCTGACATTGGTTTATATATTTACATGTTAAATCAAAAATGCCAAATACCAGCATGTTTTTTAAATCTGATTTTAAAGATTATAAGATACCAGCCGTAATATCAATGATCTAATTTTAACTGATAATAAATAAGCAGGGGTTTAATACACCCTGCTTATTTATTGCCGGTCCCATGGTAATAAAACAAAGCCGGTTATTCCCTGCTAGCCTTATAAGCGACAGGCCTGCCGCTGTTATAAGATTCAGAACTAACAGGCAGTCTTAAACCTCATTTCTCAACTCTCAACAATAGTAATCTTATTCATCCTGTCACCCTGATTAATTTTATCAACTACATCCATACCTTCAATGACTTTACCGAAAACGGTATGCACGCCGTCAAGATGGGGCTGCGGCTCGTAAACAATAAAAAACTGGCTTCCGCCGGTATCGCGGCCCCGGTGAGCCATGGAAAGGGAACCACGTTCGTGCCTGTGCGGGTTTCCCTGGGTTTCACAGGGAATGGTATACCCCGGGCCCCCGGTTCCATTACCGGCAGGACAGCCTCCCTGGGCTACAAATCCCTTGATCACACGATGAAATGAGAGTCCGTCGTAAAAACCCTTATTAATTAGTTTTTCAAAATTTGCTACAGTACCCGGCGCCTCCTTTTCAAATAACTCTATTACGATATTTCCCTGATCCATTTCGATGATTGCTTTTTTCATTCCAGTTCCTCCTTTTGTGTTTCAGTTTATAATACCACTTATAATACGGCTGATGCTATAGAAAACTAAAAAACAACGGCTCCAACAAAGGCCGGGGTTTTATTCCGACATCTTTTTATGTTCCCGGGCTATTTCCGGAAAGGATTTTTTAATCATTTCCCTTACCCTTTCAATCCTGTTTCTGACTTCCCTGCTGTAGAACAAAACCATTTCCCTTACCGGTGTCTCACCCCTGATAATTAAGGCCAGGTTGTTTATTCCGGCAACTTCGTCATGATTGACTATCCAGCGGTACAGTTCCATTAATTCGTATATTAGCTTTTGATGTTTTACCGGACTGAAGAAATTACACCGCAGCATTATATCCAGATTATGCAGGTCAATCCTGATTACCCAAAGATCGTCTTCAATGAATAAATTCTTATTGCCAATACATTGCGTTTCATTTAAAAATTGAAGCAACACAATCTCTTTGAATTTTTTTTCTTTATATTTATCGCTTGCCCTGAAAAGCGACCAGGTTAAAATACCGCCCAGCAGGGCAATAATAATCTGGTGATATTTAACCAGGGTTTTGACAAGGTAACCGGGCAAATCCAACATAATTCCACCGTTGTTGATTATTAAATACAGCACCTGGAAGCAGTTAGCACATACCTATTATACCCAGTGGTTTTTTAAAAATGCCAAAACCGGCCGTTCTTTCTTTCGCCTCAATCTACCTTTCACTTCCGGCTTGCCTTAACCGATATAATATTCGAAAACTTCAACCTGATTAGGATATTTCCTTTTTATACTGCCGGTCTTTTTTTTCCTGAGGCTGGTCAAATCCCTGGGGCATCAGGTCCTGAGCCTGGATCAGACGCGTAGCTTTATCCACAACTTCCGGAACTTCAATGCCGGCTCCCGTCGAGGCACCCAGTTCCTTGAATTTCCGGGCAGTCACCAGAACCCTCCGCTCCAGTGTGCCCACGGCCTTGTTATAGGCCTCCACAGAATGATCCAGGCCCCTTTTTAAATCATGGAAGTGGCCGGTCAGGTTTTGAATACGTTCGTACAATGTTTTTCCCAGGCTGCTGATAGCCTGGGCGTTTTCAGCAACTTTTTCCTGTCTCCAGCCGTAGGCCACTGCCCTCAGCAGGGCAATCAAAGTTGTGGGGGTTGCCAGGATCACCTTCTGTTCGACACCAAATTCAATTAGGGCAGGGTCTTGTTCCAGAGCAGCGCTGAAAAAAGTCTCCCCGGGCAAAAACATAACGGCAAATTCCGGCGACGGCGCAAACTGCTCCCAGTAGGCTTTGCTGCCCAGCTGGGAAAGGTGTGTCCGGATCTGCCTGGCATGATCTTTCAGTTTTGCTGCTCTCGCAGTTTCATCCCGGGCGTCTAAAGCTTCCAGGTAGGCCTGCAGGGGGGCCTTGGAATCAACCACAATATTCTTACGGTTGGGCAGCCGGACGATCAGGTCCGGGCGCAAGCTGCCGGGTCCGGACCCGGCGGATTCCTGCTGATGAAAATCGCAATACTCCACCATTCCGGCCAGCTCGACAACCCGTTTCAGCTGGATTTCCCCCCAGCGACCCCGGACCGACGGCGACCTCAAGGCCTTGACCAGATTTGCGGTTTCGACCTGCAGCCTGGCCTGGCTGGAAGACATCGCTTTTACCTGTTCTGTAAGGCTGGCATAAGCATCTATGCGGGATTTTTCAATATCCTGAATTGTATTATCCACTTTTTCCAGGGATTCCTTGAGGGGCTTAATTAGTTCGTCAACGGCTTTTTGTCTGGCCTCGAGATCGCCCCTGGCATGGTCCTGAAATTTCTCCAGAGTTGTTTGCGCCAGTTCCAGAAAAGCCCGGTTGTTGCTCTTGAGGGCATCGGCAGACAGGGCTTTAAATGCGTCGGAAAGCTGCTGCCGCGCCTCCTCCAGGAGAGCCAGTTTCCCGGCCGTCCCCCTGCGCTCTTCCTGCAGCTTTGCTTCCAGTTCCGATACTTTTTTTGTCTCTTCTATGTACTGATTTTTAAGACGTTCAACCTCGCCGGCATGGCTTGTAAGAACTGTCCTCAGCTCACTGAGCTGTAAATCCCTGCCCTGGATCCGCTCCTGGAGAACTGCACACTCAGCTTCCACCTCCGTCCTGGATTTTAAAACCTGCTGGAGCCTGCTCCGGAACACCAAAAAGACAACCAATCCTCCAGTTAAAAAACCCGCCGTTAGAAACAGCAATACATCCATCCTGTTTCACCCCGCCTTTGATAATCTTTAAAAAATTTTTTTATTGCCGGTGTATGAAAAATTTTTTTCAGTTAAAAATATTTACTATTATGCCTTAATATCCAAAAAACATTTAAAAAATTCTTTCAATTTTTGTCCGGATCCTGACTGCCTGCTTCTTTCGCTTGCAGGAACTATTGGAAGGAATGTCAAATACAACATTTGTCCTAAAGTTATGATCAAGGCCAATACATAGCAAGGTTGGAGGGACCCAGATGTTAGTTAATCAACTTATCTTCCAGGGCACAGGCGATAAAGCCGCCCTGCGCGAAAAAGGGGCAGTTTACAGTTACGCCCAGCTTCAGGCCAGGACGGGCAGTTTTCGGGATTATTTATATGCCCGGGGAATCCGGGAAAAGGATAACGTCGCCCTTTTTGCCAAAAACTCGGCTGATTTTATTTTCAGCTATATGGCAGTAGTCAGCCTGGGCGCCGTGGTGGTACCGCTCAACACAATGCTGACGCCCCGGGAAATCGCCTTCATTTTGAAAGATTCCCGGGTCAAACACATCATCACAGATAAAAAGCTGGATTTAGCCGGGCAGTATCAGGAAGGCCAACTGCCGCCGGAACAGTTGTTAACCTCCCGGATCGGCCAGGAAGTGAACAAGGCAACCTATCCGGCCGCCCCAGAAATCTCTGTCCGGGAAACAGATCCCTGTGTAATTTTGTATACATCCGGCACCACAGGCCGCCCCAAGGGCGCCCTGCTGACCCACCGCAACCTGGTCAGAAACGCCCGTTCGTTTTCAGCAGTCACAGGGGCCTGCGCCGACGATAACTTTCTCTGCGTGCTGCCCATGTTTCACAGCTTCGGCTGGACCTGCTGCGTGCTTACAGCCCTCTACAACGGTGCTTCCCTGACCATCCTGGAATCCTTCCAACCCAAGGAGGTAATCTCGACAATCAGGGATCAGGGTGTTACCGTAGTCATGGGCGTACCAGCCATGTACGGCTTTTATGCTTCACTGGCCACGCCCGCCGATCTGGCCGGGGTGCGTTTATTTGCTTCGGGGGGTGCTTCCCTGCCCCTGGAAATTCTGAACAGCTTCTACGAAAAAACCGGGAAACGGGTTATTGAAGGATACGGCCTCTCTGAGGCCTCCCCTGTCGTTTGCTTCAATCCCATGCACGCCACAAAACCCGGTTCAGTGGGCCTGGCTGTCCCCGACGTGGAAGCAAAGGTAGTAAAGGATGACGGAAGCGAAGCCGGTTGCCGGGAGGTAGGTGAACTGAGCATCCGGGGGCCAAACGTCATGCTGGGGTACTACGGACTGCCCGTTGAAAGTGCCGAAGCCCTCAAGGACGGCTGGCTCTACACCGGCGACCTGGCTTATCTCGATGAAGAAGACTATATTTTTATCGTAGATCGCAAAAAGGATATTATCATCGTCAGCGGCCTCAATGTCTATCCCAGGGAAGTGGAAGAGATTCTTTACCAGTACCCTGCCGTGAAAGAAGCGGCTGTAATCGGAAAGCCGGATAAAAAACGCGGTGAAATTGTCAGCGCCTACGTGGTGGTTAAAGAAGGCCTGAAATTAAATAAAAAGGACTTGATTGTCTTTCTCAAGGCCAATCTGGCTTCTTACAAACTGCCCAGGGAGATTATCGAAATCGAAGCATTGCCTAAAAATGCCACAGGGAAAATTCTTAAAAAAGAATTGCGGGAAGTCTAAACAGATCAGGTTAATCAAAAAAAGCACTGATGCCGTGCCCGGTTTTTCCCGGTTAACGGAATTAGCGCTTTTCTTTCTTTTCTTTTTCTTTATTTTCCTGCCTTACTTGCTTTTCCACCCCCTTTTTTGCAACCCAGGCATGCTTGCAGTCCAGGCACCGCCACGAACTCTTGCCAATCAGGACAAAAAATGAAAAAAGAAGCACTATTCCCGCCAAAACCCAGAGCGGTGGAAACCTGGTTGCCAGCCAGACCAGGCATCCTCCACTGGCAAGAAGGGTCAGAAACATGGACCAGGAGCTGATTTTTTTCACATTATAGGAGCCGCAGCGTGGACACCGGGACAAGGCCACTACCTCCTGTTTACAGTTTAAAACCAGCATTTCAAGTAAACAAAAATACAGCTCCGGGCAGGAGCTCATTTTGCCGGTGGAAAAATAATGAAGAATAATATAGATAATTTTATCATATCCGGCGCAAATAATCTATTCTGAAAAAAGGTGTTGCATCTTTTCCAGGATGGCGGCGGCAGCGCTGCTGCCACAGCTTACCCGGCTTGCTTCAAAAAAGAATTTAACACAGCCGGGGTAAGGAAGAATTTCCGAAGTTAATCAACCAGGGTAGTGTTTAGATCAGTCATATCCAGGAGGACATTATATGTATACCAGGCATTCCCCCGTCCTGACCTGCAGTTGCTGCGGCTACAGGGGTGCTATGAAATTCCTTGTTAATTACTGTGAAAGGGACCTGGAGACGGTAAAAAGCCCCTGCGGCTACCTGGTTCATGACATTTTACAGCCCTGGGGCGTTGCCTACGAACTATTACAGTGCCCATCATGCGGCACAGTCCTTTTAATCAAAATCGAATGGCATGACGCCTGGGAGCCGGAGGACTATATCGTGACGGTTTTATATCCCAATTGCCCCGACTCCTGAGCCCCCCCAGCCGAAAAACAAGTCTTTGAGGTAACTTTTAAAAACTTCCCCTGAAATAAATGGCATATACCGCCAGGGCCATGGTAAAGGCAGCCAGCATAAAAATTCCAACGGCTCCCCGCCGGTACCCTTTTTTCAGGGCCCACTGCCCGTAGGTAAAGGTGTAGTAGCTGACGGCCAGGGGAACAATGAGCAGGAACCATTTCATCCCTGTCATCCTCCTCTATAGGGCATGGTTTTTAACTGGAGCCCGGTTCTCCGGATCCGGCTGTGGACCGTCACATTCACTTCAGCCTCCGGATAATGCTCCAGCCAGCGGAATTCTTCCCAGGCTGATAATGTCCAGAAATGATGCTTGACCTTTTTGCCGAAACCGATGATGTCGGACCTGAACTCCTCCTGGGTGCGCCGGATCAATTCCTGGCATCCCCGCTGGATTTCAAAGGAAACGGTTTCCTCCAGAACAGCTTTGTTTTCTTCAGTTTCATAGTCAATACCGCTCATAATCCCGATAATTTCCGGCTCCAGGTAGATATCAACATCTATAGCCACATTCCCTTCCGGGTCAATCTCCGTCCGGATTTTTGGGCTGTGCGCCTGTTTTACCACAAGTGACACCACTGCCGGTCCGGCCGCCAGGGGATCCGCTACTACCAGGTTACCCCACCGGAACTTCCCCTGGAGCATCAGGAGGTATCTTGCCTCTTCCCCCCCTATGACGCCCACCATCCGGTCCCCCCGGAACACCGCGTTTCCTATGATTTGCGCCGGATTCCCCCCCGTGATGGGCACCTCCCCGGCTTCGTAATCACCCAGGACATGTCCCCCGCCGTCCCCTGACGCCGGTCCGGCAGTTCCCCGGCCGCCCTCCCGGATTGCCACCAGGGGGGTACTTCCCTCCACTGAAAGGGACTTTAAATCATTGTAAAAGTGCTGAAACAGGGTACTGGCGTAAAGACCGTGGTTCCCGGTAAGTTTCCTGATCAGCTCAAACTGCTTGGTGGGGCTCAATTCCAGCAAAGGCTTGTTCTTTTCAATAAAATCCCTGGCGCTCCCCCGGCTGACCAGGACCAGGGCCGTTCCCCGCAGCTCGCGGTAGCGGATCAGGGAAAGCAGCAGATCGTGCAGCCCTTCCCTGGCCAGTTCTTCCGAAATAATATAGGCTTTGGTGTGCAGAAGCGACAGCTGTCGGTCGACGCTGGTGTCGAATAAGTTCAGGGAGGGGATCACAGCGCTGCTTTCCACGCTCATGATCACCGAACTGCCGAGGCCTCCCTCACCGGCGCCGCCGGTGCCTGCCCCGGCTATGTTCTGGGGATTGGCTATGCTGATGGTTACCAGAAACCTGTCCTGTTCTCCCCGGTCTAAACCGATGGACAATATATAGGCTACTTCGTCCGTCTCCCGGCTGCCCCAGCATCCGCCGGCTGTGAGCACCGCCATCAATGTTAGAAGACTAAGAACCAGGATTCTAACTGCCGGCACGTCGGCTCCTCCCCCTCAACCAGTAAAATACCAGAACAAGGACCGGGATTAAATAGTTGGGAATCAGGGCAAAGGGCCTCAGGATAATTAAATCCAGCCTGCCCGAAGCGGGCATATCAGGCGGCAGCAGGCTGATTATGAACATGACCAGGCCCAGGGGCCAGAGCAGCGGACGATAATCCGGCAGCTTCAGCAACCTGGTCAGGGAAACCGTGGCCCCGTAAAGGGTGAGGGCGATCTTCAGGGCTCCCGCCACACTCCAGATAATCACAAAGACCGCCTCAACCCGCTGAAAGAAACGGCCCAGATAGATCTGTCTGGCCAGCGTGTAAAAAGGCAGGGTGAACTCGGCCAGGGACTGGTAATGAACGGTCATGGACAGGGTTACCATAAGCGCCACCCCAAGCCCGTATGCTATCAGCATGGCCCGGAAGCCGATGCTGCGGAACTTCCCGGCTCCACCCATAGCCTGGACCAGCACCGCCGCCAGGATAATTTCAGTTACAGCGGCGGTGCTGAGGGAACCATTCCCAAAAATCTGGAGAGGTCCCCTGCCCAAAAGGGGAAAAAGGTTATCCAGATCACACTGGGGGACCATGGCCAGCAGGAGGAGGGCAATACCCCCCAGCACGTACAGGTAGGAAAGACGGGACGTCCGGGCCAGGGCCTCGATGCCCAGGTAGGCTCCTGCCAGGCCCATGGCCAGAAAAGCCACAGTGACAACGCTGACGGGTGTTTCGGGCAGGGCGGTAATAATCATGGCCTCGGCGAACTCTCTTGTAAACAGGGCACCTACGGCTAAAAAGAAGGAGAAGGTAACCAGATTAAAAACCGTTCCCAGCACCGGCCCGAAAACTTCTTCGGTAATTTCAATGATGGTTTTATCAGGATATTTATTTAAAATAACCGACATCACGTACACACCGGCCAGGGCTATGACCAGTCCCCCCGGCAGCGTCAGCCAGGCGGCTGTTCCCCCAATTTCAGCAAGACTTCTGGGATACGGTAAAAAAAACCTGGCGATGTTGGAGATGGCCAGCAGGATCACTGCCTCTGCCGGTCCGAAGCTGCCTTCCCTGATCATCTTCGCTCACCCCTGTCCCTCTTAAGCCATGTCCTGGAAACTTTTGGAGCCCGGGTTGCATCCTGGGGATTGACGTAATCGGGGCGGCTTTCGTGAAAGAAAACCGGCAGCCGGGTGACTACATCGGCCCCGGCTGACGTCCGAGGACCGGTTGGGACGAGATAGGGAACTCCGAAGGACTTCAGATTAGACGTGAGCAGGACCTGAATAAAAAGGCCGATGGAAATCCCGAAAAAGCCCAGCGTGGCGCCCAGGGCAATGTAAATAAAGCGATAGATGCGCGTGGTAAAGGCCAGGGAATAGTAGGGAATAGCAAAGGAAGCCAGCCCGGTTACAGCCACAAGGATGACCAGGATGGGGCTGACAATGTTGGCCTCCACGGCGGCCTGACCCAGGATCAGAGCGCCCACGATTCCGATGGTGGTGCCCATTATGCCTGGTACACGCAGGCCGGCCTCACGGATAAACTCCAGGGCAAACTCCATCATCAGCACCTCCATGATCGAGGGAAAGGGTACCCTTTCCCGGTTTCCGGCAATGGCCAGGAGCAGTTCCGTGGGCAGCATTTCGTGATGGAAGAGGACAAGGGAAATATATAACCCGGGCAGTAAAAAGGAAGCCAGAAAGGTAAGAGTGCGCAGGTAACGGATATAGGTCCCGAACTGCCAGCGTCTGTATACTTCTTCCCCTGTGTGAAGCTGTTCGTACATGGTGGAGGGAACAACCAGGATAAAGGGGCTCCCGTCCACAAGGATGGCTACTTTCCCTTCAATAATTTTTGAGGCCACCCTGTCCGGGCGCTCCGTGGCCAGGACAGTGGGGTTCAAATTGTACGGGTGGTCCTCGATGAACTGCTCCAGGATGCCGCTGTCTGCAAGATAATCCACCTTGATGCCCTCAATGCGCCTTTTGACTTCATCCACTAGAGCCGGGTTGGCCAGGTCCCGCAGGTACATTACGGCGACGAAGGTCTTGATGCGGCTGCCCACCGTCAACAGTTCCGTAGAGAGCTGCTCGCTTTTCAACAATTTCCTCAGCAGGGCCGTATTGGTGCGCAGGGTCTCCGTGAAGGCCTCCTGCGGCCCGTTGACGGTCTGCTCGCTCTGGGGCCTGTCAACAGTGCGGTGCTCCCAGCCCTTGGTTTCCACCAGCAATACTTTACCGCAGCCTTCCAGAAATAGGGCCGTCCCTCCATAGTTTACACCGTCTAAGAACTCGCGAAAGCTGGCAGTCACCATAATCTGGTTACCGGGCAACAGTCTATCCTTAACCAGGTCAACAAGCTTTTCCCCGCCGGGCGGGGAAGCCTGCCCGGCAAAGGCCATCAAGGCCTGAAACAGGAGGTCCTGGATAATCTTGTCCGTCAGGCCATCGATAAAAACGGCGAAGCTTCGTACTGGAGGAACTGTATTTATTGTAAAATCCCTGATGATCACATCTTTATTCTCGGGCAAACCATATAACCGGGCAATTACCCTCCTGTTTTCCTCCAGGGAAGCACTGATCCGCCCGTCGCCTGCATCCTTTTGTGCGCTTGTTCCGGAAGATGGAACGGGCTTCCGGAAAGAACGGCGGCTCCTTCTCTTATTGTTCTGGCCCGCCGCACCTTCGTCCCCTCCGCCGGACACCTGTTTCTGTCCGTCCTTCCCGGCCTGCTGCTCAACTTTCCCGTCCTCTTTTCGGACATCCGCCCCGGTCTTTTGTTCCTCTTCACCGGTTTTTTGTTTATTATCTGCAGCGGCCTGCCCCTGATCTTCTTTACCTGTTTTTTGTTGTTCATCCATTGTCTCTTTCAGGACAAAACCTTCGGTGTCGAGGTTTTCCTGGTAGGAGATTATTTGCAATAACTTTTTCAGGTTAATCGTACCGCACCTTCCAGCAATCATCATTGATACTTATTGTATCCATGTTAAATAGCACCTATGCGGGGATTACGATCAGGCCGGGAGGTGAGCGGGTACAGTGGCCTGCGCCACATTTGGCCTGTGATTATGAAAAAAGTGACCGGGTTAAAGCATCGGCGAAGTATCCGGAGGGCTTTGGAGCATTATCCATGAATGCCGTGCTAATCCAGGATAAAGGCTGAAAATAACGCCTGTACGGTCGATGGGGTCTGAGATCAAAGCCCTGCTTAATAGACATAAAAGGATAATATTGTTATAATTATACAGACAACTTTAATAACCACTACAAGTTGTCTGGACATCGCCCTATGTCGGCGTATAGCCAGGCTAATTTACACCGTGTGGTTAAAATATTGAATTTAAAAAAGGAGGTATCGAGTTATTCAAGCAAAAATACTGAACCTGCAACCCAGAGACAAGGAAGGTTGGAATGATTGGCGCTGGCATTTGAAGAACCGTGTTTTGACAGTGCCTGAACTTGCCAGGCATACCCCTCTGCAAAATGAAATAAAAAAGGATATTCAAAAGGCTGCAGAAGTTTTTCCCATGGCCGTTACGCCTTATTACGCCTCCCTGATCCGCAAGGATGACCCGGCCTGCCCCATCCGGGCGCAGTGCCTGCCCGATCCCCGGGAGTTAATCAGCGGCTGCGGCGACATGGAGGACCCCCTGCACGAGGAAGGCGATTCTCCCGTGCCGGGTTTGACCCACCGCTATCCCGACCGCGTGCTGCTCCTTGTTACCAATGAGTGTGCAGTATACTGCCGCCACTGTACCCGCAAGCGCAAAGTAGGGGATAATAACAGAGGAGTTACCGATCATGATCTTGAACGGGGCGTTCAATACATAAAAGCACATCCTGAAATACGGGACGTCCTTCTGTCCGGAGGTGACCCGTTTATTCTGTCAACAGCCCGCCTGGAGCGAATCATCCGTAAAATAAAGGATATCTCCCACGTCCAGGTGGTCCGCATTGGCACCCGGACACCGGTTGTCATGCCCCAGCGCATCACCGAAGAACTGGTCCAGATGCTGAAGAAATACCATCCCATTTGGATTAACACGCATTTTAACCACCCCCGGGAGTTTACAGCCGAGTCCGTCAAGGCTCTGGCCAGGTTAGTTGATGCCGGCATTCCCCTGGGAAACCAGACCGTCCTGTTGAGGGGGGTAAACGACTGCCCCCACATTATCAAGAAGCTTGTTCATCTCCTGGTACAAAACCGGGTCCGGCCATACTACCTTTACCAGTGCGACCTATCCCGGGGCATCGAACATTTCCGCACACCGGTTGCCAGGGGAATAGAAATTATGGAGTCGCTGATAGGTCACACTTCCGGCTTCGCCGTACCCAATTATGTTGTAGATGCGCCGGGAGGCGGCGGTAAAATTCCGCTTCTACCCAACTATTTGCTTTCCTTAACTGCCAATAAAACAATCTTGCGCAACTATGAAGGCGTTATCTGCGTTTATGAAGAACCTGTGAACCCAACCTCCGGCTGCCCTGCTACCTGCACGATCTGTAAAAGCGACGGAGTAGAGCAGGAGCCTGTGGGTCTGCAGAAACTGGTTGATCCGGGTTTCCCCGCGGTCAGTCTTGTGCCTGAGGGCAACCGCCGCAAAGCCAGACACCTGGAAAGAGAGGACAAGGCCTGTGGCTGTTAATCAAAAAAGAGTAAAACCGCAGGAAGGCTGGCGGCAGGACCGGTGGGAGACACTACAGGAACCGGGCTTCAGCTGCCGGGTCTTAATCTCACCATACAACCTTCGAATTACTGTTGATGAGTTTTTCTTGGCAAAAGAAGAAAATGCCGTGGAAATGGTTCGCGCCCTTGAGGAAAAAGCTGCTGCATCCGGCCTGGACAAAATCTGGCTAAAATCCCCGGCCAAATGGAAGCATGCCTTTACGACAGCCGGGATGAGCCTGGAAGCAACTATACCGGGTTACTACCTGGGCCGGGAAACGGCTCTAGTCTTTTCTAAATATTTGAGTGCCAAAAGAAAAACCCCATCCCTGAACAAGCGAGTTAAACCACCGGTTTTATCTTCAGTTTCAGGCAGGGTTAAAAACAAACGTGAGCTGCCGCAGGGAATTCAATTAAAATGGGGCCGGAAAGAAGACAGCAGGATACTGGCGGACCTTTATCACAATACTTTCCCAACTTACCCTTTTCCGGTCTCAGACCCCGCTTACCTTGAATACAGCATGCGTCAACATGTTATCTATATAACGGCCTGGTTTGGCGATGAACTTGTTGCCGCGGCCTCAGCAGAGATAAATAGCCGGATGAAAAACGCGGAAATGACAGATTTCGCTACAATACCCGGGTGGAGAGGACACGGTCTGGCCGGCTGCCTTCTGGGAAAATTGGAAGACCGTTTGAGGCAGGAAGGCCTGCGTTGTTTTTACACCATCTCCCGCAGCAGTTCTACCGGAATGAACAGGGTATTTGCCGGCGCCGGCTATAATTTTTACGGAGTACTGATTAATAACTGTAATATCGGCGGCGGCTTTGAGGATATGTACCTATGGGCTAAACCAGCATTTAATCAGGAAAAATAAAAAAGAACGGGAGCCCTTTACGGGGTTCCCGTCACTTTGACCGAAATATTATTCGGAGGGATTAACTAATTCTCCGTCGATTTTTTGGTTTTTTCCCTGCTTAATCTTATAACACACTGCTGCAGCAACAAACAACGGGAGAGCGGCTACAGGAATACCGGAAAGTAAACTGATGATGCCGCCCAGGGAAAAAAACCAGCAGGAAAGTCCTAGATTATGAAAAAGGCTGAAGGAGCCGCCCAGGACAGACGCTGCCGCCAGCACCAGCCCTTCTGTAACAATCTTCTCCATTGCTCCTCCTCCCTTCTCTTTGTTTAAGACCTTTTACCATTTAGACGCTTATTACCCATATTTGGTTCTGCCCGACAACTAAAATTATAAAAATTTTTTGGTATTTAATTGCTGTTTTTCCAGTGAACCCAAGCGGCTTTTTTTCGTTATGCCTCTGGCTGCATGTTTTCTAACTTTTCAGGTAAACTGGTCTCATGTGAAGTATATTCACGCCGGGCAAGCAGCACTTTAATTATCCCGATAGCCTCCTCCGCACTATGAACCCAATGTAAAAGGTCTTCGCCTGAACACATTTGAAATAAAGTGCGAACATCAAAATTAAGTAAGATTACAGGTTTTTCATATTTTAAGGCCAGGGCAATTTCAGAAATTGTACCCGCTTTACCGGCCATTGCTACAATTATGTCGCTGGAAAGGACGTTAATTACATTTCGTGCTCCCCCCATATTTGTTACAATCGCAATATCTATATAGCGGGAGGCGTGTTCTGTGCCGGCACCGGGAAGAATACCGACAGTCAATCCCCCTCTATCCCTGGCGCCTCTTGCAGAAGCATCCATAACTCCAATATTGCGGCCTCCGTTAAGCAAAATCCATCCCTCCGCAGCAATTAAAGCGCCAAGACGGTAAGCCAGCCTACAATCCTCAGCAGATGCCGACTCCCCGCCGCCCATAACACCGATAACCGGCTTTCGCATATAATCCACCCCGCTTAAATTGGTTGATTTCCTTTCTTTACATTATAGATGTAAAAAACATAAATCGCCCGGCTGCAGGTGATTCAACGTTTAATTTTTTGTAAAAAAAAAACAACCGGTGAAACTTACCCGGTCCACGATTCAAGGATTTATGCCGGATGTTTATAATTTAAGACACGGCCCGGTGCCCGGGGGTCAAGGATTAACTGTTACCAGTCTTTCCTACGGATCCAGGGAGTATTCCCTGTTGTAGACGAAAACATTTTCCCGTTGATCTGCCCATTGTTTTTCAAACGCAGCTTCAGGCCCAGTCTGTCCGGCCTGTTCTTGAACCTGTTCATCCTCAAACGGGAATTCTTCCTCCTGGTACATGAGGTCATAATACTCTCTGATCATCCGCTGTGATGAAAACTGCCAGTGGGACATATCGATACATGAAAACATCATCTCAAGCCAGCGGGTGCGATCGTTATAAAATGTCTGGATAACTTCTCCAGTAAGGATTTCATAGAGCGCTTTCAAGTCTTCTTCGTCCTGATCCAGCCCGGGGTCACCCCGGTTAGTGCTCTCTATAAGCCAGCCGCTCACGCCGTGCTGAGGACCTTCCCCCACCCAGCCGTCCACGATTGACAGGTTGAGCACACCGTTGACGGCTGCTTTCATACCCGAGGTACCGCTGGCCTCCATGGGTCTTCTGGGGTTGTTGAGCCAGAGGTCGCAGCCCTGAACCAGCATACGGGCCACTTCCATGTTGTAGTTTTCCAGGAAGACGATGCTGTCCCTATACTTACGATCCATTTCAATGAGGGACCTGATAATTTCTTTACCCATCCTGTCTTCAGGGTGGGCCTTACCGGAGAAAACCAGTTGTATTTTTTTCTCCCTTAAGAGCGGGGCAATGATTTCCTCATTTCTAAAAATTAAATCGCTTCGCTTGTAGGGAGCAGCCCGGCGGGCAAAGCCGATGATCAGGGCATTTTCATTCAGCTTTGTACCAGTATGTTGTCTGACATATCCCACCAAATCTTTTTTTAACCTCATGTGCGGTTCCCAGATATCGCCCCCGGTTTTAAAAGCTTTTTTAATCCCCCGGTCCTGCCAGGTGTCAATATGCACGCCGTTGGTAATAGAAATAATCGGAGAAGCATGATAAACACCCCTCCACATGTTTCTTGCCGTTTTACCGTGGGTTTTGGACACGGCGTTGGAAATCCGGGAAAGCCTCAGGGCTGCGACGGTGAGATTAAAAGGATCACCGCCTAAAAACTTCATCTGGCTGTAATCCAGTCCGTTATAGGCGCCCATATGTTTGAGAAGCTCATGATCATGGGACTCATTGCCGGCCGCCACAGGGGTATGGGTGGTAAAAACGACCTGCTTCCTGGTCTCCCGCCAGGCGTCCTCGAAGGACAATCCCCCTTCGGCCATTTTTTCCCTGATCAGCTCGATACCCGCCAGAATAGCGTGGCCTTCATTGAAGTGGTACACATCCACAGGTATCTTCAAAGCTCTCAGGGCCCGGATACCTCCGATACCAAGGATGATTTCCGCCGCCACTCTTTCCTGTGGCCCGCCTGCGTAAAGGCGGTTTGTCATCCAGCCGTTGGGGCTGCCCGGAAAATTGGTGTCCAGTAGATAGAGGGGAACATTGCCATACTGATCCGCCAGGCGAACCTTACAGGGCACCTCTTCACCACGGACCTGTACAGTAATTGTCACACCGGTATCCTTTAAAAATTTGTAATCCAGGTTGGGGAACAAATCATAAGGCATCAGGTCTTGGCCTATAAACTGGTGAGTATAGTCCTGCCTCCACAGGATTCCCAGCGCTACCATCGGAAATCCTTCGTCTTTGGCAGCCTTGATATAATCACCGGCCAGTACGCCAAGACCACCTGCGTAGATTTGAAGCTCCTCGTTCAGGCCGTATTCCATACAAAAATAAGCTACCTTTGGTACTTCACTGCGGTGATGCGCCAATCTAAAATACCTCCCCGAAAAACCTCGCTGTTATATTTTGTAAAACCATATTTGGAGGCGAATGCTCTTAACTTTATATTCTGTTCATGAGACAATATTTATACCATTTTCTCTCCGATGTAATATTTTAGCTAATAGTTGAGTACCCTCAGGTTATCTGCTTTATAACGGAAAGCAAAACGCCCTGCGCTGGTTTTGCAGGGCGTTTTGCTCTCATGACTTTAATTGCTTTTGTTTCCTTCCAGTTGTTTACGATAGTAAAAAGCTAAAACTGTTTCAGCAAAGCCCACCATCCGCCTGGTCATGTTCCCCCCTACACGGCCGTTTTGCCGGGAGGTAAGCTCTCCTTTGTCAATGATATCGTAATCCGGGATGCCCAATTCGGCTGCCAGCTCTACTTTGAACTGGTCCAGAGCCGGTTGGATAAACCTCTGCAACTCCCTGGGAACCAGAGCCGGATTGGTTATCTCCACAAGTTTGCCGGACAAAACCCATAACCTCCTTTTACAGGATAAAAAATCATTATAACCATTTCTTAAAGCTATTATTCCCGGTATCTTTAAATAATATTTTTACAAAATCAAGATTTAAACTTATTTAATTCATTTCTAACGGACCAAAGAATTGACTGACTTGCTGTACCGGGAAGGAATCCGTTCCAGTACCGTCAAAATTAATTTAAGACAGCAAATAAACTAAAGGGGGTTTTGCAACTTTGAGATTTTGTACTCTTTCTTCCTGCAGCTATGCCAACAGTATTGTTGTTCAGGACCGGCAAACCTGTGTACTGGTGGACTGCGGGCTTAGAAAGAGAGATATAAAACCTTTTCTGGCCGGGGTGGGACTGGCGCCGGGCGACATCGACGCTGTCCTGGTAACTCACTGCCATATCGACCACGTCTATGGCCTCAAGTATTTACTTAAAGAAAGAAAAATCCCTGTATATTCTTCCAGCCCCGTTTTAAAACAGCTTTGCGCAAGAAACTCATTCAGCGGACAACCGGATTTTCGGGCACTTTCCCCGGTCGCCCCGGAAAACATCGGCACCCTTGCCGTTAATCACTTCGGCCTCTTCCATGATGTGGAAACAATCGGCTTTATCATCAGCGGCGACGGCGAAAAGATGGGCTTAATCACCGATACCGGGTTTGTGCCGGATTATTGTCTGCAAGCTTTTAAAACGGTTGATTATTTGTATATTGAATCAAACCATGACCTGGAAATGTATAAACACTCCAAAAAACCTCCCCATGTCATTCGCCGCAATCTCGGCACCACCGGCCATCTTTCCAATGAGCAGTGCGGCCTGGCCCTGAAGTCTATGGGACTTTTAAATTGCAAACTGGTGGTCCTTGGTCATCTCAGTGAAGAAGACAATGAACCCCGCCGGGCCATCGCCGGCGCCAGGCAGTTCCTGCCCCCGGACACAACCCTCCTGTGCGCTCCCCCCCGCATTCCCGGCCCATGGTCCGTACCGGTACCGGGTACCTGAGTTATTAAATTATTGATTTTTTAACTAAAACGAACAACGGGCACCTTATGCTGAGTTTGAGAAATAAAAAAACAGTCCCCATCCTAAAAGAGTCGGATGGGGACTGTGTATTACCGGTTACCGAAAAGCGCTAACTAGCATTCCTCTTCCTGGTAACGGTTCCTCTTCGTGTAATGGGTGTGCAGCAGTTCGTGTGATTTATGACCCAGCGGCTTTTCCAGAAACTCTTGATAGAGTTCGTTAACGGCCGGGTTTTCGTGGGATTTGCGCAGAGCCATGCGCTCGTCTTCAGTATAGGTGGCGTCAATTCTTTTAAGGCGGATTTCGGTGTCGGTGGGAATGGGTGATCCGCCGCCGCCGATGCAGCCGCCGGGACAGCACATGATCTCGATGAAGTGGTAATCAGCCTCGCCGGCACGGATCTTATCCAGCACCTTGCGGGCATTGCCGAGGCCGTTGGTAATAGCTATTTTAACCGGCAGGTCGCCCACCTGGACGGTTGCTTCCTTTACCCCCGTAAGGCCCCGGCACTCCGTAAAGTTAATGTTGGGGAGCTCCTTACCGGTGACAACCTCGTAAACAGTCCGCAGGGCCGCTTCCATCACGCCTCCGGAGGCGCCGAAAATTTCACCGGCTCCGGTGGAAATCCCGAGGGGGGCGTCATACTCTTCTTCGGGCAGGTTGGCCATATCCAGCCCGGCCTGCTTGAACATACGCCCCAGTTCGCGGGAGGTGAGAACCACGTCCACGTCCTGGTAGCCGCTGCTCTTCATCTCGGGCCTGGTGCACTCGTACTTTTTGGCAGTGCAGGGCATGATCGAAACGCTGAAAATATCCGCAGGGTCAATGCCGGCTTTTTCGGCGTAATAGGTTTTGGCCAGGGCGCCGAACATCTGCTGCGGCGATTTGCAGGTGGAGAGATGGGGAAGCAGGTCCGGATAAAAGTGTTCGGCGAATTTAATCCAGCCGGGGCTGCAGGAGGTAATCATGGGCAGGGTGCCGCCCGTTTGAATCCGCTGAAGCAGCTCGTTCCCCTCTTCCAGAATGGTCAGGTCGGCGGTAAAGTCGGTGTCAAAAACCTTATCAAAGCCCAGGCGGCGAAGCCCGGCCACCATCTGGCCGGTAACGATGCTGCCCGGCTCGGCGCCGATGGTTTCCCCTACCTGTACCCGGGTCGCCGGCGCAGTCTGGACGATGACATGCTTTTTGGGATCAGCAAGGGCTTCCCATACTCTTCCAGTATCATCCACTTCATGGATGGCTGCGGTGGGACAGACCAGGGAACACTGGCCGCACTGGACGCACTCAACATTAGCCAGCTGTTCGTTGAAGGCCGGCGCAATCAGGCTGTTAAAACCTCTCTCCTGGGCCTGGATGGCGTTGACAGTCTGGATCTCCGTGCAAACCGCTACACAGCGGCGGCAGAGTACGCACTTGCGGGGATCCCGCACAATGGCAGGGCTGGAATTATCAATGGGGTAACTGGTTTTTTCTCCTTCAAAGCGGATTTCCGTCAGCCCGAAAGCCTCCGCCAGCTTTTGCAGTTCGCAGTTCTGGTTGCGGACACAGGTGAGGCATTCCATGGGGTGGTCGGAAAGGATCAGTTCAAGAATCAGCTTGCGGGCTTTAATCACAGCCGGGGTGTTGGTACGGACAACCATACCCTCGGCCACCGGAGCTACACAGGCCGGCACATAAGCCTTGGCCCCCTGCACTTCGACAACACAAATCCGGCAGGCGCCAATCACGTTAATATCCTTTAAATAGCAAAGGGTCGGGATCTTGATTCCCAATTTCTCGGCAGCCTCAAGGATGGTTGTCCCTTCTTCCACTGCTATTTTCTGGTTATCAATTGTTAATGTTATCATATTTTTATTTCCCCTCCAAACTCCCGTATTTTTTCCATTTCCTCTTAACGCCGGGAGCGGTTTTATTCCTTAAACTCGCAGACTCCGGAACGGCAGTAATGCTCCTTGATATGCTCCTCGTACTCATGCCTGAAGTAACGGATTGTGCTCAATACAGGGTTCGGCGCGGTCTGTCCCAGACCGCACAAAGCGGTGGATTTAATTGTGGTAGCCAGTTCCTGTAAAAGCTCGATGTCTCCTTCTTTACCATTGCCGGTGGTAATCCTCTCCAGAATTTCCAGCATCCGCTTGGTCCCAATCCGGCAGGGGGAGCATTTACCACAGGATTCGTCAACACAGAAATCTATAAAGAATTTGGCGATGTCCACCATGCAGGTGTCCTCGTCCATAACAATCATCCCGCCGGAGCCCATGATGGCGCCCAGAGCACCGAGGGAATCGTAATCCACAGGGGTGT
Organism: Pelotomaculum sp. UBA1371; assembly: GCA_002305915.1. Classification (GTDB taxonomy): domain Bacteria; phylum Bacillota; class Desulfotomaculia; order Desulfotomaculales; family Pelotomaculaceae; genus DTU098. Next base: position 37,769 of record DBRJ01000047.1, on the reverse strand, counting down.
CCAGGTAGTCTGCAGGAATGCAGCCGCCGGAGGGACCGCCGGTCTGGACGGCTTTAAAGAGCTTCTTCCTGGGAATCCCGCCGCCGATTTCAAAAACGATTTCCCGCAGGGTGGTGCCCATGGGCACTTCCACGATACCGGTGTTGTTAATCCGGCCGGCCAGCGCGAAAACTTTGGTCCCCTTGCTCTTTTCGGTGCCGATGGTGGAAAACCACTCGGCGCCCTTGAGAATAATCTCAGGAATGTTCGCCCATGTTTCAACGTTGTTTAAAACGGTGGGCTTACCCCACACACCGGCGTTGGCCGGGAAGGGAGGCCTCGGCCTCGGCTCGCCGCGCTTGCCCTCGATGGAAGTAAGCAGCGCCGTCTCCTCACCGCATACAAAGGCGCCGGCTCCAATCCGGATTTCAATATCAAAATTAAAGCCGGTTTCAAATATGTTTTTCCCCAGCAAGCCGTACCGGCGGGCATCATCAATGGCGTTGGACAATCTTTCAATGGCCAGGGGATACTCCGCCCGAACATAGACGTAACCCTGTTCGGATCCGATGGCCCTGCCGCAAATGGCCATACCTTCAATTATACTGTGGGGGTCGCCTTCCAGGACGGACCTGTCCATAAAAGCGCCCGGGTCGCCCTCGTCACCGTTGCACACAACATATTTCGGACTTCCTTTGGCAGCGGCGGTGAAACCCCACTTCATACCTGTTGAGAATCCGGCGCCGCCCCGGCCGCGCAGGCCGGATTTTTTTACTTCCTCAATGATTTCACCGGGCTCCATCTGGGTAAGGGCCTTGGCCAGGGCGGCATAGCCGTCTCTGGCAATGTAATCCTCGATGGAAGTGGGATCGATATAGAAGTTATTCCGTAAAACAATCTTTTTCTGTTTCTTAAACAGGTCGATATCGTGGACACACCGGGTGGGCTCCTTAGCGCCGGGTGTTCTGTACAACAACCGCTGTACAGGGTTCCCCTTGAGGATGTGCTCCTCGACAATGGCCTCGGCATCCTTTACCTTCAACCTGCGGTAAAAAGTAGCGTCGGGATAAACTATCGCAACAGGACCCATATCGCAAGGTCCCATACAACCGGTTAGAATTATTTGAACCTGGTCGGCTATGCCGTTTTTAGCCAGGCATTCCTTCATTGCTTCTACAATATCGGTACACTTGGATGAGATACAGCCCGCGCCGCCGCACATCATAATGTGAGCTTTTTCTGTCGCGGAGGGTACACCTTCCCGGATTTTAAGGGCAGCCCGCCTGCTATCTCTAATCTTTGCCAGTTCGTCCAAAGACTTCACTTAATCACACCTCCGTTTAAATCCTCCAGCCATATCTGTTCATGATCTTCCAATCAGGCAGCTTGTCCCATTGCGCTATCCTGATCGGCAAGGAATTGTGAACAATATTCACAGGTGAGGAATGAGCAACCCGCAATAACGGGTATTGTATTACGCATACTGTTCGAGAATTTGCGGAATTTGTTCCGGTTCCAGACGGCCATGAACATCCTTGCCGTCGATAATCATGGCCGGTGCAAGGCCGCAGGCGCCGATGCAGCGGACAACTTCCAGGGTAAACCGGCTGTCGGGAGTTGTCTGACCGGGTTTTATACCAAGCACTTCCCGAAGCGTTTTGGTAACCATCTTGGTTCCTTTAACATAACAGGCTGTCCCGGCACAAACGCTGATCTTGTGCCTGCCCCTTGGAATCAGAGAGAAAAACGCGTAAAATGTAACAACGCCATATACGTCCTGAAGAGACAATCCCAATCCCTTCGCAATACTGATCAAGGCCCATTTGGGCAAATACCCGATTAGTTCCTGGGCTTTGGTCAGTACCTGAATCAGCCCGCCGGGCTGTCCCCTATAAGGTTCAATAATTTTATCCAGTTGTTTAGTCAGTTCATCTTCACCGCAACAGCATGAGCACGTTGCCACGAGTTAGAACCCCCCTTGCTTTAAATAGCTTTAAAAAAGCTTAGCATTGTAATATATTTCACATTTTGGCATCAAAAAAGAATTGTTTTATCCATTACACCCGCACCCACTGTATCTATAACCAAAAAACCTTGACGTATCTAAATAACCAATACCCTTAATAACACCGGTATTTCATCCCCTGTGTCGAGGAAAGGACGGTTCTCCCGGTTAGCCGGGTAAAGCCTTCTTGACACCAGATAAAGAAATTGTTGCCCTGACACAGTAAAGCAAAAGCATAAGGAACCTAATCCAAACCCTTAAACTTGGACGGCGCCGCTTCAGCAACATGAACAACTTCCCCGTCTCAAATCCTCACCCTCAAGGAAACGTTATACAGCTATACGGTGGCTTACCTGGGAAAAAACACTCGAAAAATACTGCCCCTCAATTAAAATAACCTGCAGCCGGTCTCATTACCTTCTAAAAGATATTGCTGCAGTAAATACAATACCTGTCCACTTCAACAGGAAAACTCCTTTATATCCCTTCTAAACGGCCCGGGGTGTAAATTTGACTGAAAATCACCTCCTACAATATAAACTAAATCAAACATAACCTATCCAAACCAGCAAACTGATCACAAAAGACATTCATCAGTCCGTGTATTTTCTTATAGGTTAGTTTGATTTGCTTTATGCATATTATAGCATAAAAATTAAAATAATTGCAATTCAAGTTAAAAAAGAAATACCCGGAAAGGCGGTATTTTTACCACCATTTTCCGGGTATTTTTGACAAGCGCCTATTCACATTTCATGTAACGTATTCCATATCCTGAAACTTTGCAAACAACTCTTTTTCAAGTTTTTCAATATTTTTCAGAAACAGGTTTACGTTGATCCAGCCGTGTTCCTCGTCGTATACCCAGGCCACACTCCCCTGGCCGGCGTTCTTAACTTTTTGCTCCTGTTTATTCATAACATCACCTGTTCGTTATATTTACAATTAACTAAATACTCTTGCAAAAAATTTGCCAGCATAAAACCGGGGATTTGGACCATTTCGCAACAACCATACAAAATTATTTTGTCATTTTTCGACATGATGTGCTCTTAAAGCTCCCGTTTTGTCCCATTTCGTGACAAGAAGTATTGCTGCCAATACTGACGAACGGTTCACAAGACAGGGACTTCCATTCAGGGCAGCGCAGCATTTTCTCCGGCTATATACCCGGACGACCAGGCCCACTGCAGGTTGTAGCCGCCGCAGTCCCCGTCAATATCAACAACTTCACCGGCAAAATACAGCCCGGATGTGAGTTTTGATTCCATAGTGCTCCCGTCAATGTCCTTTACGTCCACACCGCCGGCAGTAACCTGGGCAGCTGGCCAGGAAGTGTTTCCTGTTACCGGAAAGCGCCAGTCCTTGAGATAATGAACAATTTTTTTGCGCTCTGCAGCTGTTATCTGGCCGGCGGGCTTATTGATGTCTACACCCGCTTCCTTTAAGACCACCTGCGCCAGCTTCTTGTTCAAATAGCCGACAAAACTAAAAGCGGAGCTCTTCCCGGGTCCGGACTGGAAACGTCTGGTTAATAAGTCCTCCAATTCCTCCGGAGTAAGGGTATTGACCAGTTGCAGCTTCAGCGAGACGTTTTTCTTATTTTGAAGGAATTCTCCTGCTTTGCGGCTCAAGCAGAAAATAGGCGGGCCTGATATACCGTACGCTGTAAACAGTATTTCCCCAGATGCTGCCTGAACCGCGCGACCGTCCACGATTAGTTCGGCGCCGCCTTCGAATTTAACGCCCTGAAGATGTTTTAAATAATTAGATGCCAGTTTTAACTGGACCAGGGCCGGAAACGGCTCGACAATAGTGTGGCCCAGGCTTTTAGCCAGGGCATAGCCGCTGCCGTTGGAGCCAAAATGAGGCGCAGCCCTGCCCCCGGTTGCGATAATCACCCGGTCCGCGTAGTATACCCTGCCGTCCCCCAGGCAGATCTCAAAATCCGCCCTCCTTTTCTTAATCTTGACCACACCGGCTTCACAAATTGTCTTAACGCCGGTTTTTTCCAGTTCGTAGCGCAGTACGTCCAGTACACTGGAGGCCTGGTTTGAAACAGGAAATACTTTGCCGCCTTCTTCGATCTTGTAGACTATCCCCAGTTGTTCGAAGAATTCTATGGTCGCCTTAAAATCAAAACGGCTCAAAGCGGCAAAAGCAAATTTGGGGTTTTTTCCGTGAAAGTTGGTTATGCTCAAGTCAATATTGGTGAGGTTACACCTGCCGTTGCCGGTGGCCAGAATTTTCCGGCCAATCCTCTGGTTTTTTTCCAGGATTGTAACGTCCGCCCCTTTGCGTGCAGCCGCGATGGCCGCTACAATGCCCGAGGCTCCGCCCCCGATAACCGCAACTCTGATCAAATAATGACCGGACATATTATAATCTCCTTCATGGGTCAACCATGCCGCTGACGCAACGCAGGCAGAAGCCATGAAAAGGCAAGCTGTTTTCAAACAGTCCCCGGATGCCGCTGACACAGTCCCGTTAGTTTAATGAAATGATCACAAGCTTTTTACCCTGGCGCGCAGAGCTGTCCCTCAATGGAGTTGATCCCACCGGCGGGCGCGTCTTCTTCTATAACCCCGACAGCGCTCAAAACAAATGGCTTGATGATTTGCAGGCATCAATCCAAATCGGGAGGCACGTCTTTTATAAGGACGTGCCATTATTATTAAAATTGGATTGGATTTATTTAAACCCGGTAACCATTTTTTTATTCCTTCATATTATGAATTAGAAAATACAAAGGGATTTAGATGTTTTACAACAGAAAACTGTTATTGTCTTGCCGGCAACCAGTCTTAATAATTTTAAGACATGGTATGGAAAGGTTCTACCAAACGGCGGATAATGCAGGCAAACAACCCTAATGGACTTCGTCAATTGAAAGTTACGATCCTGCTCCATTTTTAACTCTTAATTATTTTTAAATCCGGGTTGTACTTAACCAATGGAGAAAACTCAAAAGGAGGTTTTAAAAATGACTGATGTCGCAGCTGAAAAAGTAACCGGATCGGGCTTCGGCAACTGGGCCTTCGCTCTGTTCCTGATCCTCATACTTCTCGTTTTCGCCTTCGGCTTCTTCTTTATTTAAAGAATAAACTTGTGGTTAGGGAGGTTAAAAAATGACTGATGTTGCAGCTGAAAAAGTAAAAGGAGATGGTTTCGGCAACTGGGCCTTCGCCTTGTTCCTGATCCTTATTCTTCTCGTTTTAGCCTTTGGCTTATTCTTTATTTAACTTTAAAACAGTAATATTAAAATCAAGGAGGGTTAAAAATGGCTGAATTTGCAGTTGAAGGAGCCAGCGGAGCAGGTTTTGGCAACTGGGCTTTTATCCTCTTCCTGATCCTGATTCTTCTCGTGTTCGGGTTCGGCCTGTTTTTCATTTAAGGCAAAGGGATTAGTTGAAAAATATCAGGCATTTGAACAAATGCACAGTGTTTTTTTCAGGGGATGTTGACCTTAATGCTTTTTTAGTATTTCCTTCAACCGGAGGATTAGAATCCAACAGGTACCAGATCTTTACCTAACAGTTAACATACCGATAGGTGACCGGCGATCCGGTCACTTTTATTATAAATCCCTTAACCGACCCCCTGCTTGATATCAGCGGAAAGATTCATAAATTCAAGATTCAGGTCAAAATTATTGTTAAATTTGAACAGGATGTGCTAGACTACTAATAATACAAAAAGCCGGACCAGGGGTGTTTGGACAATTTGGCAAACAGTAAAACAAAGCAGGCCATAGACAAACTTCTTCATTTACTTAAAGGACGGGGAGCCGTATCCCTGGAAGAGATGTACACTCTTTGCGGATGCGGCTATGATGCTCTGGCTGGAGCGCTCTCTTCTTTAATTGAAAGAGAAGGAATCCGGATTGGCAGGATCAAAACCAGGCGCGGCTGGTTGGTTGACATAAATGAAGGGCCGGCTTCACCGCAGTCAGGGATCGTCTGGTATAGCGAACGTGGACAATTGCGAAAGATCCTGCCCAAACTCTTGAAAGAACTGAAAAAGTACACCCGGACGGAGGAAGAATCCCCCGAATACAGGGATAACGGGGAAATAATAAAAACCATTACACATCTCTTATCTGACGGACGGCCCCGCTCTAAAACAGAAATCATTGCCGAAACGGGCATCGAAGACTTTCCCGGCCTGGTCTGGCGTCATTTTCCCAGGCTGCCCGACGGCCGGTTTACACTTCCCGACAGCAGCGGCGCCTGGGATTTCCTGCTGGCTTACCTCAAGGAGAAACCCCGCCGTCTCCCGGGTTTGCTCCGTGTTTTCCAAAGGCATAAAATGATTACGGAAAAGCTTGCTGCCAATAACGACACCGCCCCCTTTGTAAGGCTGACCGGGGCCTTGATCACTACGGTGGACAACCCTGAGGGCAGGCTTGAACTGGAACGGCGCCGGCATCAAGAAGTCTGCCGGAAAACGCTGGATTCCCTGGGCTTCCCTTTCTTTCTTCCAGAAGAGCTGGGACTGAATCAGCATGCTTATAAAGCATTGGCCGACAGCCGCACTCTCCCGGTAAAATTCGACGGCAAAGAATACCGGTGCCTGCGCCGCGAGTTCCCAGGCGAAGTGCTGATCGAACAATTAGGTGAAATATCCGGAAGGTATTTCGCCCCGCCTTATACTGCAAGCGCCCCTTCTTTTCTCAAGGAACACTCCCTGGGCGTAAAGGAAGTTGCCAACTTACTGGGACTGGAACAGGAAATTCTGACCGGTATGGCAGAAGCCGGGGAGATAGATCACTTTTACCTGGACAACAGAATCCGCTTCTGGAGCTCCGACATTCAAGCTCTAAGAAAAGATGGGTCACTGCTTCAGAAACTGGCAAAAAGACGGGGGAAACTTAACCTGGCTGAAGCCGCAGCCTTTCTGGGAATTTCCATCGGGCAAATCAGGCGCTTGATTGATGATAACCTGCTTACCCCCGTCTTGCCGGACAGGAAAAACAACGTCTACCTGCTGCGGAGGGAGCTTGAAGAAATTCAACCGCGCCTGGCTGCTATTCTGCCTAAATACGGTCCCGCTGCCGGCCGCGCCCGGAAACAGGCTGAAATCCCGGGGAAAGAAAGACCTTCCCGAAAAAAAAGACCGGTGCGCAGGGATACTGCCCCCCTTGCGGAAACAGAAATTCTCTCCCTTGACGACTTTCAGATTGAGGCAGCGGAGGCCTTGAGGGAGGGATTATCGGTCCTGGTGGCAGCTCCTACGGGAAACGGGAAGACCCTGGTGGCAGAAATGCTGGCCAGGGATGTGATCTCACAGGGAAGGGGGATGGTTTACACATCCCCCTTAAAAGCCCTCTCCAATCAGAAATTCAGGGACTTTAAGGAATTATTCGGAGCAGAAAAGGTAGGCCTCGTCACCGGCGACATCAGCATCAACCCGGGCGCGCCAATGTTGATCATGACAACAGAAATTTTCCGGAACTGGTGCATCAGCGAACCTGCCCAACTGGAAAAGATCTCCTACGTTGTTTTTGACGAAATCCACTACCTTGATGACACAGAGCGGGGTACCACCTGGGAGGAAAGCATTCTCTTCGCGCCCGCTCACGTTAAGATCCTGGGACTGTCGGCAACGGTCCCCAATGCGGACGAAATGGCGGACTGGATCAGTTCCGTGCGGGGCGGAGATGTCGTTGTAATCGTGGAAAAAAAGCGACGCGTCCCCCTGGCTGTCCAGTGGATCCTGCCGGACGGCCGGATTGTGCAGGAAAGGGAAGCGCGCAGCGAAGTGGAAAATCTGGCTGAGCAGCTTAAGGCCTTGCGTAATAGGAAGCGCTGGATGGAGGAGTGACCTTAATTGGAACTGCCGGAAATATCCTGTAGCGAAATCATCGAATCAATTCAGGACAAATTGCCTGCTCTTTTCTTTGTATTCAGCCGGGGGCGGACGGAAATCCTCGCCCACGACCTGGGACGGGAATGGGATTTCCTGAATGACCGGGAAAAGAAAACAGTTGAGTCAGAAATTCGCGAAGCAGAAACGGAACACCCCGGAACCTTCAGCGGTCCGGGCTGGCGCAACTTGAGGCGCCTGATGCTGCAGGGCATCGCTTACCACCACGCCGGGCTGCTGCCGCCGGTAAAATACCTGGTGGAAAGACTATATTCAAAACGCTTGCTCTGGGTAATTTTTTGCACGGAAACATTTGCGGCCGGCGTTAATTTCCCGGCTGCCAGCGCAGTTTTTGATTCTACCAGAAAATGGGGCGGGCACGATTTTCGAATTTTACAAAACAGGGAATTCTTCCAGATGGCCGGGCGGGCAGGCCGGCGGGGCTTTGACCGGATCGGCCACGCCTATGTCCGCGTCGACAGCCGCTTCCCGGAACAAACCGGCTTTTTTGACGAGAAGGGTGTAGAACCTGTATCCGGCAGGCTGATAATTTCCCCAAACACAGTTTTGAGCCTGTTGAGATATAAAACAGACGAAGAAATTGACCGCTTTTTAAATAACAATTTTAAGATGTACCAGCTCAGCAAAAAGAAGAGTCTCCTGGAACATGAAATCAAGCTCTGCAACGGGCGAGTTTCAGCTGCTAAAGCCGCCCTCTGCCCGGAAAGCAGGACCCTGGCCTGCCCCCTGGAGCGCAATAAGGCCCGGAAACAGCTCCGGCGCTACCGGTGGAAAAAAAACAGAAGGGAAAAAGAACGTCTGCAAAAGCAGCTTTCCGCCGTTGCTCCCAGGAGATGTCAGGAGTATCAAAAGTGCCTGGCTGCATCTGAACAATTGCAGGAGGCCGAAGCCCTCTGCCGCCGGCTTAAAGAGGAGTACGGGGTTGTTTCAAACCAGGTTAATTCAATTTTCGTTGAATACAGGGAGGTTAAAAACCTGCTGGAAAGTCTGGGGTATTTAAAGGGCAGGGAGTTTTACCCCCGGGGACTGTTCGCCCTGGAAATCCATGTTCAGGAAATCCTGGTTACGGAAATTGCCTTCTCCGGCCTGCTTGAAGATTTTGACCCGGCCCAGGTAGCTGCCGTCCTGGCAGGCATTGAATATGTTCCGGGGAAAAATGTCCAGGCGGCGCGGGTGGAACTCCCGGCCCTGCGTGAAACAACCTTGCTCAGGCGCAATTTACTCAGGCTGGGCGTCCCGGAACACTTCTGCATCTGGTCAAACCTGCCAGGCTTCCTGGCCTTTTCCTGGTACAACGGAGCAACTTTCGCAGAACTGCAGGAAATGTCATCCCTGCAGCCCGGAGATATCTTTTCCCTCTTCAGACGGGAAATCGACCTGCTCCGCCAGATTGAGCGGGCAGCAGCAGGAAACCCCGGCCTGTTGGAAAGGGTACACTTGATCAGGGGGCGTCTGGATCGCGAGGAAATAGCCCTGAGCTTCTAAAATGGCTATGATTATAAAGCTCTGAAAAAATTACCTTTGACCGGGATCGCTTTTCAAAGCTTTTTTCCTGCTCCAACCCGGCCCCGGGCTCCTTTTAACTGCCTAAACCACCACTCCCTTGAACCCTTCACGGTAAATCCTGCAGTCCTTGCCCAGAATCTGACGGTAGCGCTCGCAGGCGCGCTCGTTGGGGTTGACCACAACGATTTCTCTTTTTTGATCCGGTGCGTTTAAAGCCCTTTTGACCGTTGCAATGATGGAGGTATCCGAAGGGGCCAGGGAATAGCCGATGAACACCAACCGCCGGGAGAGGCTGATGGCCCGTGCCGCACAGTCCCAGATGTTGTGAAGCCTGCTGATGTTATAGGCTTTGTACAGAGTCGGGGCAATGATGATGGCCTGGGAGTTTCCCCCGCCGCAGGCCAGGCAGTGAATTGTATTCTGCTCCCTGAAGAGGAGGTGGGCAACTTTGTCGTTGTGCTCCGAGATTTCCCCGCAGAGCGGGCAAAAGGACCAATTCAGGGAACCGTGCAGTTTGTAAAGGGGCACTTTTCCACGGGCTTCCAGGTGATTGTCATGGTTGCCGTAGAAACCATACTCCGGCACGCAGCCTGCAGATCTCGCCGCCCTATCCAGAACGATATCGTAATTGAGGGAAATGAAAGTTGGAAGTATGTCGCTCTTTCCCAGCACTCCCGCTACAAAGGAATGGTGCATGCCACTGTCTGCAGGCAGGGTTCTGTCCAGGGTCATGCTGATCAGCTTAACCAGAGCCGTTTTTAAATCGTATAAGCGGGCCCGGTGAAACCTGGTGGAAAAAGATTGGTTATGCAAAAGATACCAGTCCACAATGTTGAAGATCTCGTCAATACCGGGGTACCTGTCCAAATCTACACCAGTTTTAATTGCTGTCCGGCTTCCGTAAAAATGTTCCAGGAACTCCCAAACAATTTCCAGGCCGGGCTCTGACTGTTCTTCCTTAAAGAGACGGTAGGCAATGCGGAGAAAATTGCGCACCACCGGAGCCCCTTCCGCAGCGGAAGCGCCCGCACCAAAGATATATACCGTCCTCAAAGCTTTAACCCTCCTCCGGTCTGTCACCAAGAAACCTTTCCAGTTCCCCGATGACCTCTTCAAGGCTCACAGCCATGGCCTCCGCCTCGCTGATTGGGCGCCCGAAGGCGCGGCCTTCCTCTTTCCCCCGGGCCCTGGTTTTGTGCGGCAAGCCGGAGGGAACATTAATCCAGTTCCTGGCAACATAATAAGGCGTGTGAAAACAGAAGCTGTGCTCCCCGTAACGGACCCTGAATTCAAACAAGCTGTAGTAATCACTTCTTTTCTTGCAACGGGGGCAGCCACCATAGGCCGACTTGTAACGGATGTAATCCAAACCCATTTTTAGCGCCTTCTGCCGGCAGGAGTCACATAGTGATATTTTTTGCCCACCCTCAACAAAAAGTATTTCCAGGCCTTCCTCTGCTGAAAACTTCTCTGTAAATTTCCTTAAGACCTTTTCTTTCAAATCATAGAGATAGTCTTCGCCACCCTTGGCATAATGGTTCAAATGATAAAGGTAAAAGGATGCTTTAAGCAAAGTTGCAGACTTTTCCGGGTAATGCTCCAGGGATAAAAAGAACTGTTCCTTGACGTGCTGATATTCCCGGGCTTTTTTTTCTGCATTCAACCTTTTGAAAGCAGCCCTTTTGGCTCCCAGGCGGGCGTCCTCTTCCGCCTGCCATTTTCTTTTTATCTCGGGGATCCTGGGCAACAGTCTTTCGACGTCCGTGCGGTCAAAATAATAATTCTTGCCGAACTTATAAAACCTGGTGTCCTTTACCTCCAAAAACCCGTCCCGGACCAGCCGGTGAATCCGGGAGGGAGTGACTCCGAGGAATTCACCTGCCTGGGCGGTTGATAGATAACGTCCCGTTGGAGTGTTGAACATTGTTCCGCTCTCCTTTAAAAAGCTAAAAGACTTTCTCTGACACTATTCTATCACCAGATAACTTAATTTTATCACGGGATTAAGTTATTCGAAATTTAAAAGAAATCCTGTCAAGATAAATCAAATCAGTGCATAAAACTCTATTAGCGCTAATATATAGAAATATAAGAAATGATTGCCATTACCATTAACCCTTTGACCGGAGGCGGCTTACTTGGATTACATCCGCATGTTTATCGAGGGTCAAGAGAAATTGGAAACCTTCGCCGGCCCGCTTGCCAGGCCCCGCGTAGCGGTCCTGGGAGCCTTTAACGCCGGCAAATCAACCCTGGTCAACAATCTCCTGGGAGGAGAACTCAGCCCGGTTGGAGCAATCCCCAGTACATTTCAGCCCTTACACTTCGTTTACGGCGCAACATTTAAAGCAACCGTCACCAGGGGTCGCCAAAAATTTGTCTTTCGACAAAGGGATGATTTCCATAGCTTTTTAAATCAACTGAAGGCGCCGGCCGGGCGGGTTACGATTGAATGCCCCGCTCCCCTTTTAAAAAAATGCAGCCTTGTGGATACACCGGGCATAGACTCTTTCCACGGTGAATATACCGGACTGGCCGAACAGGAGGCCAGAGAGGCCGACATGGTTATCTATCTTTTTCATCAGAGGGGCATTGAGGATTTTAACCGGCTGTTTCTATACAAGCTGTCTTCCTTCTGGAAGAAAAGACATAGCGGCAGTCTTTCCTTCTGGTTGAACTGCAATCTTGGTTTAACCGACGGTTCCTCCCTCGAGTTAACCCGGTCGGCCTTAAGAGAAATTTTTTTAAGCCGGATGAGGTTAAATACAATTAATACTTTTAAGAAGGACAACATCGAGTTTCTGCGCCTCTTCCTGGAAGTGGAACTGGCCCGCGCCGCCTACAGACAAGCTTCCAGTGCCATGCAAAAAAGAGAAGCTGAGCTGTCCCAAAGAATGAATAAAATAGTTAAAATCAGCAATGATTCTCTATTTCTCTCCAGTTTTTGGGAAATCCAGGAAACCGCTGCAAGAATAATAGAAGTCAGACGTATTCTGCATACCCTTCCCTCGGTCGTCCTGGAACTGGAACAACTCTCGGACAAAATTAATTGCGGCAATATTGAGGCCGGGACCGGTATGCCCGTGGGCAGACCCTACCGCCCCGGGGCGGCGGGGATTAAAGAAGGCAAGGAAGACCTCCTGGAACTGCTCAACCGCCTGCTGAAGGAAAAAAAGTTAGAATCTTATCTGGACAAAGCGAAACTAACTGAGCTTTACAACCGGGTCGCGGGAAAGCGCTTTACAGTGGCCGCGGCCGGCGGATTTTCAACAGGTAAATCGACTTTTTTCAACGCCCTGCTGAAAGATGACCTCCTCCCCAGGGCAGATGGACCCACAACCCCCTGCGTGACCCGGATTACTTACGGCCGGCAAAAAAGAGCTGTCGTCCACTATCCGCTCCAGGTGACCTTAAAAATGTATGATTTAGTAGGGAACATGGCCGGCCTGCGCCGGGAAGAAGCAGCAGCGCTGGAAAACTGGCTCCTTGCTGCCAATTCTCCTGTAGCATTTCTGGAAGCAGGCTCCGGTCGCTGTCTCCGGCGGGTCGAAAGGAGGGAAATGCTCCAAAACATCAAGCGTCTCAAAGAACTCTTTGCCGCCGGCTCTTTTGCCAGGACCAAAGGAAGCCCGGTTCTCCCGGCAGCCTTCAAGCCGGTTCCCTTAAAGGGGCTGAGAGCCTCCGGGGCTGTGGAGGAGGTCAGGGTTACATTTAAAGACGCAGGAATAATTGAATTTGACCTTTCCAATCCTCCGGAGCTGGACCGTTTCAAGCGACTGGCGGCAGGCCGGGAAAATTTTTTTCGGATTGACCTGGTTGAGATTCAACATCCCGGCGAGTATTTGAAACTGGCCGAATTTATCGACACCCCGGGACTGGACTGGATTCAAAAACACCATTATAGAAAAACCCGGCGATTCATTCAGCAATGTGATGTTTATCTGATTTTTTTCAACGCCAAACATATCCTGAACAACATGGACAAAGAGCACTTTGAGGCTTTATTCGGGCGCCAGGCCCACGGATTTATTAAAAAGGGAGAAGTCCCGGACATACGTGAGGGTAATTATTTCTTTCTAATCAATTTTGCTGACGTTTTAAGTCCAGCCCAGCAGGAAGCTGTAGCTAACTTTGTTCGAAGGAAGCTGGCCTCCCCGTCAGCACCGGAAGGCTTCATCTTTACTAACCCGGGAGTTTTCCTGATCTCCGCTTTAAAAGGTCTTACCGGGGAGGACGGAGGACTGCTGAGGGCTTTTTTAAAACGCCTGGAAGAAGGCATCCTGGGTTACAGCGGCAGGGCTTTTTATTTAGCTTCGGTGGAAGAACTGTTTTTAATTCTCAACGATGCCTTCCAAAGAATAAGGGACAGTTTCCTGGACGGGACGCTTTCATTTGAACAAAAAAAACACCTGCGCGAGGCTCAGGATTTCTTGAGGCAGTCAAGCAGAAGGTTAAAGGAGATCCGCAGCGCGGTCTACTTTTCGAAGTCTCCTTAAGTCACATTTAAAAACAAAGCGCCGGGCTGCTGAAGGCCTGGCGGCAAATCTGCTTTCCGTGGAGCGGATTTGCGCTACGAATAACCTGCAGGGGGGGTTAATATGGACAACGCAAGGCTTTTGGACGAGAGGCTGCGCAGGATTATCAGGGAAATCAGCGGACGGACAGGCGGAGAAATCAGGAAGGACCTACTTCAAGACTTTGCAGGGCATGTCCGGTCCGCGCTGGAGGAGCATACTCAAAGGGAAGCCTCCAGAATGCTCTTAATCCTGAAAAGGACCATTGATAAAATCTAATCTAGAAAAGCAGAAGTTCCAATTATATTTTAAGAGGAGGAGAGATTAATGATGAGTTCATTGGACGGACCGAAGACCGGTCATGCCGGTGACGAATTAATTCAGCAGCTTTTAAAAGATATCCTTTCCGGCTTGAAAAAGAAAATGGTACAACCTGTACTGGAGGAAAACCAAAAAATAGCCGGGCGTCTGGAAGTGTTAAAAGCCGAGGACAGGGCTATGATGAAAGAGCTCAAGGAAAGGCTGGAGGCATTGGAGGATAAAGTACAGCAAATCCCCCTGATGATCCTGGCGGCGCTCAGGGATGCCATCAGTCAGGTCGGCGGGGGGAGCTTTGATGAGCATTGAAAAAACCGGCAACAACCGGGAAATGGTCCTGGCGCTGGCTGACACCATTCAAAAAAGAATCGTAGGACCGGCTTCGGAAAAAGCCCAATTAATGAATGTTGAAATACAGAAAATGAATGAGCTGGTTGCCGGACTGGAACAGAAATACCTGTTTCTGGCCGCTGAACAAAGGCGGACGAGATTACTGGCAGTTCTGGGGATCCTGGGTATTATCATGCTGTTGGCGTTTCAAATTATTTTATATTTAAGGTAGGTCTGCGGCGGAGCCGGGTTCTCTGTGAAATTAATCATTTACTGCGCCAGCTTCCCCTATGGCCGGCGATCATTTTTTGCGTAGCTTCCACCCCATCTGGTTCACCTCGCTTTTCCCCTTGTAAAATTTCCGGCCCCACCATGGCGGTGGGGCCGGGCGGTTTAGTGACCCATCATGGGCTGGTAAGTCTGCTGCATTTGATTCAGGGTATGTTCCGGCATCATGGGCACCTGGTACCAGCCTTTATGGTTCATGTACTGGAATATTTCATAGGCCATCTCCATACAGGACCTCGATGAGGTTGCCAGCAAATTGCGAAGTTGCGGGTTGGCACATTCCAGTGCTGCATTCGTCGAACGTACGGCTCCGCATTTATGAAACATCAGGGCGCCCTGGGCGATTATACGGTCGTCCAGGTTCCTGGCCTCGGGCCTGGGTGTTACCGGCGAAGTTTGCTGCATGCCGTAATCCGGCTGATGATTCATACCCATTCCTGCGGCAGCGCCCATTGTCATCCTCGGCGCCCGGGAGATATCAATACCCTGTCCCTGCATGACATTTACCTTGGTATTGTAAGAATCAATCATATGCCGCTGCTGACGCTCCAGTACCCTGCGCAGTTCCGGATCCCGGCATTGGTTTAAGTACATAGCGTAATGGTCAATCATACAGATAGATTCACTCAGAACCTCGTGCATTTCCATTGCTTCATGGGTACCCATTTTCATCATTTGTTCTACCTCCATGCAATAATTTATTGAAAGCCGTTTATATTTTGCATAGATTCAAGGAATTTATACCTGTTGCCAGATGCTGCCGTCATCTCTGCCCGGCCGGGCAGCCGCGCCTTAACCTAAAAATCCCCCTTAAACCAGTATTTTAAAGGGTTTCACCATTCCGGAAAAAATAAAACCCCCGGGCAGGGGGTCATTTCTCTATATTCCGGGAAGCGGCCGGTCAGGTTCCTTTCTCTCCCCGGTCCCTCGTCAGAGCAAAAACAAAGGCTGTTGACGCTGAAATAATCAGCACCTTGATAATAAAATTCACCGTTTCAGCTTTAAACCTTGTTTTTTCTTTTCTCAGTTCCAGTGCCGGGTCCAGCTTCAAATCAATATAGGTGCCCTTGGTTTCATATTGTATAGCCTGTTTTTCAAGCTTTACCACCCGTTCCTCATGCTTGGATATACTGGACATATAACTTACGACCTGGATGGCAAGAAAGGACAGGCCAAACAAGATTAGCAGGATTCGAGGGCTTTTCACAGGACATTTCCCCTTCTTTAATTAACTGTTTTTATGACAGTTTTCACGAAGCAGGCTGGAGGGTTATTTATAAAAATTATTCAGCGGCAGCCGGTTAAATCCCTTTTGTCTGTAATCTAAAGTAATAAATATTTTGCACAGCCTGCCCTGTTCTTATCCCTTAAAAAAACAGGCCTTAATCACATCTCCGGTATATACCTCTTGCCGGGGAAAGCGCCGGGCTCACCGCAAAGAGATAATCAACAAACTGCCCGGCCGTCTCCCGGACATTGTTTCTCCCCCATTGGAAACAGTATTCTTTAAGACTGGTTTTCTTTCCTCCACATACTCGAAACTAAAACTGAGTAAAACCATAGTATGTAATAAATAATTTATTGGAGTGTTTCCTGTGGAATATATCAGCAATGCAGCTGAAGTGGTTCACGCACTGCAGGGTAATCTGGCTGCGCAAATTCAGTGGCTGAAAAGTTGTCAAATTCTTAACTACGGAAGCAGCGCCGACGGCGCCATAACCCGTTACCCGCACCAGGGCTGGGTCACACCCTACTTTTCAAATTTTGCGGCTATGGCTTTGCTGGAGGAACCTGCAGCATACCCGCTGGTGGAGCGTTATCTAAACTGGTATTTAAGAAATCTGGAGAATAATGGGACCATCCTGGACTATCATTATGATCAAAACGGTCAGCCCGGGACCACCAGACCTGATTCAGAGGATGCCTACGCCGGAACCTTTCTATCCCTGGCCGCCCTTTACCACCACCGCTCCGGACAGAACGGCTGGGTCCGGAGAAACCTTTCGGGCCTTAAAAAAATAGCACAAGCAATAATCAACTTGATGGACTGGGACGGCCTGACCTATGCCCTGGCCAGCCATAAAGTAAAATACCTGATGGATAACTGCGAAGCATACCGGGGCCTGGAGGATTTCGGCAAGCTGCTGGATAGCCTGGGCTCTGGGGAAGCTCCCCACTACCGGGCCAGGGCAAAGTCCATCGCCGCAGGAATCGAAAGAATGCTCTGGAATCCGCGGATTCAACTTTACCACGCCAGTAAAACCGGCTGGTTTCGTCCCGGCGTTAACATAAAAAAGTTTTACCCCGACGCATCCTGTCAAATTTTCCCTGTTCTTTGCGGTCTTCACAAACCGGAATCGGAAAGGGGCGTCCGTCTTTACAAAATATTTAATGAATACCACCCGGACTGGATTAAAATCAGCCCCCCTGATTATCCCTGGATGGTCCTTGGTTATTACGCCTGCCTGCACGGTGCTTACAGGGCAGCCTACGAGAAGATCCGCTATGTCCGGGAGGCCTACATTGATTCGCAATCAAGCAACTGGTTCTGCGCGGAAGCTGCCTTTTTTGTATTAACGTGCAGCTGTTTACTGGAAAGGCGTAATCTGTGGCTCCAGCCAGGGGGAGCAACAGAATAAATCGCCCTACACCACCAGGCGCCGGCAGAAGGATGCTCTTACGCACAAGACAATATTAAGCCGGTGCCTGATAGCCTTTAACTGCAAAAGATATGCCGGTTTTTTGGGGCTGATGCTCAACAGCGGGACTTTGCTCAAAAATTATGTTAAAATTTAACCTGAAAGAAAAGAGCAAAGGAGCCGCCATGAATTACG
Organism: Pelotomaculum sp. UBA1371; assembly: GCA_002305915.1. GTDB lineage: Bacteria > Bacillota > Desulfotomaculia > Desulfotomaculales > Pelotomaculaceae > DTU098. The sequence goes on along the minus strand of DBRJ01000047.1, from coordinate 20,109 downwards.
ATCTTTTCCTGAATACTGCCGTTGACCTGGCCCTTCAGGCAGGAGAAATTATCAGAAATAGTTTTGGAGGAGACTTTGACAGGGGATTCAAGTCCTGCCCCTCAGATCTGGTGACAGAGGTGGACCGCCAATCTGAAAAATTGATCACGGCAGGTCTCCGGAAGGCATTTCCAGAACACGTGATTATAGGTGAAGAAAATGAAAAAGCCCCGGAAATCGAACGGGACAGCTTTACCTGGTACGTGGATCCCCTGGACGGCACCACCAACTTTGTCTACGGCATTCCCTTTTGTAGTGTGTCAATTGGTCTCTGCCGTCAAGACAGAGTTCTGGCCGGAGTGGTGTTAGATCCGTTCCGGCGGGAATGCTTCACCGCCTCGGCAGGCTGCGGGGCCTTTCTGAACGGCAGGCCGGTGCGGGTAGACAAGCTCCGGCAAACATTGCCGGAAAGCCTTCTGGTTACCGGTTATCCTGCCAATAAGTCCTTTGGCGAACGCCTGAACAGAATCGACTACCACAGGATTATTCAGCGCTGTTCCAATTTAAGGGCTTTGGGTTCCGCTGCCCTGGAACTGGCCTACGTGGCCTGCGGGCGGCTGACCGGTTTCTGGGAAAACACCCTGATGCCCTGGGATGTGGCTGCCGGCTCCCTGCTCGTGGAAGAAGCCGGGGGCAGGGTCACGGACGTCGACGGCAACAAACTGGTCCTTGAACCCTATCTCTCAATAGCAGCATCCAACGGCCTGATCCATGACGAATTGCTTAAATTTTTATAGTTACCTGCTGCAAATTACCTTTGTTCTCCATTAACTTGCTGCAATTCTACAAAGTAACTGAAAAAAACCCGGTAGACTTTTTCCACGAAATCCGGGCTGAGTCCCCTGTCCAGGGCCACCCCCTTCACTTTTTCTAAAACCCTTCCCTCCCTTTCCGGATCCCGGACCGGACCCCCTTTTTTTAATTCTCCAAGGCTGCGCACCAGTTCTGCACGTTTGCCCAAAAGCTCGATGATCTGCAGATCCACCCTGTCGATATCAGCCCTGACCTCCTCCAGGGTTGGAGAATTGCCCCGGCCGGCTCCCGCTTTAGGGTTCATTTGACTTGATCCACCCCTTTTCTAAGTTTTTATAACAAAGGTTTTTTTAGAAAGACAGTTTTATAAAGGTAAAAGGTCTATAAAATGCTCAAGTACCTTTAATTATCATACCACTTTTTAAGTTAGCTTAAAGGATTTTTGCCAATCAACTATAATGGAAGATAACAGGGGATTACTTGGAACGGTGGTGGTAAAAATCAACAAATCAGCGACCCGGCCGGAAATGCCGGAAGCAATTATTGGGAATTCCAGGATGCTCGCTTCATTAAAAAGAAACGGAGAGATTTTCAGGCTCTTCTGGCCCCGCATCGACTACGGCCAGCACCTGGGCCGCTTCTGGACCGGAATCAGGGCGGGCAAAAGCTCAACCAAATGGTTTCATCTGAATGAATGGGCGTCCTCCCAGCGTTACCTGGGCGGTACAAACATCCTGGAAACAACCCTGACCGGCCTATCCAGCAGGCTAAGAGTAACGCAAAGGGATTTTGTTTTGCCGCTGCAGGACCTGCTGACCAGACACTATCAGATAGAAAATACTGGTAGCGAGAGCAAAAAAATAACTTTTTACCTCTATTGCAGCTTCGAAATTGAGGAATCCGTCCTTTATGACGGCGTATTCCTGGACTTTACCAGCCATTCCCTGGTTTTTTTCCGGAGAGATGTTTATTTTGCCGTTGCCGGCTGCGGCTATCCCCTGGCAGGGTACCAGTGCGGGCGGCGGGAAACTTCCACTGATCCATACTGCGAAGCAACCGAAGGAGCGCTCTGGGGAAACAGGGACTCCATCCGCCGGGGCGCCGGGAGCCTGGCCTGGGACCTGGGTGAAGTCAGGCCGGGCGAATCAAAAGCCTTTACCATTTACCTGGCTGCCGGGCACGGGGTGGAAGAGATCCGGGCCCTTCTGGCCGGCGCAGTCACCCGTGGGGGAAGTGAATGGCTGGAAGAAACCCGGCAGTACTGGCTGGAATGGCTCCAGTCAGGCGCCCGGACCCTGGATGGGGGTCCGGTTCACCCGGCTTATAACCGGTCCCTCCTGGCCATGAAGCTGATGACCTGCAGAGAGACCGGGGCATCTATCGCTGCGCCCGAGTTTGATCCATATTACCAGGCCTGCGGCGGCTACGGCTACTGCTGGCCCAGGGATGCCGTCTTTGTGGCTGCAGCGCTGGACGAGGCCGGTTATAACCAGACCGCTGCAGGGTTTTACAATTTTGCCGCAAGAGTCCAAAACAGGGAAGGGGATTGGCAGCAGCGCTACTTTTTAGATGGAATGCCCGCCCCCTTTTGGGGAAAACAAATTGACCAAACAGGAGCTGTGCTCTGGGGCTACCGGCACCATTACTCCCTTACCGGGGACAGGGATTTTTTGGAACGAATCTGGTTTTCTCTGGCGGCAGCAGCCAATTACCTGACAGAACATCTTGAAGCCAACGGCTTGCCCTCACCCGGCTTTGACCTGTGGGAGAATGAATACCTCCAGGGAACCTATTCTGCCGCAGCCGTCTGCGCAGGACTCAAAGCTGCTTCGGAACTGGCGGCGGTGAAGGGCAAAAAAGGAAACTCGATGCGCTGGCTCAACGCCTCTAAAACCGTGCGGGAAGGCATATTAAAGCATCAGTGGTCAAACCGCCTGAACCGGTTCAGGCGCGGGATCAACCGGAGGGTTTACCGGGACACTTATGACAGAGCCCTGGGCAGGGGGGAAAGAGCCTTTACCGGCACAGACCCTTCCGGCATCTATCAGACCTACTTTATAGGGGAGGACGAAAGGGTAGACGCAGCCCTGCTGGGCCTGGTTTTTCCCTTCGCTGTGCTTGATCCGTTAGATGATCGCATGGAGGCAACCGTCAGGGCAATTGAAGAAAAACTCTGGAACCGGGGTGCCGGAGGACTGTACCGCTACGAAGGGGACAACTACCGGGAAGGAAACCCCTGGCTGATTACCACCTTCTGGCTCTCCATCTACCACTGCCTGGCCGGAAACCGGGCCAGGGCCAGCGACCTGTATAAATGGTGTCTGAACCAGGCCAACCAGCATCTCCTGCTTCCGGAACAGGCCTGCAAGAATAGCGGCGGGCCGGCCTGGGTGATGCCCTTGAACTGGTCCCACGCCATGTTTATATTAACCCACCTGGCCCTGCACGGACGGCTCCAGCATCTTAAAAAACCCGGGCAAGAAAAGTGAATACTAATAAAACAAATCATTTTGCCGTATACTTAGATCCGGCAATAATTCCTTCAACTTAAAGTCAAGAATCAAGGTTGATTCCACTGTGAACATTCCGGAGGGAAAAAATTTGGGCCGGTTTTTAAAGATTCACTTTTCCCTGTGGGAGGCGGCAATTAATCTCCTTCAGATCATGGCCGGATCGCTCCTGCTGGCGGTAAGCCTGAACATCCTTTTAATCCCGCACGGACTACTGGCCGGGGGAGTTGCAGGGCTGGCCCTGACCTTCCTCTACCTGTTCAAGATACCCGTTTATCTAAGCATCCTGCTCATCAATATACCTATTTTCTGGTGGGCTGCAAGGGAGATCAACCGGCAATTTTTACTTTACAGCCTGGTGGGCACACTTGCCCTGACCATCTTTCAACCAGCCACTTATAACCTGATTGAGCCGCTGCAGGTGGACCTGGTCCTGGCCTCAATTTTTGGCGGAGGCTTAAGCGGCGTGGGCCTCGGGTTGGTGTTCCGGGGCCACGGCAGCACCGGCGGCACCGACATCATCGCAGTCATCCTGAAAAAGAAAAAAAATATGAGCATCGGGGAGGTTGGATTTTACGCAAACCTCCTGGTCATTATCATCTCCCTGGCTTTTTTCCCGCTCGCTATCGGCATGTACACGATTATTTCCATGTTTGTTGCCGGTAAAATGATTGATGTAACGATAATCGGTCTTAATTTAAACAAGTCGGTTATCATTGTATCTAATATGTCTGAAGAAATCGGTGGCAGGATTATCAATGAGATGCACCGTGGAGTAACTTATTTTATCGGCAGGGGGGCCTTTACCCGGGAGAATAAAACCATTGTCAACTGCGTGGCCAATCGTTTTGAACTGGCCAAACTAAAGCATATTATCTCGGAAACTGATCCAAATGCTTTTGTTTATATTTCCGATGCCAGTGAAGTACTGGGAAAGGGGTTCACCAGAAAAAAATAAGCAGGAAATACATGCATTTTTTTCCTTTTAAATGCCGGACATTTTTTACACGGCTAAAAATAAAACTATTTCACATAATAATAATGGCTGCCGTTTCAACTGAATAAGGGGGTTTGGGCTAATGAGCAGAAGGCGTGGAGGAGTAATGTCTGAAAGGCTGAAGTACGAATTAGCCGATGAACTTGGAGTAGGCGACGTGGTGCGCAGGGACGGCGGTTACTTCGGTAATGTCTCTTCCAAAGACTGCGGTAACATGGTCCGGCTTGCCATCGAACGAGCCGAACGGTCCATGACCGGGAACGGCAGCCAGTTTCAGGGCGCTCCTTAAGGAGCGCCCTTTTTATCTACCCAAAGCCGGCCTTACTCTAATCTAAATCTTTTTTGAATTTTTAATACATTGGGAGTTACTAAATTTAAAGTTAAATATTATTATTACAGTAACAAGGGGTAAAACCCGAAGGGGGAAACAGTTATGCCTGTTGACGACATCCAAATCGTTATAAGGCTATGCCTGGCTTTTCTTATAGGCGCCTTAATTGGAACCGAGAGAAAAATCATGCACAAGCCGGCCGGGGTGAGAACCCATGCCCTGGTAGGCCTCGGCGCCGCACTTTTTACCATCGTCAGCATTTACGGTTTTATAGAATTTGCCGGCCCCCCTTATTACCGGTCCAACATGGACCCGGCCAGGGTAGCAGCCCAAATTGTGGTGGGCGTGAGTTTTATCGGGGGCGGCCTGATCTTTAGAGAAGAAAACAAGGTCAAAGGATTAACCACCGCAGCCAGCATCTGGCTGACCGCCGCCCTGGGCACAGCCATTGGCGTAGGTATGTACCTTGCTGTTATCGTAGCTACGGTCCTGGGTTTCATCGCCTTGAGGTTAAACCGCATCCTAAATAAAACCGGAGAAGACGAACACGACGATTAAAGACGGTACCGGGTAACCAAGTTATTTAGTTATTGACATTAATATAAAGCAGCTCATTCTATGGCCTCAGAAAGACACAGGGACCGGACCTTGACCCCCTCGATTGAACCCAGTTCCCTTTCCAGGCTCTCCCTTTCATCATCCCGGGCCTGCATGGTGAGGGTGATAATACCGCGCTCCCGGCCGGGGTCCGGAATTCCGCTGCGGCAGAGGATCTGGGAACCATACCTGGTAAAAACCTCCTGCACTTCCGGGGCATGATCCGCCCTTTCATCAACCAGCACTCCGACGATACAAATATCCCGCTTCATCCTGCTTAAAACACTCCTTTTCCAGTTCCATTGATGCTTGCAGTGTAACCGGAAGAATTGCTCTTTATGCAATTAAATTGGCACTTAACCTGATGCATATAAACCTGACAAAAAAATTAACATAGTCTTAACAATGAATTCACCTGGTTCGTGATAAGATACCATTGAAGGACGCACTTCGTCATACAGAGGTGGAAATTATGTTCCTTAAAAAAAGTAAAGAAATATTTTTTGAGCATTTCATTCTTGTAGCAAATAACATTCATACCGCCACCGGTATTTTCAGGGAGAATATTAATAACCTGGGTTGCACAGAGGAGTTCGCCCTCCGGATTAAAGCCCTTGAAAACAAAGGAGACCAGTATACCCACGAAATAATACAGGCCCTGAATAAGACTTTCATAACTCCTCTGGAACGCGAAGACATCCTGGGCCTGACCATCAAACTGGATGATGTGCTGGATATCATCGAAGCCTGCACCTGGAGATTTGAACTGTTCAACATTAAAGAAACCGACGAATACATGAAGCTCTTCGCCAAAAATATCGAGGCCTGCACCCTGGAAATCGTTTCCGCCATAAATAACCTGGGTAATAACAGAATCAAAGATATCAGCAGGCACACGCACAGAATCAACGACCTCGAAAAAGTAGCGGATGACCTGCTCCGGGACGGCCTGAAAACCCTCTTCAGCAACTGCAATAACCCCATAGAGATTATCAAAAAGAAAGAGATCTATAACATGATGGAAGAAATTACGGACGCCTGTGAAGATGTAGCAGATATCCTTGAACGAATAATCATGCGACATTAAGGGGAATTGCAATGTTTGATGAGACAAGGGTCCTCTTTATGCTTGTGGTTCTTTTTGCGCTTTCTTTTGATTTTATAAACGGCTTTCATGACACTGCCAATTCCATCGCTACCTCCGTTTCAACGAAAGCTCTGACACCACGGGCCGCAATTATTCTTGCCTCATCCATGAATCTGGTGGGAGCCCTTGCCTTTACCGGCGTTGCTAAAACAATCGGCGGTAAAATTACCGACCCGCTCACACTGGACAACGGCATGCTCATCGTTACAGCAGCGATGATTTCTGCGATTGCCTGGAATCTAATTACATGGTATTACGGTATACCGAGCAGTTCTTCGCACGCTTTAATTGGTTCACTGACTGGTTCAGTTATCATTGCCGCAGGATTCGAAGCAGTTCATTTCAGCGGTTTCACAACCATCCTGGGAGCCCTGGTCATTTCACCACTGGTTGCTTTTGTTGCGGGTTACACCTTTATGTACCTGGTCAGAACTATTTTCAAAAATGGAAATCCGGCTAAAATGAACCGGAGATTCCGTTCCATGCAGGTTTTTGCCGCAGCCTGGCAGGCTTTCAGCCACGGCACCAACGACGCACAAAAAACCATGGGAATCATAACCTTCGCCCTGGTGACCGGGGGATTTCAAACAACTCTTGAAGTTCCCTTCTGGGTAAAAATTACCTGCGCCGTTGTTATGGCCCTGGGTACCTCAATGGGCGGCTGGAAGATCATCAAAACAGTGGGCACAAGGATTATCAAACTGGAGCCGTCCAGTGGTTTTTCGGCAGACTTTTGCTCGGCATTTGTTATCCTTATAGCTACCCTGCTCAAAATGCCGGTGAGCACAACTCACGTCATCTCATCCTCCATCATGGGGGTAGGTTCAGCCAAGCGTTTTTCCTCAGTAAGATGGGACACAGCGGAAAGGATTATCATAACCTGGCTGATTACACTGCCCATCACTATTGTTTTATCCGGCTTAATTTACTGGTTAATTTCATTTTTACCTTTCGGCTCCTAAGGATAAAGTTAAAGGCCCTTTATTTTTCCATCACTTTGTAGTGCATCATAGCCATTTTTTGATATCTGCCCACAGCCCCGTAGAACCTGTTCACCTCGGATTCCTTAATTACCCTGACCACCTTTGCCGGAGATCCCACGGCCAGCATCCCGGCCGGTATCACCATCCCCTGCAGCACGAGGGACCCCGCTCCCACCACCGCTCCCTTACAAACCCTGGCTCCGTTCATAACAATCGATCCCATGCCAATATAAGCGTCGTTTTCAATGGTGCAGCCATGCAGTAAAACCCTGTGACCAACTGTTACCCTTTCCCCCACTAAAAGGGGGAACCCCGCGTGTTCGTGCAGGATGGAACCATCCTGAATACTGGTCATGGCTCCAATTTTAACAGTATCGACATCGCCACGCACCACAGAATTGTACCAGATGCTGGCGTGTGGACCAATTTCAACCCTTCCGACCACAATTGCGCCGGGGGCAATAAAAACTGTTTCGTCAATTGACGGATGAATCCCGTCATAGGGAAGGATCAACAAAGCACATCTCCTCTCAGCTAATACTATAATCCTTATTTTACATTATCTTCACAATAAAATGGCTAATCAAGCTATATTTCCCAAAAAAATCTCCTTTTAGGAGATTTTTTGACTGCTTTAATACTCTTGTTATTAATCTAAGGGCAGACAATTATTTTTTGTCTTCCCTTTCGTTATTTACCTGGCTGTGGAATATTTCATCCAGGGTCAACTCCTTTGCCGTCTCCATGTCCAGCTGGCTGACAACCCGCCACACGCCCCGGGCCCTGGACGCGGCGCTGACGGCAGCATCCCTTTCTTCCGGATCAGCCACTGTACCATTTAAAAAGACCGTTCCCTTGACAGAACGTGCTCCAATATGCTTAAGATCTACCCGGGGATCGCTATTAAGCTCCTCCATAACTTCAAAGGTAACATCCTCGTCATCCAGAGCCCCATCGGTACTAATTGAGATCCCGTTATTAATTCCCCGCACACCCTCAAGCCCGGAGACTATTTTATTTACTTTTTCCTTTTCGGAAAGGGTATCGACAATTCCAGTCAACTGAACCTCCCCGTTGATAACATTAGCTTTAAGACCATAGACACCGGTTTCGGTATCTTGATCAAGAACCCTCTGCACCCTTCGCCGGACCGCATCATCACTTTCCCTTGCCATAAGTCACACTCCTTAAAAATACCGGTTTTGTTCATGTACTATTATTACCCTGTGTAATTTCATAAATTCCAAAAGTAAAAAGCTTCATCCAGTATAATTGAATTTAAAAAAATGATATAATTCTTATTGCAATAGATTTTAAGAATTTTTAGGGATATCTCAACATTCTAAAAAGAACTGATTTCCTGGCCTGTCCCTGTCTTAATCCTATATTCAAAATATCTTGTTGTTATGAAAAGGAAGGAGAGCTTTCATGGCAAACATCAGGATAGACAGTAGAGGTGACTACAAAAAAGAACTCACTCTGGACGAGCTTGAAATACTTCTAAGGATTAACAATATTGTAGCCTCAAACCTCGATCTGGATGAAATCCTGCACTCTGTTCACGCCTACCTGCCAAAACTAATTCAACATACCAAGAGCGGTATTTTCTTCTATCACGAAAAAACAGGGAAAATTACCCTGCATTCCAACATCGGGTTGAGTGAAAGGCTGATCAGGCTGTTCTCTGATAACACCTCAAATAATTTTTTGTTTATGAAACTCCTTAAGACTAAAAAAGCATGGCGCTCAACAGACATTTACCCGGTTGAAGAGATAAAAAAAACACCCTATTTTCAGTCCGCCCTCAGACGGGAAAGCATCCTTTACGGTCTTGGCGCACCCATTCTTTTAGGCGATAGTTTTATCGGAACCATTCAAATTACCCGTCCCGAAAGCCGCCGGGACTTTACCGTCAGGGACCTGCGCATGCTGGAACTGGTGGCGCAGCAAATTAGTATTGCCGTAAAAAACGCCCTGACCTATGAGAAAGGGCTGAAGGAAAAGGAACATATTATAACAGTCCTGGAACAAAAGGTCAAACAGGCCGAAAGGCTGGCTGCCCTGGGCAGGGCGGCGGCTATTATTGCCCATGAAGTTAAAAACCCCCTCACTTCAATCCGGCTCTCCCTATATTCCATTGAAAAAAAAGCCTCCTGGAAAATTAATTTTCACGAAGACCTGGAAATCGTTAAGGAAGCAGTTGAGCGCGTAAGCCGGACAATGGAGGATCTCCTGCACTTTTCCGGGGAAAGTAACCTGAGGTTGAGGGAGGTTGACATTAATGAGCTCCTGAGGAACCTGGTTTTCGACTATAAAAAACAGATTAATCATAATATAATTATTGAAACATCTTTAAATAAACTGGTTCCCATCATCCTGGCAGATGCGGAAAAGTTAAAAGAAGCGTTCAACAACCTTATTGCTAACGCCATAGCAGCAACAGACAGCGGGGGAACCGTCCGCATTTCTACCTACCCATCCTTTGACCGGGTCGTAATCACCATTGAAGACTGGGGCGACGGTATCTCGCCGGAAATACAGCAAAAAATTTTTGAACCTTTTTTCACCACCAAACAGAGCGGAACAGGTCTCGGACTCGCCATCGCCAAGAAAAATATCGAGGCGCACCGTGGTTCCATCCAGGTGGAAAGTCAATCGGGCTGGGGCACCAAGTTTACCATAACCCTCAAAGTCTACAACAAACGTCCGGATGGAAGCGAGCCTATACGGGGTGAATGATATGAACGAATTCTTAAAAAGTGAAATTAAAGTGCTGCTGGTTGACGATGACCCGCTGGTGAGGCGCAGTCTCAGGATGATTCTGGAACTGCACGACATTTCCGTGGTAGGCGAAGCAACAAATGGTGAAGATGCTGTAGAGGCTGTTTTAAAACTAAAGCCCTCCATGGTTTTGATGGACGTCAACATGCCCAAAATGGACGGTATCCAGGCCGCCAGGCTGATTAAATCAAAATTTCCGGCAATTCATGTGATTATTCTAACTGTGCACAATGAGCACAGTAAAGTAGTCCAGGCCATCCGGGATGGTTGTTCCGCCTACGTGTTGAAGGACAGTTCCCCGGAACAGCTCATAGAGATTGTTGAAAGCGTGGCCGAAGGGCGTTATTTTGTTGACACGTCCATTGCCAACCAGTTGCTGGTGAACCTGGTGCAGGGAACCCCTCCGCAGCAGCCTCCAAAGGACCCGTCACAGCTGACAGTGCGTGAAAAGGAAGTCCTCCAACTAATCGTTAACGGGTTAAGCAACAAGGAGATTGCTTTTAGATTAAATATCACTTTGCGTACAGTCAAGGCTCATGTAAGCAGCATCTTGATGAAGCTGAACGTGAGCGACCGGACCCAGGCGGCTGTTCTGGCCATCCAGGAAAAATTCCTGGAGCCCGGCAATTAGCAAAAAAGTGCGCCTTTTGCCAAGGCGCGGGTGAGTAGGGGGTATACAATCATTAAATATTATAATTAACTATCTAAAATTAGAAATTTAAGTAAACAGCGCAAACCTTTTTACACACCACCTCCTTTTAGATGAATTTGCTTAATGCTATCATTACTTTTTGATAACCCTCTTCAGGAAGTAGCCTTCTGCATCGATAACATCCCTCAATAACCTCAGATCTTCGTCCGTAGGTTCAGCCATTTCCTTTACATCAGGGGGAATGATTAATTCGAAATCCACCAGGTCTTGAATATCCTGGGGCGTCCTGCCCGGCTTAACTTCCAGCAGCGTCATTCTTTTGGTTTCCTCATCAAAACCAAAGAGAGCCTGGTTCGTAATTACCCGGTATGGCCCGGAACCCATAACGCCGGCTTTCTCGCGATAATCAGGTGAGCCGTCTCCAAACCCAATGCTTGTCACAAAATCCAGCTTTTTGACAAACCTCCTTTTTTCCAGGGCCATAATCGCGATGGTCTTTTCGCAGTTGGCCGCCATGGCGCCTGCGCCGCCGCTTCCCGGGAAACGGATTCCCGGCTTGTCGTAGTTACTCCCTTCAATCGTTGAGCAGATATTTCCATACATATCCACCTGGGCGCCGCCGATAAAGGCGTAGTCGGCGCATCCCCTCTGGGTCAATTCAAAAGCGCCGCACAGCCCTTTGAGATAGCAGGCCTTGCGGGCGGCCCTGGTATCACCAACGGACAGGGGCATCCCCATTTCCAGAATCGGCGCCAGAGAACCTGCTTCATAAATCATATACAGGTTGGGAGCATGGGTAAGCTGGGCGTGCATGGCAGCAATGATGGGCAGGCCCGTACCAACAAAAACAATCCTTTCATCTTCGAGAACTCTGGAACCCGTATAGGCTATCATTTCAAATGGGGTGTATTCGGACATTTTTTTACCTCCTCTAATAATTAGTTAACCGGTTAGGCAGATATTATTATTTAGGTTAAAATGATAGACTGACCGCCGTCCAAATCCTTTAATTTTTTCAAGGTCTTGTAACCGACTTTTTCGAGGAAGTCATCATAGGTGTCGCAGCTGAAGATATACTCGTCATAGTACTTCTTCAGCCCTTCCTTGTTGCCCGTCTTCCGGAAATCGTCACAGAGGCTCCGGAACATCCTCAGGTGGTCCATGTCAAACCAGTAATAACCGTAGGAAGCGCCCGGATAAGAGCCGTAGGGCTGCTCAGTTACGGTGTCCACAACGGGATAAGGTATCTCGGTGAGGTTTGGATAAGACCGGATGTTTTCGGTGGATATAATCTTTTCCGTGGTCATAATCGTGGTTGTCGCGGCCATGGCAATTTCCGGACAGGTGCAGTGGGCGCCAAAAATCCTGGCATTCCCATACATATCGGCAGCGGTAGTATGAACAATACCTACATCGGGGTGGCAGGCCGGAAGCAGGTAGACATTCTTGCCGGTAAAAGGACATTCAATCATTTTGCCCCTGTTCACCAATTCCATGTCGGAGCCGCCGTGGTCACGCACCGGAATAAATGGAATACCCATTGCGGCGGCCTTGAATCTTACGGACATACCGTAGTTTGTATAGTCATCCATTTCGATAATCCCGTTGGTTGACAGATATCTAACCAGAGGAGCAATACCGATGATTTCATAGCCCCACCAGGCCAACTCTACACGCCTGATTGAAACGCGATCCGGATCCAGGATCATGGCACCGGCAAGCAGCTCGGGGCAAATGGAATTGGACTGGAAGGAAAGGGTCAGGTCTCTCGCTCCATGCCTGATAATCTCATGAATGATGGCCACAGGCACCCTGGTATTGACAAAACCGCCGATGCCAAGGTTAATACCGTCTTTAATATGGGTTGCTACAGCTTCCTTTAAGGTGACTCTTTTATCTTTTTGGGCATGGGACTTCTCCACCATTTTTTTCCTGGCTTCGTCGGGAGTCGGGCCCCAATACTCAAATTTTTTTTCCTTATACTGCAGGGTGGAAATGTTCTTAATTTTGGAACTAACAGTGTTTATCATTTTTTTACCTCCCCTAAAAAATTTCTATTCCTTATTCCTATCCCAAGACGGTAAATATTTCTCTCTCTTTAAATCCCCTAAACATCACCCCCCACGCTAGAGAAAACACCTTTAAAAGCGCACTTTCCATAACACCACCTGAACAGATGAGACAAAAATGCTCTTGGACTTTTTTTTAAAAAAATAAAATACAAGCAAACCCAATTGTTGATAAGTTAAAAATATTCATAATTATCTAAATTATACTACACTTACGCAACCTGGCAATCAGTCTATGGTACTAGTCCCTCTTTTATCCCGGCATGTACCATCCAAGAATCTTGACTTTTTACCCTTTGGCCCAAATATTCTGTATTAGGTAAAAAGGGGGACTAAAATTGTTACCGGATAAAATAGACGATTATAAATATGCGGCATACTTATTGAAAAATACTTGTAAAATGAAGGGCAGGGATAGGTCGGGAATTTTTACGAATTGCTTATTTAAGTGTAGTGTCAACAAATGTCGCACAATAGAGAATTATTGCTACATTCATAATTTTGCTAATATTGTGTAATCATCATAACATAAATTTTCTTCTTTGGAATCTATCAATGGTACTAGTCCTTTAAGACATATTGAATCCTGTTCCATTAGCCAATATAATTTTCTTAACAAAACCTATAAAATATTTTCATGGGTGGGTGAATCGTTCTAAAAACAGAAGATTTATATTTAAAGAAAGGGGGAAGGTTTCCAGCAGTCACAAGTACTAAAGTCTATATTTGTGTGCAACTGCTGCCTTCCGTAGTGGACGGAAGGAGGCCGGTATTTTGCTGACCCGGCCAGGAAACCGTAGGGAGAGAGCTTATGATTGAATGGACTGGATTATCACCCGACGAAGCCAGACAATTTCTGGCTAACAAGGACAAATCAAAGAGGGACAAAAGATTAAGTCTGAAAGAGGCGGTGCAAAAGTACGTTAAGGACGGAGACAACATCGGCGTTGCCGGATTTGTCAACGGCCGTCAGCCCATTGCCATCGTTCACGAAATCATCAGGCAGGGAAAAAAGGACTTAACTCTTTCCTATCAGTCTGCCGGACTTGCCATCGAGTATCTGGCCGGCGCCATGGTTCTGGACGAGAGCAAGAACAGTATCAGAAGAATGGAATTTGCTTACTGGGCTCACGAAGCTTTCGGGATTTCCCCGCTTTTAAGATACCTGACTGAAACAGGCAAATTGGAACTTGAAGACTGGAGTAACTACAACATGTCCGCCCGCTTCAAGGCCGGCTCCATTGGGCTCCCTTTCATTCCCTGCCGCAGCCCCATGGGAAGCGACATGCTCCAGCGCAACCGGGCTGTTGTAATGGATTGCCCCTTCACCGGCAGACCGATCATGCTCCTTCCTGCTTCTCACCCGAACGTAGCCATCGTTCACGTGCAGGAAGCAGATATTTACGGTAACTGCAGGATCCAGGGCCCGCTTTATACCTGTCCTGAAATTGCCATGGCCTCCGCTCACACTATTGTTACCTGCGAACGTTTGATTGAGCACACGGAAATGACCCGCTACCCGAACCGGGTCAGCATTCCGTTCTTTGCAGTTGACGCCGTTATTGAAGTACCTTTCGGTTCTTATCCGGGCAATTGCCATGGCCTCCATTACTTCGATGAAAAACACATTGCAGAATTTAGGGGGGCATGCGAAAAGTTCCGCAAGGGAGACCCCGCCCCGCTGCAGAAATACTATGACCAGCTTATTTTTGGAGTGGAAAACTTTGCCGAATTTATCGACAAACTCCCATTTGAACAAATCCGTTATGCACAAAAAATGGAACCCGGTATTCGCCTGGAAGCAGGCTTTACCGTTTTAGGATCATAGGGAGGTGAACATGATGACAAAATATTCGGAAGATTTTACCACTCAAGAAATGATCGTTGTGGCAGGATCCAGATCCCTGCCTGACAATAAAGTAATTTTCGCCGGCACCGGCCTGCCCATGGTGGCAATCACCCTTGCCCAGTTGACCCACGGGCCCGGTATTGTCCCTGTTTTCGAAGCAGGCGCCGTAGGCCCCGTGCTCAGCCGTGGTCTGCCCCTTTCCGTAGGGGATTCCAGAACCACGTTCCAGGCCAATTACTTGCTGGGCTTGAATTCTGCCTTTGAATTAACCCAACGCGGCTATGCCGATATCGGGTTTATTGGAGGAGCAGAAATTGACCCCTATGGAAACCTGAACTCCACTATGATGGGGGACTTCCCGGACGGCTACCTAAGGCCCAAAACACGCCTTCCCGGCAGCGGAGGCGCCAGCGATATGGCCTGTTCCTGCGAACGCACCATCATCATAATGGTCCACGAGCCCAGACGCTTCAACGAAAAAATCAGCTATATCACCAGCCCCGGCTATCTCGACGGCTCGCCGAACGCACGCTGGCGCGCAGGCCTGGTTGGTCAGGGTCCCCAGCGGGTAATTACAACCAAGGCTATCCTTGGATTTGACGATGAAACCAAGCGGATGAAACTTGTAGCCACCCTACCCGGTGAAACTGTTAAAAGCGTACAGGACGCCACCGGGTTTGAACTGATCATCCCCAGTGATGTTTACGAGTTCGAGCCCCCGACAGTTGAAGAAATCAGGCTAATCCGGGAGGTGATCGATCCCCAGGGATACTTCGTTAAGAAGAAAATAAAAGAATAATCCAGGCTTTTTAATTAGAAAAAATACTAAAATCAATACCCCTGTATCGGGCGCCCGGCAAGCGCCCTTTTTTATTACTATTGATCGTCACAGATCCCCCCGGGTGTTATCTTCGGAGACATTTCCCATTAATTGCAAATGACCTGGAAAGGTTCGTTACAGCTTGTTTGCTCATCCCTTGACGGAGCGCCCTGCTTTAAACAGGGCGCTTTCTGTCAATGTTAAACGGCAGTAAGGCAAAGGCGAACCGGACCTCCTTAGGCTGCCAGCCTTTTCGGAGGCTTGGTGATGACCAGGGCGATGACACCGGCCGCAACTAATACTGCGCCGATAGTAAAGGACATCATGTAAGTCCCAAAGATATCAAACATTCTACCGGCAATTAAGTTCGCCACAAATCCGGCTATACCCCAGGAGGTGAACAGCAGGCCGTAGTTGGAGCCCTGTGCCGTCGGGCCGAAGTATTGCAGGCAAGTGGCCGGGAACAGGGTAAACATGGCGCCGTAGTTCCAGCCGATGATAATGGCCACAACACAAAGGAGGAAAAGGGCCTTGCCTACCGGGAACAGCACCAGCATGGCAACTACCTGAAGAACAAAGGTAACCAGGAAACAGATCCTCGTTCCTGTCTTGTCTGCAATAGCGCCGATCAAAACCCGGACCAGCGCGTTGGCGGCATTGAGGCAACTGGTTGCAATAGCAGCCTGCATGGCGATAGCCGACGTTACTTCCTTGGGCAGCGCACTGACGGCAACCCCCGCCAGGGCAGCCGCTTCTTTGTTCATTTCATTAATACCGTGGGCGGCAATGACCCCGATAACCATCAGACCGGCAAAGGAACCGCAGAAATAAGCAAAGTAGAGCATCCAGAACTGGATTGTCCTGATTGTTTCTCCGAAAGTGTAGTCCCGGCCAGCTTTAGGCGCGCCGGCCTTCGGCGCGGGCGGGTTCCAACCGGCAGGCTTGTAGCCCGGAGGCGGATTCTGCAGACAAAGACCGGCGACGATAGCCATAATAAACATCGCAATACCAACATACCTGAATACAGGAAGCGCACTCCCGCCTCCGATACTTGGATTATTAATCAGTGATGTGGCCAGGGGGCCCATGATAAACGAGCCTAAACCGAGACCGACAACCGTAAGACCGGTGGCCAGCGCCCTCCGGTCAGGCCACCACTTGGGGGCAGTGGAAATCGGCGGCAGATAAACAAGACCGCCACCAAAGCCGGCAATAACTCCATAGTATATATACAGCAGACTTAAGTCTGAAGCAGATTTGATCGTCGATACCATGAAGAAACCGATACCGAGGATAGCGCCTCCGATAACCACCACCGGCCGGGGACCGAACCTGTCGCTCAATTTGCCGGCGGGGAAAGTCATTAGACCGAAGATCAGTACGGCAATAGCGTAAGCCAGCTGAACTTCAGTGGCCGTCCAGCCGAATTCTCCCCTCAGGGGCTTGATAAAAACGCTGAAGGCGTAAAGCAACAAACCGCAGGTAGTACTGCCCAGCACTCCACCTAAAAGAGGAACCCATCTAGGCATAATTTCACTTCCTTTCTTTGTTCTATCTTCTTGTACTTGTAGTTACTACTTCCCGTTTTTCAGCTGTTGTTCCCGTTAAGCCATACGTCTAATAATTTTTAAAGAATGATTCTAACTACCGGGCTTCCAAATAATAAATATGATTGTAGAATGAGTACTTCCGCGCGCCGGTTTTTAACTGAAATCTGCTTTTCACATCACTCCCTTCCTGTGGAAAATAAAAATGGTTCATGGACGGTCAAAGAAACAAGCTACAATAAGCTTTCGCCTCAAACTCCCGGTAATAAATACCGGCGCCTGATCGAAAACTTGTTTCTTTAATACCCCCAAAACCATTGCATGAGGTCGGTTCATAAAAACAGCCCGGCAAAATTGGCCGTTTACCAACCTCTACTAAAACATATTCAACTGCCTCTCGAAAATTCCTTCTTCCTCAAACAAATTTTTTTAAAATATTTTTAATTTTTAATCTTTTCGAGATCGTGGTCTTGTCCCAATCTAGCTGCCATTATTTTTTCATTGATTCTATTGACCAGGTAAATTGTATTAAACTCATGAAATGTCTGAATGATCACACTTTCAACCGGGCCGTCTACCGATAAGAGCCTTCTGTTAACCTCGAAAGCAGACCCGCAGCTTTTCTTTAGCTCTGCACTGACTGCTTCAAGCAACTCGCGTCTCGAATCCTCATCGTTCAGTTCAAGCCATTTTTCCCCGCAACAATCTGGAATATCCCATTCCTTAAATTTCGACATACATTTCAGAAACAATGATCTGTACCATTCAAAATCCGGCCTGTTCATGATTAAACCTGCTTCAACCTCCTCACTCACTAGAATTATATCAAGAGTTTCCCGGCTTATCCAGTATTTCCTGCACATTAATGACGAGCAACAAAAAGTAATTTAGCCGGGGGACATGTGAAGCACCGGAAACCATTCTGGGGTTTTGGTATTCTGATTTGATGATCGGTAATTTTTTTCAGGTAACCTGCCCCCTTCTCTATGAATTGAACACAATTGCTTACTTTGCTGTGTTCCGCAATGCCCATACCTACGGCACCATGGCCTCCGGGCCGCCCGGGCCGGCTCCCATAAACTCTGACACCTCATTTAAATCTATTCAGCAAAGTTATCAACAAACCAGTTGACAAGCTTTCCGGCAATGCTGAAGTGAGGCGGCAAGCAGCCGGGCAGGTTACCTGCCGTGTACCACCCTGCCTCTACGATTTCCACCATATCTACGGCAAGATCGCCTCCGGCATAACAGGCGGTAAAGGCGACCATCAGGGAATGGGGAAAAGGCCAGGGCTGACTGCCGAAGTAATTGATATTCGTAATCTCTATACCCACTTCTTCCCGGACTTCCCTGCGCAGACACTCCTCAAGTGATTCACCCGGCTCAACAAATCCCGCTATTACGCTGTAATATTGCATGCCGGCACGCCTTACCAGCAGTACTTGCTTCCCCCTGGTGATGAGGCAAATTACTGCCGGGGAAATGCGGGGATAGCCGGTCAGGCCGCAAAGGGGGCACAATCTGGCATGCTCATCCGCCTTTGTCTCCGTTGGCGCACCGCACCTGCCGCAGTACTGGTGGGTGCTGTCCCAGTGCAACAGCTGGCCGGCCCTGCCAGCGATTTTGAAGAGGCCTTCCTCCACCAGCCCGGACAATTTTCTTAAGCCCCGAAATTCCGTACCAGGTAAAGGGCACCAGGCACTTGACACTTCAACGGCGTAACACGGGCTTCCGTCCAACCGGCCCAGATAGATTTTCCGGATCATTTCAGCTCCCGGGACCGGGTTGTCAGCGGTATATGGAATAACAGCCAGGCCACTCTCCAGACACACCAGCAGCTCCTCCCGGCGAAAAACAAACCAGTACGCCGG
>DBRJ01000047.1:0-1137 GCA_002305915.1 Pelotomaculum sp. UBA1371 | reverse complement strand
AACGGTCATCAAAAGCCATGGGCTCTTCAGGCAAAAGTAAAACATTACCAAGTCAACACTGCCGGGTCCATAATGTCATCATACCAAAACTTTATTTAATTAAGTAGCCCAGGGCCAAACATAACCTCAAAAACCGGAATAAAAAACATCACCCCAAAACTTTATGTCTACAAAGTTTTATCCGCCGGTTTTTTGAATTCATTGTTCTTCTAACATTCATTCAAGCAAAGCACGGACTTTTGCAATAGCCTCCGTGATCACCTCTGCCGGAGCCTTGCAAGCAAATTCTGCCCGTCTTGCCTGCCAATCCAGGCATTTAATTTGATCCGCGAGGACAGCGCCCGAAACCATTAATCCCTCCGGCAAAGAGACCTCAAAAGGATACCCCTTTATTTTAGAGCTTACCGGACACATGAGGGCCAGACCAACTTTTTCGTTGTACGCCCGCGGGGAGATAACCAATGCCGGCCGCCTCCCTGCCTGCTCGTGGCCGGCTTGCGGGTTAAACTGCAACCATACCAAGTCGCCGCGTTCAGGAATGTAAGGTTTCTTACCGCTCACCATGTTTCTTTCCCCACTGGACGGCCTGTTTCTGTTTCGGTGTGGAGGTTGGAGGGAGTGACACGGGAGAGAAGGGTTTCCAGGGCATATACTTTTTTGCGAATGATGATGGCATCCTGTTCCACCTCGAGGACAACCGGGATTCCTTCAGCGAGCCCGGCTTTTTCGGCCATCCACTTGGGTATCCTGATTCCTAAACTGTTTCCCCATTTTGCAATTTGAGTCTGCATTAGTGCAACCACCCTTTAAAATAATGTTTATACAGAGTATATACTGTTACGATAAGATTTGCAACTTGAAATGGAGTTGAGATGCGGCTTAAATATTCTTGAAATGGGGTAAACAGCTCAAAACCCCGCAAACAGGTACACAGATGCACCTAAAGAACAAATCATTGACTAGCGCCGGCTACGCAAATAAAGACTTCCAAGAACTGGGGGCAGGCATCCCTTTAAGCGGTGAACAGGGCCTGCCGAGGGGACATTTTGTACAACCTGCAGTTCCGTTTAGTTTAATACTTATGTAGACATTAATATATTTTTTTCCCTAAAATCACTAAATCACGTTTTATTCCAT
>DBRJ01000056.1:29351-70451 GCA_002305915.1 Pelotomaculum sp. UBA1371 | reverse complement strand
AAAAAGATGTCATGCTATAATTATACAGACAACTTATCTAATGATAAGGAGTTGTATGTCATAATGTGGATATTTTTTGGTTTTGTTCTCTCATTAATTTGAAAAGGGGATGTTTAAGAATTGCAAAAAATTTTGTCCAAGAGTATCATTGTCAGAGTTACATTTATGCTGCTCATCGTAGCTGTATTGGCATCTGCAGTTATAGGTTGCAATGCGAAGGTCGAACAGAAAGCACAAGACAAAATAATCATGTTTGGTGATTTTAATTGGGACAGCGCTCTAATCAATAACAGGATAGCACAGTTTATTATCGAGAACGGTTTTGGTTATGAAACAGACAGCATGCCGGGGGAAACAATACCTTTGATGCAGGGTTTATCCAGGGGTGACCTTGACGTTGCCATGGAAATATGGGTTCAGAATGCTCAAGAAGCTTATGATAAAGGTATTGCTGATGGCAGTTTTATTGATCTGGGAACTAACTTTAACGACAATGTGCAGGGAATGTTCGTGCCTGCCTATGTAGTTAAAGGAGATCCCGGTAGAGGAATTGAGCCGATGGCGCCGGATCTCAAATCTTATACGGACCTGCCAAATTATAAGGATTTGTTCCGGGACCCCGAGGTGCCGAATATGGGCAGATTTTATGGAGCTGTTCCCGGGTGGGAGGCCGATCATATTATAACTGAAAAATTTGATACATACGGTCTTTCACAATACTATAATGTTTTCCGGCCCGGTTCTGGCGCTTCTCTGGCATCTTCACTGGTTTCCGCCTATGAAAAAGGACAGCCGTGGTTTGGGTATTACTGGGGACCCACCTGGATTTTTGGTAAGCTGGACCTGATTCAAATAGAGGAACCACCGTACAATGAAGAGTTGTGGAACAACGGATATGGTTGCCAATTCCCGGCTGTTGATGTAAATATTGTGGTCCATAAGGATTTGCCCGAACAGGCTCCGGAAATTGTAGAGTTTTTAAAGAAATACAAAATGAAAAGCGATATTATCAGCGAAGCTCTGGCTTACATGACTGATGAAGGTGTAGAAGCTGACCAGGCTGCCATCTGGTTTCTAAGGGAAAAACAAGATATTTGGACAACGTGGGTTTCTGATGAAATTGCTGAAAAGGTAAAACAAAAGCTCTAAAGAGTCTAATAGCATTCGGTCAGACAGGCAACGAATTAGAGCAGTAATAAGAAATAGTGAGGTGAATCAGGCTATCAAATTTGATAGCCTGAAATAAATATAATGAATGAATTTCCTGAATTTTTATATTTCCCCATTGCTCCATATGTAAATGATTTTATGGCCCTTCTATTACAAAAGTTTGGTACGTTTTTTGATCAGATCACACTAGTTATATTAAACATGTTGATGGTAATAGAAAAATTCTTACTCTGGCTTCCCTGGTGGAGTATAATAATTGCGGTGCTCTACCTGGGCTGGAAATCTACTAAATCATGGATTACCGCTGCAGTTATGGCTTTGCTGTTGGTTATGGTGGGTAGCTTCGGCATGTGGGAATTAATGATGCAAACTCTGGCAATTGTAGGCGGGGCAGTCATTGTTTCGATATTAATGGGGATTCCCATAGGAATAGTAATGGCTTCCAGTAAAAAGGTTGATGCCATTTTAAGGCCGGTTCTTGACGCCATGCAGACAATGCCGAGTTTCGTCTACCTGATTCCCGCATTAATGTTTTTCGGATTGGGCAAAGTTCCCGGTTTGTTTGCAACACTAATTTATGCCATGCCGCCAGTGATTCGCTTAACCAGCTTGGGAATATCCCAGGTTTCCTATGATGTGGTTGAAGCAGGCAGGGCATTCGGCTCAACCAAAATGCAATTGTTGCTTAAAGTCCAGTTGCCCCTTGCCATGCCCAGTATCATGACCGGGATTAACCAGACAACTATGATGGCTCTGGCCATGGTAGTGATTGCTTCCATGATTGGGGCACGGGGCCTCGGCGAACAGGTGCTTATATCCATAGGCAGGATTGATGTGGGACGCGGTTTAGAAGCAGGGTTGAGTATTGTTGCGCTTGCGATTGTTATCGACCGTTTACTACAAGGTATTGGGACAGGGACGCGTAGTTAAAAGGATGTTGTTTGAGATGGAGCTCCAATTTTTATTGCGCCTGCAGTAAAGCCCTCCACCGGGCCGTTTATACTATTGCCAGGGGTTCAGATCCCTGTAAGTTAGATCATATAAACCCTTCGGTTTTATAAACTGAAGGGTTTATATGCTTATATTAGCGTTGTGAATGTCATTGCTTTGTCTTATGCAGGGTAAAACCCGTTCAATAAGTAATAGATTAAGAAGCTGCTGCTTCCTGAATGGCAGCCTGGTGACCGGGGTCCACCCTATTGGTACCATGTGTACGGCTGTTTAGGAAGTGCAGGTCGAAGTGACCGTCAAAGTCGTTACCATAAATATTCTGGCTTGTTCCGTGGGGCATTCCGGCCATTGAACAGGCTATCGCCCGCCCGTCGATTAATAGTAATCCAGGTCGACGGTCCCAGCTCCACTGACCCCCGAAGCACTCCTTCATGACCTGTGAATCGCTCGCTGTAAGGGGCTCACAATCGGCATGATTGGTTCCAAATAGATGGTAAATCTGAAACTCGCGGCCAGTACGTACATCTCTTAGGGTAGCAGTAGCCCCAATGGGAAATATGTCGTTAATTAATGCCCAACTAACCAGTTCTCCTTTTTGAGAAGATGCGGTCTGAGGTGCAGGCCTGGAAACAGCTCCCCTGCTGACCGGCTGGTAATTTGCACCGGGAATCTTAAGTTTCTGTCCGGCAAATAGCGTATCAGAGCTAAGGCCGTTTACTGATTTTATTGCCTCGATACTGGTTCCAAACTTGATGGCAATGGTCCAGAGACAATCGCCATGTACAACTGTGTATTCAGAAGGAGTTCCTGCCTGTACTGCGGGAGCAGGCGACGGGTTTGCTGAACCAGGTATAATCAGGCTTTGACCAATATGCAAAAAATCGGAACTTAAGTTGTTGGCTGATTTAAGCGCATCTACGGTAACGCCAAATTTGTTTGCAACTAACCACAGGCAATCTCCCTCAGACACGGTATATTTAAAAGAATCATTTGCAAAGGCTGTTTCTGACTGAACAGCTCCGCACAAGGCGGTTAAAGTCATCATGAGAATCAAGATAAACAAAAAAGGGTTCTTTTTACTTTTCATCATTACCTCCTTTTAGATTGGCATCGACTGCGGGTGGATTTTACCATCATTTGTTTCCTATTTCTACACAATGTTGCATAATCCTCCTGGCTGGCAGATTAATTTAGCTATAGTTGCCAGAAANNAATAAAACTGAAAAGTGCTGGTAATGTTGAAAAGCAATGTCATTATTTGCATATAGCAAGACAATCTGGTAGCATTAAATCAGAATTTCGAGATACGTACAGAAGGGAAGAGTTTAAGGGGTTGCCCAGGCCGCTGACGCAGCGTCCTGAAGGAGAGAGAAAACCAGTGTAAGCTCCTTGGCGGGACTAACCAACATGTGGCTCAGGCGCCGCCTTTAATCACGGCGCTGATTTAAGCGTACGCAGGTTTGTGTGGTATTTATTTTTATGATCACAGCAACCGCCTGCCGGGTAGATCTGCTTGAGTGTGTTCAATTGCTGATGTGTTTCTCCAGGTTGGTATAAAAATAACCTGTTGGCAACCGCTTAAAAAACGTTTAAACTTTAAATAGATTTAACTGGCCACAGCGGAAAATGGGATTTAATGGATGATTGAGCCCGCTTATTTTTACCTATATATTCCATAATATTAATTTTTGTTAATGTTTCCGATTCGTTATTGTTGAAAATGTCATTATTTTAATGAGATTTGTATGGGAAGGAGAGAATTAAATTTGTCCGGTCATTCAAAATGGGCTACAATCAAGCGTAAAAAAGCTAAAGTAGATGCTCAGCGCGGCAAGCTTTTCACGCGTTTGGCAAGGGAGATTATTGTTGCTGCCCGGCAGGGCGGTGGTGATCCTGAAGGTAATTTCCGTTTGAAAACTGCTATACAAAAGGCCAAAGAAGCCAACATCCCCAATGAAAATATCACGCGGGCCATTCAGCGAGGATGCGGTGAACAGGGCGGTTCGAGTCTTGAGGAAATGATTTATGAAGGATATGGTCCGGGTGGTGTGGCAGTCATGCTGGAAATCATGACAGATAACCGCAATCGTACAGCAGGGGAGGTTCGCCATATTTTTGCCAAGAACGGTGGAAATCTTGGTGAAACCGGGTGTGTGGCCTGGATGTTTCAGGAAACCGGATTAATTGTCATTGATAAAGCTGAAAATCAACTTGATGAAGATGATTTGATGCTGCTGGCATTGGAATGCGGGGCGGACGATTTTAAAGTTGAGGAAGAATCATATGAAATCATCTGCAAGCCGGGTGAAATTCAAAAAGTGAAAGATTCTCTGGAGAAAGAGGGTGTAGTCGTTGCCCTGGCAGAGGTCACTATGATTCCCCAGAGTACGGTAAGTCTTGAAGGCAAGGAAGCAGAACAGATGCTACGGTTGATGGACGCCCTGGAGGAGCATGATGACGTTCAAAATGCATACGCAAATTTCGAAATTGAGGAAGAATGACTTTTGCCACCAAACAGGGTGGCTTTATTAATTTAATGTGAAAACAACGGAGTTCCTTGAATCAAATCACCATTATATGGTAATAATATGGAAAGAAGGTGCCAGTTTGGCAATGGTTATTTAAGGGTGGACCTGGAGGTATAATTGTGTACTTAACAAAGGATCAGAAAGTAACGGTATTATTTATCATTTTATTTGTAGTTTCTGCTGTTGCAGGCTTTGTTTGGGGCAGTTATTTTACAAATCCGCCTGAGCGCAAGCCGCTGGCTGTTTTCGGTTCTCCTGCAAATAGTACTGACCCAGTAGTTGCCGGGGATACAGTTCTGTTCCGGGAAAAACTCTACCTCTGCGGTGATACTGAAATGATATCCAGGGAAACTGTGCCCGGGAACATGGTTGGCCTGGACAGGAATGCCTTAATTGAAAGGTTTCCAGCTTCGGAAGGGTGGATTGTAAGTTTTAACGACCCCAGGTTTTTGACCTTAACTGTAAAATGCGGTGAATTGTGTCAGGTTCACAGGAATTACCGTCATCTTGGTCTCTACCAGGGGAAAGTCGCTGTTTATGAGGGGCCTATTGAATTTCACGAAA
This sequence comes from Pelotomaculum sp. UBA1371, assembly GCA_002305915.1. Classification (GTDB taxonomy): domain Bacteria; phylum Bacillota; class Desulfotomaculia; order Desulfotomaculales; family Pelotomaculaceae; genus DTU098. The sequence continues at coordinate 65,238 of DBRJ01000056.1, read as the reverse complement.
AAATTATACGGGTGGAAAACATTAACCTGGAGTCTCTTGAACCTGGTCTCCAGACAAAGCTGGAACAAGTGATGTCCCTGGACAAACAAACTCCTTTAACTGTGGAAAAACTCAGGGAAGAGGTGGAGTTTGCCTCCGACGAGCTCTTAAACGCAGCCCTGGAAAATTTGGATGAAAGCAGCTGACAGTTTCGCCTTTTTTTTAATAAATTCCTTGATGGTTTTACCTCTGTATTCTGATACACCGACACTTACTGATGTATTTATGGAGCACTTACCCCATTTTAATGATTGTATTTCATTTCTTAATCTTTCGGCAACTTTCTTTGCTTGTTCTTGTTAGCATGAGGAAGTATAGCCAGAAACTCTTCTCCTCCGTAACGGTCAATAAGATTAACTTTTCTAAGTATTTTTTTGCCTGGCAGACTTTTTTAATATTTCATCACCAGCCAAATGTCCATATGAATCATTTATTAATAATCATGTTAAAATATTCACAAATCCAGCGGCTTATTTTATGCCCTGTGATTAAAAAGAAATAATACGCTCTTTTATTGCCGCTTAAAAGCACCTGCTGCGGCGTGGAAGCTGTCAAGCTGATAGACTTAACTATAAACTTACTCCTATTAAAAGGATTGAGTTTTTTTTCGTAGAATAAGCCTTGTTGGAGGAGGGAGTGGCTGATTTGTTAATTATGGGGGTAGATCCAGGTATTGCCATTACGGGTTATGGTCTGGTTAATTATATAGACAATCGTTATTCGATTGTGGATTACGGTTGCATTCGCACAGCGTCCGGCACACCGCTTCCCGAGAGGCTTAATCTGCTTTATCAAGAACTCGTCAAGATTGTTGTTAAGTACGGTCCGGAGCACTATGTCGTTGAAGAGCTGTTTTTCAATAAAAACACCAGAACTGCGCTGGTGGTCGCCCAGGCCAGGGGTGTGACGATCCTGGCCGCCGCAGGTTCCGGTGTGCCTGTCTATGAGTATACCCCCCTCCAGGTCAAGCAAGCCGTGGCAGGCTCGGGAAGGGCCGGGAAAAGTCAGGTCCAGTTCATGGTTAAGACTATTCTCGCGCTTTCTGAGACACCTGCCCCGGACGATGTTGCCGATGCTCTGGCAGTGGCTATATGTCATGCTCATATACATTCTTGGGAAAGGAAATTTGAATGATTGCATTTATTAGAGGAAAACTGGCGGGCGTCCTGAATGGTTCCATTCTGTTGGATGTAGGGGGCATAGGCTATGAAATACAGGTTCCCTTAAATCTCCTCAATAGCCTGAATGACCTGGGTAGTGAGGTCACGCTGCATACCCACCTGGCTGTCCGGGAGGATAACCTTAGCCTTTACGGCTTCAAGGAACGCGATGAACTGGATTGTTTTTTAAAACTCATAAATGTATCGGGTATCGGTCCCAGGGGAGGCCTGGCCATCTTGACTATTTTTTCACCAGGGGAGTTGACCAGGATAATAAAAAATGAGGATATTCCCTCTTTAACCAGGGTACCCGGCATTGGCAAAAAAACAGCCGGCAGATTAATTCTTGAATTAAAAGACAAGATTTCCTGGCTTGAGCCGGAACAGGACAAAGAGGACGCCGGCAGGTGGGATTTGGATGCTGTCGAAGCACTGGAAGCGCTGGGTTATCCGGCGGCAGAGTCCCGCCGGGCAGTTCAGGAGGCCTTGCGCAGTTTTGATCAAAAACCCCCTGAAGCAGAGCTGGTAAAAGCTGCCCTGCGTCTTTTGGTCAAACTGTAAGGGTAAATATAAGGAACGGGGAGTATATTAATGGTAAGTAAAGACAGATTAATCTCACCCTCATACCGCCAGGAAGATGCTGAAGTAGACCAAAACCTTCGTCCTCGCCGGATAGAAGAATATATCGGCCAGGAAAAAGTAAAGGAAAATATCTCTGTTTTTATCCAGGCGGCCCTTGAACGCGGGGAGGTCCTGGATCATGTGCTGCTGTTTGGTCCTCCGGGACTTGGGAAAACCACCCTTGCCAACATTGTTGCCAATGAAATGGGTGTGAACATCAGGACCACATCCGGACCGGCCATCGAAAGGCCGGGTGACCTGGCTGCCCTTTTAACAAATTTGTCTGCAGGGGATGTTTTATTCATTGACGAGGTCCACCGTCTGAGCAGGACAGTGGAGGAAATCCTGTACCCGGCCATGGAAGATTTCGCTCTGGATATCATCATTGGTAAAGGGCCGGGCGCAAGATCCTTGCGTTTGGAGCTACCCCGCTTTACCCTGGTTGGCGCTACGACCCGGGCAGGCATGCTGACGTCCCCCTTAAGGGACCGCTTCGGAATCATCAGCAGGCTTGATTATTATCAACCGGAAGAACTGGTCCTAATTCTAACCAGGGCAGCAAAAATTCTTGGAATTGAGTTGACCCGGGAGGGCTCCCTGGAGATTGCCGGGCGCTCCCGGGGTACACCCAGGGTGGCCAACCGGCTACTAAAGAGGGTGCGGGATTACGCCCAGGTTCGTGCGAACGGGGTTATCTCCCTGGATGTTGCAATTGAAGCGCTGAAATTTTTGGAAGTAGATCCCCTGGGGCTTGACCATACCGACCGGAGGATCCTGGAGACTATCATTAAAAAATTCAGCGGCGGGCCTGTAGGTTTGGATACCCTTGCCGCAGCCACCAGCGAAGAGCCTGAAACACTGGAAGACGTTTACGAGCCCTACCTGATCCAGCTTGGCATGCTGGCCCGGACCCCCCGGGGACGGGTGGCCACGCCCCTGGCCCTGCGCCACCTGGGACTGGAAAGTGACATTAACCCCGGGCAGGAAAAACTCTGGTAAAGATTAATTCCTGGTCCTTTTGGGGTATGATGATAAATAGTTTCATTTTGTAAATTGTCCCCGGCCATTTATCCATAAGCCGTCGCAACAAGCTGGATAATTATTTTTTCTAGTTTCTTTTTCAAGCATATAGTTTAAAAGTATCCCATGATTGGAGTTAAGTCGATGAAAAAGATCCTGTTGCACAGCTGCTGCGGCCCATGCTCGATTTATCCGGTAGATTACATGAGAGAACAGGGAATGGAAGTCCACAGCTATTTCTTCAATCCGAATATACACCCTTATACTGAGTTTACCAGACGCAAGGAAACCATGGAGAAGTATGCCGTTGATACCGGCCTCAAGCTGATTGTTGACGACGACTACCGTCTGGAGGAGTTCCTGCGGGAGGTGGCGTACCGGGAGTCCAACCGCTGTATGATTTGCTATTCGCTGCGTCTGGAGCAGGCCGCACGGATTGCAAAACGGGGAAAGTTTGACGGTTTTACCACGACACTACTGGTCAGCCCCTACCAGAAACATGAACTTATCCGGGATGTCGGACAGTCTGCCGGGGACAAATACGGGATCCCCTTTTACTATGTGGATTTTAGACCGGGTTACAGGGATGCAGCTGCGCGTTCAAGGGTACTGGGTATGTACAGGCAGGCTTACTGCGGATGCATTTACAGTGAAAAAGAGCGTTACTGCAGGCAGCCAAAAAAGGAGGCGATAAGCTAAATGTGGGAGTCCCTTGGCAAAATGATCCTTTTTTTTGGTATATTTCTGGTCTTGATTGGCGGCTTGCTGTTGCTGGGGGGCAGATTGTTCGGACTGGGCCGTCTGCCCGGTGATATTTTTCTGCAAAGGGGCAACTTCAGTTTTTACTTTCCTGTTGTCACCTGTATTGTTCTCAGCATCCTGCTGACTATTATTCTTAACCTGATTCGACGGTAAGCCGGGGCTTACCATTTTTTATTTTTTACAGGAGGATTCTGGAATTATTTGTCGAACACCTAGGTTTTAGTAGTAAAAAGTAATATTATTATAAGCTTTAGTACATTTTTGCCGGGGGTTTGATCATGATGTCCACTTGTTTTTCCAGAATAATTCTCTGCCTTGCATCTTTTTTTGTACTCTGGCTGACAGCGGCTGGTGCTGCTTATGCAGCTGTTGCGCCAGGAAATGTCAAAGTAGGCCTGGGGGTGCAGTCCGGCACGCTGGGGTTTAAAACCAGCGGGGCTTACCGCCTAATTGATAAATCAACGGAGAAAGAAATAACCAGGCTGGAGCAGGGTGTTGAGTGGCAGGTCCGGGTAGAGAACGGCCGGATCATGCTTGAGGGACCCAAGGGGCACCTGGGTCCCTTTGCCGGGCCTGTCACTGTGAGTGAACTGGATTTGAGCTTTAATATCCTGAGCGGGTCAGGTGAAGCGCTAGAAAGCAGTTCCAGCGGCCAGTTTTTTGTGCTTAACGGGGAAGGGGAGCTCACCTCCTTCAATTCTGTTGCCAGTCCGTATGCCGCAAGTCCCCAAAAGAAATCTGCCCTTGCTTCAGGCGACGGTTTAAACCTTGTATCCCTGATTGACGGGGCGGCCTCTGCAAAATACAGGGGAAGTTTGGAATTCAGGGTGGAAAACGGGAAACTTGCTGTAGTAAACCAGTTAAATATTGAAGATTACCTGTGCGGCGTGGTGCCCGCGGAGATCCCTCCCGCCTGGCCGAAGGAGGCCTTGAAAGCACAGGCCGTTGCAGCGCGCAACTACGCACTGCAGCGGGTTGAGGTCACCAGGGGCAGCAACTACAACGTGGTGAATGATCAATTAAGCCAGGTTTACCGCGGCTACGATGCTGAGACACCAGCCACCAACCAGGCTGTTGAAGAAACCAGGGGAATGGTCATGACCAGCCGGGGCAGCCTGATTACTGCTTTTTTTCATGCCTGCAGCGGGGGTTATACCGAAAACAGTGAAGACGTCTGGCTGGAACAACTCCCTTATATCAAAGGAAAAGCTGATCCCTACGACAAAAATGATACGCACTATAACTGGCAGGTTGACTATACTGTAGAGCAGCTGGTTGCAAAGCTCCAAAGCTCGGGTTATAACCTTGCCGCTCTGGAAGATATTGAAGAACTGGCCAGAACTTCTTCAGGCACCAGAATTAAAAGTATAGCTGTATCCGGTCAGGGGACTCTGGGAGAACCTGTCCGCACTGTCATATCCAATGCGGACAAGGTGAGACATGCCCTGGGCTTAAAAAGCTCCCTCTTCACTCTGGAAAAGGTCTACGATCAAGAAGGAATTCTCCAGGGGGTAAAAATCCACGGATCCGGAAGCGGGCACGGCCTTGGAATGTCCCAGTGGGGGGCCCGCGGAATGGCCGCACAAGGTTATAATTTCCAGGATATTTTGAAATACTACTACACAGGAATCAACATTACAGGTGATTATGGCAGATCAGTATCAAGGTAGAGTTAGATGATGCTTCCGGCAAAGTAGCTCTCTGCAAGCCACATGATATATTATGACAAAATTCAATAAGGAGTTGACAAAAGCCCCGGTGCATCTTTCTGAATTTGACTATTTTCTCCCGGAATCGCTGATCGCCCAGGAACCTCCGGGGCAAAGGGGCGAGTCAAGGTTACTGGTTGTCCGGCTTGACTCTGAAAAACTGGAACACCGTTGTTTCGGTGATCTGTTAAACTATTTAAACCCGGGTGATGTCCTGGTTATTAACGATACAAAAGTCCTGCCGGCCCGTCTGCTGGGAAAAAAGGAAGACACCGGGGCACAGGCTGAAGTGCTGCTTTTAAAAAGGCTTTCCAGTAACAAATGGGAGGTTCTTGTGCGCCCGGGGAAAAGACTAAAAGCCGGCTCAAGGGTGAGTTTCAGCGACGGCCTGTTAAAATGCCTTATTTTGGGAAACACGGATTACGGGGGCAGGATTGTGGAATTCTTCTATAAGGGCTCCTTTGAGGAAGTTCTGGACAAAGTTGGGGTCATGCCTCTCCCTCCCTACATAAAAAAGCCGCTCCTGGAACAGGAGCGTTACCAGACTGTTTACGCCAGGCAGGCCGGATCGGCCGCCGCCCCGACCGCCGGGCTTCATTTTTCACATGAAATGCTGGAACGAATTACAGGAATGGGCGTGGACATCGCACCCGTGCTCCTGCATGTGGGTCTGGGAACATTCCGTCCGGTGGAAGTGGAAGATATTACCCTTCACCACATGCATGCCGAGTACTACGAAATACCTGAAGCTACCTCCCGGGCCATAGCAAAAGCCAGATCCGGAGGCGGCAAAGTGATTGCTGTGGGCACCACCACCACGCGCTGTTTGGAAAGCGCAGCAGGTGCAGGAGGTAGCGTCAAACCAGGAGCAGGTTGGACGGATATCTTTATTTACCCGGGCTACAGGTTTAAGGTCATCGACGGCTTAATCACCAATTTTCATCTTCCGAAATCTACTTTATTGATGATGGTTTCCGCCCTGGCCGGAAGGGAAAAGATTCTTAGAGCATACGAAGAGGCCGTTCGAGAAAAATACAGGTTTTACAGTTTCGGGGACGCGATGCTGATCATCTAAGCTGTACATTTTGCTTAAAAAGAGTTAGAATGGTTATTAGCTTTGAAAAAACAGGAGGGATCCATGGCCTTCCGCTTTTCTATTCTTCATCAAGATCAGACCAGCTGCGCCAGGCTGGGCCTTTTACACACCCCCCACGGGACGGTGGAAACCCCTGTCTTTATGCCGGTGGGCACTCAGGCAACGGTCAAAACCATGACCCCGGAAGAAGTTTATGAAGTGGGCGGCAGGCTTATTTTAAGCAACACCTATCATCTCTACCTGCGGCCAGGCTTTGAACTGATCAGAGAGGCCGGCGGACTGCACCGTTTTATGCACTGGGATGGTCCCATCCTCACTGACAGCGGCGGCTTTCAGGTATTCAGCCTGGGGCCCCTGCGCAAGGTTACGGAGGAAGGGGTGACCTTCCGGTCCCATATTGACGGATCCGAGCATTTTTTCAGTCCGGAAAAGGCTATGGAGGTGCAGATGGCCCTGGGTTCTGATATTGCCATGGCTTTTGACGAGTGTGCGCCATATCCGTGCAGCCGGGAGTATGCCCTCGAGGTTCTGGAAAGGACCACCAGATGGGCCCGGCGCTGCCTGGCCGTCCACAACAGAGCCGGTCAGGCTGTATTTGGTATTATCCAGGGGAGCACCTATCCCGATTTGCGCCTGGAAAGCGCAAAAGGACTCGTTGAAATGGACTTTCCCGGCTACGCCATCGGAGGCTTGAGCGTAGGTGAACCAAAGGACCTGATGTACCAGATGCTGGAGTGTACAATACCGGTTTTACCTGAAGAAAAGCCGCGCTACCTGATGGGTGTGGGTTCCCCCGATTGCCTGCTGGAGGGTATCGTCAGAGGAGTTGATATGTTTGATTGTGTCCTGCCGACCCGGATTGCCCGCAACGGCACTGTCCTGACCCGGCAGGGCAAACTTGTGGTGAGGAATGCGGAATACGCCCGGGATTTTAAGCCTCTGGACCCGGAATGTGATTGTTACGCCTGCAGACATTATACCCGGGCCTACATCAGGCACCTGATTAAAGCTGGAGAGGTTTTAGGCATACGCCTGACAACAATTCATAATTTGCACTTTGTACTTAATCTGATGAAAGAAGCCAAGTCAGCAATTCGTCAGGGCAGGATCCTGGAATACAGGGATAATTTCTTAAAAAGTTACTTGTAAAGTACAATTTTTTAAATATCTTCTTCAAGAAAGGAATTTTAACCTGGAGGAAGAAAATAAAAAATAACGGGAAAGGAGGCTTTAAGAGTGAACTCACAAACAGTATCCATACTATATATCGTCGCCTTGTTTGCAATTCTTTATTTTTTAATGATCCGACCCCAGCAGCAACGCCAGAAAAGACACCAGGAGATGATAAAAAGTCTTAGACCGGATGATAGAGTTACAACAGTCGGCGGAATCTTCGGTACAATTGTAAAGTTGAAGGAGGATTCTATTATCTTAAGGATAGCCGATAATGTCCGGATTGAGGTCTTGAAAAACTCCATCTCCCAGGTTATCAGCAAGGAAGAAGAAGAAGAAGGTAAGGTGCACACAAAGGAGTAGACCGGCCGTCTACTCCTTTTCTAAGTTAAGGTAAATGATCTGGGGCGGGTTAAATTCAAATTCCTTCCCGTTTTAATAATTTAATTCTTATTGGATATACCCATAGCTGTTCCCGGTACTAACTACCTTTCCTTATTGGTCCAAGGGGGTTACCCGATTATGATCACACTGGAAGATATCAAAAAAGACCCTGTGATCGATGCTTTTATCCGGAAAGGAAACAAGTATTTGGGTGTTTTAGGTTTTACCGAACATAGCTATCGCCACGTCAACCTGGTCTCCAGTATAGCCAGGAACATCCTGGAACGGTTGGGCTATCCCCGGAGGCAGGTTGAACTGGCCGCCATTGCCGGATACATGCATGATATCGGAAACGTAGTCAGTCGCAAAGAGCACGGAATTTCGGGAGCGGTGATAGCCTATCCCATCCTGATTCAGATGGGAATGCACCCGGAGGAAATTGCCACTGTTATCTCGGCTATCGCCAACCACGAAGAGCAGTACGGTCACGCTATCAACAGTGTAGCAGCGGCCCTGATCGTAGCTGACAAGTCCGATGTGCACCGCTCCAGGGTGCGGAACTCGGACTTTGCTACCTTTGACATTCATGACCGGGTCAACTATGCCGTTGAGCACTCTTTTCTCTGGGTTGCCGATGATAAGCAAACCATCACCATGGAGTTGACTATCGATATTGATATCTGTCCAGTCATGGAATACTTTGAAATCTTCCTGAGCAGGATGATTATGTGCAGGAGAGCTGCAAACTTCCTGAAGTGTAAATTCGAACTGGTGATTAACGGGGCCAAGCTGTTGTAAAATTTTATTAGATGACGCACAAGGGGGAGTAGAACCAAATGAAGTGGGACAAGATCCTGAAACTGCTGGGTATCATTCTGGTCACTGCGGTTGTTGCCGTGGCGGCTGTAAAACCGCTGATCCCGGGTGTACAATGGCTTCCATTTACAAATTTAATCAAACAGGGACTGGATCTAAAGGGAGGCGTCCACGTGGTCCTGGAGGCCATGGATACGCCGGAAGCGCCGGTAACAGCGGACCGGGTCAAGCAGGCCATGGCCATCATTGAAAACAGGGTCGATGCCTTCGGCGTGGCGGAGCCCGTTGTGCAAATGGAAGGCTCTCGCCGGATTATTGTGGAGTTGGCCGGTATTGATGACCCCGATGAAGCTGTAAACAACCTGATTAAAACGGCCTACCTGGAGTTTAAAACAGAGGATGGCACAACCGTCCTAACCGGCCGCCAGTTGAAAGACGCCGCAGCAAGTATAAATCCCCAAACCGACCAGGCCGAAGTAAACCTGGAATTTGAGCCGGACGGGGCGAAAATTTTCGCAGAAGTAACGGCTCAAAACGTGGGCAAGCAGTTAGCCATTGTTCTGGACGGAAATGTGATCCAGGCCCCGGCCATAAGGGAACCCATTCCCAACGGCAGGGCTCAGATATCTCCCTATGAATCCCTGGATGAGGCGCAAAATATCGCCATCCTGCTCCGTTCCGGCTCACTGCCGGTCAAGCTGGAAGTGATGGAGAAACGAACCGTGGGGCCCACTCTGGGCGCCGATTCCCTGGATAAATCCATAAAAGCCGGAGTTGCCGGCCTCATCGCAATTCTTATCTTTATGATTGTTTATTACAGGGTACCGGGGCTGGTGGCCGGTATGTGCCTGTCCATTTATGCCCTGCTGATGCTCATTGCTTCTGCCGCTTTAGAGGTGACCATGACCCTGCCGGGCGTTGCGGGTTTCCTGCTCTCCCTGGGGATGGCGGTGGACGCTAACATTATTATCTACGAACGTCTGAAAGAAGAAATAAAGAGCGGCAAGACTTTGCGCTCAGCCATTGATGCTGGTTTCAAACGGGGTTTTGTGGCAATCCTGGATTCAAACGTAACCACCCTGATTGCCGCAGCCGTCCTTTATTACTTTGGAACAGGACCGATTAAGGGATTTGCCTTAACTCTATCAATAGGTATTCTGCTCAGCATGTTTACGGCCATTACCATGACCAGGTGGATCCTGCACCTGGTAGCAGCCAGCAACCTGGCTCGCAGCAATAAATTGTACGGAGCATAGGGGGGATTAAATTGTTAAGTTTGCGTGAAAGGATGCCTTTTCACTTTGTAAAATTGAGAAAAATTTGGTATCTCATTTCTGCAGTATTGATCATACCGGGGCTTATATTCTTTTGTAGTCAGGGCCTTCAACTGGGCATTGATTTTACCGGGGGTAACCTTTTAGATCTTCGATTCAGTAAGGCAGCTTCCGTGGAGCAGGTCCGGGAGGTCCTGGGCACCATGGGCCTGGCAGACTCGTCCATTCAGCAGAGCGGTGAAACTGATTTTCTAATCCGGACCGGTGTGCTTTCCGAAGCCGACAACGCAAACCTTGTTCAATCCCTGAAGAACCAGTTCGGTGAAATTACTGTGCTGCGTAACGAGCTGGTGGGCCCGGTCATTGGGCGCGAACTGGTTTACAAGGCGCTTTGGGCACTGGCTGTGGCTGCAGTTTTGATGATTATCTACATCAGCTGGCGTTTTGAGTTTAAGCAGGGAATAGCTGCTGTGTTCGCAGTACTGCACAATGTTTTTTTTGTGCTGGGGATCTTTGCTATTTTTAGACTGGAGGTGGACAGTTCCTTCATTGCAGCCATCCTGACCATTATCGGCTACTCAATTAACGACACCATCGTAATCTTCGACCGGATCCGGGAGAACATGCTCTATAAAAAGAAAGGGGAAGAACTGGAGGACACCATCAATGCAAGCCTTTGGCAGACCCTGGCCCGTTCCATCAACACCGGGTTATGTGTAATTATGGTCCTGGTTGCCATGTTGTTTTTCGGCGGTACGACCATTCACAACATGGTCCTTGCCCTGCTGATCGGCATTTCCTGTGGGGCTTACACTTCTATCTTCATTGCCAGTACGCTCTGGTATGAGCTGAAAAGGCTGGAGAAACGGCCCAAGACAGTTAGGGCTTAAAAATATATTAAAGGCGTGTGGGAAACCACCGCCTTTTTTGTTTATTTGAGAGCATTCGGGAAACATTAATGAATAGCCTCGTACCAGCTGCATTTGCAATTAAAATACCGGAACAGGAAGGTTATCAATGGAGAGGTATAGTCAGAATCAACTGCTCATTACACTGCAGGATAAAATTAATGAACTTGCCCTGGGGATGGAAAAAATGAAGCTGGCCGAGTACGTGCGTCTCCTTGAAAACCCCCGGCGGCTAATGTACGTAAACTTTATCGCCGGTGTGGCCAGGGGAGTGGGCATTGCCGTCGGTTTCACCATTCTGGGCGCCCTTGTCTTATATTTTTTAAAAATTCTGGTCATGTTGAATCTTCCCTTGATCGGCGGCTTTATTGCTGAAATTGTCAGGATGGTCCAGTCGAATATCGGTCCATAATTTACAAGTGTGGAGGTGTGGGTGAGTGAAAAATGGGCTGTTTGCGAAGCAGAAGGAACGTCTCTTGCTGGAGAGGGCTGAATTGCTGAAGCAAATTGATTTTGTAAACGAACAGGGACAGGGGGGATTGGGAGTTCCCCTGGGGGATTCTATTGGAGAACTTTCAACCTATGACAATCATCCTGCAGATGTCGGTTCGGAAGTGTTTGAACGGAGCAAGGATTTTGCTCTGCGGGAAAGCGCCATGATTACTGTTGCCGCAATCGATCATGCCCTGGAAAGAATCAATAGCGGGACTTACGGTTTTTGTGAAGTGTGCGGCCAAGATATCCCTCCGGAAAGGCTCCAGGCAATACCGTCCACAACCCTGTGCCGTAACTGCAAAGAAGGGGAAGAAAAAATACCCCGAGGGGATGAGCGGCCGGTTGAGGAAGATGTCCTGGGCAAGCCCTTTGCCAGAACTTTTACCGATGCTTCCGGAGCAATCATCTATGACGGGGAAGACGCCTGGCAGGAGGTTGCCCGCTATAGTGAAACCACGGATGAGTGGTCGAGGGGAGGTTCCTACTATGGTTATTCCGAGTTTGACATAGTAGAGGACAGTGGCGCAGTGGAGGAAGTAGACAATATACCTTACGAAGTGGGCGAAGACGGGGTTTTCTATAAAAATTTCCGTGGTTTGGATGATGAGAACCCTCCCCAGGGAAAATGATGGACTCCTTATTTAGATATAGAAGAGCAGCCTGGTAACTGCAGGAAATAAAAACAAAAAAGCAGCTAAGGGCAGATGATTTTCAGGATTAAATTCTTGTTACTTCCTGAATACCCCTTAACGGTTCCCTGTACGCAGGCGTCCTGAAGCAAACCCGGTGGCATTTCAAGCACGCCGCTGTTTGTTTAATAATAGTACATAATGAAATACTCCCAGGAGTCAAAAGAAATCTGGAAGATAACTATTAGTTAAAATCACCATGCCGGCAGCAGGCAACCGGACAGCCTATTATCAGTGGAGTGATTTTTTCGTTTCGTTCGGACGGTTTGACTCCAGCAATTCTTTCAGTTCCTGCTGTTGTTCTTCACTTAAAAGGTCCTTTATAGCCAGGGAATCCCGTGCGACTTTTTCCGACATGTAAATAGGAGTTTCCGTGCGAAGAGCCAATGCGATGGCATCACTGGGGCGGGAATCCAGTACCAGTTCCCGACCGCTGTGCCACATGTGGATTTCAGCGAAATAAGTTCCGTCCCTCACATCATTGATAATAATCATGCTCAGTTTTGCTTCTAGACGGTCACAGATGTTTTTTAAAAGGTCATGGGTCAGAGGCCGGTCCAGGCGGATACCCTGCAGGGCAAAAGCAATGGCGTGCGCTTCAAAGGGTCCCACCCAAATGGGAAGCGCCTTTACCTCTGCTTCATCAACAAGCAGGACTACCGGGTTCATCATAACATCGTAGGCGATTTCCTTCACCTTTACCGGGATCATTTTTTTCACCTTCTTTTCAATGCTGTAATTAGAAAAAGAAAGCGTTAGAGGGTTACTCTACCTGTATTCTAAAAGCAAATGCCGTAGAATGTCAAACTGGTTCTAACCAGTTAATAATTTATTTTGACCATTTTGAGTGGTTACAATCCTGGGTTTAATGACAGCCTCAATCGACCCGCCTCTGGTTCCGTCAGCGAAGAACCCAAATATTGAAAAGATAACAAACAATCATTGCTCCGATGGTCAAATCAATGTCTCATATGGCATGTTTTAAACTTAAAGTATGGAATCAGGATTTTTAATGCCTTATTGATTATATCATAATCGGCGTTTTTTAGAAGCTTATTGAAAAAAGCTTAAAACCTGGTTAGACAAATAATGATAATATTTAAGCATGGCCACCGTTGTCGCGCTGTTAAACGTGTGCTATACTTTTTTTAAGCAGGCTGGACGTAAAACCGGCGTGCCGGTGGGAGCGGTATCGCCCGTAGGAATTCATCTGCTTAAGGGCAGTGAGTTTCGCGGGCTATTTACATTTAGAATTAGGATGATCTGAAATGAATGAAAAAATCAGGGCGGCGCGTCTCTCCATTGCTTCAAATACGGTTCTGACCCTGGCAAAACTGGCAGCAGGTCTTTTTATGAACTCTGTAAGCGTATTGTCCGAAGCAATTCACTCCGGCCTGGATTTGGTTGCTGCTTTGATCGCTTTTTTTTCGGTCAGGGAATCCTCTAAACCGGCCGATGAGCGTCATCCTTTCGGTCATGGCAAATTTGAAAATGTTGCAAGCATTATCGAAGCTGTTTTAATCCTGGGGGCTGCAGCTATGATCATTGCCAACGCCTATCCCAAGCTCCGTGGTGGGGTGGAAATCCACTCCCTTGGTTTGGGAGCTGCAATCATGGGTATTTCAGCCCTGGTTAACTTTTTTGTATCCCGGGAACTCATGCGTGTGGCCCGAAAAACGGAATCACCCGCTCTGGCTGCAGATGCCTGGCATTTGCGAACGGACGTCTACACCTCGCTGGGCGTTTTTGCGGGTATTCTGGCTATTAAAATAACCGGCCTGACAATTCTGGATCCGCTCATTGCCATAGTCGTTACTCTTTTAATTGTTCGGGCGGCTGTACAGCTCATTGTAGATTCCATGCGCAGCATCCTCGACGTTCAGCTTCCGGAGGCAGAGCAGCAGATTATCAGGGAAATTCTTGCGAAATATTCGTCCCACTACCTGGAATACCACGATCTAAAAACCCGGAAAGCAGGTTCCCAGCGTTTTATTGTGCTTCATCTGGTTGTTCCGGGGGGCAGGTCCGTTAGTAAAGTCCACGATATTTGCGACCGGATCGAAGGGGAAATCTGCGGCTATTTTGAGGATGCAAATGTCTTGATTCACACGGAGCCCTGTTACCAGCAGTGCGCCAACTGCAATCAGGCCGGGAGGCAACTCCCGGAACCGGTTGCAGATGATACGGATTGTGAGCAGCAAGGAGTAGACATTCAGTTGCCGGAAAAATAATTTCCGGCTTTTTTTCTTTTTCACTTATATTTAACTAGATGAGTGACCATACTATTTTAAAAAAGGAGGTTAGAAGGTATTTATGACTTCAACGCTGGCGGAATACTTTGTTGGTGTTCAGCACCGTTTGCCCGAAGAAGCCGAAAGGGTCATGAAAGCACTTGATGCACACGGTCCCATGAACAAAGAAGAATTGTCCCTTACTGCAAAAGTAAAAAGAGCTGTACTCGATCATGTCGTCATGCAGCTATATGCCCTCGGGCTGGTTGACGTTACAACAGAAGGGAAGAGCAAAATGTGCAGCCTGACGACACTGGGCTGGGATTTTATCAGCCTTAACAATGCCGGTTAGTTATTAACCGGCTCTTTTCTTGTCAAATATATTGTCCAGTATGTTCCGGAATGTTAAGGTCCGGGTTTGAGTTATGATTAATTGTCCCGGGCAGGCTTACAGCAGGTCTCCTCGTTGCCAAACAGACCTGTGTAGATTATAATTTTATTATCTATGAAAAATATTCCTAAACTCAAAGCAAAAATATGGCAAGTAAAAGCATCTGATCCGGTACTAAGCCAGATCTTTGCGCATAAGCTGAAAATTTCGCCTATAACAGCACAATTATTGATTAACCGCGGCATCTATACAGTGGAACAGGGACTGGCCTTTCTAGGCAGCGAACTGGAAAGACTGCACAATCCCTACCTCATGATAGATCTTAAAAAAGCTGTTGAGCGGATCCTGAAAGCAGCCAGGTCGGGGGAAAGGATCCTTCTTTACGGGGATTATGACGTTGACGGTATTACTTCAACGGCTCTCCTGGCAAGGGTTCTTCAACGTATAGGCACAGATGTCCACTACTATCTGCCGCACAGGCTTACAGAGGGCTACGGTCTTCATCTGGCTCCCCTGCAGCGGGCCAGAGAAGAAGGGACCAGCCTGGTCGTTACCCTGGACTGCGGTATTAACGCTCTGGAAGAAGCCCTGTGGGCTGAAAAAAACGGACTTGATTTGATCATAACCGACCACCACGAACCGCCGCCGGAATTACCACAGGCTGTTGCCGTTGTTAATCCCAAAAGGCAGGACTGCCTGTACCCATTTAAAGAACTGGCCGGTGTCGGTGTGGCCTTGAAAGTCGCCCAGGCCATCTTAAAGGAGTCCGGTAAAAAGAACGGAGCCTGGCAGGACTATTTAGACCTGGTCTGCCTGGGAACCATAGCTGATATTGTCCCTCTTCACGGGGAGAACCGGATTTTGGTCAAACACGGTCTCGCCAGGCTGGCCCATACTGATAACTGCGGTCTGCGGGCTTTAATGAGCATTAGCGGTGTTGAGAAAAACACCTTTGACGCCAGAGATGTGGGTTTCGGCCTTGCCCCCAGGTTGAATGCAGCAGGCAGACTGGGTAATCCCGGGAAAGCGCTAAGACTCTTACTGACGGATAACCCTGCCGAGGCCTGGGAAATAGCGAGTGAATTAAACCGGAGCAACCAGGAGCGCCAAAAAATTGAGTCTGCCGTACTAACTGAGGCGCTTCATCTCCTGCAGGCAAAACCCCATCTCCAGGAGGCAAAGGTGCTGGTACTGGCTTCGGAGGGCTGGCATGCGGGTGTTATTGGTATCGTCGCCTCCCGTTTAACGGAAATGTTGGAGCGTCCGGTGCTGTTAGTAGCCCTTGCGGGAGGAGAAGGGAAAGGTTCAGCCAGAAGCATCCCGGGTTTTAACCTGTATCAGGCACTGGAATACTGCCGTGAGCATCTTCTGAATTACGGGGGACATGCCCTGGCAGCCGGATTTACCATCGACGCGGGTAAAATCGAACGCCTGGAAAAGGAGATCAACCATTACGCTGCGGAAGCACTTGTCCTGGAAGATTCAATCCCGCTCCTGGAGCTGGATGCAATAATCGACGCTGCTCAGATTGATGAAGAACTGGTTGGAGAAATAGAAAGGTTAAGCCCCTTCGGTCATACTAACCCGCAGCCCCTGCTTTGCTTCCGGAAGGCAAAAATCCTGGAAAGCCGTGTTGTGGGCAGGAACGACAAGCACTTAAAATTCAAATTTAAAATGGAGAATAAAGCCCTGGAAGGCATTGGTTTTAATCTGGGTGCCTATGCCGAAACCGTGGCTGCAGCCGGCGAGGTAGACCTTGCTTTTGTTCCTGCGCTGAACAATTTTAAAGGGAGACGCTCGATTCAATTGGAAGTAAAAGAATTGGGTACTCCGGCTGCTCTGGATATTTCGGACCAGGACGAAACTCTTTGTTTTGATTTCAAATTTACAGATATCCTGAAAAAAAACAAAGCGCAACAGATTGATTTGTTTGTACCGGAATTCGTTCTGGAAACCCTTGCAAATAGATTTGTATATTCTGATAATGACACTAATAAGTCAAAGGAATTGTTTCAAGGAGCGGTGTTGACAGATTGGCGCGGTACCTTGAACCGGCCGGCGCAACTGGCAAAACTGGCAGCCTGTGGCGAGCCTTCCCTGGTAATCACCTCCTGCGGCTATCAGACCATCGAACTTGCTCATTTTCTTCAACTGGCAAACCCGGCCCTGTGCGGTCAAACAGGTTGTTTGAATCAAGCTGTTCCTGCGGAGCAAAGGAACCGGACAGCAACAATGTTTCAAACAGGGAAAATCAAGATTGTCATTGCAACTCCAAATACAGCCGCCCCTGTCATTGGTTATGCCCGGGAAGTTTTGCTATATCATCTTCCGTATAATGACCTGACCTGCTCGTCTCTAATTCGGGAAATGCTGCCGGACGGACGTCTTTATCTTCTTTTTGGACCTGAAGACTTTGAAGATAATAAGGCCTGGCTGGAAGTAATGGCGCCTGACAGGAACAGCCTGGCAAGAATTTATAGGTATCTACGTCAAGCAAACAACAATGGTTTTCTAGAGCACACAAACGGGGCAGATCTCGCAAGGGCCATGTCCCTGGCCGGTTCTCCCCCTTTCCATGCCTGTACAACAAAGACGGCCCTTGAAATATTTCAGGAACTGGGTCTTTTAATCAAGCAGGGCCCGGCTCAAGCCTCAAGGTTCAAACTGTTGCCGGTTCCTTCAAAAAAGAAGGATCTGTATGAATCTATGACTTTTCGAAGTCTTCAATCAATTAAAAACAAGTCTATCCGCTGGATGGAGAGTATTCTAAACGATCCTCTACGTCCTTAAAATAAAATAACTGCATGAGGAAGAGGATAACCAACACAGAGGAGGGTAAAAATCATGGATTTCAAGAGTAAAATCAGGGAAATAAGGGATTTTCCCCGGGAAGGGATTAATTATAAAGACATATCTACCCTCCTTCTCGACTGTGCTGCCTACCACGGGGCCATAAATGAGCTGGCAAAACAGTGTAAGCACAAGCAGGCGGACTTGATTGCCTGCCCCAAGGCCCGGGGTTTGACAATCGGCGCCCCTCTGGCTTATGTCCTTGGCGTAGGCCTGATTGTTTTAGGGAACGCGGGCAGGATGCCGGAAGACGATGTCCTGGCCTGGTATAATACCCAGGATTTTGCGGGTGAATCAATGGAGATCAACCGGGAGGCCATTAAACCAAATCTGAAAGTCCTTGTTGTTGATGAATTGCTTGCCACAGGAGGAACTGCTGCCGGCACAATAAAACTTATTGAAAAACTGGGCGGCGATGTTGTGGGGACAGTATTTTTGATCGAACTGACCGGATTGGGTGGTAGAGTAAAACTAACGGATTATGATACAATATCATTGATTCAGTACAACTATTAGAGGAAATGATTATTATGGAAAACCTCGCCTGTCTCTCTTCCGGGGCATATATTGATTCCCAGGCGGAAAACAGTAAACCGGAAACAAAAGGTGTGCCTGTAAAACCACAAGACCCGGATCACAAGGAAGCGCTGGAAGAACTTTACCGATTGATCAAAGTTTATAATTCCAAGGTAGATGTAACTGCTATTCAGGCTGCTTATGAATATGCAGAAAGAGCGCACCGGGAACAAAAACGGTTTTCGGGTGAGCCTTATATAGTTCATCCCCTGGAAGTCGCAAAAATTCTTGCAGAATTAGAACTGGACCCGGAGACAATCATAGCGGGGTTGCTCCATGATGTGGTTGAGGATACAGGAATAACCCTGGGGGATCTTGCGGAAAGATTTGGTAACGAGGTAACACTACTGGTTGACGGGGTGACCAAGCTCAGCCGGATCGAGTTTAAATCAAAAGAAGAACAACAGGCGGAGAATTTACGTAAGATGTTTCTGGCCATGGCCAAGGACATCCGGGTTATTCTGATTAAGCTGGCCGACCGCCTGCACAACCTGCGCACCCTTAAATACCACCCTGAGCCCAAACAGGTGGAAATTGCCAAGGAAACACTTGAAATATTTGCCCCACTGGCACACCGCCTGGGCATTTATAGAATTAAATGGGAACTGGAAGATTTATCCTTTCGTTTTAAGGAACCGGAACGATATTTCGAATTAGTGAAAAATATTGCTGAGACCCGCAAGAAGCGGGAAGAAAATATCAATTATGTAATTGCAATCTTGATGAAAAAACTGAAGACCATGGGTGTCTCGGCTGAAATTGAGGGCCGGCCCAAGCACCTTTACAGCATTAATGAAAAAATGATTGAGCAAAAAGTTGAACTAAACGAGATATATGATGTTATGGCCGTGCGTTGCCTGGTGGAAACCGTGAGGGACTGCTATGCCACTCTGGGAATTGTTCACACGATGTGGACCCCTATACCCGGGCGGTTCAAAGACTTCATAGCCATGCCCAAGTCAAACATGTACCA
This sequence comes from Pelotomaculum sp. UBA1371, assembly GCA_002305915.1. Lineage (GTDB taxonomy): Bacteria > Bacillota > Desulfotomaculia > Desulfotomaculales > Pelotomaculaceae > DTU098. The sequence goes on along the minus strand of DBRJ01000056.1, from coordinate 46,071 downwards.
ATCCCTGCACACAACTGTGGTGGGTCCCCTGGGAGAACCCCTGGAGATTCAAATTCGCACCATGGAAATGCACAGAACCGCCGAATACGGAATTGCTGCCCACTGGCGCTATAAGGAAGGCAGCAAGGGGGACCGCGAGTTTGATAAAAAACTAGCCTGGCTGCGCCAGCTTTTAGACTGGCAGCATGATTTACGGGATGCCAGGGAGTTTATGGAAAACCTCAAAATCGACTTGTTTGCCGATGCCGTATTTGTTTTTTCACCCAAGGGAGATGTTCTGGAATTGCCGGCAGGTTCAGTGCCCCTCGACTTTGCTTACCGGATTCATACTGATGTGGGTCACCGCTGTATAGGGGCCAAAGTAAACGGCCGGATCGTGCCCCTGGATTATGTTTTAAAGAACGGCGACATTGTTGAAATTCTGACTTCGAAGAACAGTGCGCCAAAACGGGATTGGCTTAATATCGTCAAAACTTCCCAATCCAGGACCAAAATAAAACAGTGGTTCAAGAAAGAAAGCCGTGAAGAAAATATTCTCAAGGGAAGAGAATTTCTCGAGCGGGAAGCCAGGAAACAGGGACTCGAGGCCGAATTCTTAAGGCCGGAGAAACTTTTGGAAATAGGTAAAAAGTTTAGCTTTTTTAATCTTGAGGAAATCTTTGCCGCAATAGGTGACGGCGTTATTACCGCAAACAGCATCCTGAGCAAAATAAGGCTGGAGGAAGCTAAGACAGAGAAAAGGGGATTGCTGGCGGAAGAAGTCCAGGCTCTAAAAAACGAAATCAGGCCATCGAGCGGATGGGGTAAACCTACCCAGGGAATCCGGGTTAAAGGAGTTGACAATCTTCTGGTTAGGCTCTCTCACTGCTGCAACCCTGTACCTGGCGATCCAATCCTGGGTTATATCACCCGGGGCCGGGGCATATCCATTCATCGCAGCGATTGCAGAAACATAATCACCTATATGCAGTCCGAAAGGGAACGTCTGGTGGAGGTGGCCTGGGACGAGGAATTTACGGACCCCTTCCAGGTTAAGCTGGAAATAAACGGGATGGACCGGTCGGGTTTTCTGAGCGATGTCATGGCTGTCCTTGTTGATATGAAAATAAGCGCCAACTGGGTAACAGCCAGAGGAAAAAAAGACGGTGGGGCTGTGATTGATCTGGTGCTGGAAATGAAAGGCCTGGAACAACTTGAACATATAATGAACAGAATAAAAAGGATTAGGGATGTCTATGACGTAAAACGGGTCAGCTTCAACGGGCAGCCCCAGAATCCGCTCAATTAATGTGTAAGGGGGAAATTGTTTGCGTGCAGTTGTCCAGAGGGTTGTCCGGGGTTCAGTAGCAGTGGAAGGGAGAAAGGTTTGTGAAATTGGACCTGGTCTAGTCGTGCTCCTGGCTGTGGGGCACGGCGACACAGCGGAAGACGCCGGGTACCTTGCTGATAAGATCGCTAATTTGCGAATTTTTGAAGATAATCAGGGAAAAATGAACCTTTCGGTTCTTGATACAGGTGGGTCGCTGCTTGTAGTATCTCAGTTCACCCTTTACGGGGACTGCCGGAAGGGAAGAAGGCCAAGCTTTACCGAAGCAGCTTTGCCGGAAAACGCGGTGAGCCTGTACAACAAATTTGTGCAAAACCTGGAAGCGTTGGGGCCAAGGGTAGAAACCGGACACTTTAGAGAGCAGATGCTGGTGGAAATTCTAAACGACGGTCCTGTCACAATGCTTCTGGACAGTAAAAAAGGCTTTTAAAAAAACCGGAGGTGTCTTAATTCATGATCTTTAGTGGATTTCCTGTTGGTGCTTTTGAAACAAATTGCTACATCATCGGCTGCGAGGAAACAAAGGAAGGGGCAGTTGTGGACCCCGGTTTTGAAGCCGAAAAAATTTTAAAAAGGGTTGAAAAATTAGGATTAAATATCCGTAAAATTATCCTCACCCATGGTCACGTCGACCACATAGGAGCTTTGGCAGAGGTACAGCAGGCTACCGGGGCAAAAGTATTGATCCATGCAGAAGACGCCGGAATGCTCACAGACTCAAGAAAGAATCTTTCTACCTTTGCCGGCCGTGGATTAAACTTTAAAGAAGCTGACCGCCTTTTGCAGGAAGGAGACATAATTAAGGTAGGGAACGTAGAAATCGATGTTATTCACACTCCGGGTCATACTAAAGGAGGCATCAGCCTCAAATGCAGTCCGGATATTCTGCTTACGGGGGATGCCCTTTTTGCCGGTTCGGTTGGCCGCTCGGATTTTCCGGGAGGAAGCCACACGCAGTTGATTAACTCTATAAAAAACAAGCTGCTTGTTTTTCCTCCAGATACCAAAGTCTTCCCCGGACATGGTCCTGCTTCTACCATCAGAAACGAAAAACTCTTCAATCCTTTTCTTAGATAAGCACAAATGCGCCTATGTAAAGAGCCCTATGTTAAAAGCTTCCAAAACCGTTAATATATAGGAAGCTTTTGTTTTTGCTCCTTATTAAAAAGCCGTGCGGGAATTACCTGTACCTGTCCGGAGGGCAGATGGTTTAATGAATATTCTTACCGGGGCAGGGGACTTCATCCCGCTTTTCAGTCCGGGGAGAACAATGCCCGCAGCTGCAGGTTTGCTCCTGTTTTTTCTTTGGCTTATACCCCGCTGACTCCAGGGCGTCAACTATCTGGTGCCGGATGTTTTTCAGGTACTTCGCCCGGAGTTCCTGTTGCTCCTTTTCTTCCTGCGGGGTAAGGCCCTGTTCCCGCTTTTTACGGGAAAGCTTGTTGATTCGTGCAATCAAATCTTTCATGTCTGGAATTATCACCTCATTATTATTATAATCCCAGCGGAGTTTTATTTCCAGGAATCCAGGATTGCCGACAATGCCTTCATTGACAAATTGAGTTCTTTTGCATAAAATATTTTTCAGATAACAATGAATCCAGACAGGCTTTTGATTTACACAGGTCTAAAGCAATGACCGGGAAGAGTAGGCGCATTGATTTATGGCAGGGAGGGAAAGCCACCGACTGAAAGCTTTCCTCAATAAACAGGCGTTGAAAAACACCCGGGAGCGGCTCCCGAACGCGTCTGTGCGCCAGTAGGCGGGCCCGGTAACCCCCGTTAAAGGGTTGAAAGGGAATACCAGAGGTTTTCCGAGCAAGGGTGGCACCACGGATAAAACATCCGTCCCTGGCCATGCTGTCACATGGTCCGGGTCGGATTTTTGTTGTTAACGGTAATTTAAAGGAGGCTTAGATCGATGCTGACAACCCGTCCGCGCGGTACCAATGACATTCTGCCCGGAGAAGTGGAAAAATGGCATTTTCTCGAGCGCCAAATCCGCGGCATCTGCCGCGAATACGGGTACTCAGAAGTCAGGACACCCATTTTCGAGCATACCGAGCTATTTCTGCGTGGTGTAGGTGATACAACTGACATCGTTGAAAAAGAGATGTACACCTTTATCGATAGAGGTAAACGGAGTATCACCCTGCGGCCTGAAAATACAGCGTCTGTAGTCAGGGCTTATTTAGAGGAGAATCTTTACGCCGGCCCCCAGCCGGTTAAGCTTTATTACTGCGGTCCCATGTTCCGCTATGACCGGCCCCAGGCCGGACGCTTCAGGCAGTTTCACCAATTTGGGGTTGAAGTTTTCGGTTCACATGATCCGGCGGTTGACGCCGAGGTCATGGCTATGGCTATGGACTTTTACGGCCGGCTGGGTTTGCGCAACCTGAAACTACTGATAAACAGTGTCGGCTGCCCCGAATGCCGCCCGGGCCTGCGTCAAGAGCTGCAGGACTATTTCCGGCCAAAGTTGGAAAACCTTTGCCATAACTGCCGGGAACGCTTTAATAAGAATCCCCTGAGAATTCTGGACTGCAAAGAGAACAAATGCGCAGAGGCAGGAGAAGGCGCTCCAGTGATCCTGGACTGCCTGTGTCAGGACTGCCGGGAGCATTTCGAGGAGGTCAAGCGGCACCTGGACTTGTTGGATATTTCCTATATCGTGGACCGGCGTCTGGTCCGCGGGCTGGACTACTATACCCACACAGCTTTCGAAATAACTGCGGAGGATATCGGAGCCCAGAGCTCCATCGGCGGTGGAGGCCGCTATAATGGTCTGGTGGAAATCTGCGGTGGTCCCCCCGTCCCGGGTATCGGCTTTGCCCTGGGCATCGAGCGAATTCTTTTAGCCATGGAGCGCCAGGGTATTAAACTACCGGGTTTTGCGCGGCCCGACGTCTTTGTGGTTACAGCCGGTGCCCCGGCTGCCGATGCAGCTTTCCGCATGCTCTTCCAACTCCGCTACGGCGGTATTCCCGCCGACAAGGACTATTTGGGCAGGAGTTTAAAAGCCCAAATGAAGTATGCCGGGAAAACAGGTGTCAGGTATGCCGTCATTATCGGCGAGGAGGAAATGAAAAAGGGTGTAGTGGTGGTTCGGAATATGAGAACAGGAGGACAGGAGACCATAGCAGCAGAGCAAACAGTACAATACATTCAAGACCAAAACAGCAGGAATAATAAATAGAACTGTAAGCGAAGGCAAGCCTGTTTTCCGGGTTTAACTATAGCTAATTGTGCGGGAGGGCTCTTAAAGATGATCGAAGAACAGCAAATTGAATGGTTTAAACAAAGCAATATTGATTCTATAGAGGGATTAAAACGCAGTCACTACTGTGGTGATATAAATACCGGCCACAACGGGGAAATAGTGGTTTTGATGGGCTGGGTCCAGCGCCGGCGCGATCACGGAGGCTTGATCTTTGTCGATCTAAGGGACATCAAAGGTTTAGTCCAGGTTGTCTTCAGTCCTGATTTACACAAGGAGGCTTTTCATAAGGCCGAGGGAATACGCAGTGAGTACGTCCTGGCTGTGCGGGGAACTGTCAGGATGCGGCCTGAAGGAACGGCAAACCCAAACCTGGCCACAGGTCAGGTTGAAGTACTGGCTCATGAACTCCGGGTATTAAACAGGGCCAAGACACCGCCTTTTTATATTGAGGACGGAGTGGATGTGGATGAAAACCTGCGGCTCCGTTACCGCTACCTGGATCTGCGCCGTCCGGAGATGCAGGAAGCTCTTATTTTGCGCCACCGGGCAGCCAGGTCGGTCCGTGATTTTCTTAACGGGCAAGGGTTTTTAGAGATTGAAACGCCGATGCTGACCAAAAGCACACCGGAAGGCGCCCGGGATTACCTGGTTCCCAGCCGGGTTAACCCCGGCAAGTTTTACGCTCTTCCTCAATCACCTCAGCTTCTCAAACAAATTCTTATGGTGGCGGGAATGGACCGTTACTATCAGATTGTGCGCTGCTTCCGTGACGAAGACCTGCGGGCTGATCGCCAGCCTGAATTCACACAAATTGATATCGAAATGTCATTTGTCAGTGAGGATGAGGTCAGGAGCTGCATGGAGGAGCTTGTAGTCAGGCTTTGCCGTGACACGGCGGGATTAGATATTCCCCGCCCGTTTTTGAAGCTTTCTTACCAGGAAGCTATAGACCGTTTTGGTTCGGACAAACCGGATACCCGCTTCGGCCTGGAGCTTATAGATATTTCCAGCATTGCTGCAGGTTGCGGCTTCAAGGTTTTTGCTTCAACAGTCGCCGGAGGGGGCCAGGTCAAGGGGATTAACGCAAAGGGTTGCGGTTCCTTCAGCCGCAAGGAGATCGATGATCTCACGGCCTACGCTTCAATCTACAAAGCCAGGGGACTTGCTTACTTTATAGTCACAGAAGATGGAGTAAAGTCCGCTATCGCCAAGTTTTTTACAGAAAGTGAACTACAGGCCATCCTGGCTAAAATGGAAGCCGGCCCCGGCGATCTTTTGCTGTTCGTTGCCGACAGGCCTCAGGTGGTGGCCGACTCTTTAGGTGCCTTGCGCCTGCATCTGGCAGAGCGCCTGGAGCTGATACCCAGAAACACCTTCAACTTTTTATGGGTGGTTGACTTCCCCCTGTTAGAATACGATCCCGGAGAGAATCGTTATGTGGCTATGCACCATCCCTTTACTTCTCCAAAGGACAGCGACTTGCCGCTGCTTGAGAAAGAGCCCGGCAGGGTCAAAGCCAAGGCCTACGATTTGGTTTTGAACGGGGTGGAAGTAGGCGGTGGCAGTATCAGGATTCACCGCAGGGATGTCCAGGAAAAACTGTTTTCTCTCATTGGGATCAGCCGCGAGGAAGCAGCGGAAAAGTTCGGATATATGCTGGAAGCTTTTGAATACGGCACCCCGCCCCATGGGGGGTTTGCCTTCGGATTCGATCGTCTTGTTATGCTGCTTGCCGGTAAAAAGACAATACGCGATGTAATCGCCTTTCCCAAAACCCAGAGCGCAAGCGACCTGATGACCCAGGCGCCGGGCCCGGCAACGGCGGCACAGCTTAAGGAATTACATTTAAAGCCGGTCTTAAAGAAATAGGCATTAAAATGTATATTGATGAAATTTTTGCAAACACTAACAGCAAAGTTAAAGCTATTGATACTTGAAAAGGGCTATATGTTATGTTAACATTAAGGTGTCAATGAAAAGCCCTGCTATGTACGTGATAAGCCTTGAAGTTTTTGCCAACACAATTAAAATGGAGCCTGAGCTCTGAATGTGGCTTGCATGCCTCCATGTTGAGGACACAAAAATCATTCAGGAGGGCATCCACCTGTTACAGCAGGTTCAAACTTTTGGGATTCACGGCATCAGTGGGGTTTTAGTTGGTTTTTAAGCTGATGGGTTTTCAGTTACGGCTTAATTGGGCCGGTGGCTGAAAACCCTTTGTTTATGATCAAAAGGAATTTGATTCATTATTGAGGTGAGATTAAAATTGCCTGATCGTTTTTCCCGTACGTCTATGATTATCGGCAAAGAAGGCCTTGCCCGGTTGATGAGCTCAAAAGTAGCAATATTCGGACTGGGCGGTGTAGGGTCCTATGTCGTTGAAGGACTTGCCAGGGCTGGTATCGGTCATTTTTACCTGGTGGACTTTGACCTTGTCGAGGAATCAAATATCAACCGTCAAATCCACGCCTTAACGAATACCCTGGGCAGGTTCAAAGCAGAATTAATGGCAGAACGGATTTTGCAAATAAATCCTGAAGCTCTTGTCTGCGCCAAATGTGCCAGGTATCTGCCCGGCAAGGGTGAAGACATGATTCCCGTGCCTTTGGACTACCTTGTGGACGCAGTTGATGATGTAGCCGCTAAGGTGGACTTGATCACATACTCAGTGAATAAAGGCATACCGGTTATTTCCGCCATGGGTACAGGCAATAAACTGGAGCCAAAATCATTTGAGGTTGCGGATATAACTCAAACGTCCGTCTGTCCCCTGGCCAGAGTTGTCCGCAGAAGACTACGGGAGGCGGGTATTAGCCGGGGTGTGAAAGTTGTTTACTCAAAGGAGATACCCTTAAGACCTTTTTCACATATCAGGGGTGAAGCCGGTAAGGCAAACGCAGGCGCTATTGACGAACGCGTTTGCGGCAGTATTTCCTTTGTTCCTTCTGTTGCAGGTTTAATCATTGCCGGTGAAGTGGTTAAGGATTTGTTGGAAATCCGTACCGGTAAAGAGGAGCCAAAATAGAAATTGAAAAGCAGCACATTTCTCTAAAGAATGATATGAAAAATTAGAAAACATCTTATTTTCCGACTAAAGTCACAATAAACGTGTCCTTCTTATTAATATTTTATAAATCAAGCGAAGTGAGGTAATGCAAGGCAAAATTATGTGTAATTGACAAAGAGTTTTCACAGGTATTATAATTATATGGGTTGATGTCTCAACGGGTATCTATTGCTTGACTATTCAAACTATTTAACATGATTGAATTGTTGTGGTGTGTTTGGGAGAGTAGTATTACAGTATTAAAGAGAGGGGAGAGGAATCTTTGGCTAGCGAAAAAATCATGATATTAAATGAATCTAACTTTAACCAAGTGATCAGTGAAACCACAATACCAATTCTGGTGGATTTCTGGGCGGAATGGTGCGGTCCCTGTAAAATGATTGGCCCGGTTGTCGAAGAGATCGCATCCGAATTTGAGGGAAAAGTTCAGGTGGCCAAACTGGATGTTGACGAAAATCAAAACACTGCCTCTAATTATAAGGTAGTAAGTATACCGACTCTGATTCTCTTTAAAGAAGGCAAAGAAATGGAGCGCTCTATCGGTTACAAGAACAAGGATGAATTACGGCGCCTACTGAACAAGTACTTATAAACCTCAATTCAAAGCATCAGACAAATTTTGTCTGGTATTCAACCAGCAAGGGTTTTAATGGAAAAAAATGGTTTTTCGGGATTAAGCACGTTTAACGTGCTTTTTTTATTGTGCGATTAACGGTATGATTTAATCATAATTCCAAATTAATAATACTAATCTCAGGAAAAAAGCAACGGGAGTGAAAGAGAGTGAACCTGTTTGAACAGGCCATGGAAAAGAATCTCTCCAGTACAGCCCCTTTAGCTGTCAGGATGAGGCCCAGAACTCTGGAGGAATTTGAAGAGCAGACTGAAATCGTTGGCAAAGGCACTCTTTTGAGACGTTCCATTGAAGCTGACAACTTGATGTCCGTCATATTTTTTGGCCCGCCGGGAACCGGAAAAACAACTCTGGCTAAAATAATTGCCGGTATGACCAGAGCTCATTTTGAAACCATCAACGCCGTAATAGCAGGTGTAGCAGACATCAGGCGTGTTGTGGAAGAAACAAAGGAGAGGCGCTCGCTTTTTAATAAAAAAACCATCCTGTTCATAGATGAAATTCACCGTTTTAATAAATTGCAGCAGGATGCGCTGCTTCCCTTCGTAGAAAACGGCCTGATTACCTTGATTGGTTCCACCACTGAAAACCCCATGTTTGCAGTTAACCGGCCCCTCCTGTCACGTTCCCAGTTGTACCGCTTCAGTCTCCTCTCCAGGGAGGCTGTGTTGCGGCTCTTAACCAGGGCGCTCCAGGACGAAGAAAGGGGACTGGGCGGCTACCGCACGGAGGTCCTGCCAGAGGCTCTGGAACATCTGGCCGGGATAGCCAACGGAGATGCCAGGGTTGCTTTAAATGCTCTGGAACTGGCGGTTATGACCACACTGCCTGATTCCGGGGGAATTCGAAGAATAACCCTTGCTGAAGCGGAAGAGGCCATTCAAAAACGTGTCCTGAGGTACGACCGGGAAGATGAGCATTATGATGTGATATCAGCCTTTATCAAAAGCATGAGGGGAAGCGATCCCCAGGCCACTCTGTACTGGCTGGCCAGAATGCTCTATGCCGGAGAAGATCCGTCCTTCATTTGCCGCCGGATTATGATCCACGCCGCTGAAGACGTGGGGCTGGCCGACCCCCGGGCACTAGTTGTCGCCTCTGCAGCAGCGCAGGCTGTGGACAGGATTGGGATGCCCGAGGCCCGAATTGTGCTGGCCGAGGCAGCGCTTTACATTGCCGCTGCTCCCAAAAGCAATTCAGTAGTCAAGGGGATTGAAATGGCCCTTTCAGCTGTGGAGAAAGAACGCGCCGAACCGGTGCCGCCCCACTTAAGGGGTACGGGATATCAAGGAGCGGCGGTATTGGGACACGGTGAGGGCTATAAATACCCCCATGATTATCCCGGGGGATATGTGAAACAGGATTATTTGCCTGATAATATGGCAGGGCGGGTTTTTTACGAACCTTCGGAATATGGATTTGAACGTAAAATAAAGGAGAAAATGAATAAAAAGTAATAATACAATTATTATCCTGAATTATTTTTCATGTTCCGGGCAGAATAAACTACAAGGAGCGTAATGACCGTGGACATGCCGGACAGGACCTTCACAGCTTGCCATGCTCAACGCAAGGTTCGGTTCAGGACATGATCAGGCCTGGCTGTACAGGCCGCAGAACGATCAATGTCCGGCAGACCGGCCAAAGCAGTCCTGGTGGTTGCTCCGGTGGTCTCAAGGGAGACTATTGGCCGGGCCGGATTAGCATGGTTTTATTGAAAAACGGGAGGTTTTCAATAGTTCAACAATTGTTGAGTCTCCCCGTTATTCCATGCTGGTCAGAAAGGAGCATTTACGGTTACCGTTAATAAGCTACAACAATCAATATGGAGAGGGCTGTGAGAACCGGTGTAATGCTGGAGCGCGGTTGTTACGGATCCTGAAAACCTTCCCTTTAAGGGAAGGTTTTTAATGTGTTGATTTTCGGCAATTCAGGCGAATTTGCTGGATTCAGTAAAAAATCATTCAGATAGAGCTATAATTAAATTGACAATACCCTAGTAGCGTGCTATGATATCCCTTGTAAATAGATAAGGGTAGTTGAACTACCCTGCCAGCGTCTCTACTATAATTGTCCCGGGGAAATAATCCACAAAGATCAATTACACAAAGAGATCATCTTGAAAATTAGTTCGCTGGTTATCGAGGGGGGTGTATTTTTGCGGCTTTCAAGCAGGGGACACTATGGTCTGAAAGCTATGCTTGACCTGGCGCAAAACTTCGGAGAAAAACCCATACCTTTAAGAAGTGTTGCTGTACGGCAAAATCTATCCGAGCACTATTTGGAACAACTAATTGCCATGTTGAAAAAAGCGGCGCTTGTGAAAAGCGTTCGTGGCTCACAGGGAGGCTACATCCTGGCCAGGGAACCTTCCCAGCTTACGGTAGGAGATGTTTTTCGCGCTATGGAAGGCCCTGTTGCACCCTTGCTCTGCGTTAGTGAGGAGAATCCGGTTGGCTGTGATGAAGCAGATTATTGTATTTCACGTTCCGTTTGGGCAAGGGTTCGTGATGGAATAGTCGACGTTATTGATTCCATCACGCTGGAAGACTTATGCCGCGAAGCAAAAAAACTTTAAAGCAGGGAGAATGAGCTGGTCTCGAACTTTTGATGTATTTATGAGCCTGGGAAAAGAAGCACTGCTTATGGTCGCGTATTTACTTAATTATTCCCGTATGTTTCCCCTTCCGCCTTAATTCAAATGTAAAAGAGGAGGCTATAAAAAATGTATAGTGAGAAAGTAATGGATCATTTTAAGAACCCCAGAAATGTCGGTGAGATCCCTGACGCTGACGGTGTTGGCGAAGTGGGAAACCCTGTTTGCGGTGATACTACAAAGATTTATCTTAAAATTGAGGGAAATATTATAAATGATATTAAATTTAAAACATTCGGTTGCGGCGCGGCCATTGCTTCCAGTAGTATGTTGACGGAAATGGCCAAAGGCAAGACTATTGAAGAAGCTCTTCAAATTACGGATCAAGCGGTTGCGGATATGCTGGACGGTCTTCCTCCTCAAAAAATGCACTGCTCGAACATGGCCGCAGATGCTATGCATAAAGCCATTGAAAACTACAGGTTGAAAAAAGAAGCGTTAACAAAGATTGTTTAAAATTAATAATTAGTAAAAGGTGAATCCGGTGGGAGCCAGTAAAAGGGTAGTTGTGGCTATGAGCGGCGGGGTAGATAGTTCTGTCACCGCCGCCGTTTTATTAGAACAGGGTTATGAAGTGATCGGGGTAACGATGCAAATCCAGAAGCCGGAGACGGCCCCGGCAAAAGGGGAAAACGGCGGATGCCCTTCCCGTGATCCAGTTGAAGATGCCGGGCGGGTAGCCGAACAACTGGGCATTCCTTTTCATGTCCTGGACTTCCGGGATCTCTTCGAAGAAAAGGTAGTCCGGTATTTTACTTCGGAATACCTTGGCGGGCGTACACCCAACCCCTGCATTGCCTGTAACCGGTATATAAAATTCGGCGCGCTGTTGACAAAAACCCTCGAAATGGGAGCTGATTACATGGCTACCGGTCATTATGCCCGGCTGGGTTTCAGCAGCCGCTACGGCCGTTATACAGTCCGCCGCCCGCTTGACCGCAAAAAAGACCAGACTTATGTCCTGTACGGCCTGACCCAGGAGCAGATTGCCCGTACTCTAATGCCTCTGGGAGAATACACTAAAGAACAGGTACGGAAAATGGCAGCCGGCTTTGGTCTGCAGGTTGCAGATAAAGCTGAAAGCCAGGATCTCTGTTTTATCATGCAGGGCAGCTACCGTGATTACCTGCGGGAAAAAGCAATCAATTATCAGCCCGGTCCATTTTTAAACTTGAATGGTGAAATTATCGGAACCCACAGAGGAATACCATTTTACACAATAGGCCAGCGCAGGGGTTTAAACCTGGCGGCAGGAGAGCGTCTTTACGTGGTCCGGATTGATGCCGAAAACAATACCATTACCCTGGGCCCTGAAAAAGCTGTTTTTGGGAAATGTTTGAGAGCAGAAGAGGCGAATTTGATCCTGTTTGAAGAAATGCCGGGAAAAATTGAGGTAGAGGCACAAGTGCGCTATAACGGCCGCCCGGCCAAAGCAATTCTGGAAGCTATTGACGGCAGTGCTTTGCAAGTCTGTTTTCTAAGCCCCCAGCGTTCCATCACGCCGGGACAGTCTGTTGTCTTCTACCTGGGGGATTACCTGGTTGGCGGTGCAACCATAGAGGAATCTTTAAACAACAGGGAGCTCTAATCTTTTTAAATTTACCCACCCGGCTGAAAACAACTCCCTTTGACAGCTATTTATTCTTTTAGGCTCTTATGTAAAACTGCCTGTGTTTTTTCTTTTTTTTCTTAATTTTTGTGTTTCCGAGCTATCCAATACTTTCTATCTTAAATAACCACCATTTTATAATTGGTTTCATTTCTGATTGAATTTTTTTTTTGAGAGTGGACATAATAATTCTTAAAGGCCGAATAATCAGCCAGTTATTGGGATTTATCAATGATTTACTGGGGGGCGAAATATTTGAGATGCCCGATCTGCGGCGGAAAAGCTACCGGGAAGGTAGGTATTGACCAGTTTTACTGCTGGGACTGCTGCGTTGAATACAGAATTAACAAGGAAGGCGTTCAGATTTACGAAGTTGCCGAGGATGGAAGTCTTGTCGCTTTTGACCCGCAAAATGAGTTCTTACTTTGAGATGGACGGGGGTGACCTAAGCGTGCGAACGACATTTTGGAGAGGCGTGATAGCCGGTGGTATTCTGGGGGCTGCTGTGAGCATGATGGCAACCGGCGGAATACAAAGGCAGGGAAAAAAAAGCATCCTGGGATACACCGCCAGGGGCAGAAACCGGGCCGACAGGATGATGCGGAGAGTCTCGAAAACAGTTAACAACATGATTAAATAAGACACATAGAAGTGGGGAGAACATTCTCCTCACTTTTTCCTTGGTGGTGTGTGAAAATGGCCTGGCGGATTGAGCCTAAAACAGGGCGGCTGTTTTTATCATTAATCCTTTTGACAATCGGCTTGTATTTTTTATACCTGCTGCGGGGGTTGTTTATTTCCTTTATTCTGGCGGTTTTGATTATATACCTGATCCATCCCCTGGTTTTTGCCATTGAAAAAAGAGGCACGCCAAGGGTATGGGCCATCCTGATTGCCTACCTCGCACTTTTTTTTGTAGTTGCCGGAATATTTATGTATGGAGTACCCCGTATAGTGAGACAACTGCACGGCCTGGAGGAAACGATTCCTCTCTATACTGAACAATTCTATGAAATGATCCATTCTATCCAGGTGCGCCTAACTAATCTTGGGGTTGGTGAAAGTGTCAGGCAGGTGATTGATGAAAGGGTCTCCTGGTTTGAAGAAAACATGCTCCAATTAGTCAGAGGGGCTGTTGCCGCTTTGATTGGAATGGTTGGTTATATCTTTAAAATTATCCTGGCCCCGGTCCTGGCTTTTTACTTTTTAAAAGACATCGAAAACATCCATCGCAAAGCTGTTTCAATCATACCTGAAGAAAGAAAGGAAGATATTGTTCAACTATTTCAAGAGATAAACAAAATATTAACCAGTTACACCAGGGGCTACCTTCTGGTGGCTGCAATTGTTGGAGGCTTGACTACCCTGGCCATGGCCTTACTGGGTATGGATTTTGCGCTTATGCTCGGCATTTTTGCAGGTCTGACCGAATTAATACCCTATTTCGGTCCTGTCATCGGGGCGGTTCCCGCAGTTAGCCTGGCCGTTCTGCAGTCAAAATGGCTGGCCTTAAAAGTAGTCCTTGCCTTTATTGTCATCCACCAGTTGGAAGGGAGCATTATTTCCCCCAAGATCCTGGGAGATAAAGTTGGCCTGCATCCATTAGTGGTTATTGTCAGCCTTTTAATCGGAGGAGAGTTGTATGGACTGGTGGGAATGATTCTGGCAGTGCCGGTTTCAGCGGTACTAAAAGTTATAATTAAGTATTTTATTTATAGATTTAAGGCTGCTGGTAATTAAAACAGGGGTATTCTTGACACAGAAGAGTTATATTTTGTATAATTATAGCGCAAAAATAACAACAAATTATAAATTAGGTTGCTTAAAACGCATATTAGACAAATAATGTAGTAAATAATGATAGATTTATTGCTTTGACCTTTACCGGGGTGGCGCCTTGGAGGAGCCTTTCCGACCCGTAAAGAATTTCTTTAAGGAGGAAAGGTTTTTTGATTGCAGTTTAAAAGACAATACAGCGTTGCAGTTCCGTTGCCAGTAAGCCCAAATTAGTTTTGGCAGAGCTGAATTTAAACCGGTTTTGGTGAATTGCGCTTTTCCCGAGTTATTTATACAGGAGGTTATTAATCTTGATGACCGGTAATGAAATTAGAGAGAGTTTCTTAAAGTTTTTTGAAAGCAAGGGACATAAAAGACTGCCAAGCGCCTCCCTGATTCCCTTGAACGACCCCAGTATTCTTTGGACAGCGGCGGGTATGGTGCCCTTCAAGCCTTTTTTCACCGGAGCGGCCAGGCCTGAGTTCAACAGGGTTACAACCTGTCAGAAATGCATTCGCACACCGGATATTGAATCTGTGGGCAGAACTGCCAGACACCATACTTTTTTCGAAATGCTCGGTAATTTTTCCTTCGGCGATTATTTTAAAGAATCCGCCATACCCTGGGCCTGGGAATACGTCACTGAACACCTTAAACTGCCGGCGGACAAGCTCTGGGTTACCATCTATCTGGATGACGACGAAGCTTATGAAATTTGGCACAAGGTCGTCAAGGTCCCGGCCGGGCGCATTGTCAGGTTGGACAAGGATACGAACTTCTGGGAGATCGGTGTGGGGCCCTGTGGCCCCTGTTCGGAAATATACGTGGATCTAGGTGCGGAAAGGGGATGCGGTTCGCCCGAATGCAAGGTTGGCTGCGACTGTGACCGCTTTCTTGAAATCTGGAACCTTGTGTTTATCCAGTTTTTTAGAGACGAACAGGGCAACTACACGCCTCTGGAGAAAAAAGGTATTGATACAGGGTTTGGCCTGGAGCGGGTGGCATCAGTAATGCAAGGCGTTTCATCCAATTTCGATACCGACCTTCTAAGGGAGATAATGGATTTCACGGCAGGTCTTTTCGGTCTGGTCTACGGAACGGAGGAAAAGGTTGATGTCGCTTTAAAGGTGATTGCCGACCACTGCCGGGCAATTACATTTGCTGTTACAGACGGAGCCCTTCCTTCCAACGAAGGGAGAGGTTACGTAATCCGGCGCCTGCTCAGGCGGGCCGTTCGCTTTGGCAGACTCCTGGGCATTCAGGAACTCTTTTTAGACAAAGTTGCCGGTGCTGTGATCCGGCAGATGGGCCATACCTATCCTGAACTTGTTGAACGCCGGGACCACGTACTCAGGGTTATCAGGAGCGAGGAAGAGCGCTTTGGGGAAACCTTAAGCCAGGGTACGGAAATGTTAAGCCGGATTATGATGGAAGCAAAGAAAGCCGGGAGTTCATCAATCTTGGGAGTGGATGCCTTCAAGCTTTATGATACTTACGGTTTTCCACTGGAATTGACCCAGGAAATGGCTTCTGAGCAAGGCCTGTCCGTTGACGTGGACGCTTTTGAAAAGGCCATGGAAGATCAAAGGAAAAGGGCCAGGAGCGCCCGGCAGGAGGTTGAGTATATCTCTGAGCGGGATGCCCTTTTCAGGGAAATCCGTGAAGCAAAGGGTGAAACCAGTTTTGTCGGGTACGATTCGCTGGAAGCAAATTCTATTGTCCTTGGTTTATTTCAGGCCGGTAAGAAAGTAGAATCGGTTGCAGCAGGGGCAGAAGTGGAACTTATTCTGGACGTTACCCCATTTTACGCTGAATCGGGAGGTCAGGTAAGCGACCGCGGTCAAATAACGGGGCCTGAGTTAAGTGTAGAAATCGAGGAAGTTTTCAAGCCTGTAGAGAACCTCTTCGTTCACCGCGGCAAAGTGATAAAGGGCGTTTTAAAGGAGTATGCTCCGGTAGTTGCGCAAGTGGACCAGCGCAGAAGACTGGCGATATGCCGGAACCACTCGGCTACTCACCTGCTGCACAGGGCTTTGAAGGAAGTGCTGGGCAACCATGTCAACCAGGCCGGCTCTTTAGTGGAACCTGAACGGCTGCGCTTTGACTTTACTCATTATTCAGCGCTTTCCCAGGATGAATTAAAGAAAATTGAAGACACTGTCAACCGCGCCGTGATGGCCAACCTGAAGGTGGAAGCTACCGAAACCTCACTGGCAGAGGCCCGTTCCATGGGTGCCGCAGCCCTTTTCGGTGAAAAGTACGGAGAGCGGGTCAGGGTTGTAAAAATGGGGGATTTCAGCCTGGAGTTATGCGGGGGGACGCATTTGCGTTCTACTTCAGAGGTTGGTTTGTTTAAGTTGACCGGAGAGAGCAGTGTAGGGGCGGGACTTCGCCGCGTAGAGGCAGTAACCGGAGAGGGCGCCCTGGGCTA
>DBRJ01000056.1:8345-29304 GCA_002305915.1 Pelotomaculum sp. UBA1371 | reverse complement strand
GAGAGCGAAGCGCTTCAAGCCAGGCTGGCCAGGTACCAGGTCAACGACCTGCTTGACAGCGTAAAAACCGTAAGGGGAGTTAAAGTTCTTGCAGGGCGGACTGTGGTGCCCGACATGGACAGCCTGCGGGGGATGGTCGATCTCTTAAGGGACAAAATCGGATCAGGGGTAATCGTGCTTGGCAGCGGCAATACTACAGGTGAAAAAGTCAATCTGGTTGCTGCTGTAACCAGGGACTTATTGAAAAGGGGGCTTCATGCCGGTAAACTGGTCAAGGAAGTAGCCGCTGTAATAGGGGGTGGCGGTGGAGGCCGACCTGATCTGGCTCAAGCAGGGGGTAAAGACCTGTCCCGTCTGGATGAGGCCCTTGAGCGAGCCTTCAGAGTTGTTGAAAGTCAGCTAAAATAAATTAAAAACCCGGCAAAACCGGGTTTTTTTAAGCGTGTTTTTAAGCTTTCAGGTAAGGAGATCCAATTTTAAGGAAATACTATGCAAAAGCACCTATAATATAATTATACACAGAAAATCACGTTGCGCTTATCCGGTAGTTGTCATGGGACTATAGATCATGGCAATTTCTTCACAATTGGGGAATTTGGGGCAGTTGACGCATTCCTTCCATACTTTTTGAGGCAGTGATTCTTTGCTTATAACTTTAAAGCCGCACTTTTCGAAAAACTTTTGTTGGTAGGTAAGCACGAAGACCTGGGGTATGGCCAATTCACGCGCTTCTTGAAGAAACATGTTGACCAGCTGCCGGCCCACACCTTGCCCGGCATACTCCGGCAATACAGCCAGCGCCCTGATTTCGGCAAGGTCTTCCCAAATGATATGAAGCGAACCGGCTGCGATAACCTTTCCCCCGTCACAGGCAATGGTAAACTCCCGCAGGCTTTCATAAAGCAAGGTCCGGGGGCGGGCCAGCATCAGACCCTTTTTCGCATAGTAAGTAATTAAAGCGTGAATTGCTTCAACATCGGTAATTTTTGCTTTCCTGAAGTTCATTTATAGTTCACCTTTCCCTAGAATTAGTCATTATTATATATTACTTAAACGAACCGCTCAATATTTTTTTTAAATAGGTACTAGTCTGTAGCTGTGAAGGAAAAGAAATTCCACTGACGAATATATAAAGATTTAGCAAAAACTATAAACTAATGATAGAATGAAATTATAACAGGGAAGATTTTAAGCCGGATTTTCTTTGAGCTTTAAAAAAGCTGTTAATAATATTCTCTTTATTGTAATTTGACAGGAAGGAGGTTACCTAAATGTCCTGGGAGGATTCAGAAAAAACCATGATGTTTAACGTTCAGGCCGAAGAAGTAAACCAGGCCCGCGACATTTTACACCAGGTTTATGCAGCTTTAAAGGAAAAAGGTTACAACCCGATTAATCAGCTTGTAGGGTACCTGTTATCAGGTGACCCTGCTTATATTACCAGTCACGGAAATGCCCGCAGCCTGATTCGCCGCCTGGAAAGGGACGATTTACTGGAGGAACTGGTCAAAAACTATTTAAATAAAAAATAGAATTAAACGGAAATAATGGGCAGGGGAGATGGAATCCGTTGCATTACCGGCTACTTGGAGAAACCAGAATGGAAGTATCCCGCCTTTGTTTCGGGGCACTGACCATCGGTTCACTCCAGGCTAATTTGCCCCTGGCTGAAGGAGCGGGGGTTATCCGAAATGCCCTGGAAGCAGGGGTTAATTTTATTGATACGGCAGAGCTTTACGACACTTATAAATATATCAGACAGGCCATCAAGGGCTTTGAGCGGGATGTTGTAATCGCCTCAAAATGCTACGCCTATACCTATGAAGGTATGCGTGACAGTGTAGAAAAGGCGCTTAAAGAACTGGGCAGGGATTATATTGATATCTTTATGCTTCACGAACAGGAATCAATATTAACCATCAAGGGACACTGGGAAGCTATCGAATACCTGGTCAAGGCCAAAAAACAAGGCACTGTACGGGCTATCGGCATTTCAACCCACCATGTAGAAGGTGTCCTGGGAGCCGCCTCAGTTCCTGAAATCGATGTGATCCAGCCCCTGATCAATATAGCAGGTATCGGCATTAGAGGGGGAACGCTGGAGGATATGTTAGAGGCAATCAAAAAAGCTGCCGGCGCCGGCAAGGGACTCTATGCCATGAAGGCCCTGGGTGGCGGGAACCTCCTCGAACGGACGGAGGAAGCTTTTGATTTTATTCTTTCTCTTCCCGAATTTGCCTCAGTAGCTGTTGGTATGAGGACCCGGGAAGAGGTGGAATACAATACACGCCTCTTCAGTGGTCAGAGCGTACCGGAGCAAATAAAATCCGCCGTAAGGCGCCTTCCAAGGCGTCTGCACCTGGATAACTGGTGCACCGGCTGCGGGAAATGTATCTTGAGATGCCGCTCCGGCGCCTTAAGCCTGTCCGGAGGCAGGGCCGTGGTGGACAGTCAGCTTTGCACCCTCTGCGGATACTGTGGTTCTGTTTGCCCGAATTTTTGCATAAAGGTGGTTTAAAGTGCGGATCATGGGTCTGGATCTGGGAGAAAAAAGAATCGGGGTGGCCTTAAGCGACCCCCTGGGCTGGACCGCCCAGGGGCTGCAGGTGATTCCAGTCAGTGGTTCCCTGGAAAATAGCATTGCAAGTATTCAAAGGATTGCGCGTCAGTATGAAGTGGAGAGGGTAATTGTAGGTCTGCCCAGGAACATGGATGGAAGTTTAAGTCCTGTTGCCAAAAAGATAAAAGAGTTTGCCGGCTTGCTGTCAAAGAGACTGGGCGTTCCTGTGGAAATGTATGATGAGCGGCTGACCACCCGGGCTGCGGAGAGAGTATTGCTTGAGGCCGATCTAAGTAGGAGCAGGCGTCGAAAAGTCATTGATAAAATGGCTGCGGTTTTTATCCTGCAGGGTTATCTCGATGCCCTGGCCCTTAAGGATAAAAATGAAAATCGCCTTGATTAGCTGTGATAGACACAGTTTCCTTGACATGTGGAAAAATTTAATATAAAATGAGCTATAAACTCTGGAAGAGGTGAAAGTTTTGACCGAACAGGATGAGATTATCACTCTGGTAGATGAGGAAGGTGCAGAACATGACTTTACGGTCGTTGATATTATAAATGTCGATCAATCAGAATATGCTATCCTGCTGCCGGTGGAGGAAGAAAGCGATGAGGCCATTATTCTAAAATTCAGCCAGGATGAAGACGGAAATGAGCTTCTTGTTGATATTGAGGACGATGATGAGTGGGAAAAGGTTGCAGACGCCTGGGAAGAAATGCTTGCCGAGGAAGAAGTAGAGTGACTTTTAGAAAAAAACAAGCTGGTTGCGGGGGTGCCCCAATCCGGCTTTTTTTATGACGAGGTGTGACGGGCATGTCTGTTAAAGCCACACGCATAATTATCAGCCTCATCTTAGCCGCAGCTTTTATTGTGTTCATGTTCTTTTTAACTTCAGGCTTCTTTTCAACAGCGTCGGAGAAGGTCCTGCCCGGAGTTGAAGTTATGGATGTAAAACTGGGTGGGCTTAACAGGGCGGAAGGTACTGACAGGCTCCTGGAGTTGGAAAAGAATCTCCGGGGAACAAGGGTGACTCTGCGTTTTGAAGACCGCAGCTGGCAACTCCTCTTAAATGAAACGGGTTTTGAGCTGAACGAAGAGGCTATTATGGATGCCGCCTTGAGCGCGGGCAGGCATGGTTCCCTGTATCAGCGCTGGCGGGAAAGGAGAATGTTTAATAAAACGGGGATCTCCTTGCTGCCCGCAATAGAATTTGACAGGGACAGATTGGAGCGGCGGGTGAAGGAGCTATGCGCAGATATTATTGTTGAGCCCAGGGACGCCAGGTTTTCAATCAACCGGAACGAAACCGTTTCGATCATTCCCGGTGAAAACGGAGTGGACGTAGACTTTGAGCTGCTGGAAAAAGATCTGGCTGCTGTTCTGGCCGGCAGCTTGAATCCCGAGGTGACACTGGTCACGGTAACCCGGGCTCCCTCCAGGACCACTGCTTTCCTGGAATCCATGAACGTCAAGGGCCTGCTTGGCAGTTATACAACAAAATTTGATCCTGCCAAGACCAGCCGGACATATAACATCAGCGTGGCAGCGCAGGCCTTCGATGAAATGTTGATTTTGCCCGGACACAAAGTTTCCTTCAATAATGTTGTGGGTCCCCGCAGTTCCGAAGCAGGCTACAAAAACGCTCCTGTGATTGTAAACAACGAGTTTGTTGACGGTCTCGGGGGAGGAGTCTGCCAGGTCTCCACAACCCTGTACAATGCAATTCTCCTGGCAAACCTGGATATTGTCGGCAGGACATGCCATTCCTTGCCTGTCAGTTATGTACCCATCGGACGTGACGCCACAGTGGTCTACGATACAGTTGACCTGACCTTCCGCAACAATACGGACAGCTCCCTGTACCTGAAAACCTACGTAACCGGAGGGCAGTTGACGATAAAGATTTACGGCAACACAGCCTATAAAAGGGATGTGACCATCAATACCTGGATCACGGAAGAAATAGAACCCCAGATTATTTATGAAACGGACCCGAACCTTCCCCTCGGTGAAGAGGTGGTTAAACAAGAGGGTTCCAAGGGATTTAAGACAGCAGCAGAGAGGATTGTCAAAAATAACGGAGTGGTGGAAAAGAAGGAATCCATTCCATCCAGTTATTACAGCCCGGTAAATAAAGTAATCGCCGTAGGTTCCATGGAACAGGACCTGCCTCAGATTGCTCCTTCCACACCTGTTCCGGGAACAGTTAGTCCAGTTACTCCTCCCACGGAAAACCCGGGCGGGCCTNNGCCTGCCGGTGCCGTTACAGACGATGGCAGCGGGTTTTCAACGGGCGGCATTACAGGCAGCAGCGCCAATATTAACACAGGCTTACCCCTTCCCGGCAGTAATTATTATGCGCCGGACGGCAATGAAGCCGGTGAAAGAGGCAGGCCTGGATTGGAGGGAACTGCAGGGCAGGGGAGAGGGTTGCCAGTACCGGAAATTGCGCCGCACACCCTTCCAGGCGCCTGATTCAAAAATGCTATGAGTTTCTTTTTTAATCAAAAAAAGTGGAGGTGGCGGGCTGTAAAACAACCTGCCCGGCACCTGAATATTTTATTAACTGTATTGGGACTCGCTTGTCTGGGGGCGCTCTATTTTCTTATAGCTCTTTCCCCGGTTACGTCAAAAAGCAAGGCCAGAGACATCGTGGTGGTTGTACCCCAACAGTCCACAGCCACTCAGGTAGGGCAGATCTTAAAGGACCATGAATTAATCCACAGTCCTTTTGTCTTTGTCCTCTATGCCAGGTGGAAAAACCTTGACGGCAGTCTCAAGGCAGGTGAATACCTGCTCAACAACGGACTGTCCACGCCTGAAATGCTGAATGAACTGGTGGAAGGGCGACTTGCCGCTGAAACAATCACCATTCCGGAAGGCTTTACCATGACACAGGTAGCAGAGTTGCTGGAAACAAAAGGTTTGGCGGAGAGGGAAGAATTCTTCGCTGTTGCCGCCCGGGAAGATTTTTCCTACAAGTTTTTAGAGGAACGGCCAAAGGGAGAGAGACGCCTGGAAGGTTATCTCTTCCCGGACACTTACCGGGTTACCAGGGGTGACAGTGTTCGCTTTCTTATTGATAATATGCTGAAGAGGTTTGACCTGGAGATGGAAGAACTGGATTACCCGTCCAGGGCGGAAAAAGCCGGGCTCACCCTGCATGAGGCCGTTACCATTGCTTCCCTGATAGAGCGGGAGGCCAAGATCGATGAAGAGAGGCCCCTCATCTCGGGAGTTATCCACAACCGCATGGAAAAATCCATGCTGCTGCAGATCGACGCTACCGTCCAGTACGCCCTGGGCACGAACAAGGCACAAATTTATTATAAAGATCTGGAAGTAGATTCTCCCTATAACACATATAAAAACAACGGGTTGCCACCGGGGCCCATTGCCATGCCGGGGCGCTCCTCCCTCCTGGCCGCTGTGGAACCGGCCGAAACAGCTTACCTTTATTACGTGGCCAGGCCGGACGGTTCCCATGCCTTTGCTACGAACAATGCCGACCATGAGGCAAACAAAGAGAGGTATCAGCAGTGATTCCTGAACTACTGGCGCCAGCGGGAAATCTGGAAAAATTGAAGGTTGCCGTAACCTACGGCGCCGATGCCGTCTACCTCGGTGGGCGGCATTTCAGCCTGCGGTCCGGGGCCGGAAACTTTGACGATAAAGAAATGGCCGAAGGGATCCGGTTTGCTCATCAAAAGGGCGCCCGGGTCTACGTAACAGTCAATATTTTTGCCCGCAACAGGGACCTTGTGACCCTCCCGGAATACTTTCACCGGATTTATTCTGCAGGGGTGGACGGGGTTATCCTTTCCGACCCGGGGATTGTCGATCTGGTCAGGCAAATGCATCCGGAACTGGCCGTCCACCTCAGCACCCAGGCCAATACTACAAACTGGGCCGCGGCGCGCTTCTGGAAGAAGCTTGGTGTCTCCAGGATTGTGCTGGCCCGGGAGCTCTCCCTGGAAGAAATCAGGGAAATCAAAGAGCAGGTGGAGCTGGATTTGGAAGTTTTCGTTCACGGCGCCATGTGTATTGCTTATTCCGGGCGCTGCCTCTTAAGCTCCTACCTTGCCGGCCGGGACGCCAACCTGGGTGACTGCGCCCAGTCCTGCCGCTGGCGCTACAGGCTGGTTGAAGAAAAAAGACCCGGTGAGTACCTGGCCCTTGAGGAAGATGACCGGGGTTCATATATTCTGGGCTCCCGGGATCTTTGCCTGATTGAACACATTCCGGAACTGGTCCGGGCGGGCGTTCACAGCTTCAAGATCGAAGGCAGAATGAAAAGCGCTCATTATGTGGCTACAGTTGTCAAAACCTACAGGGAAGCCCTGAACGCCTACCGGGAGGACCCGGACAATTATCGCCCCGACCCTGCCTGGCTTGACGAGATCAGTAAAGTGAGCCACCGTGAATACACTAAAGGATTTCTTTTCGGCGACCCGGGTCCTTCAGGGCAACACTACGCTGGTGAGATCTACAGGCGAAGTCACAGCTTTATAGGAATTATCAGGAGTTACGACGGTGCCTCCGGGATGGCCCTGGTGGAACAGCGCAATCATTTTGCCCTTGGCGATGAGGTGGAAATACTCGTTCCAGCCGGTAAAAACTTCAAGCAGAAGATTGAGCTTCTCTATGATCAAGCAGGCTGCCCCGTCAATTCCGCACCCCATCCCCGGCAAATGCTCCGGCTTCACCTGGAAAAGCCCGCACCCCCCTATTCCATGCTTCGGAAAAAAGTATAAAACTTGAGCTTAAAGGCCATCCTAAAAATATATGTCTTATTCCGGCAGGTTGATTTCCGTGGATCACTTAAGACAAAAAAGGCTGGTCTATCTTTTTTTGATTTTTTTTAGTTGCTTTCTGGGACTGGTTTCCCAGCTTTTTCTCATTCAGTACAGGGACGGGGAGCTCTACGCCTGCCTGGCCCTGGAACAGGGCAGCCGCTGGGTCTCCCTGGAGAATACCCCCAGGGGCCGGATCCTTGACCGCAACCTGGTACCCCTTACAGGTGAACGGACGGAAGAAAGGGTCGTATTGTTTCCGGCGGCCGTCGGGAACAGGGAAGAGGTCAGCTCTGAACTGGCCGGGATCCTGGGGGTGGAACAGGATAATCTGAGCCCTTATTTTGACGGAGAACCCTGCCTGCTGCCCTATGTTGTCACTCCCGAACAGTCTGCGGCCGTTCAGAACAGAGGGTGGACCGGCGTAATGGCGCTCCCGGTGCAGTTTCGCTACGGCGAACAGCAGCTGGCAGCCCAGGTCATCGGACACCTGGGTAAAATCTCCACGCCGGAGGAGTTCACTGATTTGTCGGGGAGGAATAATAAGGTCTACCATTACGATGATCTGGTGGGCAAAACAGGGCTGGAAATGTATTATGAAGATGTCCTCAAAGGCTCCCTGCCCCAAAGGGCAGTCCGGGTGTACACCGATGCTGCGGGCAGGCTGCTGGGGGGACCGGGGTTTTTTGTCGAGGAGCAAACAGAGGACTACGCCAGGTGTGATCTGGTCCTTACCATCGACGCCCGGATCCAGAAGATTGTCGAGGAAATAATGGATCATAGTGTAGCCAGAGGGGCTGTGGTGGTCATGGACGCCGGCTCGGGAGATATCCTGGCAATGGCCAGCCGGCCCGGTTACCATCCAGCCCGTCCGGAAGACTACCTGGACGCCGCGGGTGGGGAAAACTGTTTTCTCGACCACTGTACAGCCCTCTACCAGCCCGGCTCGGTATTTAAAGTTGTCATTGCCGCCGCCGCCCTGGAAGAGGGTGTGGCAGACTTTGCAGGCCAATTTCATTGTCGTGGCGCAGGGGAAACGCTGCTGCGCTGCTGGAAGCCGCAAGGACATGGCGCAATAACTTTTGTTCAGGCTTTTGCGGAATCCTGCAACCCCGTTTTCGCCAGGCTGGGTTTGCAGCTGGGGGCACAGAAGGTAATTGACTACGCCGGTCTGTTTGGCTTGGACAATCAGTCCGTCCTGGGCTACCCGGCGCCTCGGGATCCCCGGCAGGATTTGAAACTAATAGCCGGCCCTTACAACCTGGTCAACAGCAGCATCGGCCAGGGCCCTGTGCTGGTTACACCGGTACAGGTTGCTGCGATGATCAACACGGTTGTTTCAGGCGGGTTCTACCGGCAGCCCCGTTTGGTGCAGAGAATATGCAACAGCAACGGGGATACCGTGCAGATGCTGCCTTACGACCCGGGTCAAAGGGTTATTTCTTCAGAAACCGCGGAAAAGCTGTGCAAGCTGCTGGAAATGGCCGCGGAGGAGGGCACCGGACAAGAGGCCCTGGTGCCTGTTTTCGGCAGTGCGGGAAAGACCGGGACCGCCCAGGTAGGCGACAACAGTCTTTCTGTAAACGCCTGGTTCGCCGGGTACGCCCCCCGGGCCAATCCCCGCTATGTGGCAGCCGTCTTAAGCGAAGGGGAAGCCGGCGGCAGTGCGGCAGCAGCGCCTGTTTTCAGGGAAATCATGGAGGCTATCCTGGAGCTGGACTAAGCAAACATAACTTGGACGTTTATCCTGAAAAGAGACATTTACAACCTTCTGCTGGTGCCGCCTCAGAGACCATGGGTTAGGCTACCGACTGGGCGCCTGGGCTAGGCTACCAGGCTTACCATACCATAAGTTGATAAGTTGGTGTCAGGCACCCTGTGGTGCGGCGCTTAAATCCAGCAAAACCCGGCGGGCCTGCCGGTTGAAAAAAAGGATCCACCTGTTTCCAGGTGGATCCGCCTGTTTTGCTTAATCCATGAGGACCCTCGGAATGTAGAGGGAAAGATCGGGCAGGTAGACTAGTAACAATAAAACTAGAATCATAATCAGGATAAAGGGGAGAACTCCCTTGATTACCTCCTCCAGCCTGGACTTGGCCATGGCGGCCACCACAAAGAGGTTCAAGCCCACGGGGGGCGTAATCATGGCCAGTTCCATGTTTACCGTCATGACGACGGCGAAGTGGATCAGGTCGATGCCGAGGACGTTAAGCATGGGCAGCAGGATGGGCATGGTGATCAGGGTAATGGCAACTGCTTCCAGGAATGTGCCCATGATGAAGAACATCAGGTTTGCGGCCAGGAAAAACGCGTACTTGTTCAGGTTGTTTTCCGAGATCCAGCGGGCAGCCTCCATGGGCACCTGGTTCACCGTTAGGTACATGGCAAAAACCATGGCTGCCGCAATGATCAGGAAGATCATGGAGGAGATGTTGATGGCATTGCGAAATACTTCTCTCATGTCCCGCAACTTCAATTCCTTATATACAAACATCGAAACGAGAATGGTATAAAATACGGAGAGTACGGCGGCCTCGGTGGGTGTGACGATGCCCATGTAGATGCTGCCCAGGATGAAGACGGGCAGGAAGGCTCCCGGCAGGGCTTTCACGGATTTGCGCCAGCGCTCATCCCAGGAGGCCTTGGGCAGGCGGCCGTAATTTTTCTTTTTGGCAGTTAATATGGCGCTGACAATTAAAATACTTGCCAGTAAAATGCCGGGGATAACGCCGCCCATGAACAGCTTGCCGATGTTTTCCTCGGTTACGACACCGTAGATAACCATGGTCACACTGGGCGGGATGAGAATGCCCAGGGTGCCGGCAGCGGCCACAAGTCCCATGGCGTAGCGCTTGGGGTAGCCTCCCTCAATCATGGCAGGCAGCATAATAGCGCCGATGGCCGCGGCTGTAGCCGGGCTGGAGCCGGAAATGGCCGCAAAAATCGCACAGGCTAAAATGGTCACAACGGCCAGGCCGCCGGGCAGATGCCCGAACCAGGAACGCAGGGCTTCAATCAGGTATTTGGCAATGCCGCCCCGGGACATGGCCACACCTGCAAAGACAAAGGCGGGAATGGCTAGAAGGGGAGGCGACAGCAGGGAGGCGAACATTCTCTGGACAATCATGTAGAGGCTGAAGTCGCTGGTCAAGGCCAGAATAGAAATGGCAGCTACAGCCAGAGAGATGGCGATGGGGACATTCAAGAGAAACAGAGCGATGAAAATACTAAAAAGCAGTACTGTCTCCACCGGTATGTCCACCTCCTTTTTCCATTTCTTCCATCCAATCGCGGCCGCCGTTCTTCAGAATTTGATAGAGCTTCTCAATAAACCTGATGGCGAACATCAAGCCGCTGACAGGTAAGATCACGTTCACGATCCAGAGGGGAAACTGGCTGTCTGCGGAGCGCTGACCCGAGTTTAAATAAGATTCAACCAGTTTATAGCCGTAATAAGTATAAAAAATGCAGAAAGCAAGCCCCAGGGTGTTGGAGAAGATACTGACCAGCCACTTGACCCGCAGGGGCAGGATGTTGTAAAGCATATCCACCCTGATGTGGTGATTGTCCCGCAGAGCCACGCAAAATCCCAGGAGAAGCCCCCAGATGATAAAATAAAGTGAAAATTCATCAAGCAAAGACTGGGGGCGGCCCCAGAAATACCGCATTACAACGTTCAACATGATCATACAAAGTCCGATGAAGAGCAAACTACCCGACAAGTAATCTTCAAACGCCGCGTAGGCCCGTTTCAAACGTTCCATTTGTTTTCCACCTTCCTAATCCATTGTCAAATCAGGGCCTAATAAAGAAAGGGGACGTTCCGGCACACCCGGGAAAGACGTCCCCTGAAATGTGTGCTATTTATTGCAACTTTTAGCTGCTTCGATGTATTCCGCGCCAATCTTGTCGGTATATTCGTCATAGACCGGCTTCACGGCTGCTACAAATTTCTCCCTGTCCTCTTCCGTCAGGGTATAAATTTCCATCTTGCCGCTGGCTTTTAATTCTTCAAAACTTTTCTGGTTTTCTTCTTCCGCCAGCTGGCGCTCATAGAGGCTGGCTTCCTGCATGGCCTCCTCCAGAATTTTTTTGTTTTCCGGTGAAAGGGAATTCCAGAAGGTCGTATTGGTGAGAACTACGTAGTCCAGGCGTCCGTGGTTGGATACCGTCATATATTTCTGGCAGTCCTGGTAGTTCTGAGTGTCGATATTGTTAAAGGTATTTTCCTGTCCGTCCACGGTTTTGTTATTGAGACCGGTATAAACTTCAGCAAAGGCCAGGGTCTGGGAACCGGCTCCCAGGGCCCTGAACTGGGCGTCCAGAACACCGCCGCTCTGGGTCCGGAATTTTAAACCATGAAAATCTTCCGGAGTTTTCAGGGGCCGCTTGGAATTAGTGAATTGTTTGGCTCCGTTGGGCCACCATCCCAGGCCGAGCATGCCCTGGGACTCAAGGGAATGCATCAGCTTCTGCCCCGCGGGACCATCATAAAAATCATAGGCTGCCTGGTCGTCTTTAAACAAGAAGGGCATATCCACAATTTGGAAGGCCGGTTCAAAACCCACCAGTTTGGTGACAGAAGGAGCAATAAACTGAACGTTGTTGGCCATTAACTGCTCCAATTCCTCTTTATCGCCGTACAGCTGGGATGCCGGGAAAACAACTACTTCAATTTTACCGTTGGACTTCTGTTCAACTAGTTCCTTAAACTTTAAGACAGCTTTCCCCTTCGGGGTAGCTTCGGCCACAACATGCGTAAACTTAACTTTTAACACATCATCCCCGCCTGCTGACGAGTCTTTTCCGCAGCCTGTCAGGGACATGATCATTAATCCGGCTAAAACAGCGCATAAAAACATTACCCAGTTTTTCTTTTTCATTGCCTGCCTCCTAAAGGTGTATTGTTTGGGGAAATAGGGGAATAAAAAATGATGCAGTATTTGTTTGAATAAAAGTTTGCTTTTCAAATTCACCTCCCGGTTAATTTTCAGTAGCAACGATAATATTTAATCATTACTGACTTTGCCTTTAAATTACAAATGGTATTGAAATACTGCGGAGTAATAATTATTGATCATATATATCATCCATTTGATAGAGACTAATTTAATAAGTATCTAAAATGTCTTAATTTTCATAATACTTAGCACATTTTAATAAGCCATCAAACATTATTTACTGTAAATATTGTCTAATGTAACTAAATAATACTAATATTCCAATTTAGATTAATAGTTATTTTGAGATACATACTAATTATAATGATATTACTAACATAAAAAAACATTTTGTTCATAAAAATACAAAGATTTTATAATTTTGTGTTAATTCTAAATTAATAAATGATTATTTAAAGATTTAAAAGATTTAAATAAAAAAGCAACCCTAAGTAAGGGTTGCTTTAACAGATACCATTTATCAAGCAAATTTTCAAGTAGTTTTGTGCTTTTATTGCTTTGTTATAGTTTTGAAGTTTTGACAGGAGGTAGTAAGAATGTGGGCGAGCAGTATGTCGTATAATAATGTATAGGTCGGGAATTGTTGCCGGCGCTCTCATTCTTGGGTTTAATATAAATATGGTAACATGCAATAACGTACACACAAAGGTAGGCAAGCATCGTCCCTAAAAAAATATCAAACCACACCATTCATTTTCCCCCCCTTTATAAAATTTTTTATTTCCCCTAGTTATATTGTATACAATATCCTAATTTGCGCAACCCTTCACAAGATATTCGCAATTGTAAGTTAATTTAGAAGAGATGAATAATATAGAAATAAGCCATTACAGCAAGAACGAGCAGCAAAATTCCATTTTCTTTTTATTTTAAAAAAGCCCGGCCGGGCAATCAAGCAACCAGTTTTAATTCAATCAAAGAGGTCCACATTTTGGTGGACCTCTTTCAAGTAAGCAGTCTATCAAGTTCTTTGCGGTCAAATCCGACAACAACCTGTTCTCCTACCGTAATTGTGGGCACAGCCATGCGGCCGGTTTTTTTAATCATTTCACTGCGCGCGTCATTATTTTCAGCAACATTTAGTTCCCTGAATTTAACCCCCTTTTGTGAAAGAAACTCCTTCACGTGGGTACAATGGGGTCAGGATGGTGTGGTATATACTGTTACATTCCCTAGCATAACTCAGCCTCCAGAATTTTTTATTATTATAGGACGCCCGCTCAAGAAATATACAAATACAGCAATAACATCAGTTTATTGACTATTATCCGGCCTGCCGATGCCTTTATAAATAAATCCTTTTTCCCTTAGCGTCCGGGGATCAAAGATGTTTCTACCGTCAACAATTACGGCCTGCTTCATGACGCCCTTGAGCTGATTACAATCCAGATTCCTGAATTCCGCCCATTCCGTGACAATAATTAGAGCGTCAGCATCATTTGCTGCCTCTAAGGCACTGCGCTCGTAAGTTACAATGAGTTCCGGATGCTGCCTTTTGCATTCATCCATCGCTGCCGGATCATATACCTTAACCACGGCCCCTTTTTCCAGCAGGCCGGAGATAATTTCCAGACTCGGGGCGTCCCTTAAATCATTTGTATTGGGTTTAAAGGAAAGGCCCAGGAGCCCGATGGTCCGCCCTCCCAGATCCCCAAGCAATTCCTCCAGGTCTTGAACTATTTTTTGACGCTGCCGGGTGTTCACCTGAACCGCTGCGTCAATTATCTGCGGGAAATAACCATAATTTCCTGCTGTATGAAGTATAGACGCAAGATCTTTACCAAAACAACTCCCGCCCCAACCGATGCCTGCATTTAAAAACTCCGGGCCAATCCTGGAGTCCAGGCCGATTCCCCTGGAAATAACGGTTACATCTGAGCCTACCCGCTCGCAGATATTGGCAATTTCGTTGATAAAGCTGATTTTTGTGGCCAGGAAAGCATTGGCCGCATATTTGATCATTTCTGCGTTTACGGGCGTTGTGATGATTAATTCGACCTTTTTCAACTGACCGGGCCTGGGAGGAATACCGGGCAAGTTTCCAAAGGATTGTTCAATAATAGGCCTGTAGAGATCCCTCATAACTTTAACAGAACGCTGACTGCAGGAGCCGAGGACAATCCTGTCTGGGTAGACAGTATCCCAAAGGGCGTTTCCTTCCCGCAAAAATTCAGGGTTGCTGACTACGCCAAAGTGGCTTTGCCCGCCGTTTTCTTTCCGGCTGCTGAGGATGGAGGTCAGCTTACTCCAGGTTCCGACGGGTACCGTGGACTTGGTGACAACAACCGTGAATCTTTCTGGATCAAGGGATTTTCCAATTTGCCGGGCCGCTGAAAAAAAACTGCTGAGATCCGGTTCCCCGGTTTTCAGGGCAGGGGTGCCGACAGCAATAATAATCACGTCAGAAATTTGATAAGCCCGCTTGGGAGAGCAGGTAAAGAGGAGTTGACCGCTGTCAACATTAACCTCAACGAGCTCTTTCAATCCTTTTTCATAAACCGGCACAATCTTTTTTGTCAGTCTTTCAATTTTTGCAGGATCCCGGTCATAACAAAAAACTTTGTGTCCAAAGGATGCCAGGCAGGCCCCTGTAACAAGTCCGACATAACCCATACCGACAACCGAGATATTCATACCCACAACCTCCGTTGACAAACTAATTAATTATCTTTACCAATTATGATAGTTTATGTCAGGATTTGTTTTTTTGCCATGCTTGCTTCAGGGGTAATTAATGAAGTTTGCGGATAAATTATCCATTTGGCCCGTCACCGAAAGAGGCAGAGGTGAATAGTCTAACACGAGAGTTAATCATACTCTTTTTGGTTCTGCAAGAATTGTTTACATATATAACCGGAACCATTTTGGGCCGGCACGGTAAATAACTGCTCCGGCAGATTAGGAATGAATAAAGTTGAACATGGCCGGCCGGGACGGTTTTGGCGAAATCAGGAACTATATGTGCTTTTACGGAGGAGATCGCTTAGTTTATGGCACATGCCAAGTATCAAGGAAAAAATGGGATGTCTTTAAACTTTAAAAAAAATATGACCCTGAAAGTGACAGGTACAGATGACCCGGAAGATTAGAATGCTGTTGTTGATGGCCCTGGACGTGCTGCTGGTCAATGCGGCAACAGTGTCCGCCGTCCTGCTCGTTTCCAAAGTCAGCCTCCTGAGCGGTCAGGCCGGGATTGGAGCTTTTGCCGCAGTTACAGCGGCAGGGTCCTTGTCTTCGTTTTATTTTTTCGGTCTCTATAACAGGATCTGGGAATATGCCGGAGCGAAGGAGCTTTATGCCATAATCAAGGCTGTAACTTTAACAGCATTTTTCCAGTTTTGCCTTAACCTGATTCTCTTTAAAGCTTATTTACCCGGCAGCGTGTTCTTAATTAGCTGGCTTTTGATGTTGTTTTTTGTAGGTGGTTCAAGATTCTGCTGGCGGCTTATGCGCGATCTGGATAATTTCAGGCTTCTCCGGCAGCGCAAAAAACCTGTTTTGATTGTGGGCGCCGGAGGGGCGGGAGCTCTGGTAGCCAGAGCCATACAGGATAATGAAACAGATCTTGCCCCGGTGGGTTTTGTTGATGACAGCGACTTCAAACAAAATATGAAGATGTACGGCCTGCCTGTTTTGGGAAAACGGGAGGATATACCAGCCCTTGTGGAAAGGCATGATGTCGAAGAAATTATTATTGCCATCCCTTCGGCATCCAGCAGGGAACTCCGGGAGCTGGTAAACATCAGCAGTCATACGCCGGCCCGGCTTAAGATTACCCCCAGCGTGTTCAGTTATATCAGTGGAAATATAAATCTGGGGCAGATCCGGGATGTCGAGGTAGAAGACCTGCTGCAGCGTGAGCCGGTCAGGGTTAATTTGCAGGATATAGCCGGCTATTTAAACGGAAGGGTGGTTCTGGTAACCGGCGCCGGAGGCTCGGTGGGCTCAGAACTCTGTATCCAGGCAGCTTCTTTCGGGCCGCGCCTGGTGGTACTTTTAGGCCGTGGAGAGAACAGTGTGTATGAGGCCAACCTGGCTCTGGAAAGCCGTTACCCCGGCGTCAGCCGGGAAATTGCCATAGCGGATGTCAGGGACCGCTACCGGATTGACCATATTTTTTCCCGCTACCGTCCGGACGTGGTATTCCATGCGGCTGCCCATAAACATGTGCCGCTCATGGAAAAAACCCCCTATGAAGCTTTCGTCAATAATGTTATCGGTACACTGAATGTAGCCCGGGCGGCTGAAATGGTTCAAACAAGCGTCTTCATCCTGATCTCCACCGACAAGGCTGTTAAACCGAAGAGTGTTATGGGCGCCACAAAGAGAGCGGCGGAAATGATTGTCCAGGAATTTAACCGGAATTCTNNGGGCCTGTCACCGTAACAGATCCGGAGATGGTAAGGTACTTCATGACCGTATCCGAAGCTGCACAGCTGGTCATTCAGGCCGGCGCGCTGGCCAGAGGAGGGGAGATCTTCCTGCTGGATATGGGCGAGCCTGTAAGGATCGCCGACCTGGCCAGGGATTTGATTAAGTTATCGGGTTTTCGTCCTGACCTCGACATTCCCATTGTATATACCGGAGTCAGGCCCGGGGAGAAACTTTTCGAGGAACTGTTTACGGAAGACGAGCGGGTAGAAAAAACCGTCCACGAGAGGATTCTGGTCAGCCGGTCAGAGGAGACCTCTTCGCCAGTAGTAAAAGAGCTCATTAATTACGTGGATTTACCCGGTTATAGTTTGAACGAGTTGGAAGCACTGGAGCTGCTTCGAAAACTTATACCTGGTTTCGGCCATGCCGAGAGCCTGACCTTAGTGGAGGGAAAATAAGAGAATGCAAGCTGGCAGTCCTATGGAAGAATTAAAAAGAAAAATCGAAACCCGCCAGGCAAATATTGTTGTTGTGGGTCTGGGTTATGTGGGCCTGCCCCTGGCCGTAGAAAAAGGAAATGTGGGTTTTCATGTTACAGGCATAGAAAAATGTGAGGAACGCGTCAAACTTGTCAATGCAGGCAAAAGCTATATCCCCGACGTTGACGGGGAAGAATTGCGGAAACTGGTTGAGCAGGGCAGGCTTTCGGCTACTTCCAGTTTTGATTGCCTGGACAATGCCGACATCATGATCATTTGCGTACCCACTCCGCTTACTGCCACCCGCGACCCCGATATTTCCCAGATAGTTGCCGCTACAACGCAAATTGCCGGCCACCTCCATAAAGGCCAGTTGTTAACCCTGGAAAGTACCACTTATCCCGGGACCACCCAGGAGGTTATCCTGCCTCTTCTGGAATCAAAGGGGTTTAAGGTTGGGGAGGATTTTTTCCTGGCTTATTCACCGGAAAGGGTCGACCCGGGGAACAAGCGGTTCAAGACCAAAAATATTTCCAAAATCGTAGGCGGGGTAACGCCCTCCTGCCTTGAGCTAGCCTGTCATTTTTACGCCCAGGCCATAACCGAGGTAGTCCCGGTTTCCTCACCGGCAGCTGCGGAAATGATCAAAGTTTTCGAGAATACTTACCGGGCTGTGAATATTGCCCTGGTTAACGAATTAATGTTCCTCTGCGACCGCATGGGGCTGGATGTTTGGGAAATCGTAGAGGCGGCAAGCACCAAGCCCTTCGGCTTTCAAACCTTTTATCCCGGTCCCGGGGTGGGAGGCCACTGTATTCCGGTGGATCCCTATTATTTAACATGGAAGGCCAGGGAATATGATTTTTACTCCAATTTAATTGATCTTGCCGTTCAAATTAATATCAAGGCTTCCTACTTTGTCGCCGAAAAAGTGCGTCAGGCTTTAAACCGGAATAAAAAAAGCATTCGTGACGCCCGGGTGCTTGTTTTGGGGGCTGCTTATAAAAAGGATATTAACGACAGCCGTGAATCGCCTGCCGTCAAGATCATGTCGCTCCTGGCCGGTGAAGGAGTTGATGTATCTTACCATGATCCCTATATCCCCACAGTTTCCCTGTCTCCAACCCGGGTTTTAAAAAGTGTCCGGCTGACAGAAGAGGAAATTGCCCGGTCTGATTGTGTGGTGATTGCAACTGACCACAGTTGCTTTGATTATGAAATGATCCTCAATCATGCCCAGGTGCTGGTGGACGCGCGCAACGCCACCAGGAGGCTCCTGGAGGGGAAAGCAAAGGTTATTAAGATTTAGGCAGGGGGTACCAAGGTTGTCTATACCGCTAATAGATCTGAAGACACAATATAAATCAATTAAAGATGAGGTTCTGGCAGCAATAAACTCGGTGCTGGACAGCGGGGAATACATTTTAGGCCGGAACGTAGCCGCCCTGGAGTCTGCCGTGGCTGAATTATGCGGAGTCAGGCACGGAATCGGGGTGGCCAGCGGGACGGACGCGCTTTTGCTGTCATTAAGTGCCCTGGGCATCGGGCCCGGTGACGAGGTCATTACAACTCCCTACACCTTTTTTTCTACAGCCGAGGTTATTTCAAAGGTTGGGGCTACCCCGGTATTTGCTGATATTGATCCGTTGACCTACAATCTGGACCCAAACCAGGCTGCCAAAAGGATTACATCCCGCACCAGGGCTATTATCCCGGTGCACCTTTTCGGCCAGGTGGCCGATATCGATCCCCTCCTGGCCCTCGCCCGGGAGCACCGGCTGGTAATAATCGAGGATGCCTGTCAGGCCATCGGGGCCCGTTACAAAGGCCACAGGGCCGGCTCCCTGGGACATACGGCATGTTTCAGCTTCTATCCCACCAAAAATCTGGGCGGTTACGGCGACGGGGGAATGGTGGTTACAGGTGACAGTGAAGTTGCAGCCAGGCTCAGGTTGTTAAGGGTGCACGGAAGCCCTACCCGGTATCATCATTCTATCCACGGTTACAACAGCAGGCTGGATGAAATCCAGGCCGCCGTCTTGAGGGTTAAACTAAAACACCTGGACCGGTGGAACAGGCAGCGGCGGGCCCGGGCGGCACTGTACGACCGCCTCCTGAGCGGCAGCGGTATTGTCACACCCCATGTTGAACCATGGAATGAAAGTGTTTACCACCTTTACGTGGTGCGCTCCCCGCAAAGGGATCAACTGAGAGCGCGCCTGTCCGGGGCGGGCATCGGCAGCGGTGTTTACTATCCTCTGCCCCTTCACCTGCAGGAGGTCTATAAAGGTCTCGGCTACCGGGCCGGCGATCTGCCGGAGGCCGAAAGAGCTTCCCGGGAGACCCTGGCTCTACCCCTGGATCCGGAGATTTCCGAAGATACTGTCCGGCTTGTTGTCAAAACGCTCCTGGGTAATTGAGTTGCTATGAAGAACAGTCTCAGCTATCAGGCGTTTTTACTGACAGCTGCCAAGGCGGCGGACGCCTTTACCCTCCTGGTCCTGGGGATGATCCTGGCACGTGTGCTCACATTGGAGGATTACGGGACCTACAGGCAGGTATGGCTTTTATATTACACCTTGATCCCTTTGTTCACCCTTGGGATAGCCACCAGCGTTAACTATTTTGTACCTAGATTTGAGCCCGGACAACAAAAAACTTTTATTTTTCAAACCTATTCCGGGCTTTTCATCCTTGGTTTTCTGTTCGCGGTATTTTTGTATACGGGAGCTGATTTTTTCGGCTCCAGATTCAATAACCCGGCCCTGGGTCAGGTAATCAAAATATTTTCCCTGGTCCCGCTTTTAACCATGCCGACGTCTTACTACCACAACCTGTACATTTGCCTTAAAAAAGCCGTCGTCGCGGCAGGCATCCTGACTTCGGCAACCCTGGTCAGGTTCGGCGTAATTGCTGTTTCCATATCTATCCAGCCTTCCTTGAAAAATATTTTTACGGCTCTGTTGATCTATTATGTTCTGGAATTCATCGTCCTTTCGCTGTTGATTTACCGTCCCTTTAGAACCGTGCCGCTGGATTTGAAAAAACAGAATATCCTGGAACAGCTCAGGTTCACCGTACCCATCGGACTGTCCTCTGTGGTGGGAACTTTCAGCCGCCAAATCGACAAGCTGATCATCTCCGGGTATTTCACTTCCCGGGAATATGCAATTTACGCCAACGGAGCGATGGAACTGCCCCTGGCCAGAATCCTGAACGCGGCCGTAATGTCGGTCCTGATGCCGGAGCTGGTTGTGCTGTACAACCGGGGAGAGTATCAGAAAATGCTTGCGCTCTGGCACCGCTCCATTCGCAAAGTCTCCCTGATTATTTTGCCGGTTATGGTTTTCCTTTTTATTTTCGCCAGGGAGTTCCTGGTCCTTTTGTACTCCGAAAAATACCTGGAAAGCGCGGGTATTTTTCAAATCTACCTGCTGACCCTGCCGATCCGGGTTACCACCTTCGGCTCCGTGTTGCTGGCGGCGGGGCTTTCCAGGGTAATTATGTACTACTCTGTTTATACCGTAATCATTTCCGTAGTCTTAAACATAGTCATGATCCGGCTGTGGGGTGTCTGGGGAGCAGCCCTGGCCACAGTCACCGCCATTTATTTCATGACCTTTCTCCAGCTTGGCAAAATTTGCTCTGTCATAAACTGTTCCTTTAAGGATGTGTATCCCTGGAAAGTCACAATGCACATCCTGGCGGTATCCCTGGCGGCCGGACTCGTACCCCTGGTGGGCAGGGCCATAATTGACAACTGGTTTATTTCCCTGGTAGTAAACAGT
>DBRJ01000056.1:0-8255 GCA_002305915.1 Pelotomaculum sp. UBA1371 | reverse complement strand
TGGTCACTCTGGTGACGGCCTTTTTCGGCCCGCTGCTGGCCCTGGATGCCTACCCGGGAATATTTGCTTTTAAAATACTCTTTTGTCTGCACCTGGCGCTGTTTTGCTTTTTTCTCGCTTTCCAGAAAATAACCCTTGAAATAAACCGCGAAATATGGCCTAATTTCGTATTTTTCCTGGTCTGGCTGGCCTGGGCCGTGTTCTCCCTGCTCTGGGCCGGTAACATCCCGGACGGACTCAGGAACCTCTGGTACCTTTTTTCCGGGCTGAGCTTGATAGGCTTTACTGTTTTTTACATGCGCAAGGAGGAGGACCTGAAAGCACCCCTTTTCATCCTGGTGGCAATTCTTTTAATCATTATGGGTGTGGGAATCTGGGAATACAAAACAGGACTGCACCTGAAAACAGCAGGACTAATACCTGATGCA
The DNA here is from genome assembly GCA_002305915.1 of Pelotomaculum sp. UBA1371. Lineage (GTDB taxonomy): Bacteria > Bacillota > Desulfotomaculia > Desulfotomaculales > Pelotomaculaceae > DTU098. The sequence continues at coordinate 7,827 of DBRJ01000056.1, read as the reverse complement.
GGCGCGATTTCGAAAACGCCCCGGGGCGTCTTTAAAAATCAAAATGATATGGCCACCTACCTGGCCTTATATCTGCCTTTCCTGTTCATTTCAGCAAAGTATCTTTCGGTCAGGCTGAAGACCCTACTGCCTGCGCTCGGCTTACTGGCCTGCGCCGGCACAGGGATATTCCTGCTCATAAATACGGGGTCCAGGGGTAATTTAGTCGCTTTGGCCTTGAGCCTGGTTGCTGCCGTAATCATTTACTTGATTCAGGGGAAGTGGAAGGCCTTCAGGAACGTCCTGGCAATGGTAACCGCTCTGGTTGTCCTTTATCTTGTGCTGGCAAATACACACCCTGCCCTTCACTACCAGCTTAAGCGGCAATTCAGGATTGCCCGGCACCATCTTGTATCCCTTGAACATGTTGCCGGGGAGAACTCGGCCAGGATGATCCTGTCCCGTAACGCCTTACAGGAACTGCATAAGCATTCTTTGCTGGGGGTAGGCGCCGGGAACGCTGAAGAACATATGAAGGCATACCGAACGGAAACGTTCCAGATTCTGGCCCTGCACAACTGGTGGCTGGAAATCCTGGTCAACTACGGCATCTTTATTTTTGTCCTGTATGTCGTTTTTACCGGCAGGCTTCTGGTTCAATTGTACCTTGTAGCTGTACGGGCGGGACCGGGTGTATTGAAAGTAGTAGCCGAAAGCGCCCTGGTGGGCCTGGCGGGCTTTCCGGTTGCAACGGTCAGTTCCAGCAGTCTGGCCTACAGCAGGGTAATGTGGATTTTTTTCGGCTTCGCCCTTTGCGCCATAAATCTGTACTGCAGCAGCAATGCCGTTCAGGCAACTGAAGAGGGAGAGAAACTTGAGAGTCCTGTGCCTGTCCAATCTTTACCCGAATAAGCACAATTCCCTGCGGGGCGGTTTTGTAAAAGCCCAGGTTTCCAGCCTGACCAGGTTGGGGTGCCAGGTCAAAGTAGTTTCCCCCGTTCCTGCCGCCCCTGCCCCCTTCCGTTTTATCGTTAAAGAATGGAGGGGGTATAACGAAATTCCGGGAGTGTTGGATGACGGGACAATCCAGGTCTTTCACCCGCGCTACCTGCTTTTGCCCCGAAACCTGCTTTTTGCCTGCAGCGGCTGGTTTTATTACCAGGCCACAAAAAATCTGATCAAGGAAATCAGCCGTGTCTGGCCCTTTGAGCTGATCCATGCCCACACAGCCCTGCCGGACGGATATGCGGGACTGCTCTTTAGCCGTATTCTAAAAAAACCTCTGGTTGTTACCATTCACGGGCGGGACCTGCAGGATACGGTGTTCCGGAACAGCAGGTGCCGCAGGGCCGTTCTGGAGGTGCTGCAAGGAGCCGATGCAGTTGTGAACGTAAGTCATAAACTCGCCGAATTGTGCAGGTCCCACCTGGGGGGGAACGATAAAATTAAAGTGATCGGAAACGGGATCAACCCTGCGGAAATTTACCAGGGTCACAGCCCGCTCAGGGAAAAATATGCCGGGAGCAAAATCATCCTATCCGTGGGAAGCTTAAAAAAGACAAAGGGGCACGACATAACTCTGCGGGCTTTTAAAACCGTAAGAGAGCAGTTCAACCAGGTTATCCTCCTGATTATCGGCGGGGGGGAGGAGAGGGAAAACCTGCAGAGTCTGGCGAGGGAACTGGGGATCTACCAGGCGGTTGAGTTTATCGCGCCCCAACCCCACAGTAAGGTTATGGAGTATATGTCCGTATCTGATATGTTCGTGCTGCCCAGTTGGAATGAAGGCTTCGGGATTGTCTATCTGGAGGCGATGGCCCACGGCAAACCTGTAATTGGTGTCAAGGGGCAGGGTATTTCAGATGTCATTCAAAACGGGAGTAATGGTTTGCTGGTGGAAGCCCATGCTGAACATGAGCTGGCCCGCGCCGTCCTCGGACTGCTGAAAAACGAAAATTACGCTCTTATTCTGGGCAAAAGGGCCAGGGACACGGTGCTGCAGGATTATACCTGGACCTGCAGCGCCCGGAAGCTTCTGGATCTTTACCGCTCCCTTATGGCCGGGAGGGACGCGGATGTTTAAACGGATTTTGGTGCTGGCCCCGCATACGGACGACGGCGAGCTGGGCTGCGGCGGCGCAGTGGCAAGGTTTCTGGAAGAAGGCAGGGAGGTTTACCAGGCCGTATTTTCAGCAGCCGCCAGGTCGCTGCCGGAAGGCCTCCCCTCCGATACCCTGGTCCGGGAATGGGCAACTGCCACTTCCACCCTGGGTATCCCCGCTGGGAACCTGGTCAGGTACGATTTCCCGGTCCGGGAATTTCCCGCCCGGCGCCAGGAGATTCTGGAAAACCTTATTATCCTGCGGCGGGAGTTGGATCCTGATCTGGTTTTGCTGCCGTCCCTGGAAGATCTTCACCAGGACCACCGGACAATTGCCCGGGAAGGAATCCGGGCCTTTAAGCAGGTATCTGTCCTGGGCTACGAGTTGCCCTGGAATAATCTTGAGTTCAGGAACAACTGCTTTATCATCCTGCAGGAGTCTCATCTGCAAAAAAAAGCTGCGGCACTGGCCTGTTACCGTTCCCAGTCACATAGAAAGTACTGTAGAAAAGAGTTTGTGCTGAACCTGGCCGGGATCAGGGGAGCCCAAATAGGAGCTGACTTTGCAGAATTGTTTAATCTAATACGTCTGGTGATTAAGTGACATACTCATTGACATACTCACAACACCTTGGAAGTGGGGGAGGTAGGGGTCCCTGGGAGCTACCAGCTTAGGCCGGTAGAATTACCAGGCCACCTTCCTTTGTCCAGGGCTTCTTTGCTCTAACAGCCCCCACATGGTTAAAAAGGGGCAAACCTGTTCACGCAAAAGCCTGCTGGGCCTCCTGGTTGGAGACGGGGTTTTAAAGTTAAAAAGGGGCTTACCTGCTCAGAGAAAGGGCGTGCCTGCCTTCGAAAGGGTCTTCCTGCATCCTCGGTGAGGACACAATCCGGAATAGAAAGGAGTTAGACACCCATACCCCTGNNGTGCCTGACACCAACTTATCAACTTATAGTATGGTAGCCTACCCCAGGGTCTCTGAGGCAGCACTAGCAAAGTGATGATAAATGTTTATTTTTCAGGATGTAGATTTTTGATTCATTTCTTCTGCCAGGGCAAAAATCCGGCCACAGGAGTATTCGTCAATGCGCACAGCATCCATTTTAATTCCCCTTTTGAGCCTGTTAATCATTATGTTTATATTTTCGGAGTATGCCGGAGTCAAAGAAACAAAGGAATCTGTGGAAACGTTGAAAATCCGCGCAGCAGAGGAAAAAGGCTCTTTTAGTTTCGCCGTTTTAGGGGATTCCAGCACCGTACCCGGCTGTACTGAATGTCAGGGAAATGCGGTGCTGGCGAAACTGGTCCAAAAAATCAATCAAAATCCACCTGACTTTATTGTTTACACCGGGGACGGTCCGGAGCAGGGTGGTCCTATTCTCTATCTGCAGGCTTTCCGAAACTCACTGGGTGAATTAAAGGCTCCCTGGTACCCGGTTCTGGGTAACCATGAAATTATTCGAGGAGCCGCAGCGGACGGCACTAAAGGCGATGGAGAAGAAAATTATCTCAGTGTTTTTAAAGACAAACTCCCGGTCAGGGATAACAGGGGTAAGCATGTCTGCTATTATTCTTTTAATCTTTATGATTGTCATTTTATTGTTCTTAACACGGCCTGGCAGCACAGGAAGGAAAGTGGAACGAAGGGACTCCATCCGGGAGGGGCTCAGTGGAAGTGGCTTGTTGGCGATTTGCAGGAAGCGAGCCAGAAGAGCAGGCACATCTTTATTTTCACCCACGAACCCCCGCTGCTGCCCGGTATCTTCAGGTTAAACAGTAAACACACCTTCAGGGACCGCTGGTTGAACACTACCTGGAACAATCCCCAAACAGCTGCCGCCTTCCTTCAATTGTGCCGGGAGTACGGCGTGGAAGCTGTTTTTTCGGGACACTATCACGGCTATTTAAAGTTCAGGGATGGCGCAAGCACGCACATCATCAGCGGGGGAGCGGGAGCCGCCCTGCACGTGCCCGCATTGCTGGGCGGTTATTATCATTACATCCTGTGCTCGGTCAACGGGGACCGGGTCACCTACGATGTCATCCGGCTAGATTAAAGGGGGAGGTTGCTTGGATAAAAAAAATTTGCTTGTAATATCCGGCCTGGACATCTGGTCGATGGGAAAAGGCAAGGGCGCCCAGTCACTTTATCAAACCCTGGCGGGTTACGCGGGCAGCGGCTGGCAGGTACATTTTCTGACCGGCAACAAAAGCAGGGATTCTGTTTACGACATCCATCCCAATATCTGCATTCACAGGTTTGATCTGCCGGTAATTAAATCCTTCTATTCCAGACGTATGGTCAGCCACCTGGCCAAAAACCTCTGGTGGATTATTTTTCAGATTGTCGCGCTGGTTTACGGGATGGTCCTGGCCCACCGGGAAAAAATCGATCTTTTTTACGGATATGATACACTGGGCGTGCCCTGCGGCTGGCTGCTGGCCAAGATCTACAGAAAATCCTTTATTTCCAGATTCCAGGGTACAACCATCGGCTATTTCAAAGATCAGAAGCTGTGGCGGCTGAAGTACTGGGATCAAATTCTCGCCTTGAAGGTTCCCTCTGATCTGTTGATTATGACCAATGACGGCCAGGAAGAGGATAAACTCTTAAAATACCTGGGGGTAGACATGTCCCGGGTCAAATTCTGGATGAACGGGATTAACAAAGATTATTCCCTGCCGGCCGGTTTCGACCTGCAGGCCTTCAAAACAGACCTGGGCCTGGCCGGAGCTGAAAAGATTGTACTCACTGTGAACCGGCTGCACAAGTGGAAAAGAATCGATCGCGTCATCCGGGCCATGCCCGGAATCATCGAGCGGGAACCCCGGGCCAGGCTGGTGATCATCGGCGAAGGGGAGGAGTACACCCGGCTCGCAGCCCTGGCGGCTGAATTGAAAATAGCTGAAAAAATAGTGTTTGCCGGGTCCGTAGCCCATGAAGAAGTGCCAAAATACCTGGCCCTGGCTGATGTCTTTGTTTCATGCAATGATTCCGCCAATATCGGCAACCCCCTGCTGGAGGCAATGGTTGCGGGAAGATGCATCGTAACCTTAAACAACGGGTCAACTGGTGAATTAATTCAAAATAACGTCACCGGGATACTCATTGAAATGGATCAGCTTGAAACCATGGGGCCTGTCATCGCAGACCTGTTGGGAGATGAACAAAAACGGGCCGCCCTGGGTCACCAGGCCAGGGTTTTTGCCCAAAGGCATTTTTGGACCTGGCAGGAACGGATGGAGGCGGAACTGGCCCTGGCCAGCCAGATGATTGAACGTAAGGACGGCTCAGGAGATAAAACCCCGGTATTTCTGATGAGCTCGGTCCACAGCTGGGACGACCCGCGTATTTTCTATAAAGAAGCCATGACCTTGAAGCAGGGCTACAGCGTAGAGCTGCATGCCCCGGCTCCTTTCAGATACCGGGAGGTGGACGGGGTCCGGGTCTACGGGCTGAAACGCTACCGCCGGCGCCTCTTCCGCTTTCTGAACTGGCTGCGCCTGGCTCTGCGCGCCCTGGGTTCCAGGGCCAGGGTTTATCATTTCCACGATCCTGAACTAATCCCCCTGGGCATTATGCTCAAACTGTTGAAACGGCGGCAGAAAGTGGTCTACGATGTCCACGAACATAACAATGTGACCATCCGGACCAGGGAATGGATTCCCAGACCCCTGCGGGGCATCGCAGCCGGCCTGGTGGACCGGCTGGAGCGGGCTTCTGCGGGATTTTTCAGCGGCGTAATAACGGCTGACGCAGAACTGGCCCGGAAATTTTCAGGCGCCCGCCTGGTGACGATAGTCCGCAACTTTCCCCTGGCTTCCTTTGGCCGGGACTATCTGGATGCCGGGAAAAGCAGCGGAACATCCGGCAAGGAACCTGTGGTTATTTATGTGGGAGTCATGGGAAAGGAACGAGGTCTGGAGACGGTCCTGGAAACTATGTCCCTGGTGCGGGAAAAAATTCCAGAAGCCCGCTGCCTGCTGGTGGGAAGAGTCAGCTTCAAGGGACTTTCTCCCGTCAGCCGGGAAAAATTGAAGGAGCTGGAGGAAGAGGGGGTAATCCAGATTACGGGGCAGGTGAGCTATGAGGATGTCATGGGGTTCCTTGCCCGGAGCAGCGTGGGCTGGACACCCTTTCCTCCCATTTTAAAGCACCGCTGGGGGATTGGCACGAAACTGATTGAATACATGGCCATGTCGCTGCCCGTCGTGGCTTCGGAGTACGGGGAAGGGGCCGAAGTGGTCAGAGCGGAAAACTGCGGACTCCTGGTATCCCCTTTAGATCCCGCAGAGCACGCCCGGGCTGTGATCAGGCTTCTAACTGACCAGGAACTGGCCGGAGAGCTGGGCCGCAACGGACGGGAGGCTTTTCTGGCAAGGTATAGCTGGGAAAGCCAGGCCGTCAGGCTGCTGGAGTTTTATAGATTGCTGCTGCAAAGCAAAAAACACGAGCAGCTGATCAGTTTTGTCAGGGAAGACCTGTCCAGGGCCATGTCTCCGGTGGCAGATCAAAGCTTCTGGGTCAAGGCGGGCAGGTTCCTTCAGAAACCCGGCATTTGGGCTGTTCTGGGCTATCGCCTGGGCCGCTTCCTTTACCAGCGCCGCTGCCTGCCGGCACGTTTGCTCCTCTTGCTGTACCGGATCCTGGTCCTGCTCCCGCTAAAGCTGATTACCGGGATTGAAATCTACCCGGAAACAAAGATTGGCAGCGGCTTTTATATCGAACACTACGGAGGCATTTTTATCGCTCCTACCGCAGTCATCGGGCGCAACTGCACAATCTTCCAGGGCGTCACCATAGGCGCCGGCCTGGGAGGGCGAAAAGCAGGGGTGATTGGAGACAATGTTGTAATCTGTGCCGGAGCCAAGGTCATCGGCGATATCGTGGTGGGCGACAATGTTATCATCGGCGCCAACAGCGTGGTAACAAAGAACGTTGAGGCCAACACGGTGGTGGCCGGGATACCGGCTGTGGTTATCCGGAGGAAAGAATAAGCAGGAGGGCAGACCCGAAAAGCGGGTCTGCCCTCCTGCTTTAGTGCGTCCTTCAATCCCGGAATTTATTGAGTCAGCACAATATTATCAAAATCGTGATAGCCGCTTTCCGTGGCGGAGAGCAGGTAAATCCTGGTGGTGACCGTTCCGGAAGGAACGCTGATGGTTTGTCCAGGTATGGCTTCCCAGCCGGTTCCCTTATGCCGGTACCTGAAATCGTAAGACACCGTACGTACCCCTGCACTGTTGATAAATGCTACGGCCACACGGGCGTCAGCAGACTTGGCGGTACCCCTGCGGGTAAGGGCGCCCAACCTGTATTCCTGGCCGGGTGTTAAGGCCAGATCCTGGTAGAGCTGCCAGTTGTAACTGTTTGAAACATATTTATTGCCGTTGGCTTCCGTCTTAAGATTTCCGCCGGCTGACCAGCCCTGTTTGTCCCGGCTGAAGTCGCCGTTGTTAAGAAGGTTTGACGGATGCCCGCCGCCGGGCGCGGAGCCGGTCTGTCCGAGGGAGATGTTGTCAAAGCCCACCGTGCTCTGATCCGGGCTCAAAAGGTAGATCCGGGTGGTAGCGGCGGACGCCGGTACGCTGAATTTGATTTCCGGTACCTCTTCCCAGCCGGCGCCTTTGATTCTGTACCTGGTGTCCTGGTCCAGGGTCCTGTTTCCTTTGCTGTCAATGAAGAAGACGCAGATCCTGGCCTCTGAGCCGGTGCCCTTTTTAGCCTGGGCCTGCAAGGTGTAAT
>DBRJ01000042.1 GCA_002305915.1 Pelotomaculum sp. UBA1371 | reverse complement strand
CGCAAAACCTCGGCGAAATAAGTAACTGTCCCTAATGTCGAAAATTTATTAATAATTTCGTAAATTTATTAATTATTTTTGTAGGAAATGTTGGGATATGCGAAGAAAGTTGTTAATGAAAACTAGCGGGAATAATAAAAAAACAGGTTCGGCGTTTTTGCTTATTATTCGCTGTGTAGGGGCATAGTTTAGTGTAAGGAAAGCTATGCCAGAAGCGAAAAGCTGATTCTTAAAAGGGAAGTAGAGGTGTCAATGTATCAGGGCGTCAAGAATATAAAAACTGTCCCCTGGCCTTTGACACCGGGATTAAAGGGAGGATTTTATGGTCAAGGTTCATAATCGAAGGCGGAAGTTAACAAGGTGCGTTTCCAGCGTTATGGATGAGGCGCGGGTTACATTACGACCGGTTCAATCCGGCGATGAGGAGTTCATCTTCCGCCTTTTCGCCGGCAGTCGTCCCGGCCAGGGATGGTTAACCGGTCTCAGCAAGGAAGAAAAGGAGGGTTTTCTCCGGCAGCAGTTCCATAGTGAATGTGAATCGCTGCTGGACAATTACCCCGCTGCGGAGTTCAGCATCATCTTACTGGAAGGGGAACCCGTCGGCCGGTTCTATTTGCAGCGTGGGAAGCATGAGTACCGTATTCTGGCCATTACCTTGCTGCCTGAACATAGAGGCGAAGGTATCGGGAGCAAGCTGCTCGCTGATGTCTTGCAGGAAGCCTCTGAGCTGGGCAGGCCGGTGCAAATAAGTGTGGCCTGGTATGACAATCCCACCCGCTCTCTTTATGAACGGCTTGGATTTCGGATCCTCGCAGATAACGGGATTTTTTGTGAGATGCAGTGGACACCGGCTAACCTGGCTGATGCCTGTTACGAAAGCTGTGTTGTTAAAAGCTTCGCCTAGCCGGAGCTTCGTCTGGTTTTAGCCGGGCTGTTCTAATCATTTACCATATTAGTCTGCTATAACTGCTAAACAGTTGGATAATTGGCGACCAGGAGTTTTTATGTAGTTGCCATTGTAATACAGGCCGCAAGAAGCGCCGCCGTCTAAATTTATTGCAGCCTTCAACCCCAATGACTGAGCTATGTTTGCCAGATCCCATACGTTAACAGAATCAGCTGTGCCCATAATTAAAATATTATCCCAGGTGACGCCAACAAAGCTTTTTGGCGCACCCTGGGGTTGTCCATATTTACATAAACAAGATTTACAGATTTACTCTCAACAGTTCTAATCTCATATTTTACTGTCCATGAAGGCTTGGGGGGCTCCGGTAAATTACCGGGAGGCCCTATTAATACACTGCGCGTAGCCTGATCCCAACCAACTTCATAACCAAATGCTTCGGCAACGTATCTTGCAGGTAAATATGTGCGCCCGTCTTCCTTTATAATGGGGGCTACTTCCATGTTTATGGCTTTATCATTAATATACACAGTTTTGTTGGCAATCTGTAAAGTTACTGTGGTTTTGTCAGTTATCAATTTTACTTCCCCTGCAGCGGGAGACCAGGCGATATTATTTTCGGACACTCCCATAGCTAAAGCAAGATAACGAACCGGCACAAAAGTTCGCCCGTTATCTATAAATGGTGACGCATCCATAGCTTTATTTTCTCCATTGAGCTGATAAGTACTTGTGCCTATATTAAAAACAGCACTATTTCCAGATGCAAATGATGTTAATGGTAAAGAAAACAGTAAAATAAGAACTAAAGTCATACCAACTTTTAACTTATGTCTCATATGTTTTTTTGGAAGCCTGGTTTCCTGGTGTCAGGGGGACGGGGTTGTTGACACTCCTGAACAACAGTCTTTCACTGGCGTGTACTGTGCCGCAACGTATTAAAGCAAAGGGCTTACCCTGCCGGTTGTTTTTTTGCGCTGCCGGGAAACCAGGCTTTACACCTTCCTCTCGGTTTGTTTTTTAATTGCGGCAATTGGGGCGATCTGCGCTTTGCGTCCCACGGAAATCTGAACGGAGGTTACAGGAGAACCACCCTGTAACCTTTACCCGGAGTTGACCGGAGAAACCGTTCCCTGTCAACCTTGGTGGGCTGATCTCACTTGATAGTTACAATTGTTCCCCAGGGTAAATTATCTTGCCCCTCATAGGAGTTAAAATAGGTTAACTCCCCCTTCTTTCACCCTGTGTCACCCTGCCGCTACAGTTAAATATGGGGCTGGATCATTTGCGCGAACTGTTCCAGTGTCCGGGCTCCGGTTGCGGCGCTCAGGGTCTTTCCTTCCCGGTCAACCAGGAAGGTCTGCGGTACGGCGTAAAAATACCGGGCAAACCTGCCGTCGTCCAGCAGGTGAGGGTAAGTAGTGCCCAGTTTGGCTGCCATGGACCCGGCAGTGTCCGCCTGCCAGCTGTCCAGGACGATTCCGGTTACCCCCAGTCCCTGGCCGGCATATTGCTGATGAAGCTGTTCCAGGGCGGGCATCTCCCTGATGCAGGGACCGCAGTAGGTTGCCCAGAAGTTGAGCAGGGTAACCTTGTTTGCGGCAAAGAGTTCTTCAGAGTTGTATGTATTCCCGTTCAGACCGGACAGGGAAAAGGGCGGGAAATAATCACCGGCTTTAAATGAGTAGGTTTTTTCCTTCTCCGGAGCTGCGCCGGCTTCCGGTCCGTTTTTCGGCGGCTCCTTCTCATCCTCCGGTGCTGCCGGAGGGCTGGATTGTGGTACAGGAGTAACGTCCCCGGAAACCGGAACCGGGGTTGTGTCTTGCTGCTCCGGGTTCACCGGCTCCGGGGATAATTGACTTTGAGCTGAAGCCGGTTCTTCCTGCGGGGCGGCAGGGGGGTCCGGGTCCTGCGGCGCCGGTTCTCCGGCCCCGGCCGTCCGGCCGGCGGATATGGAGCTGTCCGGTTGTTGGTTCGCCGGCTCCGGACTGGTTTTTTCACCCAGACAGCCGGACAAAAGGGCTGTTCCCAGTACAAGCAAGCCAAGGATGATCCAGGTTTTCAGGCTTTTTTCCATGCTCAGGTTTTGCTTCTCAGCCATAAAAGACACCCTCCTCTTTATTCCTCCCTTGAAAATTCCAGCTGAGCGCCCCAGCGGGGCAGCTCTTCACGCATTTAAGACAGCGGATGCATTCCGGGTGGTTCACTACCGGGGCGGGGGCCGGCCCCAGATAACACACTTCGTTACACTGTCCGCAATGCCGGCAAATCTGCTCATTACGACTGATGGTGAAAAAACTGATGTGGTTGAACAGGGACAGGATAGCTCCCAGCGGGCAGAAGACCCGGCAAAAGGCCCGCCGGACCGCCAGGCAGAAGAGCAGGATCAGAAAAAGCCAGGTCAGCCGCCAGGCAAAAAGCGCTCCCAGGGCGCCGCGGATGCCGGGCTCCAGGAGGGCCAGGGGGATGGCGGCCTCCAGCGTTCCCGCAGGGCAGAGCCACTTGCAGAAATAAGGCGTGCCCAGGCCGAAGGCGTCCAGGGCGAAGGCGGGCAGCACAAGGACAAAGAGACCCGCTACCAGGTATTTGACATACCGGGTCCAGAGGGGCAGGCAGAACTTGATAAAGGGAATGCGGTACAATAAATCCTGGATCAGGCCGAAGGGGCACAGCCAGCCGCAGGAAAACCGTCCTCCCAGCACACCGCTCATGGCGATGATCCCCGCCACGTAAAAGGAAAAATTAAAAGCAACGCCGGAAGCCAGGGCCTGGAGAGAGCCGATGGGACAGGAAGTAACGGCGCCGGGACAGGAGTAGCAGTTCAGCACCGGAACACAGACCTGCTTGAGAGGGCCCCTGTAGATGGTGCCCTGGACAAAACCTCCGGCATAGCTGTTTAAAGTCACGGCAGAAATGAGTTGAACGAGCTTTCGCTTAAGATCAACCAATACCGATACACTCCAGACATAGATTAATGGCTTTAAGCAAAACCTCAGGCACCTCGCCGCGATAGATGCCGTAGGTCATGGAGGCGACTGCCGCAGCCAGCAGGGCTGCCCTTATACTATTATGGAACATTTCTCCACCCGCCACACTGGGATTTTAGATTTCGAACAAAACCGGATCCCGGGCAAAACATGTTAAATTTGGGCCAACCCCTAACATTCTACCTCATAGACCTGATTTCCTGCTTCAACCTCCCGGACCGGACACCGCTTAAAGCATTGTTTGGAGCTATCCCCTCACTGATTTCCCACTACCCAAAGCGCTGCAAAGGGTTGTCAAGCAGCCGGACAAAGCAAACTTCTTAAAACCGGTTAATTCCCAATTCCGGGTACTTCCCAAAAAACGGTTAATTCCAAATAAGCGAGGCGAGGTCTGCCGGGTGTCAATTTGCGATGTTAGCTTTCCTTCAGTATAATTAACTAATATGGGTGTGAGTCCTGATCAAGTTGATGCGGCCCCCTGGCCGCAGGTAGATATTCTCTGCATCATTCAAAAAATAGAAAGAATGCAGCAGCCGGGCGGCGGATCATTATGCCACAAAGCCGGGTTTTGACAGCTGCGTCTTCAGGTTATGCTTGTAGATCCCTTTTACTCCGTTTCCGGGATCAGCACTGACTCGCAGTCCCGCTTTGACGCGCCAGAGGGAAGGTTCTTGTGGTGTCCCTTCAGGTAATGCTCATAGATCCCTTTTAGCACGGGAAAATTTTTCGAGCGCTTTAAGCAAAAGGAGGTGCCGGCTTGCAGCACCAGGAAGCAATTATCCAGACGATCCTGAAAGGCAAACTTGAAGATGTTCAAAGCTCCATCCTCAAAGCCCTGGGGGACGGTTTCAGTCCCGAAGAACTCCTGAATCAGGTACTTCTCCCGGCGATGGAAACAGTATCCCAAAAATTTTCCAGCCATACATTTTTTGTAGCCGACGTGCTGATCTCGGCCAGGGCTATTCAGTGGGGGATTGATATCCTCAAGCCCATGTTTCGCTCGCCTGTGGAGCAGGAGGAGCAGGATGTTATCGTTCTGGGCACGGTTGAAGGGGACATCCATGATATTGGTAAAAATTTATTAGCCTTAACTTTGAAAGGAGCCGGTTTTAAGGTTGTCGACCTTGGCGTCGATGTATCCCACGAACGCTTTGTTGAGGCAATTATACGCTATAAACCCAGGGTTGTGGGTATCTCGGCGCTGCTGACGGTAACCATGGTCCGCATGGCTGAAACCATAAACGTGATAAAAGAAGCAGGATTGCGGGACAAGGTTCTCATAGCCGTAGGGGGAAGTCCTGTTACGGCGGCATTTGCCAAAGAAATAGGAGCCGACTATTATTTCCCGGAAGCTTCCGGCGCGGCCAGGGCTCTGGCCAGGGATTTAAAGGAACTCCGTGTCCGGCAGACCCTCAACCCGTCGAATCTGACCCTGGGAAGCTGGCTGGATGACGGGGAACTGGAACAATTAAGTAATAATTTTACTGAAGCAACTGGTTTGCGGGTTGTTTTTTTAGATGAAAGGAATCAGCATATCGGCCCTCCCTCGTTAATGGAGGCGTTCTTGGAGCAATGCCGGGGCTGCAGGTGGCCAAGCAAAGAAAACATCTTAAATCAGCTCGGAAAAACACCTTTACTCAATAATAATCCCCCCGCAGCCGAGCCCTTCGCTTATTTTTGCCCTGCCGGGCTTGTGGAAATGACGTCCCCCCTGATTTACGAGAACCTGCGGATCGGCAACATCCTTTGCGGGCACTTCTATCTTGCGGAAAACCTGGATGAACAGCCCTGGCACCTGCACCGGCTGAATATCAAAGTTCTGGACAAAGAGCAGGTTGAATCCACACGGGGGCTGCTCAAGTTAATGGGGGACTACGTTGTAAAGATGGCCTATGCCAATCAGAATGAGACCAGGGTCAAGGAGCAGCAGCATTCCCTGCTGCACGCCCTGAAAGCCAAAATGGAACTGGAAAAGGCCCTGCGGAAAGCGGAACTGCTGGCCCTGCAATCCCAGGTCAACCCCCACTTTCTCTTTAATACTTTGAATACCATCGCCCGCCTGGCCTTTTTGGAAGGGGCGCATACGACAGAAAAGACGGTGCACAGTCTGGCCCGTGTTCTCCGTTATAACTTGCGGCGGTCTAAGGATGCCTTGACCATCGAAGAGGAAATGAGAACAATTAAGGATTACCTTTTTATCCAGCAGACCCGTTTCGCCGGCAGACTTGAGGTAAACATCGATGTAGAGGAGAAGATCCTGGAGGCCAGGGTTCCCTGCCTGTCCCTCCAGCCCATCGTGGAAAACGCCATAGTGCACGGGATTGAGCCGTCCACGGAGAAGGGTCTTATTTCTATTCGCGGTTACGATAAGGACGGCGGTATTGTTTTCGAAGTGGAGGACAACGGCATCGGCATGAGCCAGGATGAAATAGATTTAATATTTAGCCTGGAGAAACGTCCCAGCGGCAAGGGACATACAACGGGGTTCGGGCTTTACAATATTCAAAAACGGATGCAGACATTTTTCAGGGGAAACTGCGCCCTGCAGATTAAAAGCACCATCGGCAAAGGTTGCAAAGTGCAGCTCTTTTTCCCCAGGCTGGTATGACGAACTGTACCATAAAGCCGGTAAACCCAATAACCTAATAACTTAATAACTTAGTTTCCCGGTACCGGAGGTGATTTTTTATGAAGGTTGTTATAGCGGATGACGAGAGCATAGAGCGGATGTTTATCAGAAAACTGCTGGAGCGGCATTTTCCAGTGTTTGACCAGGTCGAGGAGGCGGAGAACGGGCTTGAAGCCCTGGATTTAATCAGAGGCTTAAAGCCTCACCTGTGCCTCATCGATATTCGCATGCCCGGCCTGGACGGCCTTAAGGTAATCGAGGAAATCCGGGAGGCCGGGCTGGCTGCCCGGGTTATTATTATCTCGGCGCACGATGAATTCCAGTACGCCCAGAAAGCCGTTCAACTGGGAGCAGCCGCCTACCTGCTCAAGCCAGTGGAATCCGATTTAATGATCCGGGTAATCAGCGAGGTTTTGGCTGAAATTGAACATGAGCAAAACGAAACTGCCGGGCAAAAACGGCTCAAGGAATTGTTGGAGAATACCATTCCGGTCTTGCGTTTGAACTTTTTCTCGGAGATTATCCATGGAAGCAAAGAAACCTCCGAAGTTCTTCTGGAAAGGGCCCGCGCCCTGGGGATTGAGCGCTTTCCCGGCGGGGTCCTATGCGCCGGCCTGGAAATTGCCGGGAGCGGCCGCACGGAAGCAAGCAACCAGCGGATTCTAGGCGAGGTTTACCATCTTGTGCAAGGGCTGCTGGGACCCCATGACGTGCTCCTGGCTCCTTCCGGGGGGCTGGAATTTGTTGTTCTTGTTTGCATTGATCCCCTGGAAAAAGATCCTGACTTGCAGTTATTCAGAATTGCCGAAAATTTGCGGGTGATGACGGAGAAGACGGGCTGGGCCTGCCTGACGGTGGGAGTAGGCCGGGCCTGTTCCGAACCAGCAGAACTGTACCGTTCCTACTGTCAGGCCCGGAAGGCAATTAATCACCGGCTGACCCTCGGGAGCAATCAGGTTATTCCTTATAGCAGAATTGCCGGGTTAAAATTGGAAAACTCCTATCCTGCTCATCTTGAAAAGGAACTGCTGGCCAGAATCGAGCTGGGAGATGTGTCGAAGGTCAAGGAGTTGACCGGGACCATTGCCGGAGAGGTGGCCCTGGGGGGCGATCCTGAGCAGATGCGAAACCGTCTAATTGAGCTGCTGGTACTTGCTTCCCGGACCTCACAAATTCCCCTCGGCGCCCGCTGGTGGCAGGCTCTGGAACGCCACCACACCAAAGAACTTCTGGTTTCCTGGGCCTGTCAAAAAATTGTCGCTATGGCTGAAGCTGTGGCCGGGCGCAAGGAGCGGCAGAATAACAGAATCATTAATCAAATCCAGCAATATCTCAACGATTTTTATTATCAGGAGCTGAGCCTGGAAGCAGTGGCCCACAAGTTTTTCTTAAGTCCCAGTTACCTCAGCCGTATTTTCAAGAATGAAACCGGAAGGAATTTCATTGAATATGTAACCATGGTAAGGATGCGCAAGGCCGAACAATTTTTGAGCAGGCCGGAAGATTCCATAGCCGGCATAGCTGAAAAGGTGGGTTATCATGATGTGAAGTATTTTGCGCGGGTATTCAAAAAACACAAAGGAGTTACGCCCGGGGAATACCGCAGGCTAACCTGCAGTCCGGCAGGCGCTGCCGGGAGAACAGATGATGAGTACGGGTTATAAACATAAGTCCGGACCTGTTTGTTTGGCTTGCGCGTCGTTGAAAGAAGAGATCGAAAGTCTGGCTCCGGAAAACTTGATGCTCAAGTTTTACCCCATTGGTTTACATGAATCGCCGGCCCTTTTAAACCAGGCCCTGCAGCGGGGGATCCTACAGGAAGGCAGCGACCGGGATGTCATTCTGGCCTACGGGCTCTGTTCCAGGTCCACCGTTGGTTTGTTTAATCCCGGAGGCAAACTTGTCCTGCCCAGGTCCCATGACTGCATCCGGCTGCTTCGGGGGACCGGGGAGGCGCAGGCCGGCAGCTATTTTCTTTCTCCCAGCTGGGTTCGTTACGGGCGGACACCCCTGCAGGAACGCGAGAAATTAATCAAAAAATACGGCAAGGAAACAGGCGCCTGGGTTTTTGAGAACATGTTCCGCCACTACAGGCGAATTATCTTCATTAAGACCCTGGACTCCGGGGAAAGTGTTAAGGAAACCCTGGTTCTGGCACGGGAAACCGCCAGGCAACTCCAGTGGGATTTTATGGTGGAGCGGGGATCAACCGGCCTTCTGGAACGCCTGCTGCAATGTTATTGGGACTCCCGGGATTTCCTGGTTTTGGCCCCGGGCCAAAGGGTAGAGGAAAGCATGTTTTTTAGATCATAAAGGGTCAAATTTATGATTAAAAGTAAAAAAAGTCACCTATGTGCCCAATGGTCAACATTTGGCACTTTTTTTTTGATAAATAAGTGCCGCAAATCACAAATCCTTAGAGTTTCCCGTCTGGAGCAGCTCGATTTACAATAAAAGAAAACCCTGTATAACTCAGTGGAGTTGCCGGCATACCGGGTTAGTGAATAAATGCTCATAGATCAGATTTACTTTATTGTGCCGGGTTAGTTAATAAATAATCCGGCCGTGTATTTTATAAGTACCACAAAACAAGGGGGGCAGGTGCGGGCCTCAACGGGTTCAACCAGGTGTCATCAGGGGTAAGCGGAAGAAGTAAGGATGAAGCAGGTTTTTCCACAGGCAATTGGTTTTTAGTTATGTTCAGCAAAGGGAACCTTTACTAAAAAACTAATTAAGGAGATGATTTTGTGAACGGCATCACAGAGCGGGTCCACAGGCTGCAAGAAAGGTATCTGGCTACACCTCCGGCCATAGACGCGGAGCGTGCAGTAATTATCACCAGGTCTTACCAGGAAACAGAGGGTGAACCGATGATCCTCAGAAGGGCCAAAGCCCTTAAAAAGTTGTTAAATGAGATGACCATCTGGATTGCTGAAGATGAATTAATCGTCGGGAACCAGGCTAAAGTTGCACGGTCGGCGCCCATTTTCCCCGAGTTTTCCTACGACTGGATCCTGGAAGAAATGGAAAAGGAACCCTTTGAAAAAAGAGATGCGGACAGGTTTTTAATTGATGAAGAGACCAAAGAAACCCTCAGAGGTCTTTATGATTACTGGAAAGGTAAAAAAGTCAACGACATTATCCTGAGGATGCTCCCGGAAGAATCCAAAAAAGCCATCGAGACTTCGGGAGTGTATACCTTTGGTATCCCGGAAGTGGCCATCTCGGGCGTGGGGCACTACAGTCCTAATTACAGGACCATTCTGGAAAAGGGGTTCTCAGGAGTCAAAAAAGATGCCCTCAATCAGCTGGAACAGCTGGGAATACCCAGGGACGGCAGGGACATTGAAAAGTATCATTTCTGGAACGCCATCGTCATGGTTTGTGACGCCGCATCGGACTTCGCCAGAAGGTATGCGAAGCTGGCCAGGGAACTGGCAGCCGCTGAGAAAAACCCATACCGGAAAACAGAACTGCTGCATATTGCCGGGAACTGCGATTGGGTTCCGGAAAAACCGGCCAGGACATTCTGGGAAGCCTGCCAGTCATTCTGGTTCTTCCAGTTGCTGATCCAGCTTGAATCCAGCGGCCACTCCGTTTCTCCGGGCAGGTTCGACCAGTACATGTATCCCTTTTACGCAAAGGACGTCCAGGAGGGACTGATTAAAAAAGAATTTGTCCAGGAGTTAGTAGAGTGTTTGTGGATTAAACTTTCGGAAATCAACAAAATAAGGCCCATCGGCGCCACCAGGGCCTTCGGCGGCTATCCCATGTTCCAGAACCTCTGTGTGGGCGGCCAGACCAGGGACGGCCGGGACGCAACCAACGAACTCTCCTATATCTGCCTGGACGCCACTGCCAACGTCAAACTGCACCAGCCCTCCCTTTCGATCAGGATCTGGAACGGCACACCGGACGAGTTATGGGTCAAGGCCATCGAAGTGAAGAAGCAGGGCCTGGGGATGCCGGCGTTTTACAATGATGAAGTAATCATTCCGGCCTTGTTGAACAGGGGCAGGGAACTGGCGGACGCGCGGGATTACGCCATTGTAGGCTGTGTTGAGCCGGGCTGCCAGGGCTTTGAGTACGGCTGGTCCGGGGGCACCGGCGACGCGCCCTTTTTCAGCCTGCCCGCTTGTCTGGAACTGGCCATCAACAACGGCGTCAATCTCTTAACCGGCGAGCAGGCAGGGCCGGCTACGGGGGATCTGGCAAGCTTCAAATCCTTCGAGGAGGTTAAAGAGGCTTATGTCAAGCAGACCCAGTACTTTGTTGATCATTTCTCTGTAATTACAAACGTTGTTGACCTGGCCCACATGCAGCTGGCGCCGCTCCCAATTCTTTCCTGCGGCATGGAGCCCTGTGTCAAGAGGGGTGTGGACGTGGCCGCCGGCGGCGCCAAGTACAATTCCACGGGCACCGCGGGAGTGGGGGTCAGCAACACGGCTGACGCCCTGGCAGCCATCAAGAAATTTGTATTTGACGACAAAAAATACAGCGGAGCCGAACTCTTGAGCGCGTTGAAGACCAACTGGGAAGGCAGGGAAGCGCTGCGCAGCGAGATTATTGCCGGTACCCCCGGCTACGGCAACGACGACCCCTATGTTGATGAACTGGCCAGATGGGCGGCAGGCGTCTATTGCAAGCTCACGGAAGAGTGCACCGGACCCAGGGGGCCGTACAGCCCGGGACTCTACCCGGTATCGGCCAACATCCCCATGGGTTACGGCCGGGGCGCCTCCTTAGACGGGAGAAGGGCCGGCGAAGCGCTGGCTGACGGGATTTCGCCCATGCACGGCAAGGATAAAAACGGCCCCACGGCAACACTCAATTCCGCCGCCATGGTGGATCACCTGATTAACTCCAACGGGACCCTGCTCAACCTGAAATTCCACCCCAGCGCGGTGGAAGGCGAGAGCGGCACCAGAAACTTAATCTCGGCAATCAAGACTTACTTCGATAACAAGGGATTACACCTTCAATTCAACGTCGTGAGCTCGAAAACCCTGCGGGACGCCCAGAAAAACCCGAATAAGTACAGGGGCCTGGTAGTACGGGTGGCGGGTTACAGCGCCCTCTTCGTAGGACTGGACCCGGCGCTTCAGGAGGACATTATTGAAAGAACGGAAATCACCGAAATGGCTTAGTTGACGGAGCATTAAGGCGGAGCTCAATCCTCCGCCGCCTTCTCCCCGCCGGCCGGCGGCAGCCTGCCGGCGGGCAGTACACTTTAAGGCCCGCCTGGCCTTGAAGTGCACTGCCGGTCTCCGTCTTAGAATTTTTTCCGCCGGAGAATACCTGAATATTCGGGAGGCCTGTTAATGGAAAACGTGCAAACAGGGAAAATTATTGATATCCAGAGATACACGGTGCATGACGGACCAGGGATCAGAACGGAGGTTTTTCTAAAGGGCTGCCCCCTGAGGTGTTTGTGGTGTCACAGCCCGGATTCCCAGGCTGCGGAGGACGAAATAGCCTGGTTTGAAATTAAATGTATCGGTGTGGACAGCTGTGGAAAATGCCTGGAAGTATGCCCCACGGGAGCTCTGACCAAGGGCCGGAGGTTCTATTCCAGGTTCGAAAAAAAAGAAATTCAAGTCATCGAACTCAACAGGGATGCCTGCAACAACTGTGGCCGGTGTGCCGGGGTTTGCTGGCCGAAGGCGCTCTACCTTACCGGAAGAGACGCGTCTCTTTCTGAAATAATGAGAATAATCGACAGGGACAGGTTATACTACCGGAAATCAAAGGGCGGGGTTACGGTTTCCGGCGGTGAACCAATGGTCCAGTATAAATTCGTCAAAGCGTTATTACAACAATGTAAAGCCAGGGGGCTGCATGTCTGCCTGGATACCTGCGGCTACGCCGAGTGGGAGCATTACAAAGAAGTCCTGGACTATGTGGATCTCGTTCTCTACGACCTGAAACATATGGACACTGTACAGTCACAGCGCTTAACCGGAGTTCCCAATGAATTAATCCTGGAAAACGCCAGGAAAATGGCCGAAGAGGGAGTGGCCCTGCAAATCAGGATCCCCATTATTCCAGGCTGTAACGATTCCGAAGAAAACATCCGGGCTACGGGCGCCTTTTGCGCCGGTTTGGGCCCATCTGTCAGTCTTGTGCAAATCCTGCCCTACCACCGCCTGGGTTCCGCCAAATATGAAAGACTGGGTAAAGAATATCAACTGGCGGAGCTTAAACCGCCTGATCAAAAACAGATGAAGAAGTGCAGGGGGATCCTGGAATCTTACGGCTTAAAAGTGGTCACCGGCTGACTGCGGATTTGTTTGAAAAATAATTTAAAGCGGGGTAAAATCATCTTTGAGGAAGGACATCTTCTCCTGGCGCCGCGGAGTATTTACAGGGCTCTTTAGATTTTTCGCGGCTCCGGACGAAAAAACAGGGTTGCTTTAAAGTCTGCACAGCAGTTTTAAGGGTCTGGTACCGGTACTGCCCGGAATCTGCCGGACCGGGAGCCTGCAGTTGAGTGACGGGGTGTTGTCTGTGGAATTAACGCCGCGGGAG
>DBRJ01000057.1:29791-55751 GCA_002305915.1 Pelotomaculum sp. UBA1371 | reverse complement strand
TTTGTTCACTGCCTTAAACAATAAAACCAAGGCTTAAGATTAAAAGGAAACCGGCCAGCATGCCCAGGTGGGCCAGGGGCTTGCTGCCCCGGCGTGATTCCGGGGCCAGTTCTCCCAGCACGATGTAGGTCATGGCGCCGGCGGCAAAGGCCAGAAGTAAACCGATAAAAGTGCGGGAAGCTTCCACCAGAACCAGTCCGATGAAAGTGCCCAGAGGGGTAACCAGACTGATCAGCATATTGATTGCCAGCACCCGTGCTCCGCTGCAGCCGCCGTACCTTAAGGGAGCGGCGGTTGCCATGCCCTCGGGTATATTGTGGAGGCCGATGGCGATGACCAAAATGGGCCCCAGCTTTTCCGCAGCTGCGAAGCCCGCGGCAATGGCAAAGCCCTCCGGAAGGTCATGCAGGGCTATACCCAGGGCGATCAGATAGCCCATCTTCAGGTAATCCCTGCCCGGCCGGGCAGCGGGCGACAATAAATTTAAAAGCAGATCCAGGGCGGCCATCAGGAGGGTGCCTCCCAGGAACCCTTTGAGGGCCATCAGGGGGTTTCCGTACTCCAGGGAGGAGGGGAGCAGGTCGCAGAGGATAACGGCAACCATAATGCCCGAAGCAAGTCCCAGCATGAGAGAAACGGCGCCGGGGCGCAGGCTGCCGCAGGCGATCACCAGCAGCGCTCCCAGGCATGTTCCCAGTCCGGCGACTAACCCCAGCAGGATAATACTTCCCAATGTCCCACCCGCCTTTAACCGGTGTTGTCTTAATCGATCTTATTAGACGGGGGGGAACGGTAGACCAAAAAGATGCTGCCGCGGGCGTCGCCGGCTTATTCTTATCCCCGCGAGTTCTTCCTGGGAATGATAATGCTCTGTCCGGGATAGATCAGGTCCGGGTTGGATAGACGGTTGGCCTGGATGATTGCATCCAGGTTAACCTTGTACTTTTCGGCAATTTTCCACAGGCTTTCACCGGGCTGGACAGTATGTTTACGGGTGCCGTCCTGGGAGCCGGTCGGGAGCTTTTCCAGTTTTGGAGCCGGATTGTTTTTAAGGCCCGTTTCGCCCTTTCCGGAGATTATTTCCACCGGGGTTCCGATGGATACCCTGGGAAAAAGCTCTTCAACGTCGTGATTGTACATGCGGATACATCCGTTGGAAACATAACCGCCGATGGACGGAGGATTGTTTGTGCCGTGGATGCCGTAGTTTCCACCAGGGACAGATAGCCCCATCCAGCGTGTACCCAGAACACCTCCGGGATTAATAATTTTGACGATAACGGTGAAGCTGCCCGTAGGCGTCGGTGTTGATGGTTTCCCCACACCGACGGGATATGTCCGGATAGTCTTGTTTCCCTCCAGATGAGAAAGCTGCCGGGTGGTAAGGTTGATTAACAGATAACTGCCGTAGGCGCGCGTCATTGCCTCTGCCATGTCAGCCTCCTTCATAAATTTTAGAAAGGGTTCCCCTTTAGTTTATGAGCTTAATTCTTAAAAAGGCCCTGATCAATATTTGTATGTTTTTCCTGATTAAGGTTAATAATATTTTTTAGAAGGCTTGAAAAGCGGGGGATCGCTGATGTCTTGGCCCGGCCGGATAAACTTTCGGGACAGCATTTTTTCCCGGGTTGAAAAAACTGTGCGAGAATCCATCTATAATCCAAATGTGCAGGAGCAGCAGAAGGATCCTGTACCTGGCCTGGCCGGCTTGAAGGACATGGCTATAGAAGCGGCCTTAAGGGCCGGGTACAGGGTGGTCAACGCCGACGGGCGGCGGTTTAAGAACAGTTCCGGAGAACAAGACGGAATCGTTATTTATTACAGTTCCGCCTCCGATAATATGTTGGTCAGGCGGCACCTGGGAGCGGGCGGCCTGGCTGTTTTTGTGCAGGATGGGAAGATCCTGGCTGCCAGCGGCTGTGGCGTCAGGATTATTGCAGATGCCGGCGGCGGCAGCCCGGCGGACCTGAGTGAACTGGATGACGCCCTGGCGGCGGCAGCGGGTCTCCTGGCCCTGGGAATTTTACCTTGAGAGATTAGTTCACCGGCCTGTCTGATAATATTAAAACAGGAATATTTGGAAGGGAAAGGTTGAATAGTGCAGGGAAATAAATAATCCCTCGCCTTTCTTTTTTGGAGGAATTTTTATCTTAAACGGCAAACTATAACGGGAAAGGCGGTGGCTGGTTGAAGTGGCAATGATAGTCGAAGCCCGGGCAAAGATCAATTTGACTCTGGATGTGTTTGAAAAAAGGCCGGACGGTTATCACGAAGTGGAGATGGTGATGCAGAGCATCGAACTCCACGACTGCCTGGAGTTCACTCCCGTTCCTGAAGGGATAACCATTCTGGTGGAAAACGGGGACGTCCCGGCCGGCGAGGATAATCTGGTCTACCGGGCGGCGAAATGTATCAGCACCTACGGCGGGATCCGGACCGGAGTTGAGATTCGCCTCAAGAAAGCCATTCCTGTGGCCGCCGGTCTGGGCGGCGGATCGGCGGACGCCGCAGCTACCCTGACAGGTTTGAATAAAATCTGGGGACTTGGACTTACACTGCGGGAGTTGATGACGCTGGGAGAGCAACTCGGGTCCGATGTGCCCTTCTGCCTGATGGAAGGAACAGCCCTGGCCCGGGGCAGGGGCGAAAAACTGGAAAGCCTTCCGCCCTGTACTTCTCTGGGACTGGTTCTGGTCAAGCCGCCCTTTGGCGTGTCTACAGCCTCGGTCTACCGTGCCTATTCACCCGGCAAGCTTGAAAAAAGGCCGCACTGCAGGAATATGGTGGAAGCAATCGAAAGCAGGGACCCCGGCGCTATAGCCCGGCGCCTGTATAATGCCCTGGAGACGGTCACCTTTGCCATGCACCCGGAGGTTGCTGCAATTAAGGAAAAGCTTTTGGAGGCAGGAGCCCTGGGCGCTCTAATGAGCGGCAGCGGTCCCACCGTTTTCGGTCTGACCCGGAATTTGCAGGATGCCCGTACCGTGGCGGGCCGTTATCGAAAACTTGGCAGGGAGCAGGTACTGATTACCCAAACCTGGAATTCAGCTTGAAAATGAACGTTCTTGCGCTTATCTGCGAGCGGCGTTAAAATAATAGTGGACCTGATTGTAATAAGGTTAAAAAATAAAGGGGGGACTGATATGGAGCACCCCAGACTGGTGCCTATTAAACTTGATAATTACAAGCCCCTGCGGGAGATGGTTTTTGAGTCCCTCCGGGAAGCTATTATCCTGGGCCGGCTTAAACCGGGAGAGCGCTTAATGGAAATTCAGCTGGCGGAGGAAATGGGCGTCAGCCGGACCCCGGTACGGGAGGCCATCCGCAAGCTCGAACTGGAAGGTTTTGTGGTCATGGTTCCCCGCAAGGGAGCCTATGTAGCCGGTATTTCCGTAAAGGATATTGTTGATGTTTTTGAGGTCAGGGCGGCCCTGGAGGGCCTTGCCGCTGCACTTGCGGCGGAGCGGATTACCAGCGAGGAGATGGACCAGCTGGAAATGTCCCTCCTCAAAATCAATGTTAATGCAGATGATGACCTTGACGTGATTGTCGAGGGAGACTCCTCCTTCCACAACCTGGTTTACCAGGCCTCCCGCAACCAGCGGCTGGTCCAGATAATTACCCATCTGCAGGAACAGATCCACCGTTTCAGGATGACTTCGTTATCCCAACCGGGCCGGACCAAAATTGCCCTTGACGAACACAAAAAAATAGTAGAGGCAATTTCGGACCGCAATGTAGAATTGGCCCATGCCCTGGCCACCGAACATATTGAGAACGCGGAGCAGAGTTTGTTGAATGCCCTTAGAGAGGAAGAATCTTAATGGTAGACGCCGTTGTTTTGGCCGGGAGCAGTAACGACGGCCCGCTGAAGGACTGCAGCTCCGTCCGTTATGAGGCCTTAATACCGGTTGGCTCAAAAAGCATGGTTGAATATGTTGTGGAGGCGCTCTTGCAAGCCCGCGGGATCAGGCGGGTGCTGGTTATCGGACCCGCCGCGGATTTAACCCCGCTCCTGGCGGGCGAAAGGGTATCTGTGGCGGACTCAGCCGGAGGGATCATGGAGAATATTGAGGTGGGTTTGAAGCACCTGTCCGGGGAGCGGAGGGTCCTGCTGGTGACTTCGGACATTCCAATGCTTACACCCCGGGCTGTCGAAAACTTTCTGGATTTGTGCGGAGATATGTCGGGTGATTTATATTACCCCATCATATCCAAAGATGAGGTGGAAATAAAGTATCCCTCCACCAGACGCACATACGTGAGTCTGAAGGAAGGTGTTTTTACCGGGGGGAACATGTTTTTATTAAACCCGGATGTTTTTCAGAAATGTCTTGAAAACGGCCAAAAAATTATCCGCCTGCGGAAAAGCCCCCTGGGTTTGTGCCGCCTTTTGGGCGTGGGTTTCGTCATCAAATTCCTCCTGCGCTTGCTGACCCTGGCAGAGGCCGAAAGAAAGGTATCCCAACTGCTGGGCATGATTAAGGGGGTCGTGGTGATCTCGAAATATCCGGAGGTAGGCGTTGATATTGACAAGCCCAATGATCTTGAGCTGGCCTATAAAGCCATGGGTGTCCGTTAAGCTCCAAAACATCGCTTAAAGAACTTGTTGACTTCCCGGGGAATTTATTAACCGGGGCTTTTTTATTATAAAACAGGGCTGGAGCGAAAAAACACAGTCCCGTTGGTAGTCCGGATGCATTGACCGGAGTTGTCGGTGCCGTATCCTTCCCCCCTCCCCCGGGACGTTCCCTTATGGTTCCTGGGAAGGGTGGGTATTGAAGTTGACCGTTTAGCACGGAACTCAAAAAGAAAGCGGGAAATTGAGGTGCGGGGAAGGCGAAGGCAAAGCACCGGGGCAGGTCTGGTTAACCGGGATAACACCCGGTTTCTTTATTATTGGATTATTGGAGAAATGATTATTTCTTAAAATATGAGGTATAAAGAGATGGGGGTAATCATTTAGAATATAATCCCGGTTTAGTTTTAAACTCCCCACCGGGGTATTTGATCTGCAGTGACAGGGCCGGGCCTTCCGGCATAACCTGTAGAAAAACCGGGGGTGGATCATGGCCCTTGAAGTCATCGAGGTTTCCTCGCCAAGAGAGATGCATGTATTTAATGTTTTTCCAGGGCACATATACCGGGCTCAGCACAGGGCGCCCTCCTTTCCTGTGCTCGAATTAAGCCGCCTGCAGGAGGATTTTCTTTTTGCAAGGGTACAGGCCCAACCCTTTCTGGCGGTAAAGGACTCCCGTGCCGTGGGGCGGGTTGCAGCCGCTGTTCATGGCGCTCTCCTTCAGGATAAAACTGGTTTTTTCGGTTATTTTGAAACAATCAACGAGCCCGGGGTTGCCGCAGCCCTTTTGAGCCGGGCTGCGGACTGGCTGGGGAAGAGGGGTGTTAAAAAGATGATCGGCCCCGTGGACCTTAGCCCCCACGAACGCCTGGGTTTGCTGGTGAAAGGTTTTACAGGCTACCACAACCCGGGTATGCCCTATAATCCCCCTTACTACCAGGCCCTGCTGGAGCAGTGCGGATTATCGGCAGAAATTGATTTATTCGCCTACCACCACGATCTGCGCAGTCCCTGGCCCAAAAAACTGGTCCGGGTGGCAGAACGCTGCGCCGGAAAACCACAGCTCAAACTAAGAAGTTTTAATCCCGGGGACCTCCAGGGCGAGGGGGAGATCCTTGCCGCCATTCACAACGGTTCCATGGACGTAATCTGGGGTTTCACGGATCTCTCCCCGGCGGAGGGAACGGCTGTCTGGAAAAAACTAAAGGGTTATTTCGACCCCCGGCTGGCCCTGATCGCTGAAATGAACGGGCAGCCTGCCGGGCTGTGTCTTGCTCTGCGCCCTGCAGGAAGAAGGACCTTTTCAGGCTTGCCCGGGCAGCTCAACGCCCGCCTTGCCGTCCTGGCCGTGCTTCCCCGGTATCGCTTGCAGGGGCTGGAAGCGCTTCTGATTCTGGAATGTTTTCGCAGAGCCCGGAACCTGGGCGTTATTACAATCGAGTTTTCCCTTATAGCAGAAAACAATGTGATGATGAACCGGATCATTGAAAGACTGGGGGCAGTGGATAGGAGCAGGGTTTACCGGATCTACAAGACAATGATAATGGCATAAGTAGAACGGAGGCCGACCGGCGGTCGTTCTGGAATAATAATACGGCAGGTGTTCCATAATATGCCTGGTAGACAAAGGGGGTTTGCTCGATGCCGCCAGCCGGTAAACTGCTGAACTATGCAGGAAGATTGGTGATTTTATGGCTGCTTGTCAGCCTCTGGCCGCTTTCTGCTGCTGCCGGGCCGGATCCCAAAGACAATATTCTCATTTTTTGGACGGAAAACGAAAGACTCAAGGCTGTTACCCTTATGAGTGCCCAGAATTACGGAGAACCGGTGGGCATTGTTGCCATCCCCGTTTTTATCCGCGTCCGGTGCGGCTCTGGTGACAGTGCTGTTGTAACCATTTCCGAGGCCTACAGCAGGCTGGGCAGGCAGGGGTTGACCGCCATTCTGGAAGAACTGTTTCAAGTTCCCATCGGCGGTTACCTGACCATGGATCAGTCCACCCTGAAAAAGGCAAGCGATATCGTCGGGCCTGTGGTCATGGAAAACAAATTGACCACTATGGTAGATATTTTCGAGGGTAACTATACCAGCGGTGTAATTGATCCCCAATCGGAAATCAGGCACCTGGCTGCCGCCTTGGTGGAGCCCCGGGTATTGATCAAGGCGCCGAAGGTGGTCCGGATTATTATTACAGAGGTCAATACCAACCTGGGTTTAACAAACATCTGGCACATCTACCGGGCTATAGAGGAGCGGGGACCGGGTATTCTTCAGAAAAAGGCCCTGACCGGCCGGGATTACTTTGTTGGCAACAGCCGGTACCGCGATGTTTCACCTGAGGATTGGGTCAGCGTATTGAGTGAGGTGAAGGGTGTATAAGCTGGAGCCCCTGCGCCGGGCGGGATTTACAACAGCCCGCCCCGGCCGGATCCGGCCCTGCCTACGCCCCGGGTCTGTTCTATCCCGGTGATAGCCGGTAAAATGGAGTTTTATGCTGAAAAATAATGGGGCGGCTAAAACCGTAGAAGTAGACGGGGTTGTTCTCAACAAACGGAAAAACGCAAAAATAACTAAAAGGTTGTTGAAATACCTGGTCTTTGCAGGGTACTACCGGAAATTCAACCATCAGGAATTAATTTCTAAAATATTTGGAAATAAGAAGGAATTTGCCATCTGATGCAGAAACTAACTAATAATCAAGACGGTAACAAGCAGGGGAAGGTGGTGATTTTCGTGATAGTTACCGACGTGAGAGTGCGCAAAGTATTAGCTGAGGGAAAAATGAAGGCAATTGTTTCGGTAACCCTGGATGATTCTTTTGTAATTCACGATGTCAAGGTGGTAGAGGGACAGAACGGTTTGTTTGTGGCAATGCCCAGCAGAAAGACACCGGATGGAGAGTTTCGCGATATTGCGCACCCCATCAATACGTCGGCCAGGGAGTTGATTCAATCGGCAGTCTTACAGGCCTATTCAATGGCCATATAGATTAAAATATACATTAATGGAGAGCTTAAAGCTCTCTTTTTATATCCGGACAAAGGATATTAAAGGTTTATGTTGAATAAGGTAATAATATGAATTCAGACTGTAAACGCTATTTTTTCAGGGGATTTTGCTAAGCACAAATTCTTAACTAAAAAGGAGGTCGCCGGATGAAACTGGCGGCGGTGATTCTTGCCGCGGGTAAAGGAACCCGGATGAAATCAAAACTCCCCAAAGTACTGCATACTCTCTGCGGCCAATCAATGCTGTCCTGGGTCATAAACGCTGTAACTGCTGCCGGTGTGGAGCAAACAGTGGTTGTGGTGGGACATGGAGCGGAGCAGGTTGCCCGTGAGGTGGAAGGACGGGTCCGGGTTGCCCTGCAGGCTGAACAACTGGGAACAGCCCACGCCTTGCTCCAGGCCGGCCCACATTTGAAGGACTTCCGGGGTCAGCTCCTGGTCCTTTGCGGGGATACACCCTTGATTGAAGCTGACACGCTCTCCCTTTTGGTCCAAAACCACCGGTCCTCAGGCGCCGCAGCAACCGTGCTGACCACAGAAATGGAGGACCCTTCGGGCTACGGCAGGGTTATTCGCAATGACCGGGGCGGTGTTTGTAAAATAGTTGAGCATAAAGATGCTACCCCGGAAGAAAAGAAGATCCGGGAAGTCAATACCGGGATTTATTGCTTTGAGGTGGATGGCCTCTTTGATGCCCTGGGACGGATTGCACCGGTCAATACCCAGGGAGAGTATTATCTGACGGATGTTATTGAAATGTATGCCGGGGGCGGCAGAACGGTCAACGCCGTACTTTCGAAGGATTCCGTGGAATTTACCGGGATTAACGATCGTGTGCAGTTGGCCGAAGTGGAACAAGTCATGCGCCGCAGGGTTCTGAGAAATTTAATGGAGTCAGGAGTTACTGTGGTGGACCCGGCGTCTACCTTTGTGGACCGTGGGGTCGTGGTGGGGCGGGACACGATTATTTATCCCTTTACCTTGCTTGAAGGACGTACGGTCATCGGCGAAGACTGCGTGATTGGCCCAGGTTCGCATCTGGTCAACACCACTGTAGGCAGTGGTGTTACTATCCAGAATTCTATTGTTCTAGGCAGCCTGATCGGAGATGACTGCGCTATCGGACCTTTTTCCTATCTGCGCCCGGAAACCAGGCTGGAAAAGGGAGTTAAGGTCGGCGACTTTGTGGAAATAAAAAAATCCCTGATCGGGAAGGGAAGCAAAGTACCCCATCTCAGTTACGTAGGGGATGCCACCCTTGGCGCAAATATCAATATCGGGGCAGGCACAATTACCTGTAACTACGATGGTTACAAGAAATGGCCCACCCGTATCGGCGACGGCGCTTTTATCGGGAGCAACACCAACCTGGTGGCGCCGGTTGAAATTGGCGCCGGGGCGGTTACCGGAGCCGGTTCAACCATTACCAGGGATGTTCCTGCGGGTGCCCTGGCTGTAGAAAGGGCAAGCCAGAAGGTTGTACCGGACTGGGCCCAGCGGAAGAAGAAAAAATAATTTGCGGACAAGAAATTTTGGAGGTAGTCAGGAAAATGTCATCGCGCTATAAAAAATTGAAGATTTTCACAGGTAACGCAAACGCCGGGCTGGCGGAGGAAATTGCCCAGTATCTGGGCGTTCCGGTGGGGGATGCCAGGAGTACGCGCTTTTGTGACGGAGAGATTAACATTAAAATTAATGAGAGCGTCAGGGGCGCCGATGTCTTTATTATCCAGCCCACCTGCTCTCCTATTAACGAAAACCTTGTGGAACTCCTGATCATGATTGACGCTGTACGACGTGCTTCCGCCAGGCGCATCACCGCCGTCCTGCCTTATTACGGTTATGCCAGGCAGGACCGGAAAACCAGGGCACGGGATCCAATAACGGCCAAGCTTGTGGCCAACATCCTTGTCGCAAGCGGCGCCCGGCGCGTTCTCTGTATGGATCTTCATGCCGGACAGATCCAGGGCTTTTTTGATATTCCTGTAGACCACCTGCCGGGCGTGCCCATTCTGGCCGAATATATCCTGCAGATCGGGCTGGAAAACGTTGTGGTGGTATCGCCCGACCTGGGCGGGGTCACCCGGGCCAGGGACCTGGCCGAGCGCATTGGCGCAACCATTGCCGTCATCGACAAACGGCGCCCTGAGCCCAATGTTGCGGAGGTATCCAGCATTATTGGCGGAATTCAGGGCAAGAACGTAATTATGGTGGACGACATCATCGACACAGCCGGAACCATTACCAAGGGAGCCGAGGCCTTGAAGCAATGGGGGGCCAATGAGATCTACGTGGCCTGTACCCATCCCGTCCTGTCCGGTCCGGCCGTCCAGCGTTTGAATGAAGCGCCGATAAAAGAAGTGATTGTGACCAACACCATTCCGGTCCCCCAGGAGAAAATGATTGACAAGATCAAGATTCTTTCGGTGGCGCCCCTCCTTGGCGAGGCCATCATTCGCATCCACGAGGATCTTTCCGTGAGCAAACTCTTTGACTAGCAGTTTGTTACCTTGCCTGTTTGCTTAACCCGGTGCGGCTGCTTTACGCCCGTTTTATGGAAACATTGGCCGGTGGTTAAGTGGTTGTCAAGAACCTGAAAATTGCTTGGAAAGTCGCCCTGGCCGGGGATGCGCCGCGGCTTTGCTGGTTTCCCCAATTTCAGAACTTATTTAAAAAAAGAATATAATGTGTATATTGAAATACTGGCAGCGAGGTGAGCGGATGATCAAACATGCCCATGGTAAAAAACCGAAATCCATTCTGGCGACGGATCTGGACGGGACCCTAGTGGGAAGCCGTACAGCGGTCTATGACTTTAATCGCCACATGATTAAAAACATGAATAATTTTCTGCTGGTGTATATCACGGGCAGAGTTTTTGCGTCTGCCTGGCAGTTAATCACCAAAGAAAACCTTCTTTACCCGGACCTGTTGATTACGGACATGGGAACAGAAATATACATTGCGCCTCATTTTGGTCTGGATCAGGGCTGGGAGCAAAAAATGCGTTCAGCCTGGGACGCCGCAAAGGCACAAAACCTGGTCCAGGGTCTGGAAGGGCTGCAGGTACGGGAAATGCGGTCAAGATTCCGGCTTTCGTTGAATATGGACAGGATGATCTATAAAAACACTTTGTTGAAGTTGCATAAGGCTGTTGACAACTCGGGCCTGCCGGTGAAAATTGTGCCCGTTTCCCCGGACGCGATTGATTTAATTCCAGCCTGCGCGGGCAAAGGGCGGGCCCTGTGTTACGTCCAGGAACGCTGTCAGATTAGCAAGGAACAAACTTTCGTCTGTGGTGACAGCGGGAAGGACCTGTCCATGTTCATTAAAGGGTTTAAGGGTATTGTTGTAGGCAATGCCCGTCCGGAATTAAAAAACGCTCTTAAATTTAAAACCAGGGAAGTCTACTTTTCCAAGTCCTATTATGCCTCAGGAATCCTGGAAGGCCTTAAGAAATATGGTGCGGTATAATTATTTCTGGAGGTAGCAATGCTGGAGACACTTATTTCAAACCCGGTTTATGGTTACTTTTTTATCTTTTTTGCCCGGGTTGCTGATGTGTCCCTTGATGTTTTCCGGTTGCTTATGCTTACCCGGGGCTATGCTCTGCCCGCAGCCGCTATTGGCTTTATTGAGGTCGCTATTTTCGTGGTTGCCCTGGGCTCGGTTTTATACGGCGGTTTAACGGACCCGCTCAAGGTCATAGCCTACGCCGGCGGTTTTGCCACCGGCAACCTTGTGGGAGTTTATATCGAAGAGAAAATGGCCCTGGGTTATGTTGTTGTTCATGTTTTTCCGGTGAAGCCGCGTTGTGATGAACTGGCTGCTTTGCTCCGGGAGGGCAGCTTCGGTGTCACCAAAATCCCTGGTGAGGGCCGTTCAGGACCCAGGGATGTGCTGATTGTTACCACCAGGAGGAAGTATTTGGGTAGCCTGATAAATATCTTGAATCAAGTGGTGCCGGAGACGTTTTTCAGTGTTTCCGACATCCGTTCCATTCGCGGCGGGATCTTTCCCCGCCGGAGGCCTTGAATCTATTCACTATGGGACTGAGTGATTAATTGGGAAGAGTGGATCTTAAGAAAGACCACTCTTTATATTTTATTTAAGTAGAATATAAGGAAGGGGGAGTGTGAGTGATGTCAGCAGAAGACCGGACCCTTATCGAGTACATAGAACCCGGGCCGGGGCAGTGGCTGGACCTGGAAGAAGGACTGAAGGCTGTCTTGAGGCCTGATCATATCTTTGTAGCCGCTGCAGAGCACTGGTTTGCGGTTTGTTCCGGGGTGACCGGGGGCGGTCTGGGAAGAAGGCGTTATTTCCTTAACCGGCAGGTGGACCTGAGCTACAATGAGGCCCGGCCGGAAGCGGAAATGGCTTTTTTTCTGGAGGCGGGTTTCCAGGAATACGGTGGTGCGGACAGTGGGGACTGGGCGGGGCTGATGACCGGGGCCAGGGTCGGCGACGCTGGCTGGATCCGCCTGACCCGGCGGGACAGCCGCGTGACCGTGATTGTTACGGCCGGCGTTAATAATGCCTGTGCAGCAGGAATCACGCCCTGCTGTTCCCTGGAAGGCGACGGCAGCCCGCCGGGGACAATCAATATCATGGCTTTTTACGCCCATGCCCTGTCTGCCGGGGCTGTGATCAACGCAGTCCAGACAGCCACCGAGGCCAAGGCTCAGACGCTGCGTGAAATGCAAATACTCTGTCCGGATACCGGTGTCCAGGCAACCGGCACGAACACCGACGCGCTGATCATTGCGGCGCCGGACCGTCCGCCTCTTTACCCCTATGCCGGTCCGGGGGCCCTCCCGGGTTACCTGCTGGCCCTTGGAGTACGCCATGCCTTAAGGAGGACCCTGGAAAGATACCTGGAGTGGCAAAAGAATTCGGCTCTGGGGTAGGAAAAAGCGGGTTTTGTGGAGAAACTTCACAATAAGTCTAAACATTGCGAAAAGGAGTGCCGCTAAAGATGAACCGAAAAGAGAGCCGGGTTTTTGCAGGCAAAACTGTGGTTGTTTATATTCTCCTGCTGTTCTCCCTTGCTCTGCTGTCTCAGGGCTGCGGACAAGCTGCCCCGGATGCGGGGGGCGGCAGCGGTTTCCCCCTGACCATAAAGGATGACCTGGACAGGCAGGTAACC
The DNA here is from genome assembly GCA_002305915.1 of Pelotomaculum sp. UBA1371. Lineage (GTDB taxonomy): Bacteria > Bacillota > Desulfotomaculia > Desulfotomaculales > Pelotomaculaceae > DTU098. Next base: position 43,015 of record DBRJ01000057.1, on the reverse strand, counting down.
GTCAGCCGGGAGCCCGGCCGGATTGTTTCCCTGGTCCCGGCTCAAACAGAGATCTTGTTTGCCCTTGGCCTGGGGGACCGGGTGGTAGGAGTGACCGAGTTTTGCGACTACCCCGCTGAGGCCCTGACGAGGCCGAAGGTTGGAGGATTTGCTACCCCCAACGCGGAATTAGTGGTGGCTGCCCAGCCGGACCTGGTCCTGGCCGGGGTTATCCAGAAAGACTTCATTCGCCAGTTTGAGGAAGCAGGGCTGACGGTGGTGGCCCTGGAATCGCCGGATCTAGTCAGCACCCTGGAAAAAATACGGCTGGTGGGGCGCCTTACCGGAGCTGTGGAAGCAGCGGAAAGCCTGACCGGCAGCATGCAGCATCGGATTGATCAAGTTGCGGCCCGGGTGGCCAACCTTTCCGAAGCAGAAAAGCCTACGGTTTTCTTTGAGGTCTGGCCAGATCCTCTGACCACGGGCGGCGCCAAAAGTTATTTAAACAGCCTCATTGTTGCAGCCGGCGGCAGGAACATTGCCGGTGATGTGAACCAGGACTGGTTTACCTACAGCCCCGAGATGGTGCTTGCCAGAAATCCCCAGGTAATTATTTTCTCCCACCACGGCGAATCCACCCAGACGGTGGAGCAGCTCAAGACGCGCAAGGGCTGGGAAGATGTCGCCGCCATCAAGCAGGACCGCATCGGTTACATCGAGGACCAAAACCTGGTGGTCCGGGCTGGTCCCCGGGTTGTTGAGGGGTTGGAACAGATTGCCGGATACCTTCATCCCGGGTTGTTTGTTGAATAGACCCGGCAGGAAACAAGGTTAATAACGGTTAGAAGAATGAGCAGGATAAAAGGTTAGGAAGCGGCGCTGTTCAGCGCCGGGAACAAGCCGGGACGGCGGCGGCGAGGGCGCTGACAAAGGCGCCGGTAAAATAAGATTGCGCCGGTTGATCCTGTGGGGGTTCCCATGGAAGTACTAAAGGAGGTCTGCTTTTTGAACCCTCAAAGGCGGGTCTGGCGCTGGCGAATGATCAACGCCATGCTCTTCGGTGTGCTGGGGCTGGCGGTAGTTGTCTGTTCAACCATCGGCCCGGCGCAGATCAGTCCCCTGGATGTAATGGTAATGCTGGTGCGGAAGCTCCCCTGGGTGGGCAGTATGGTTCCGCCGGGGGACTGGCCCGAGAGTCACGAAACTATTATTTTTCAGATGAGACTGGCCAGGGTGGTTCTGGCTGTTCTGGTGGGGGCAGGGCTGGCCTCATCCGGCGTGGTCCTGCAGGGTCTCCTGCAGAATCCCATGGCGGATCCCTATATCCTGGGCATTTCCTCTGGGGCCGCCCTGGGGGCCACCGCAGCCATGCTTTTTGGTCTGGGCATGCACACCCTGGGTGTTTTTGCGCTGCCCCTGACAGCCTTTGCCGGCGCCGTGGCCACTGCCATTACAGTGTACAATGTGGCCAGGGTGGGGGGCCGGACACCGGTGTCGACACTGATCCTGGCCGGCATTGCCGTGGGTTCCTTTCTCTCAGCCGTGACCTCTTATTTCATGATCACCAGCGGTCAAAACATCCATCAGGTTGTCTTCTGGCTGATGGGAGGGCTGGCCGGCCGGGGCTGGGACCACGTTTTAGTTTTGCTGCCCTACATTGTAGCAGGCCTGGCCGTCATGCTCCTGAACGTCCGAAAACTGAATGTGATGCTGCTGGGGGACGAGCCGGCCCAGCACCTGGGCGTCGATGTGGAGCGGTTGAAGCAGGTGCTTTTAGGGGCCGCTACCCTGACCGCTGCGGCTGCAGTAGCCGTCAGCGGAGTTATCGGCTTTGTGGGTCTGATTATCCCCCATGCCGTGCGGCTTGTGGTAGGACCGGACCACAGGGTGCTGCTTCCTGCGGCGACCCTCGCAGGGGCTATCTTCCTTACAGCGGCGGACACCCTGGCCCGGGTGGCGGCAGCCCCCGGGGAAATACCGGTAGGTGTCATTACGGCCCTTTGCGGCGGCCCTTTTTTCATCTATTTGCTCAGAAAAAAGAAGGAGCCGGGTTTTTAAGCAGGGGGTCCGAAGGTGCAGTTTTAGCAATACCGGGATAACCGGAGTGGTAATTGACGGATACGGGGAACAAGTGCTTTTAAATTTTTGGTGAAGGTATATTACGGGCCGGGGGAGGGTTTATTGTGCCGTTTTATTTAGACGTTCTGGGTGTTGAATGCTCCTACGGCGCGGTCAAGGTTATCGACGGCATGGCCTTTTCTATTAAGCAGGGATGTTTTGCTGGAATTATCGGACCCAACGGCTCGGGCAAGTCGACGCTTTTGAGGTGTATCAGCCGCGCCCTGAAGCCTGTCCGGGGAACAGTCCTGCTGGAGGGAGAGAGCCTGTATAAAATGAGCCCCCGGGAAGCGGCCAGGAAAATGGCCGTGGTACCCCAGGAAACAGCCGTCAATTTCCCCTTTACGGTGGAAGAAATAATTATGATGGGCCGCTCCCCCCACCTGGGGCGCTTTCAGGCGGAAGGTAAAAGGGATTATGAGATAACCGGCCGGTCCATGGACCTGACCAATACCAGGCACCTGGCCGGCCGGCAGGTTACGGCCATCAGCGGCGGCGAGAGGCAGAGGGTAATCATAGCCAAGGCCCTGGCCCAGGAACCGGAGTTGATTCTCCTGGACGAGCCCACTTCCCACCTGGACATCAACCAGCAGGTGGAGATTTTAAGCCTTCTGCAGCGCATGAACAGGGAGGGCGGTTTGACCATTCTGGCCGTCTTTCATGATCTAAATCTGGCTGCACAGTTCTGTGACCTGATGATTTTAATGCAAAAGGGAAAAGCCTACCGGGTGGGGAAGCCGGAAGATGTGCTTACTGTGGACAGCATTAAAGAAGTTTACGGAACCCGTGTTCTAATCAAAAAACACCCTGTTACAGGCCGGCCAGCGGTTTTTTTGCTGACCCGGAGAGAGGGTGAGGTCCCCGGAAAGGGGCGGATTCATGTTGTTTGTGGGGGAGGGGCCGGCGCGGCTGTGCTGGGCCTGCTGGCGGAACACGGCTTCGCTGTCACTGCGGGGGTTCTGAATATGGGGGATATTGACTGGGAGACGGCAAAATTTTTAGAATTGGAAATGACGGAGGAAGCCCCTTTCAGCGATATTTCAGACCGCAGCTACAGGGAAAACATGGAAATGATTCAAAGGGCTGATGCCTGCGTACTGGTCAGTATCCCCTTCGGACGGGGTAATCTCAAAAATCTGGAGGCAGTCTCCCGTGCCTGTGCCTGGGGCAAACCCGTGCTGCTGGTGGAAGAGCGGGAGATTGGAGAGCGTGACTTTACCGGCGGCGAGGCGACGCTGATGTACAATCAATTAAAGGAGCAGGGAGCGGTGGTTTTGCAGGGCGGGGCCGAAGTGCCGGAAGTGCTGGCCGGGCTGCTGCAGGCGCGGCTTTGAGGTACCGGAAAGGGAGAGCAGTTTGGGGCAGCGGGGGTCCCCGGCTTATTCCTTCTCGTTAACAAAAGACCCCGCCAAATGTTGTGAAAAGTTTAGCGGGCTCTACATCGCTTATTAAGCCATAAATGCCACCGCCATAAGTTTCATGTTGTAATTACAACATGAAACTCTATACTATGAGCTGGTTCCAAAACGCCAGGCTTTTGAGAAATAAGGCTTCCAAGACATCCAGTATTGTCTTTACCCACCAAGAAAAACACATAAAAATCACAAATATAGAAAAATATAGGTTTTAACAAAATGTATGTAGAAATACTGGTTTGCCACAAGGAGGTATTATAAGGATGGAAATTGTTGAAGCGATCCGCACCAGACGGAGTGTCCGCAAGTACAAAGGAGATCCAATCCCGGAGCAGATCATCCGGGAACTGCTGGAATTGGCCGTCTGGGCTCCCAGTGGTATGAACACGCAGACCTGGGCCTTTGTGGTGCTTGAAGACCGGGAGTACATGAAAAACCTCTCCGGTCGGGCTAAAACCTTCCTTCTGGAAAGGTTGAAGATGATGCCGCAGCTTGAAAAGTACAGGGGCATGCTGTCAGACCCGGACATGGATATATTTTACGGAGCGCCGGTCCTGGTCATGATTTACAGTTCCAGGGCCTCTGGCACATATCTTAACGACTGCAGCATGGCTGCTTTAAACCTCATGCTGGCGGCCTGGGACAGGGGCATCGGCAGTTGCTGGATTGGTTTTGCCCGTGGCGCCGGCAATACGCCTGAAGTAAAGAAAGAACTGGGTGTGCCGGAGGAGTATGAACTTGTAGCTCCAGTCATTCTGGGTTATCCGGCGGAACCCGCGGCCCCGGTGAAAAGGGAACCGCCCCATATCCTTAACTGGAGAAAATAGCCTGTCCCGAAGGGAGCTGATTGCAGGTGACGAAGAGCCGGCCCCTGTCACCGGAAAAAGAGCCGGTTTGCTCCAACGTGAACAGGCGCCGTATTTAGGCGCCTTTTGAAGCATTTTTTCACCGGGTTACCGCAGACGCAGACTTGGGATGACAGGAACTGGGTACCCGAAAGACATGCCGGTTTATGGTGACGTCCCTTGTCACCTGGAGAACCGTCTTTTGTTCCTATGCCCTGGGCGCGGGCTACGCCGGCGGCGGGGTTTCCCTGGGGGTTTCCGTCTGTTTTTCCGGAGAGGTGGGCCCGGTATTCAGCGGCGGCGTCTCTTCCTGCTCCGGGGCATAATCCTCCGGCGGGCCCGAACTTGAAGGATCCTTTGCATCTTTTAGAGAAGAAACCTCCTCTGGGTAGCTGCTCCTGTCTGCACCGTTTGGACCAGGTTCTGTTTCCTTACTCTGGTCTTCTTCGCGCTTCCTCTCTTTCCTCACTTTTTCCAGGGACCGGTTAATCGCGGTGCCCAATCCTTTTGTTTTTTGCAGTGTGTTTTCCCAGAAATGGCCGGTGCTCTCCCGCAGGTTCTTGACGGTTACCTGCAAGCCCCCCTCCAGTTTAAAAATGTTGTCAAGGCACTCACTGGATACGATGATGACTTCTTTGCCCAGGGTGCGCACATAATTGATGTCGATGAAGGCGCGCCCCTTGATGATACTGTCGAGTCGGTTGCCGGAGAATTCCAGGCCGGCAATTGTACCTGTCGAAAGATCAACATAATACTCATCTACGTAGCCCAGCACCGTACCGTTGTCGGTCATGATTTTGGCGCCGATGGTGACTGCCTTCTCCCTTAATAATTTGGCTATTTCCGGAAGTCCGGCCGCCCTCTCAATACCGGAGGATTTTTCTATGGTGATGGCGTCGTTGCCTACACTATTGATTCTATAGTAAGGGATAAACCTTTGCTCCTTAAACCAGCCTTTTTGTTCGATAATCAGCGCAGCCACTTTTCTTTCGGCCGGATCCACAACAAGCCCTTTGACGATGCCAATTTGCCGGCCTTCTTCCAGACTGATAACCGGCATGGCTTCAAACCGCTTGCTTTTTTGCATTTTAAGAGCCCCCCTGCAACTATATGATTCTTAGCTAATTCATATTCCCGGGCTGGAATGATTATGACAAATAAAGGGAATAATAGGACAAAAGGGGGTTACGGGTCAATATGGAGCATGAATTAATAGCCCTGGCGAGATCGGAAAAAACCAGCAGCAATAAGCACCACCTCAGAAAAAGCGGAATGGTTCCGGCCGTTGTTTACGGAAAAAACGTAGGCAATGTTGCCATCGCGGTGGATGCTGTTCAAATCAAAAAGATCATAAACGAGTCCGGGAGCAATGCCTTGATCAGCATGAAAGTTAAAGAAAACGGTAAGACAAAAAAATACAAGGTGCTAATCAAGGCCATTCAAAGGGATCCGGTGCGGCGTGACCTGATTCATATTGATTTTCACCAGGTATCGGTAAAGGACAGGGTGCACGCCACTGTGCCCGTCCACCTGGAAGGAACGCCCGCCGGCGTACTCGTGGGGGGAACCCTGGCCCATCTGGCGCGCCGGGTTGAAGTGGAATGCCTGGCGGACAGAATTCCGGATTCCCTGGTGGTGGATATATCCGGCCTTGAAATTGGAGATACTCTAACCATGGCAGACCTGAAGCTGCCGGAAGGAGTGAAAATACTGGAAGAACCGGCGGCTCCGGTTGTGACGGTGACGGCTGCAGAAAGGCCGGAGGCTGAAGCGGAAGTTCCTGCCCCGGAGGAGCCCGGGGCTGAGGGGAGCAAAGAGCTGTAACAGGCAGAGGGAGTTGTCCGGGTATTATCCGTATTAGCTTATAAAATGCCCGTAAAATGCCCACGTTGACCCTGCGGCGGGGCTTACCTTGAAAAACGCTTTTCTCAACGATCCGGACGTATTAAAATAGGGGAGAGTAAAAGCGGAGGTGCCTTAGATGAAACTGATTGCAGGCCTCGGTAATCCGGGCAGGGAATATGCCGGAACGAGGCATAACGTGGGCTTTATGGTGATTGACCGGCTGGCGAAGATCATGGGGGTTGCTGTGGGCAAGAAAATGTTTAAAGCACTCACGGGTCAGGGGCAGGTAAACGGGGAGAAGGTTATCCTGATCAAACCTCAAACCTACATGAACCTGAGCGGGGAGGCTGTGAACGCGTTGTTGAATTGGTACAAGCTTTCCGCCGCCGATTTGATTGTCATTTACGATGATCTGGACCTTCCTGCCGGTAAACTGCGCCTGCGTCCCGGTGGCGGGTCCGGGGGCCACAAAGGGATGCTCTCCATTATCCGCAGCCTGGGCACAGAAAACTTTCCCAGGATCCGGATAGGCATCGGCAGGCCCGCCGGTGCCTGTATCGATAGTGTGGATTATGTTTTAGGCCGCATCGGGTCCGGCGAGGCCGAAGAAATGGAGGAAGCCCTGAAGCTGGCGGCGGAGGCGGCGCTCTGTGTGGTGCGGGACAGCCTGGAGCAGGCCATGAACCGGTATAACAGAAGGTGAGCCCTTTAGAATTCTTTACTGCTGCCCCGGGTTTCCTGCTCCGGTCTGTTCTGCTCGGCCTTTTCGCTGCGGGCCTGGCCTGGCACTTGAATAAATGTCTCGGCCGCCTGCCCGGCGCAACGCCGGCTCGCCTGGCGCCCCTGGTGGAAGAGGCGGCTAAGACGGTGCCGGCGGCGCTTTTTGCCGCTGATATCTTTTCCGTCCATTTTGTTTTCGGTTTGGCAGAGGGAGCCTGGGAGTTTGGTTCCGGCCGCCGCAACGGTTTCTATGCCGGGCTGTGGGCGGTGGTCACCCATTCTGTCTTTGGTTTTATTACGGTTTTTGTCCTCCAGACCTGCGGCTCCCTTGCCCCTGCCCTGGCGGCCGCCTGCCTGAGCCATGCCGTCTGGAACCATGTGGTGTTCAGATATCTGAAAACTGCCCCGAAAACCGGCGCTGAAGAGTAAGCTCTTGAATGCCTTTCAGGCAACTGGCAGGACCCGGCTTTACCAGGCTGAAAGCTTATCGCTGGTGCTCCGAACCTTTAAGCGGGCCGGGAATACCCGGGGAATAATATTTTTTTACTGAAATAAAATAAAGGGTGATCCTTTGAAGCTGGTATATGTCTGTGAGTGCTGTGACAGCGTAATTAAGGAAGTGGTCCTCCCGGCAGGCCTGCCGGAAAACGCGCCAAACTTGACGGGTTCGGGGCTGCGGGATATAATGGATTTGGACGGTGGTGAGGGAGAGGTTGTTTTATCCGACCTTTGCGACGACTGCCGGGAAATGCTGTACGGCGGGCCGGAAAGCACTTACTTCAGCGGACCGGTTCTGCATTGAAGATGCTTGATTTAACAAACAGGAATTGATGAGCTTTAGCCCGGCGCTGCTAAAGCTCTTTTTGTGATGGAAAACGGAGGGTGTTTAAATGCGCGGTATGCTCAAACCGCTTCAGTCCGCACCCGGGTTTCAAAGCCTGGTCCGGGGGCTGGAAAACAATTATACGCGCCAGTTGGTGACCGGTCTTTCCGGTTCCCTGAAGAGCTACCTGCTGGCCGGGTTGGCCGAAAAGGTGAAACCGCTGCCGCTGCTGGTTGTGACCCCCGGGGAGAGGGACGCAGGGATTATAGCGGAAGAACTGATCGAGCTCTTGCCCGGTATTGCAGTACGGCAGTTCCCGGTCCTGCAGCTTTTGCCCTACCAGGTTCTAGCCCAGAGTAAAGAGCTGGTGGCTCAGCGCCTGCAGGTGCTGGAAGGTCTGGCCAGGGGAGAACGCTTGATAGTTGTTGCCCCGGTTGAGGCTATTCTGAGACGGCTGGCACCCCCGGAACTTTTTTGTGCGGAGGCTGTCAATCTGGCTGTGGGCGACAGGGTGGACCTCGATAAGCTCCTGAACCTACTGCCGGACCTGGGCTACGAGCGAGTGGATTTGGTTGAGGGAAGGGGGCAGTATGCCCTCCGGGGAGGTATTCTGGATGTTTTCCCCATGACCGCTCACAGACCCTCCCGCCTGGAATTCTTCGATGACGAGGTGGACTCCATCCGCCGCTTCAACATTTCGACTCAGCGGACGGAGGAAAAGGCAGCCTCCCTGGTCATCTATCCCGCCAGGGAACTGGTGGTCAGCCCGGGCGCCCGGGAGGCTGCCTGGATGCTTTTGAAAAAAGAGTACTGGGAACAGGAGCGCAAGTTGACCCGGTCCGGTGACAGCGGAGCCGTCCGGCAGCTTAGAGAAAAGTTCGGGAAAGTGCTGGAGAGCGCGGACGGTAGTTTTGCCGGCATCGAACATTTCCTTCCCTATTTTTATAAAGAGGTAGTTACCCTTGTGGATTATCTTCCGGCCGGGGCGCCTGTTTTTGTGGATGAACCGGCCAGGTTAAGGGAGATAGCCGCTTCCGTCCAGCGGGAGCGGGCGGATACCTACGCGGAACTGCTGGCCAAGGGCAGTGTTCTACCTTCCCAGTACCAGGCCTGGGTGGAGTGGAACCGGCTTGAAGAAGCCCTGGCCGGGCGGCGCGGCATCTATATTTCCTTGTTGGGGCGTCAGCCGCAGCCGGCCAGGGTTCAGAACAAGGTCCATTTTGCCGGAAAGACAATACCCAATTTTCTGGGCAACTTGAAAATGCTGGCAGAAGAAGTTCACCACTGGCGCCTGGCCGGTAATGCGGTAATTATCCTGGTCAGCAGCTACCAGCGGGCCCAACAGCTTCTCTCCGCCTTGCAGGATGAAAAGGTTGACGCTTTTTATGCCGGAGCCCTGGAAGGCCACGTCCGGGCAGGAAACGTGGTTATCACCACGGGCAACCTGGGAAGCGGTTTTGAGCTGCCCGGCTGCAGGCTGGTGGTAATTGCCGAGCCGGATTTGTACGGCCGGCGTAAAAGACCCCGGAGGAAGTGGAAACGGACTGACCGGCTGGCCCCCTTTGTGGAGATCAAAGCTGGTGATTACGTTGTCCACGTTAACCACGGTATCGGTCGTTATCTCGGGGTGGTTCCCCTGACCCTCGAGGGGATCCGGAAAGAGTACCTGCTGCTGAAGTTCGCCGGGGAAGATAAACTTTACGTTCCCGTTGATCAGGTGGGCTTGATCCAGAAATACCTGGGCGGTGAGGGTGAGGCGCCGCGGCTGTCCCGCCTTGGTGGCGCGGAGTGGTCCAAGGCCAAGGGAAGGGTGCGCGAAGCAGTCCGGGAAATGGCCCGGGAGTTGCTTGAACTGTACGCCGCCAGGGAGACCATGACCGGCAACGCTTTCAGCAAGGACACCGTCTGGCAGCAGGAGTTTGAAGACTCTTTTCCCTATGAAGAAACACCCGACCAGCTTCGCGCCGTGGAGGAAATTAAAGCCGATATGGAACGCCCCAGGCCCATGGACCGGCTTTTGTGCGGGGATGTTGGCTACGGTAAAACAGAGGTGGCTTTAAGGGCTGCCTTTAAAGCGGTGGTGGACGGAAAGCAGGTGGCCTTGCTGGCGCCCACGACAATTCTGGCCCAGCAGCACTTTAATACCTTCAGGGAAAGGCTCACCGGCTACCCCGTCAGTGTGGAGGTCTTAAGCCGGTTCCGGACCCCCGGGGAGCAGCGGAAAGTGCTGAAGGAGCTTCTCCGGGGGACTGTGGACATAGTTATCGGCACCCACCGCCTGCTTCAGGAGGACGTGCGTTTTAAAGATCTGGGACTTTTAATTGTGGACGAGGAACAGCGCTTCGGGGTGGCTCATAAAGAGCGGCTGAAGCTCCTGCGCAAAAACGTGGACGTTCTGACCCTCACCGCCACTCCCATTCCCCGCACCCTGCACATGTCCCTGGTGGGTATGCGCGACAGCAGCATCCTGGAAACGCCCCCGGAAGACCGCTATCCTGTCCAGACCTACGTCCTCGAAGAGGACCCGGTCCTGATCCAGGAGGCAATCCGCAGGGAATTGGGCCGGGACGGGCAGGTTTTTTTCGTTTACAACCGGATCGCGGATATGGAACGGGTGGCGCTGTGGCTTCAGGAACTGGTTCCGGAGGCCAGAATTGCGGTGGCCCACGGCCAGGTCCGGGAGGATGAATTGGAACAGGTGATGCTGGACTTCATGAACCGGGAGTACGATGTGCTGGTTTGCACCACCATTATTGAAAACGGTTTGGATATCCCCAATGTCAATACTCTCATCGTCAAGGAGGCTGGGATGATGGGCCTGGCCCAGCTTTACCAGCTCAGGGGCAGGGTCGGCCGTTCCAACCGCCTTGCTTACGCCTATTTCACCTTCCAAAGGGACAGGGTGCTGGGAGAGGCTGCGGAGAAGCGTCTGGCAGCAATCCGTGAATTCACGGAACTGGGCTCGGGCTTTAAAATCGCCATGCGCGACATGGAAATCCGGGGGGCCGGCAACATCCTGGGTGCTGAACAGCACGGGCACATTGCGGCAGTTGGTTTCGACCTGTACAGCCGCCTTCTGGAGGAAGCCATCCGGGAGGCCAGGGGCGAGCAAACGTCCCAAAAGATTGAAACTACTATTGAGCTTCCGGTGGAAGCTTATATACCCGACACCTACATTCCCGATACTAATCAGAAGGTGGAAATCTACAAGCGTATTGCCGGACTGGCCTCGCTGTCCCACCTGGGCGAATTGGAGGAGGAACTGGTGGACCGCTTCGGAGATCCGCCCGGGCCGGTGCAAAACCTGATGGCGGTGGCTAAAATCAGGGTTCTGGCCGGAAAGCTCAAGGTCAAAACAATCAACCTCCTGCCCGGACAGTTCCGTCTTCTGATTGGGCCCGGCCACCCTCTCACCGGAAACGATCTGGTGGATGTTTCGACCCGGTATCCCCGAAGGGTAAAATTCAACGCAGCCGGTGAAGACTTTGAAATAAAACTACGCCTGGCGGGGGACGGCCGGGGAGACGGCCGGGAGGACAGCCGCTTCCTGCTGACCCAGTTGGAAAAATTTTTGGATGTTCTGGGAAAAGGGGAGGAAAAAAGGGCCGGGGCAGCCCTCAAGGAATCCCCCGAGGTTGTCACGGATCATAGAATTAAGATATAATGTTCTTATGTTTAATTGGGGGGTTATGATTTGAAATATTTAATTAAGACCGTATTCCTGGCCCTGGCGCTGCTTGCAGTTTCCCTGGCGGCCGGCTGCGGCGGCAACACGGGAGACAGGGAAGTTGCAGCCACTGTCAACGGTGAGAAAATCTACAGCGATGAACTGGCTGAAATTGTGGACGAAACGAAGGCTGCTTACGAAAAACAGGGGCTGGACTTTAGCGGGGACCAGGGCACGGCCCTGCTGGAATCTTTGCGGAAAGACGTCCTGGATCTAATGATTAACAACAGGCTGATGCTCCAGGAAGGCAAGAAACTGGGTAGTTTGAATGTGGAACAGATCCAGGAAATAATCAAGCCGTTCAAGGCTCAGTTTCCTTCCGAGGAGGAATACCGGAATTATCTGTCCCAGATCAGGGTCAGTGAAGAAGAAGCGGCCTATATATTGAAACTGCAGGACACACTGACCAGTGACGTGCCCGTTGCCTCCGAGGAGGAAGTCCGCCGGTATTACGAGGAAAATAAAGAAATGATGAGCTATCCCGAGCGGCTGCAGGTGCGCCATATTCTGTTCTTTATAAACGAAGGGGATAAGGGCTACCCTTTCCGGCACACGGAAGAAGAGGCCAGGAAACTGGCTGAGGACGTCATCGCGGAGCTGAAGCAGGGCAGGGATTTCGCTGAACTGGCCGGGGAGAAATCCGAGGACAGCGGGACCCGGACAGATGGCGGTCTCTTTATTTTCGCCGAGGGTGAGGCCGTAGAGGCTTTTGCCCGGGCGTCCCATGCCCTGAAAGACGGTGAATATACAACTTCACCGGTCAAGACGGAATATGGTTTCCACGTGATCAAGCGTGAGAAAGTAATTCCTGCCGGTGTGCAGCCTTTCGAGGAGGTCCGGCAGCAGCTAACCGAGAAATTAACCAATGAAGCTAAAGAAAACCGGTTCAGCAGCTTTATGATGGAAGCCAAAAGCAAGGCCGACATTGTCAATAATCTTGCCGAAGATGAAGGAAATTCCTCTAACGGATAAGAAATAAGTTGAAAGCTGAAAAGTTTTTCAGGCGATTGGAAAAAAATGAATAATTGAATCCCTCCTGATATATACTATCATAGACCCTGAAAAAAGCCGAAAAGGAGGGAAGGGAAATCAATGAAAGCAACGGGCATTGTCCGCCGTATTGATGACCTGGGAAGAGTTGTCATCCCCAAGGAAATTAGGAGAACACTAAGAATCCGTGAAGGAGATCCCCTTGAGATTTTTGTAGACAGGGAAGGTGAGGTTATCCTCAAGAAGTACTCGCCAATTGGTGAGCTGGGGGATTTTGCTAAAGAATATGCTGATTCCTTATATGAGGCTCTGGGTCATATTGCTTGCATTGCCGACCGGGACACCATTGTGGCTGTTTCCGGAGCGCCTAAAAAAGAGTTTTTGAACAGGCCGGTCGGGGTTGCCATTGAAAAGGTTATGGAAGAACGCAAAGCCGTGGTCATCAACAGCCCGGTTGAAGATCCCTTCTGTAAAGATTGCATGATTATTGAGGATGGGGAGTGCAAGTATTCTTGTGAAGTGATTGCCCCGATTATTGCGGAGGGGGACCCAATCGGGGCTGTTATCCTGGCTTCCAAGGATCCCGACGTTAAGATGGGTGAAATGGAGCTGAAGTTAGCCGAGACTGCGGCTGGTTTTCTAGCCAAACAAATGGAACAGTGAACGAAGGTGGCCTCGTCAAAGGCCACTTAAATTTTTTTGCGGCTGGATACAGCCGTCATGACTATTGAAGATGGGGAGTGCAAATATTCCTTGGAAGAA
>DBRJ01000057.1:0-29662 GCA_002305915.1 Pelotomaculum sp. UBA1371 | reverse complement strand
CCCCGGATCCTGCTCCGCACGGGCAGGCACCCTGTGGTGGAATGGCTTGGCCGGGAGGGGATTGCCTTTATCACCTTCGATTCTTTTTACGAGCAGGCGCACAGCTTTCAGGAAGTTTACGCCCGCATCGCGGAGGCGGTCCTCCAGGAGGCCCGGAACCAGTCCGTACTTTATGCTGTTCCGGGGCACCCTCTGGTCGCCGAGGACTCGGTCCGCCTGATCCTGGAGAGGGCGGAGGAGGAAGGCTTGCAGGTGGAACTGCTGCCGGCGGTAAGTTTTCTGGATGCTGTTTTCTCGGCGCTCCGGTTGGATCCGGGGTCGGGTCTGCAGGTCCTGGACGGTCTTCTACTCCAGCAGAGACCTCCCCTGCCCGCACGCCCGGCTGTCATTACGCAGGTTTACAGCCGCCTGATCGCCTCGGAGGTAAAATTGTCGCTGCTGGAGCTTTATCCCCCTGAACATCCTGTTACGGTAATCAGAGCGGCCGGGGTGCCGGGTGAAGAAAGGGTGGAAAAGCATCCCCTGTTTGAAATAGACCGGTTGGACTGGGTCGATCATCTTACCAGCCTGTTCCTGCCTGAAATAGGTGATATTGAGCCGCCGCGGGACACCGGAGGCAGGGAAAGACCGGAAAATACAAAGGAGTTCCCCGGGTTGACGGAACCAGGGGGATCCTGCAGGGACGAAACTGGGAGCAAAACTTTGGCCGGGCCGGAGTACCCGCCGGAGCAAGACGCCAGGGGGGCCGGGGTGGCTGGACAGGCCTCCGGCTGCCCGTCAGGTCCGGAAAAAATGGACGTACAAGATGTAGGGACCGGCAGCGGTTCCGGCTCTCCTGACGGGCGGGACGGCGCCGCAGAAAAGTTCCCTTTAACGAAATTGAACGAATTAAACCGGAGCAGCGGTAACTGCCGCTATCCCCTGGACCCTCTGGTAAAGATCATGTCCAGATTGCGCAGCGAGGACGGCTGTCCCTGGGACCGGGAGCAGGACCACCGGTCTTTGAGACCATATCTTTTAGAGGAATCATACGAAGTTTTAGAGGCGTTGGACGAGGGAGATATGTATAAAATATGTGAAGAATTGGGAGACTTACTACTACAAGTGGTCTTCCACGCCCAAATTGCAGCCGAAAAACAGTCTTTTGACATAAACGATGTGGTGGCCGGAATAAGTGAAAAGTTAATCCGCCGGCACCCTCATGTTTTTGGTTCTTTAACTGCCCGGAACAGCCGCGATGTGGTCCTGCTCTGGGACAGGATCAAGGCAAAAGAAAGGGAGGGTGTTCCTCCCAAGGGTCTCCTGGCCGGCGTATCCATGTCTCTTCCGGCTTTGATGCGTGCCGCCAGGCTTCAGAAAAAGGCTGCCGGCGCAGGTTTTGACTGGCCGGATCACCACGGCGCCATGGACAAGGTTCGTGAGGAACTGGCCGAGCTTGAAGCGGCTGTTGCTGGAAAAGACCCTGTTGAAATTGAAGGAGAGATAGGGGACCTGCTCTTTTCAGTGGTCAACCTGGCCAGACTGCTCGGTATTGAACCGGAAGCAGCTTTGACCGGTACAGCGGCGAAATTCACCAGGAGGTTTGAATATGTCGAAAAAATGGCCCGGCTTAATGACCGGGATTTGGGACAGTGTACCCTTGCTGAAATGGACCAGTGGTGGGAGGAGGCAAAGAACCTAGAAAANNCTAGAAAAAATCTAGAAAAAGACGATAAAAAATACAGGAATCATTTTCTTGGCGGGAGGAACTTAAAGAAATATCGCGAATAATATGGGTGACTGGGATCATTATTTCTTTTAGGAGGGGTTACATGAATAAGGCAGAATTGATTTCGAACGTTGCCGAAAAAACAGAACTGACCAAAAAAGATGCTGAAAAAGCTGTAACTGCCGTTCTGGACACCATCGGCGAAGCCTTATCCCGGAGCGACAAAGTTCAGCTGGTCGGATTCGGAACATTTGAAATCAGGGAAAGAGCAGCTCGCAAGGGGAGAAACCCGCAGACCGGGGAGGAAATTAATATTGCCGCTGCCCGGGTTCCTGTTTTTAAAGCCGGTAAAGCGCTCAGAGATGCGGTACTAAAGTAATTTATCCGGTTTGACCGCCATGTTGCTAACGCTACATCACAAATTACGAAAATACAACGTAAAAATATGGTTTCAAACCACAACAGGACCTTCAGCGCCGGATTTAAAGGTATATGAACCGGCGCAAGGCAGTGTATTTTCAGGGTAAACGTTCAGAACATCTTGTGTGGTACCATCAGATAAGTGAAAATGAACGGAATACCAACTTTTCCGGGTAGATGATCAGACTGCCAGAGTCTGATTTTTTTCAAAGCGTAAGGATGGTGGCAGTATTGTGCGCCTTGATAAATTTCTTAAAACCTCCCGCGTGATCAAGCGGCGGACTCTGGCCAAAGAAGTATGCGACCGCGGTCAGGTGGAAATAAACGGGCGGGTCGCCAAGGCAGGCGCCGAGATCAGACCCGGAGACATCCTGTCAGTTCATTTTGGCAACAAAACGCTGAAAATTGAGGTTGTTTCCATCCAGGAGAACGTACCGGCTAAACTGGCTGCCGGGATGTACAGGCTTATCGAAGAAACTACATAAAACGCGCCCCTTCAGCCCAGAATAACTAAAAAAGGCGGGAGGGGTTTTTTATGTTCCGGCAACCAATGACCAGACTAATTTTGTTGTTGATGGTGCTGTTTCTTTTGCTCCCTGGTTGTAGGAGGCAGCAGCCTGCACCAAAGCCTGCGCCCCAGATCGAGGAACCGGTTATCTCCCTTTATCTCAACGAGACGGGCCAGAAGAAAGATATGAAGATCGAAGAGTATCTGCAGGGGGTGGTCGCCGCCGAAATGGATACCAAATGGCCGGTTAACGCGCTGGCCGCCCAGGCCATCCTGGCCCGCACCTACACCATGGAAAACATCCAGGAAGGCCGGGTCAAGCAACTTCGGGGAACCGACGCATCCACCAGCGTGGAAGAGTTTCAGGCCTATGAACCAGCTAAAATTAACGATAATGTCCGCCAGGCGGTGGAAATGACCCGGGGCGAAGTTCTCACCCATAACAACAATTACGTTCAAGCCTGGTTTTCCGCCTGCTGCGGCGGGATTTCCGCCGCAGCGGAGGAAGGCCTGGGCTATACCAAAGGGCCCACGCCCTATCTCAAGGAGGGAGCCCAGGACGGCTGCCTGTCCATAACCGTCCCCGAAAACAGGGCCTGGGAGGCCAGGATACCTCTGGCCCGGGCCAGGACGGCTGTGCAGCAAATCACCGGGAAGGACCCCGGCGTCATTACCTCGGCTTCCATCGAAAAGAAGGGACCCTCGGGCCGGGCCGAGCAGATCAGGCTCGGCAGCCAGACCGTGAGTGGTTCCTCCCTGCGGCTGGCTCTGGGCAGTGAAAAGGTCCGTTCCATGCTTCTTACGGACCTGAGGGTGGAAGGCGGTCAGTTGGTTCTAGCGGGTAAGGGATTCGGGCACGGGGTGGGCCTGTGTCAGTGGGGCGCCAGGCTACTGGCGGAGCAGGGCAAATCCCCGGAAGAGATTGTTCAGTTCTATCACAGGAATGTTGAAATACAGAAGCGGTGGGAATAAAAGGCGGAATTATAAAGTGAAAACGGTAAAAGTAAAGTGTTGATTGATATGCTGAAATAACAACAGCTAAGAACAAATAAAATAAGTAACTGTTCTTCAGGCTTCAAAGGTCTATCAGGCCTTCTTTTTTTGTCTGGAAAGAGCAAAGATGAAACAGGGGCAAGGGGAAAAATGGTAGTAAAAAGTGTGGATTAAGAATGTCCTCAGGGAATCCTTGTTGCTGAGGAATTGATAATTTCCCGGAAAAAATCGCATTTTAGAGAAGCGTGGGGGAATTAAAGCAAGTAGATATTATGATAATATTTTTTTCAAGAATTTTTGTATCAAGAAGGACTTGTAAAAAATAATATTGAATTGTTTAATCTGGCCATAGAACCAAAAAATTACTATATATTATTGTCGCATATTTTATTGTAAAGAGGTGGTTTTGTCATGGATTATAGAAATTAATCGTCATAACCTATCCTGGGTTTTTAGCAAGTTCTTGTTTTGTTTTTTGTGCAGTTTTATCAATGGTTTGCTTTAATACAATAAATTATTAGTAAAGAAAGGAAGAGGCCGGAATGATTAAAAAAATCATTGGTCCGTTCATCTTAATCTTTCTATTGGTACTTCTTATAGCACCGGCAGCATTCGGTAGCGAGAGAAACCATGACAATGTAATAAGCAATGATCCTGTTCAGGAGCAGGAAGAACAGCTTTTGGAGGATTATGACGATCTGAGTGCGGTAAATACAACTGGTCAATTAGAAATACAAAATAACCAGATAGCCGGCGAGGAAAGCAGGGCGAGTGGAGGGATCAGCGTCGGTTTCGAACCTGCCACCGTCAATGCCGGTGAGGGCGGCGAGTTCACCATAGGCCTGAAAATTAATAATTTAACCTCAGGTCAAGAAGTCATGGGCTTCCGTCACGTGTTTAACTTTAACCCGGACTTACTGGAAGTGGTAAAGGCTGAAGTGCCGGTCACCTCTTTTTTAAACCCGGTGCTGACGGCCCCTGTAACTTATAACAATACCACCGGCAGAGTCGAACTGAACCTGGCCAGGTCTAGTTACGTATACCCCGGCAGCAGCGGGGTCGTATACAATGTACAAATGAAGGTTAAAGCAAAAGGTATCGCAACTTTGACCCATGCCGTCGTTGACCTGCGAGATACGCAGAATCATTCTCTGGCGGTAAATCCCATTAACGGCACAGTTAATGTATCCTCCGCCAACGTTAATTTTGTACCCTCCGCTGCAAATGTTACTAAGGGCGGAAACTTTACTATGGGTGTGGAAATAAGTAATCTTACCGCCGGACAAACCATCCTGGGTTTTCATCACGTGTTTGATTTCAACCCCAGCCTGCTGGAAGTGGTTGAGGTGGAAATACCGGGAGGTTCGTTTTTTAGCCCGGTACTGACATCCTTTCCGGAGTACAACAATACCACCGGCAGGGTCGAACTGAATCTAGCCAGGTCTAATTCCGCGTATCCCGGTGGCAGCGGAGTTGTATACAATATAATAATGAAGGCCAAGGCCAAGGGAACCTCGGCTTTGACCCATAGCGTCGCCGACCTGCGTGACGCCGGGAACAATCCCCTGGGAGTAACGAAAACTAACGGCACAGTTGAGATCAATGAATTTCCCGGCGATTTCAACGGGGATACCAGGATAGATTTTGAAGACTTGATGATTTTTGCCCTTGCCTGGAACCATAAAGCCGGAGACCCGGGCTGGTCGCAGGCTGAACAGAGTATTCCGGGATCTCCATTTAGCCAGTGCGATATCTCCCCGTCAAGCGGTACATACCCCAACTTGAACATCACTCCGGACGGCAAGGTCGACTTTGAGGATTTAATGGTCTTTACATTGATTTGGAATGCTACCAGGTAAACCAAAGGTTAAACCACCATGCCGCTGAAGCGGCGACGGCAGCAGGATAAATGGACGTAAAGCCGGCCGAAAGCGGAGGTTCCCGGTCCGTTTTTAAGCGCCACTGATGATCTCAGTTTATTTTGAAGAGCG
The DNA here is from genome assembly GCA_002305915.1 of Pelotomaculum sp. UBA1371. Lineage (GTDB taxonomy): Bacteria > Bacillota > Desulfotomaculia > Desulfotomaculales > Pelotomaculaceae > DTU098. Next base: position 24,042 of record DBRJ01000057.1, on the reverse strand, counting down.
GCAATGTACAGTTAGGAAAAGGAGGCCCGAAANNAAGGCCTTCTTTTTTTAGCATAAATAAAAAGGCCGGGCATAGGATGAAGTAAACCTGTTTTACCAAAGCGGGTATCCTTCATCTGGGGGGTTCCCCTGCGGAAGGGGTGTTGGACATGGATGAGAGCCTCAAACACAGTATATCCGTCAGCGGGCGCAAGCGGCTCGTTATGGAAGGGGTCCTGCATGTGGACAGCTTTGATGAATCTGAGATAACGCTGGAAACCAATTTGGGCATGCTTGTTTTAAAGGGAGAGGGGCTGCATATAACCCACCTCAATCTGGAGCACGGAAACCTTGCCGCCGAGGGTTACTTTACCTCCTTTCAATACCATGAAAGCAAAGAAAGAGGCAAGGCCAGAGCAAAGGGGATGTTAAGCAGAATACTCAAATAGTAAACCCGGAAAAGCGCTCACAGGCGCTTTTTTAAAGCAGAGGAGGCGGCCGGTATAAATGGAATCCTTATCTGAGCAGTTTCTTGCCTTTGCAGCTACCGTAGCGGCCGGCCTGACCGCCGGCTTTTTTTATAATTATTACCGTGAGCTCAGGCGGGCTTTCAAATTTAGAAAACGGGCAACTATCCTGGGGGACATAGTATTCTGGCTGGTAACCACGGCTATGATCTTCCTGGCCCTGCTCCGGGGGAACTGGGGTGAAGTGCGGCTATACGTCTTTGTCGGGCTCTTCCTGGGGGCCTTCTTTTATTACTGGCTTCTCAGTGCTCCGGTGAGCCGTTTTCTCAGGTTTAAATTCCAGGTACTTAAGAAGACCTGGCGGCTTTTTGTCAGGTGTATGCGGATAATCTGGACGGCTGCCCTTTTTCCCTTTCGCCTGATCATCCTGGCGGTATCCTTGCCCCTGGAATTTCTTGGCGGTCTACTTCAAAGGGCCGTTAAAAAGCTCAAAACCGCCTGGTACAATCTTGCAGGCAAAAGGGTTGAGCGCGGCCTTGAAGGGGCAAGGGCCGGGCTGAGCCGGCTGTTCTTTTGGAAAAAGAGGAAGAAGGAGGAGTAGCCGGTGGGGGCGGCGGCAACAACAATTAATCAACCCGCTCTTCCCCTGGACCCTCTCCGCCTGGAATTGGCTTTCCGGCTTCAATCATTACTTTGTTGCCTGCTAAGAAACAGCCCTGAATAAAGAGCAGCAGCCCGGTTCCCACAAAGATCCAATCAATTCTGATAATGTCTGCCAGGGGTCCGAACACGAGCATTCCCAGCGGCATCATAACACTGGAGATCATCCCGAAAACACCGAATACTCTGCCCAGATAATTCTCCTCAACTCTCTCCTGCAAAAGAACAGTAGATGAGGTATTGAAAACCGGTATCGTTATTCCGATCAAGCCCGTAATGATTATGTATGACCAAAAATCAGCAATAAACCCAAGGGTAAAGGTAAAGGCTCCGATAACAATGATGGCCAGAGCCATTGAATGAACCTTGTTTTTGAAAGCGCCCCAGGCAGCCATGATGATTCCGCCCACCATCATACCCACGGAGAAAGTGATTTCAAGCGCTGTTAAACGCCAAACATCGCTGCCGAATTTGCGGGTGACCTGAAGTGACGATAAGAAGGCAACGGGTGCGGCCAGGACAAAGAAAAGAGCACAAAACAGAAAAAAACTCTTTATGTAACCGCGATTTTTGATATATTCGAAGCCTTTATACATGTCACTCAAATAACTGGTCGACTGCTTTTCCTTCGCCTTTGCATGAACCGGCACATGTAAAAATATAAGTAAAGTTAAAACAGCCAGAGCTGCCGTTATAAAATCCATCAAGAACACTGTTACAATGTCCGACATTGTAAGTAATGCGCCGCTTAGCATAGGGGATACCAGCATAACGAGCGCCTTGATGCTTCCGTTTGTTGCGTTTACTTTAGTAAGTTTATCCACCGGCACTAGCTGGGGAAGAAAAGCCCCTATTGCCGGTGTTTGAATTGCTGAGCCGAGCGCGCGTATGGCCGACATCACAAAGAGCAGCCAGAGCGGATCATATCCATAAAAAAACAGTACGGCCAGGATCAGCGTTGCTATTGCAATCATAGAATCCGATAGAATGATGAGTATTTTTCGATTATAGCGGTCAGCCCAGACCCCGGCAAAGGGTGATAGAAAAAAGGTGGGCAGGAAACCGCAAATAATAGATATTGTCATCATAACACCGGACTGTGTTGTTAAGGTAATATGCCACACTATTGCATACTGGACCAGGGACGAGCCAAAGAGCGATATGTTCTGGCTGGCTAAAAACAAAATTGCGTTCTTTTTCCAGTTATTAACCATATGCGAAAAATATTTTCTCCAATCATTTCTATCCTAAGAGATTTCAATAGAATTCATTGTATATTTGTTACAATCTAATAATAACATGAAGAATAGTCATAGCTAATCTATAATTCAGCTATTTTAAAACAAAACCTCCGGTTGAGCTCTCTTCAAGAACTTTTTTTGTCTTCTTTTTTGGATTGACAAAATATTATTAGGATCTAAAATAGTTAGAGACTATTCAATAAATTAATCTTATTAAGAATTGTCTTTATATAATGAAATGGGGAGAGCAGATGGAGCCGCGTCAGGAAACCCCGGTTGTAGAAAACAAAGTACTGTCTCCTGCGGAAGTAAAGAACATTATCGAGGAACTGACCAGGCAGAACTCGCGTATGGCTATTATCCAGCAGATTGCCAAAAGGATCAATGTGGAGATGTCCTATGACGATATCATCGATGAGGTAGCGGCCCCCCTGCGCAGTGTTCTCCCCTATGACCTGCTCAGTTTTTGCCTGCTGGAAAAAGGCCGGCTCATCATTAAATCAGGAGTACCCAAGGAACAAAAGATACTGGGTGTGGGCTGGATCCTGGACAGGCATAATTCGGCGCCCTGGAAGGCCATTATGGACAAGCATTGCTTTTTAAGGCAGGACATCTGGAACGATCCGCACAAATACCAGGAAGATGACAACTTAAGGGAACTGGGCATTAAATCGGCAATTATGGCGCCGCTCCTGGTCAACAACGAAGTTATCGGCGCCCTGAATTTCGGAAGTAAAGAGACCTATGTATATTCGGAGAATGATTTTATCTTTGTTCAGCAGTTGGCCGACCAGCTGGCAGTTTGTATCAATAATACCCGCTTATATGCCGAAGTCTCCAAAAGCAAGAGGGAGTGGGAGGAAACTTTCAAAGCAGTTCCGGGCAGGCTCTTTCTCATTGACCTCTCTTACAATGTTTTGCGTTCCAACAGCCAGGACCCCGTAGCAAAGTCCGGCAGGGATGTAAAATGCTATGAGACCTTTGCCTGCTGCGGGGATCAGTGTCATTTGTGTCCCGCCGCGGAAGCTTTTCAGACAGGCCGGGCCTGTGTCAGGGAGTCCACCCACACTATCACAAAAAACATTTATAATATATCGGCCTACCCGCTCTACAACGAAAATAACGATCTCTACGGCATGGCTGTGTACGTTAATGATGTTACCGGCAAAAGAAGGATGGAGGCACAACTGTTTCAGTCGGCCAAGCTCGCAGCCATAGGTGAAATGGCCGCAGGCGTCGCTCACGAACTGAACAGTCCCCTTACCGCAATCATCGGCAACTCCAGCCTAATTTTAAGAAGCGCTCCGCCGGATGACAAGTATTTAAAATTGCTGCAGGATATCAAGTCCTGCGGGCAGAGAAGCAAGCGTATTATCCAAAACCTGCTTACCTTTTCCAGGCAGGACAGTTATACCTTCGCTCAAGTGTCCATCAACGATGTGGTGGAAAACAGTTTATATCTGGTTTCCTATCAAATCGAAAAAAACAAGATAACCATAAATAAGAACCTCAATCCCCAAATCCCCCTGTTTATGGGCAATAGGCTGCAGCTGGAGCAGGTGGTGATCAACTTTTTGCTCAATGCCAGGGATGCCCTGGAGGAGCTGGCGGACGGCGTGATTGAAATCAGCACAAACATGCGGGAGGACGCAGAAGCGGGCAGTACAGTGGTGGAGTTAAAAGTAGCGGATAACGGGGTGGGAATTCCGGAGAGCATAATCGATCAAATATTCAACCCCTTTTTTACAACCAAGGAGAAAACCAGGGGAACCGGGTTGGGACTTTCCGTGAGCCTGGGTATCGCCCAAACCCACGGCGGCAGGATCGAGGTCGACAGCGAGGCCGGCAGGGGCAGTGTTTTCTCCTTGATTATTCCATTGTAGCAGATAATAACTAGTCTGGGGTGACAGCAGTGAAGAAGCCGGAAATTTTGGTGATTGATGATGAGGCTGAAGTAGGTACCTTCTTTGAATTCTATTTTCGGGAAGAAAAAGGCTACCCTGTGGATGTGGCTAATTCAGGTGTTGCGGCCAGGACCCTCTTATGCGAAAAATCCTATGATTTAGCCATGGTCGATTTGAAGCTGCCCGATACTGACGGGATTACCCTGCTGAAAGAAATCAAGGAGAGCAGTCCCGGCTGCGAGGTAATCATTATGACCGGTTACAGCACCATTAAATCCGCCGTAGAAGCTATGAAGCTGGGCGCCTTTGATTATATCGACAAGCCCTTTGATGAACTGGAAGAACTGGACAACCTGCTGGACCTGGCCCTGCAGTCCATTAATAACAAACAGCGGTTTATCCGTGATGAGCTGCAAAAGCTTGCTTCGGAATTCAGCATCATCATGGCCGATGACAGCCCGCTGAAGGAACTGCTTCTTTTAAGTAAAAAAGTAGCTACCCGCAAAATTTCCGTTTTGATTGAAGGAGAGACCGGTACCGGGAAAGATTTGCTGGCCAGGTTTATCCATGCCAACAGTCCCCGTTTCGGCAATCCCTTTATCTGCGTAAACTGCGGGGCGCTAACCGAGTCGTTGCTGGAAAGCGAGCTTTTTGGACATGAAAAAGGGGCCTTTACCGGTTCCCAGGGTGTCCGGCACGGGATTTTTGAACTGGCCAACAAGGGTACTCTCTTTCTGGACGAGATCGGCGAGGCCTCGCCGTCCATCCAGGTCAAGCTGCTGCGAGTTTTAGAAAGCGGTGAATTCTACCGGGTTGGTGGTGAAAGACCGCTTAAAACCGATGTCCGGGTACTGGCTGCCACCAATAAGAGCCTGCGGGACGCAGCAAGGGATAAACTATTCCGGGAAGACCTCCTCTACCGCCTTGATGTTGTCAGCCTGCAAATCCCGCCCCTGCGGGAAAGACCTATGGATATTGTGCCGCTGGTGGACTACTTTATTGAAAAAAACTTGCCGGAAGAAGAGAGGCATTTGCGCATCCGGTTTAGCGATCAGGCCATGTCTCTGTTGCAAAACTATTCCTGGCCGGGCAATGTCAGGGAGTTGTCCAATGTGGTGGCCCGTTCCCTCGCCCTCAGGAGCAGCGACCTGCTTGGTCCGGATTGCCTGCCCGGACACGTTGTCCACAATGAGCAAGATTTTCTGGCCAGGCACCTGGGCACAAAAACAAACGTTAATGAGGTGGTTCGGGACTGGAGCCGGAGACTGCTCAAGGTAATATTGAGCAAGGGCACTATTGATCTGGCGGAACTTAAGGATACAATGGAGCGGGAGGCTGCCTGGACGGTCAGGCGGGTCATAGAGGAAACCCTGGCAAAGACCGGAAATAGCCGGACAAAAGCAGCAAAACTTTTAAATGTCACCCCACGGGTTTTACGCTACCTGGAAAAGGAGAAAGATAAATAAATTTAACCGGGGCCGGCTGCCGTTTTTTCGGCAACCGGCCGTTTATTTGTCGATAATATCTGCTGGTTTAGCCTTAAATCTGCCGGAACTACCTGTTCAAGTTTTGTTGAACAAAAAAAGAACTCAGTATTCTGTAGGCCTCTCAACCAGAGGTCTTTCTTTTTTTGAATATTCATTAAAAACTGGCATCTTCCTTGCTGTAAAAATATTCAGTAAAGGAGGGTAATGCTTTCATGTACAGGATTGTTAATAAAGAAGTTCTGGCCCCCGACATCAGTCTGATTGAAATCAAGGCTCCCCTGGTGGCTGGAAAGGCGAAGGCCGGTCAGTTCGTCATCCTTCGCCTATGGGAGGGCGGCGAACGGATTCCCCTCACAATTGCAGACTTTGACAGGGAGAGAGGGACCATTACCTGCGTCTTTCAGGAGGTGGGGAAAACCACCAGACAACTGGGGACTTTGGAAGCAGGAGACAAGCTCAAGGATTTCGCCGGACCGTTGGGACTACCCTCCCGGATCCAGAACTTCGGAAGCGTGGTCTGTATCGGCGGCGGCGTCGGAGTTGCCCCGGTTTATCCCATTGCCCGCGCCCTCAAGGATGCCGGCAACGAAGTAACCGGAATTGTCGGCGCCCGTAACAGGGAGTTGCTATTCTGGGAAGACCGGATGCGGGCTGCCTGTAACAGGCTGCTGGTGGCCACCGATGATGGTTCTTACGGACTTCATGGCTTTGTTACGGATCTCCTCAGGGAAGTCATTGGGGAAAAGAAGGAACTGGACTTATGTATTGCCATCGGCCCGCTGCCGATGATGCGGGCGGTGAGCAGCCTGACCCGGGAATACGGCCTAAAAACCGTGGTCAGCCTTAATTCAATCATGGTCGATGGGACGGGTATGTGCGGTTGCTGCCGGGTCACTGTGGGCGGCGAAACAAAGTTTACCTGTGTTGACGGTCCGGAGTTTGACGGACACCTGGTTGATTTCGAGGAAATGGCCCGGCGGTCTGTTATTTATAAGCCCATGGAGCAACTTGCCCTGGAGCTCTACCTGGGAGAGACCGGACACAGGTGCAGCTGTGTCCGGGGAGGTGAAAAATAATGACCGGGGAAAAGCAGCCCAAAAAAACGATCATTACCAAAAAGAACCCGATGCCGGCCCAGGATCCCCAACGGCGGTCCAAAAATTTTGAGGAAGTGGCCCTGGGCTACCCGGAAGATACCGTCATAGCCGAGGCAAAACGCTGCCTTGACTGTAAAAACGCGCCCTGCCGGCAGGGTTGTCCGGTGGATGTGGACATTCCCGCCTTTATCAGGCTGGCGGCCGAAGGGGATTTCGGCGGGGCGATTCAAAAGATCAAAGAAACAAACGCAATGCCGGCAATTTGCGGGAGGGTCTGCCCCCAGGAGAGCCAGTGTGAAAAATTCTGCACCCTGGGGAAAAAGCACGAACCCGTGGCCATTGGCCGCATTGAGCGCTACTGTGCAGACTGGGAACTGGCCCGGGGCACTTTTCCCCAGAGGGTTGCGCCGCCCACCGGCAGGAAGGTTGCCGTTGTCGGTTCGGGGCCGGCCGGTCTCACCTGCGCCGCCGACCTGGCCAAAGCCGGACACAGGGTTACCGTATTTGAAGCCCTGCATGTGGCCGGCGGCGTCCTGATGTACGGCATTCCTGAATTCCGCCTGCCCAAGCGGGTGGTGCATGCCGAAGTTGAAAACCTGAAAAAGCTGGGGGTCGGGATCGAGGTCAACGCGGTCGTGGGCAAATTCGCTACGGTTGACGAACTGCTCAACGGCGGCGGTTTTGACGCTGTTTTCATCGGTACCGGGGCGGGCCTGCCCTATTTTATGAAAATTCCCGGTGAAAACGCCTGCGGCGTCTATTCAGCCAACGAATTTCTGACGCGCACCAACTTGATGAAGGCCTACCGCTTCCCAGGAAGCGATACTCCCATCCGGGTGGGCAGGAAAGTTGCCGTGCTGGGGGGCGGCAACGTGGCCATGGACTCTGCCCGTACGGCCCTGCGCCTGGGAACGGAGGAATCCTGGATTGTTTACAGGCGATCCGTGCATGAGTTGCCGGCGCGCCGCGAGGAAGTGGAACACGCTGTGGAGGAAGGCGTTAAATTTGCTTTTCTGACCAGCCCAACAAGAATTATCCATGATGACAATTACTGGGTTACAGGTATGGAATGCCTGCGCTATGAACTGGGTGAGCCGGACGCCTCCGGCCGCCGCAGTCCCGTGCCCATTCCCGGGACTGAGTTTGTGATGGACGTGGACACGGTGGTGGTGGCCATAGGCCAGGGTCCCAACCCCCTTGTTCCCAGGACCACCAGCGGTTTAGAAGTTAACAGAAAAGGCAATATCGTGGCCGATCCGGCCACCGGGGCTACTTCAAAGCCCGGTGTTTACGCAGGCGGGGACATTGTGACCGGCGCCGCCACCGTCATCCTGGCCATGGGGGCCGGTCGCGCGGCGGCGAAGGCCATGCACAGCTACCTCACCCAAAAGGGACCGGTCCAGTAAAGTTGATCAGGAAAAGATGTGCCGGCAAGTTCTCCGGACTGCGCGAAAAGTGCGGCCCAAAGCATCGGGGTGGGGTTGAGGCGCGAAGGTTCTTCTTGCCCCTTCTGCCTTTGCTCTGAGCCCTCGCCTGGTGGCTAAATAAAACGGCTTCATTTTAACTAAAGGAGGTATTTTTATGCTGCAAGACTACTTGATCCCGGAAACGGTAGAACAGGCCCTGTCCCATTTGCAGGGCGGCAAGGGACGGGCCAGGGTTGTTGCGGGCGGCACCGACCTGCTCCTGGATCTTGCAAACGGCAAAAAAGAAGCTGGAGTGCTGGTGGATCTAACCAGGATTCCCGGTTTGCAGGAAATCACATTGGAGGATGATTTGATCCGGCTCGGCGCCGCTGTAACCCATAACCAGGTTGCCAAGTCCAAATTAATCCAGGAAAAGGCTTCGGTCCTGGCCCGGGCGGCCCGGTCGGTGGGTTCCCTGCAGATTCGCAACACTGCCACGGTGGTGGGCAATGTGGTCAATGCCCAGCCGGCGGCGGATGCAGCTGTGGCCCTGGTGGCCCTGGGTGCTGTTGCTGAAGTGGTGTCGCCGTCGGGAAAAGAATACATCCCGGTGGAAAAACTGTATGCCGGTGTTGGAAAGAGCGTCCTGGACAGCACCAGCCAGATTGTGACCAGGATCCAGTTTCCGGCCTTATTGAAAAATCAGGGTTCTGCCTATGAACGCCTGGAGCAGAGGAAAGCACTGGCTCTGCCCATGCTCAATGTTGCAGTGGTCGTATCCCTGGCAGATAACCGGTTCCAGTGGGCCCGCATCGTCATGGCCCCGGTGGGGCCGGGACCGGTACGCGCTACTGAAGCTGAAGCAATCTTAACGGGGGCGGATGTTAGCCTTGGGAACATCGAAAATGCTGCAGCTGCGGCCAGGGCCCAGGCCAATCCCAGGTCCAGCGCGCTCAGGGGTTCCCGGGAGTACCGCCTGGAGGTGCTGCCGGTCCTGGTCCGGAGAGCGCTGGAGGCGGCCGTCGTCCGGGCCGGAGGCAATTGCTAACAATAATAAAGGAGGCAAACCAATGAGCTCTAAAATACTCACTTTTACTCTCAACGGTGAAACAATCAGGGTGGTTGTGGAACCTACCGACATGCTGGCGGATGTGCTCAGGGACAAACTGAACCTGATTGGAGTTAAAAAAGGCTGCGGTCAGGGGGAGTGCGGGGCATGTACAGTGATTATGAACGGGGATGCCGTTACCTCCTGCATCATTCCTGCTCTGAAAGCGGAGGGGGCTGTTGTGGAAACCATTGAAGGCATCGGAGGTCCGGGCAAATACCACCCGCTGCAGGAAAGTTTTATGGATCTTGGAGCCATTCAATGCGGTTTCTGTACGCCGGGCATGATCATGTCAGCCAAAGCCCTGCTGGACAAAAATGAGCAGCCCACCCGGGAGGAGATCCGGGAGGCCATCTCGGGGAACATCTGCCGCTGTACGGGGTACGTAAAAATAGAAAAAGCAGTTTCAACTGCCGCCGAAAAAATTAGAGAGGGCAAGTAAAGGAGGTGCCGGGATGAAAAACTATAATGTTGTGGGACAAAGTGTCAGAAGGCTTGACGCCGCGGAGAAAGCAACTGGTACAGCGGTCTTTTCCAGCGATTTCACGCTGCCCGGTATGCTGTACGGCAAGGTGTTGCGCAGTCCGTACGCCCATGCCAGAATCGTCAGCATCGACACCACGGAAGCCGAAAAGCTGCCCGGGGTCAAAGCCGTTGTAACTTACAAAAACACCCCGCGGGAGATATTCAACACCTCTGCAACAATGACCTTTACCGTGCCGGCTTTAAAGCCGGTCCTGGACCAGTATATTTTTGACAGCGTGGTGCGCTATGTGGGAGACGAAGTTGCGGCAGTGGCGGCGGTCAGCGAAAAGCTGGCTGAAGAAGCTTTGAAGCTGATCAAGGTTGAGTACGAAGAACTGCCGGCTGTATTTGATCCCCTGGAGGCAATGAAACCGGAAGCCCCGGATATCCATGCCAACTGCAAGGAAGGTAAAAATATCATCGGGGAAATCATCAAAATTCCCATGGGGGATGTGGAAAAGGGCTTTAAAGAGTGTGACCTCGTCATTGAAAAGCGTTTTAAACTGCCCATTGTAAAGCAGGTCCAGATGGAGACCCAGGCTGCCGTAGCCCAGGTGGAGGTTAACGGAAAGATCACGGTTTGGTCCACCACCCAGACCCCGCACCCCACCCGGATGATTCTTGCCAAAATTTTCGGGGTGCCGAACAGCAAAATCAGGGTTTTGAATCCTCCCTATGTGGGCGGTGGTTTCGGGGTGCGAATCGGCCTGAGCGCCAAGGCCGAACCCATTGCCGTGGCGCTGGCCATGCAGGCCGGTAAACCGGTCAGAGTCATTTATTCCAGGGAAGAGGACTTTATGGCTTCCGACACCCGGCACGGTGGTTATGTTACAGTCAAGCTGGGAGCTAAAAAAGACGGTACTTTCCATGCCCTGGACCTGAAGGCGGCTTTGAACGGTGGTGCCTACTGCAGCTTCAGCACTGAAACACCGGGTGTGCTGGGCGCAATGGGGCTGGCCGTTTACCGGATTCCCAACCAGTCTTATTACGGCCACAGCGTTTACACCAACGTGACCCCCGCCGGCGCCATGCGCGGCTTCGGGAACCCCCAGGCCATGTTCCCCATTGAATCGGTGGTGGATATGATGGCGGAAGAACTTGGGATGGATCCGCTGGAACTGCGTTTGAAAAATATAATGAGAGCCGGTGACCCCTGGTGTCTCCCCTATCCCTGCCAATCAACAGGATTGGCCGAGTGTATTGAGAGGGGGGCTAAGAGCATCGGTTGGGAGCGGCGCGGCAGTCTCAACCAGCCCGGAGCCAAAAAATTGAGGGGAATCGGCGTGGGGGTGGGCACCCACGTCAGTAACTCCTGGCCCTTCTGTGTGGACTATGATAACGCCATTGTCACCGTTCAGCAGGATGGCTCCATCCACCTGGCCTCCGGGGTGCCCGACATCGGTACCGGAACCAGCACCGCGCTGCCGCAGCTGGCTGCCGAGGTGCTGGGCGTAGGACTTGAGGAAGTAAGCCTTACCTTCGGCGACACCCTGAGCACTCCCTTCGATATCGGCAGCCACGCCAGCCGGACCCTGTACGCCGCAGGCACCGCCGTGGTGGCGGCGGCGGAGGACGCCAAGAGGCAGATTCTGGAATATGCCGCTGATTTCCTGAAAGTTTCACCGGAAAGGTTGGAGATTAAGGATTCCCTGATCTACATCACCGGCCGGGAACTGGGTGAGGATTGCGCGGGCACCGGCGTCTGCAAAACCGGCGAGGAAAGAATAAGTGTGACCTTGCAGGAACTGGCCTACCACGCGCACCTTCGCAACAAACAGTTCATCGGCGTGGGCCGGATCGTACCCGAAAACGCTCCGCCCTGGCATGCCCACTTCGCCGAGGTTGAAGTTGACACGGAAACAGGCCAGGTCAAGGTGATTAGGGTTGCTGCAGCACACGATGTGGGTAAGGCCATCAATCCGGTTATTGTGGAAGGGCAAATCGAGGGCGGTGTCCTCCAGGGTGTGGGTTACGCCGTCAGTGAGGAAATCGTCCACGACGCCAAGGGCCGGCCGCTGCACAACAGCCTGCACAAGTACCTGCTCCCCACCGCCGAGGATATTCCGGAAATCGATGCTATTATAGTAGAAGCCAGCGACCCCAGCGGTCCCTTCGGCGCCAAGGGTGTGGGCGAGACGGGGCTGGTTCCTACAGCAGGGGCTATCGCCAATGCGGTTTATAACGCCACCGGGGTGCGGTTTTACGAGATACCCATGACCGAGGAAAAGGTTTTCAGAGCCTTAAGCGCAGCCAAAAATTCAACTTGTTGATTGCGGCTCCTGAGAAACCTGGGGAACTTCCCTGTGGTTGGCCGGAACCCTGGGAACCGTCCCTGCGGTTGCTGGTTGCCTGTGGTTGCCCATGGACCTGGAGAGGCCGGCCCGGTGTATTTGGACACAATGACAGGACCCCTTAAGTGGATGTCTTAAGGGGTTTCCTTGTAACTAATACTTTGGGCCAGTTGATAGTTAATGTATTGATTGAGGCTGACATTTTCTTCCCTGGCCTTTAAAACCAAAACTCGGTGAAGAAATTTGGGTATACGGATATTAAACTTGCCGGAGTATTCTTCCCTGGTTGGCTCGGGAATTGTGTCTCCGTTCTGCAGGGCAAAATCAAGCCATCCTTTTTTTGCATCCTGGATCATTTCATATGCTTCTTCCAGGGTTTGCCCCTGACTGAGGAACACGATATGTATGAAGAAATGAAACCTCTTCTATATCATACTTCCAGAGAAAGGTTGAACAGGTAACCGTATCTTCACAAGCTCTTGATTTTGTCGAAATTTTGTAATGTTACATAATTTGTGCTACAATTAAATTATAGAAAGACAACATAAGGGAGGTTAGCCAAATATTTTAACCGGGCGGCGCTACCTGAAGCAGATATAAAATTTTTAAACATAAGAACACTTTTAATGCGGTAGCCGGACAGCACCGAACCGGACATTAACAGCTGTTGTTAAGTCAATCGAGATTTGTTAAGCAAGGGAGGCATATTTAATGAAATACTACGAGATGCGCACCTACACATTAAAACCGGGCACAGTAAAACAATATATTAAATACTTTGAAGAAATCGGCAGACCTATAATTACCAAGTACCTTAAACTGGTTGGATTCTGGTACACTGAACTGGGTACGCTCAACCAGCTTGTAAGCATATGGGAATATGAAAGCCTGGATGAAAGGACCGAAAAGCGCAAAGCTCTTTATCAAGATGAAGAATGGAATAATAAGTTTATCCCTCTTGCCTTTCCGCTGGTAACCGAACAAAAAAACCAGATCATGCTGGCGTTGCCGTCGTCACCGATTAAATAAATCACTTCCCATCTGAAGAGACATCCACCTTAGATGGTCTTCCAACAATAAAGAAACTAAAGGGGGCAGCCGGCCGGATCAACCGAATGCCCCCTTTAAATAACTGTTACATTTTATCATTATACCGGCTGCAATGATTAGTTTTTGACAGATTCAGGGACAAACTCAAAGTAATCCCTGAACCTCAGCCCTTCGATATTCAGCCATTTATACGGGGCGTTATTATCCGCCAGACATACCCTGGCTCCACCCGGGGCAATAACATACCCGTCCTTAAAAACGTAGACCTTAATCCCGTCAACAACAACTTCTTCATATTTTTCGGGCTCGGAAGGTTTATACTCGAACACAACGGGCTCGTTACTGTAGCCGCAGCAACTGGCCATGGGCACCGATTCCACGGTAATGGCATCAGACTTACCTTGAATATATTCCCTGGCTTCTTTGGTAATCTCTAATTTGATCATTTTCCCTACCTCCATGATGTTATTTAAATAATTTAATAACTGATTGTTTACCGGCCATGTTTGCATGCCAGATTCCGTCGCGGGCATCCCCCCTGGTCCAGGCTGCGCCTATTACTTAGATATCCAACCGTGTTTCAGAAAATTAATGAATCTATATATAGCAGATTTATATTTCCTTATCCAATTTTGAGTTTACCTGAAGCAGCAGCCTTTCGAAAATTTCTGGTTCTCCGTCATTTAAGTCACCGTAGAGCAGTGCGTCGATCTTTTTTGAAATATCGTCAAAAACTGGTTTTAAGTTCTTGCCTTTATTGGTTAATTTGACATAAGTGACCCTGCTGTCCGTGCGGCTTTTTTCCCTTTCCACAAAACCATATTCCATAAGCTTTTCAATCAATACCGTAACTGTTGGTTTTGTCCTGTTAATCCGGTTTGCCAACTCCTTCATGGAGCATTTCTCTTCTTGAAAAAGAATAACCAGGATATCGCCATGAGAAGGAACAATCCCTTTTATTCCATGATTCTCAAGTTCCCTGACGATAAACCTGTTGGCTTTTTCTCTTATTCTGCTTATTAAGGCGAGTGCATTTCCTTTTTTCATATCTATATTATAGTTAGACATCTAACTATTGTCAAGCTTTCCTGGTAATTAAGTGACGGGAGATGGATGGCGGGAAATGACAGGGGGCCGGTTCCGTTGACGCATCCTTTCGGCGATTTCGTTCTTCAATTGACACTCCGGGGGAATTGCAATGTTTTAGTTTTGCTAATAAGATATATCTGTGCATTTTAATGATAATTAAGATGGGGGGAAGTATATATGCCGGATATTAGTTTTAAAAAATTTGATGTTGAAAGTACTTTTCTGGATCCCCGCCTGGATTTTCAGCGGACATCGGTAAAAACCCAGGTGCGGCTTGACCCGCTAACCGGTAGAACAGGACACTATTCACACTTTGGGGCCATTACTCCACAGCAGCTGGACCTGGAAAAATACCTGGAACAGCAGGGCAAGGAGTTTTGTCCCTTTTGCAGTGCCCTCAGAGAAGAGCTGACGCCCAAATTCCCCGGGGAAATTATTCCGGAGGGACGCCTGGCCAGGGGGGAGGCCCTGCTGGTGCCCAACCTGCACCCTTACGATGTCTATAGCTCGGTCTGCATCATGACCAGAGGGCATGTTGTGCCCCTGGCTCAGTTTAGTTACGAGCATCTGCATGACTCTTTCAGCCTCGGGTTTGATTTTTTAAAAAGGGTCAAGGCCATTGATCCTTCATTGCCATATCAGATCATGGGCTGGAACTATATGCCTCCGTCCGGCGGCGGGCTGATCCACCCGCACCAGCAGTACTTTGCCACGGGAAATCCCGGCAACCAGTTTAAAGATGAATTAAGGGCGTCAGAAAGGTTTTACGAGAGTTGTCAGAGGGACTACTGGCTGGAGTTAATCGACATTGAACAAAGAAATAACCAGCGTTATATTGGACAGCTTGGAGACTCGCACTGGCTGACATCCTACGTATCAATGGGGGTTATGGGGGAGATTCTCTGTGTATTTCCCAGGGTGTACTGCCTGGATGATCTCACAGCCGCAAATATCAGTGAGCTTATTGCAGGCCTGCAAAGGATTTTCAACTACTTTGGCCAGGCAGGCATCTACAGCTTCAACGCAACCTTGTTCTTTGGTCCCGAAGGCCAGCGGTTTTTCCCCGCGCACTTTCGGATCGTTCCCAGAACTTTCTTGAATACCAGAGACTACGCCACAGATATGAACTTCTTCCAGGTGATGCTGCAGGAACCGGTTAGTGTCGTCTGGCCGGAAGACCTGTGCCGGGAAGTCAAGAAATTTTTTTAGCAGTACCGGACCGATTAAGGCAGCGGTTTCTTTCCGGCGTTAATCAGCGTTCCCAATGCAGAAATAAAGTAGAACCTACTGATAAAAAAACACGGCACTCTGGTACCAGATACCATAGTGCCGTGTTTCTTTATCAAAGTGTGATTTAAGAGGAAACAGTTACGGATTGGGAAGTTATGTTTTCATCACTGTTAACAGCTTCAGGTACTTTGCGTACCAGCGGCCATTTATCGAAAAATGTATTAAAGAATAGGAATGTCATTAAAAAGGCAAACTGGCCGGCCAGAATACCCATTGTTGGATACCCCATGCCCATATTGTTGGCCCCAAAGGGTATCTTACCTAAGAGTTTAATCCAAATAATTCCCAGTACGCCGCCGAGGACAAACCAGATCGCGACTCTGATCAGAATCCTGGCTGCGGTATTGGGAACAAGCCGGGCGCTGGGATAGTCATCAAACAGGTGATGCCAGGCCAACATAGTCACAACGATGGAGAGCCCCAGTGAGGCTACCAGTAAATCCGGAGGAGTGCCCGGGGAAAGATTGAGTGGCGTGATGATTCCGCGGACTAGAGGCGGCAATAATAACCCGGCGGCTAATGCAATCACCAGTCCGGCGATTCCCATGTACGGCTGTTTCCTGGCAAAAAGTTTCATGGGATAACCCTCGCCGCCTTCAGCCGGCATCAAGAAGAAGATTACAAAAAACTGGCAGAACGCACACCAGGCTGCAAAGGAACCCAAAGGCGCACTGACAATTACTTCTTCGCCCAGTGATAAGTTCCAAAAGCTGGGCATTATTGTTGCTATCCATACTAAAACTACCACCAGTGTACTGAAGAACAAGACGCCCCAACCTTCGGTGGGTTGTTTTGACGTGCCGGCAAAAGGCCATTTCTGGAACAGGGATACAAAGGGAATCTGAGCCATGATCACCGGCAGGGCAAGGAAATTGGCGACTTCCCAGCCCTGAAAGGCCAACTGGACCTCCCCGGCTGTTTTAGGTGTAAATAACAGAGCAAGATTAAAGGGTTTCCACCAGATGCCAAGAAAACCGATGATCACAAAGAACGCTATGATGCCGGTCAGCCAGGCTACAACGGTGTACCAAAGACCGGCATAGGGCTGCTTCGGGGTGAATGCTGTCTTGCCGTAGTTGCCCATAATTAAAGTCAGCCAGATCCAGGGATTGATCACCATCCAGAAAAAGCTGCCTTCTACCATCACACCGATTAACTGACCCGCCAGCTTAGGATCTGCCGCTGCCAGCCCCGGGGCGGCCAAAGCGCTAAAGATGGATTTAAATAGCATAGACCACAGCGGCCAGAGTATGCAGGCTAAAGCAAAGCAAAGGATAAATGCCGCCAGACCGGTGGACAATTGTCCTTTAAAGGTCCGTCTCGTCATTGATTCTTGCATTAAATAAACCCCCTGTCGTTGGTTATCTAAGAAGCAAACATCCAGATTAAAAGTAACAGTAATTTATAATAACTAACTATGCGCTGTTAAGTTAATCACCAGGTTGTCAACTTCCGGCCTTCAAACCACCTCCTTAAAACAAAATATCCCGGCTTCTGTCGGTAAGCCAATAAACCTATGGGCACACGTATTGCAAATTCTCCAAATAATCCATATCTAATCCTTTTTACCCGCAGAACAATGCAACGTATCATTCACTGGCCGGTACCTGATGATCTATCAACTTAAATGAATTCATTATTGCAAATTTAGGAAAGTTTATCATGCAGATATCCCCCTTTTCTACAGTCAGGCGGATAGGATATTCGGCAATTGACAGTCCAATTAAACAGTTTAACAATAAATAAAATGACAGGGGAAGCGTCCCCTGTCACTTTTACCCTGCAATATTGCTGGTTAATGGATAACACCTATCATCCGCCAATAAGGTACACATACGAGTATAGCCACAAAGGCTGCAATGATGTAGCACGCGCCGGCTGTAAAAACGTGGTTGGCAGCCCATCCTTTGTTCTGCATTATGCCCTCTGCCATTAGCAGCCATGGCTGCTGATAATTCAACAGGAAAAAGTTAATGCCGGCCAGGTAAGCAAAGGTCACTACCAGCGGGTGGATCTCAAATTGGTTGAACACGGGAATCAGGACGATTGCTGTAAGCGCTATGGTAGAGAAACCCCAGGGCACATCGATAAAACGAATCAGCATGATCCCTGCCGTAAAAACTAGTAAGAAAACCAGGGGGTTGGAAGCATAGGACAGTATTGTCGGCTCCAATAAAGGTGCAATCCATTGGGAAACATCGGCTTCAAGAAAAATTGACGAAAGGCTGATCGTTACGCCAAAGAATACTATTACGTCCCAGTTGGCGCCGGTACCTATCTCCGCTGGTTTGATTATGCCGAACAGGAGCAGTAAAGTCAGCGCTAATAACGCCGCCCCGGGCGCAGGTATACCATGTATTTTTTCAGTGGAAAACAACACCAGGCAGGCGATAAGTATAATTCCAGTAATAATTTCCTGGCGGCTTACCGGCCCCAGGGCACGGTATTCTTCCTTAAAGGTGTCGCGGGGGATACCGATCGCTTCCTTTGGCTTCATCAAGACAACAACCAGCGCGACATATACCACTGTTACTATGAACCAGGGCAGGGCCAGTATCTTAAACCAGCTGTCGAAAGTAGCCAGGTGTTTTAGCTCTGCCGGCAGGAATCCGACCATTATCGGTCCGGACAGTGAACCTGTCAGCCAGCCGGTACCCGGTAAGAGGCACATGGCAAAGGCTATGAGGGCAATGAAAGCGGAGCCCTTGGAATTGTATTTTAGTTTGCATGCATCGATTACTCCCATGGCAATAGGCATGACGATCGCCAGGCGCACTGTGATAGAGGGTGTTAAGGCTGAGAGCGCTATGCCGATAATGAACCAGCTTATGGCCATGTTCACCCAGCCGGGCTCAAAAAGTTTTAAGACCATGTAGGCGATTCTCTTGCCAAGTCCTGTTTTTTGCAGCACGAAACCGAAATATAACGCCGGGATCAGGATCCAGACCGAAGAACTGATGAACCCGGCTGCAACCGTATTAAGATTAAGTCCAAAAACAAGGCCGCCTGCGACCAGTAAGGCGCAGCCTGCCATAAAGGGCACATTATTTGGTTTAAAAATCCACAGGCCCAGGGTAACAATTACTACACCCACCATGTGGTGGCCTACCGGAGGCAGGCCGTTAAAAGGTTTAATTATACCGATAAAAAGAGCGGTTAAGCAAACAATTAGAACCCCTATATTCTTGGGGTTTGATAATATGGAGACCTTTTCTGTCGAAACCTCCAAACGTTCGATAGCATGCTGTTCCATAGTTTAAAGTTTTACTCCCTCCTTTAATGAATAAAGTTTATTTACCTATTGTTGACGCCTTAACTCCCCCTTTCATTTTGCGTGAATATATAAATATACCTGTTACCTGAATAAATGAGTGAAAGACTCATCAATAACAGGCATGCCTTGCAATTTGTAAATTACATTGATTTTATTTTACTAGTAAAGAAATATCATGTTGGTAAACCCTATGCTATGTGCAAATCAGGTTGAAAATTAATCATCCACTGTCTGTTTTGACTGTTGACGTCAATTGTAGCTACAAATACCATGGCTGTAAATTTGCAGGCCATATTACGCTTGAATGACAATTAGTGGTAGAAGAACTGTCAAGCTAAACAGCAATTTGTTCATTATTGTGTTGGACCTGGTCATGGAAAAGTGTCAGACGGAGTGATAGATTAATCTAGGTGAGTTGTACCCATTTGTAAGATCGACATTCTAAGGGATCTGTGGATTTATATTTGCAAGAGATATATTTATAAGAATTATGTATTATATCTGGAAGCTTAATCAATTTTTCCTCTTTAAGGCAATTACCGGGAATCGGTGGCATCCGGATTCTTTTGTGAATAATTTGGAACGAAAAAACTATAAACATTTCCCGGTTTAAAAAAGGAAATCTTATAGGTAAGCGGAAATAATCTAATACCTCAAATTTGATTGAAAAGAGCCGCAGATTTTTGACTGCAGCCCTTTTTGTTTTCACGGTATTACCTTTTGAAGCTCCAGTTTAACGAATCCAGCAAAAAAATTAGAATGAGGATATTTATGCAAAAGCAAGAACTGAGGCAGGGAATAAATGATTCAGTCCCGATTATTTTAGGTTACTTACCCCTGGGATTAGCCTTCGGGGTGCTGGCAAACGAGGTTGGCATGTCGATCATTCAGGCTACGGTAATGTCGTTCCTTTGTTTTACAGGAGCCGGGCAATATATAGCCATCGGGGTCATGCAGGCGGGAGGGGCGGTATTCACCATAATCATGGCCAATGTATTGGTGAATTTGAGGTACTTATTGTTTTCCACATCGATGGTTCCCTACCTCAAGGGACGGGTGCCCACTGCTCTTGGCAGCTTCCTGTCCTATGGATTGACTGATGAAACCTATGCGGTAGCAATGAAACGCTATCAGGATCATTCGCCCACCGTCTCCTATATAGCCGGCCTCAACCTGAGCTCGCATATCGGCTGGGTCGCCAGCACACTGTTGGGAGCCATACTGGGCGGTTATATGAGTAATACAGAGCGCCTGGGCCTGGGCTTTGCTTTGCCGGCAATGTATATTTGTTTGTTGGTTTTCATGATTAAGCGCAAATCAGACGTCTTTGTGGCTTTATCTTCAGCCCTGTTGTGTTTGGTGGTCGGCTATTTCTTGCCGGCTACTATGGGAAACTTGTTCAATATTATTATAGCGACGGTTGTCGCAGCCAGTTTGGGGATGTTATTCAATGAGCGGGACTGATATTTGGGTTATGATTGTCGGCGTCTCAATAGTATCTATGCTGCCGCGGGTCCTGCCGGTGGCGCTGTTTACCCGCTATGAATTTCCTGAACCGTTAAAACGGTGGTTGTCCTTTATAGCCCCGGCAGTTTTAGGCAGCTTAACAGCTATGAGTGTCCTGGCGCCGGAAGGCTTCATTGATCTCAGCATTCATAACAGGTATATCTGGGCCTTCCTGCCCACACTTCTTGTGGCCATTAAGACCAGAAGCCTTTTCTACAGCCTGCTGGTTGGAATTGTAACCATGGCCCTGCTGTATAATTATTTTTTATAGTGACTAAATATATTTACAATGACAAGTGCTGTTAAGTTTACAATAAATGCAAAATTATGATATAATTTATTATATAAAACAACAGAGGAATTAATTGCCATGAACGAAATTTATACAATAGGGCATTCATCTTTAAAACCAGAAGATTTTTTGCTGTTATTAAGAACACATAATATTAATTGTGTAGTTGATGTCAGGAGTATTCCTTATTCAAAATATGCTCCCCAATTTAACAAGAAAAATATTAAAGAATTCTTAAATTATAACAGAATTCACTATATATTTATGGGCAAGGAATTGGGAGCAAGGCGCAAAGATAAAGACTTATATTCGGAAGAAGGTTATTTGGATTTTGAAAAAGTATATGAAAGTGATTTGTTTAATTTAGGTATCCAAAGGGTTAAAGATGGCATTGAAAAAGGATTTATTGTTGCACTGATGTGTACCGAGAAAGATCCCATTGATTGCCATAGAAACATCTTGGTGGCTCGTAAATTATATGGACAAAATTATAAAGTTAATAACATACTTATAAATGGAGAAATCCAAACCCAGGATTATATTGAAGAAAGGCTACTTGACATGTATTTTCCCAATAGGATGCAGCTGGCTTTGTTTAGTGATACTACAGCTACTGATAACAACAAAGAAATGATAAACAAGGCATATAGGCTTAGAAACAAGGATATTGCTAACGGTATTTTTGAAGAAAAGGGGCTTGCTGCCAATGAAATTATTCACAATAGGGTTTACTAAGAAAACAGCAAGAGAGTTTTTTACTTTGTTAAAAAATAATCAGATTAACAAAGTTGTAGATGTTAGACTGAACAATTCTTCACAACTGGCCGGATTTGCAAAGGGAAAAGATATTGAGTATATTTTGGAAGAATTTTGTAAAATATCCTATATTCACGCTACGGAATTAGCTCCAAATAAGGAGATACTTAATGATTATAAAAATAAAAAAATTAATTGGCAGCAATATGAATCATTGTTTAATAAACTCCTGGTTGATAGAAACATAAAGAACAAGTTGGACAGGGATTTTAATAATAATTTTGATGGTATTTGCCTTCTTTGCAGCGAAGAGACGGCAGATAATTGCCATAGAAGATTAGTGGCAGAATATATAAAGCGAAACTATCCGGATTTAGGGATAAACATTACTCATTTATAATTATGTGTTGGGGGCATTAAAAATTGTATAAAGATATTATATTACTAACCATATCGAGAAAAATGGGTAATTATTGTGTCGCAGGTGTAGAAAAAGAGAATGGCAACTGGGTTAGGATTGTTTCAGATAATAAAAAAATCCGGAATGCCGTTACCGCCGCAGATGCAATGTATAAAGATGGAAATATGCCCCAAATTATGGATATAATAAGGTTTAAATACAAAGCCCAAAAGCCCGGTTACCATCAACCGGAAAATCATGTTCTTGATAATTCAGAATATTGGAAAAAATTGGGGAGGGCAAGCATCAATGATTTATTAAAAATACATTCCGCTGAAAATAAACCTTTTCTCTTTTATAACACCGATAGACGTATTAGTGTTGGTTACTTTAAGGTTTTAGAAGAAAAAGAAAAATATTCATTAATTCTAATTTCCCCAAAAGATGTTTGTGTTCATGTTAAGAAATGGCGGGAAAAAAAACAGATAACAATGAGCTTTAACTATAGCAGAAATCGTTATTGGTATCTGCCTATAACAGATCCGGAATTTGAAAATACATATATGCAATATCCAGAGGGAAATTACAAATATTCAAAAAAGTGCCTACTAGTTATAAGTTTAGGAGATATGCACACAGATAAAATGCATTATAAACTAATTGCTAAAGTGTTAAATATATAGTTAACTGGCTGAAATATAAATCCAAAGAGTATGGCAAAAAGTTTAAAAGACATCTTCCGGAAAAGGAGGAACCGCCGTGATTAAGGCGGTTTTTCCGAAGACAAAGCAACAGCTCTGCATAGTTCATCAGATCCGCAATTCCACTAAATTTGTGCAGCACAAGGACAGAAAAGCAATCTGCGCTGACCTTAAAAAATCTACGGTGCAGTAAATTTAGACGATGCAGATTATGCCAAGGAAGAATTCAGGGAAAAATGGGACAGGAAATATCCATCCATTCTCCTTTCGCGCGGTATGTGTTAAAACTATCGCAAAGCTCATCCATAGCGCTGGGTGCCAGAAATGCTTTAACCGGTACAAACCTTATCCTTTTGGTTCCGTCGGCCAGTTTTTCTTCGATTACATTATCTGAATGCTTCCATCTGCCTCCCGGCTGGGGAAGGTATGTATTTTTGTACATATCTCTGTGCAGCTGTTGGATGACTTGTGGTTTGACTGGGATATTGACGACGGAAGCGTGGATCTCCGCCAGCATCACGGTAACCGGATACTTCCGCTTCACTCCTGTCCCTGGGGGTAGTTTTCTTACGCATTATTTCTTTAAGCTTTTAATTGGAAACCTTGATTCCTTCGATCCGGTTCGAAGACTCGACACTCTGTATTTCAGCTATTTCCTGCAGAGTACTAAGGATTTCAGGGGACTGCTGGTAAAACAAGTCCTGCTTGTCCTTGTACTCATTTATTTTAGCTATGGCTCTGACGATGTTTAATGGAATTACACTTAGTTTTTCCTAACGAATTCAGATGATCACACCCTCAAGCAATAGGATCAATTAATATAATCAGTTTACTCTTAATGTTATCATGAGAAAAGGATTGTGATAATATTATTCCAAAAATTTCTATGGTATAAAACCCTGGCTGCTCCCATTTTTGCACCAGGGTTTAGCATAGAATTTAATATTGTAAGTGCCATAACCGGCAGATTAGAAATGTTTCTTGCTATCCATCAGCGCCTGGATGTCGTTCAGGGCTTCGCCGAAGCGCTGGAAGTGGACTACTTCCCTCTGTCTCAAAAACCGCAAAGTGTCCTTAACGCCGGGGTCGTCGGTGAGCTGGATCAGGTGCTCATAGGTGGTCCTGGCCTTTTGTTCTGCGGCCATGTCCTCGTGCAGGTCGGCGATAGGATCGCCGGTGGCCTGGATGTAAGCCGCCGTCCAGGGCACCCCGGCTGCGTCCGCCGGGTAGACCGCCCGGTCATGCTCGGCGAAGTGAGCACCCAGGCCGGCTTCCCTGAGCTGCTTGGCCGGTACGCCTTTGACCAGCTTGTAGATCATGGTGGCCACAATTTCCCAGTGGGCCATCTCCTCGGTGCCGATATCAGTTAGCAGACCTTTGGCTTTATTTGTGGGCATGGTATAGCGCTGGGTTAAATAACGTACCGCGGCGGAGAGTTCGCTGTCCGGACCGCCGTATTGGGCCATCAGAAACCTGGCCATACCGATATCGTTTCTATAAACCCGGACCGGGTATTCCA
>DBRJ01000002.1 GCA_002305915.1 Pelotomaculum sp. UBA1371 | reverse complement strand
GTCCATACCGCTGTCTTGCGAATAGCGGGATGTTCCTTGGAGCAGTAATCATACCAGAGCTTGAGCGCGCCTTTTTGCTGCTTCGGGGTGTAACCCAGGGCTTCGAGCCCGTCCTGCACGCTGCCTGCTACAATGGCGTAGCCCGGCATCGGCCAGGGGTATTTCTCCGGCTCCCTGCAAAGGCCTCCGGAAGGACCCTCTGTAAGGTAAATGCCGGGCTCCCTGTTAATCCCGCCTTGCTCCGGGATTAGGCCGTTGTCCAGCGCGGCCAGGTCGTAAAGTAGGGACAGCATTTTTTTGCTCTCCTGCATTTCCCGGGGCGTGTTCGCGTTTAGAATAACGAAGTGGGGAGTTAAAACGAGATGGCCCACAACCGGCCGGAGTCCGCAGGTTTTTTTACTATATGCCTCGCCCAGGAGGGCTGCTGTTGCCTGACGAAACACACCCGAGCTGTCCTTTATAATCTTGATTAACCTGAAGCATTCCAACTGTCTCATGTTTTCCAGGAAACTCTGCCAGTCATCAACCGCCAGAATGTCGCAGCGCTCAGCCTCCCCGCCGCGGGCCGTACTGCCGTTGCGGGCACTGGAGAAACCCAGCTCCATTACAATAGCGTTAACTACATGGGCTCTTTCCTTGAAATAAGTTATCCAGCTGCGGGGTTCCATGTTCTTTTCACAGTAGTACTCCTGACGGTCGCGGTACAGGCGTTCCAGGAGCTGCTCGCCGTATTCGCCGGGCAGAGCCAGGCCGCTGGTGGAAAATTCATATTCCTCGCCTACCTTGAGGACCCTCATAAATAAAATGCTGCCCACATCTATTTCTGCTGCAGCGTTCAGGTCATGCACCGGGATTTCCTTGCGTCCGAAGAGTTCCTTAATTAAAAGACCTTCGCCGGGGATAACTCCCGTTACTTCGTAAAGGGAAATACGGGCCCGGGCCCATTCTCTGGCAAGGGTCAATTCGTAGCTGTCAAGATTGTGAAAATTCTCTTCCCTGAATGTTTCCACAACGGTCTTACCACCGCACAGCTTGTAATCGAAAATGAACCACTCAAAACAACGCTCTATGGTAAAATCATCCTCGCGATCCACAAGCTGCTGGTCCAGGCAACCCAGGTAGAGATCCTGGGCCCTGGCCGCATCCCAGGCAAATGAAGGCTGGTCAGCGTACAGTCCAAGGCTGCGCCGCAGGGACTGGCCCGCCCTTCTCCACCTGGCCTGTTCCAGGGAAAAGACAACTTTACGGTCCCGGCAGCATGTTTCAAAAGACTTACCGCTGCCGCACGGACATAATTTTACAGTTCGGGGCATGTAAAATATCCTCCCATATATGCTATGTCGCTACGGCTTTTTGTTTAACTTAAAACTCAAGGTTATTTATATCATAATCAAAATGATTTCTCAATGCTAACATAACTGCCGTCAATTTTCAAATCGAGACCAAAAATTTCGGCACCTGGAGCAGGGAGGTAAGTTACTCCGTTTTCATTCAGCAGCTGTAGTGTTTCCGGCCTGCTGAGCCCGTTGTAAATGACGCGCCCGCCGTCGGGATACAACATTACGTCCAAACCGGAGCCGCTGATCTTGATGCTCCCGTCGCGGTACTGCCAGTCCACGCGCCAGCCGCAGGACTCCAGTACAAAACGCAGGGGCAGGTAAATTTCGCCGGAACGCTGGATCACCGGGTGCAGGAGCGCAACGGAATTTCCGTTAACAAGAGCTTCCGGAGAATTAAGTTCAAAGGTGAGTTCAACCTTTTCCGGCCGTTCCAGATAGCACCGCGCCGCAGCGATATGCAGGCCCGGGGTGAGCACCTGGACGTCTGGGGTCAGGCCCTGACCATCAATAATTCTGTCCTTTGGAGTATGGTACCTGGCCTGGGTAATCTTCAGGGCTCCGCCGGAATCCAGGGGGATTACCCCTTGAACAGTGCCCTTGCCAAAGGTCCGGCCTCCCAGCAGAACGGCAACGCCGTGATCCTGCAGAGCCCCTGCCAGTATTTCCGCAGCGCTTGCGCTGTATTCATCCACCAGCACCACAACATTCCTGCCTTTGAAGACAGGGGTTTCCTCCGTACGGTATTCTGTCCGCTCGCCTTTCCGGTCAACCGTACTGACAACCAGTCCGCCGGGCTCTATAAAGTTCCCGGCCACCTGCACCGCCGCCAGCAGATAACCGCCCGGGTTATTTCGAAGGTCCAGGATCAGTTGCGCAGCTCCTTCCTGGATTAGTTCGGTTAAAGCGTTTCTGAATTCATCCGCTGTACCGGAGCTGAAGTTAAAAACCCCGAGATAGCCGGTTCCTCCTTCGAACATCTCTTTGTATACAGTGGGGGTATTAATATTGCTCCGGACCAGGTCGAGAACAAAGTCCTCCCGGCCTTCCCTCCGGATGGTCAGTTTAACGGTTGTGCCTTCCGGGCCGCGCACCTTCTGCACAACCATGTCCAGAGGTTCGTTGTACACATCGGCCCCATCCACCTTAATCAGCAAATCCCCCGGCTTGATTCCGGCCTTTTTAGCAGGCGTGTTATCGATAGCGTTCAAAATCTTCGGGTAGCCTTCACCGGGCAGGATTTCGATACCCACACCCACGTAGGTACTGTCCAGGTAGTGGGTATATTCCTCGAAATCCTCCGGAGGCATATACTCTGTATAGGGGTCATCCAGTGTGTCGATAAGTCCTTCAATGGCCCCCCGATACAGCAAGCCGGGCGCGGGACTGTCAATATGAATGTCCTCAATATAATTAAACACCTCTACAAAGGTGTCCGGTCCAATCTCCCCGCTTTCAGCAGCAAGTAACGGTTCAGCATTCCATAAAACAACTGCGTTTACCAGAACGAGCGCTATAACCAACAATTTGCGCAGCTCGATCACCCCAACTTCTTCAGGATTTTG
Organism: Pelotomaculum sp. UBA1371; assembly: GCA_002305915.1. GTDB lineage: Bacteria > Bacillota > Desulfotomaculia > Desulfotomaculales > Pelotomaculaceae > DTU098. The sequence continues at coordinate 13,194 of DBRJ01000002.1, read as the reverse complement.
TTTTATATTTATTCTCCTCTCCGGAAAAAACTCCTGCATTTTTTTCCTTGGCGGCTTTATTACCTTTAGGGGAAGGTATTTTTGTTAAGGTGGTGAAATAATAAAATGGAAAACAACATTGGAAAACAGCCGGGTAACTCCCCGGGAAAGGTGCAAAGTAAATGTCCCAGGATATTCTAATTATCATCGACGGCAACAGCCTGGTCCACCGGGCTTTTCACGCCATCCCGCCCCTGTCCACCAGCCAGGGTCTGATGACCAACGCCGTTTACGGTTTTACCAATATGCTGCTGAAAATTATCGCCCAGGAACAACCGGCCAGAATTGTAGTTGCTTTTGATAAAGGCCGAATTACCTTCCGCCACGATCAGTATCATGACTACAAAGCAAACCGCAGCCCCACACCGGACGACCTGAGGCCCCAGTTTCCCATCCTCAAGGACGTCCTTAACGCCCTCCGGATTAAAACCTATGAACTGGATGGATACGAGGCTGATGATATCATCGGCGCCCTTTCAGCCAAAGCGGAACAAGCAGGCCTGACAAGCATTATCGTGACCGGCGACCGCGACGCCCTCCAGCTGGTTTCCCCTTTAACCAGGGTGCGGCTGACCAAAAAGGGTATTAGCGAGCTGGACGAATATGACGAGGGGAAAATCTGGGACAGGTACGGGATTACACCCCGCCAGTATACTGACTTCAAGGGTATGACCGGGGATCCTTCCGACAACATCAAGGGTATACCCGGCATTGGGGAAAAAACTGCCTCCCGGCTGCTGAAGGAATACGGCAGCCTGGAAAATATCATAGCTGCCGCCGATGAACTGACCGGCCGCACAGGGGAGCAGGTAAAAAATTACAGGGAACAGGCCGGGCTGTCTAAAGAACTTGTGACCATCCGGCGGGAGATCCCGCTGGAAATCGACCTGGACGGCTGCGTCTGGGAGGGGCCGGACTACAAAAAACTCCTGGATATCTTTAAAAAGCTGGAGTTTAAAACCCTGATCAAGTCCATCTACCAGGATAACCGGGGCAGCGGGGGAGAGGGCAAGAAACAGGCCGGACGGAGCCGGGGCCGGAAAACGGCCAGAGAAGCGCTGGCCGGACCTGAGCCGGCGCCCTACTCCATCGACTACCAGCGCCTGGATACTCCGGCCAGGCTGAAACAGTTCACTAGAACTGTGCAGAAAGCCGGCCTGGTTTCCCTGGCAGCCCTGCCGGGCGCCGCCCCGGAAAGAACCGTGACCGCCGGGTTTGCTCTGGACGGGGCCAGGGCATATTATCTTGAGCTCAGTAACGGGCAGCTTTCAGCGGGAAGCTCCGGAGACTTCCGGGACAGGGCGCTGGAGGCGTTAAAAGCCATCTGCGGGAACCCCGGGATTAAAAAATACTGCCATAACGGAAAGGAGCTCATCTGGATTTTTCACCGGCTGGGTATAGAGATTAAACCCATTGCTTTTGACACCATGATTGCTTCCTACCTGCTGAATCCGGCCGCGCCAAACCGGACTCTGGAAGATGTCGTCCTGGAGCATCTGAACGAGGTGTTGCCCGGGGATGAGGGTGAACTTCCTGCCAGTGCCCACTGTGTTCTGCAGCTGGCCCGGCTTTTGGAAGAAAAGCTGAAGCTCCAGGAGCAGGACCGGCTCTTTTACGAAGTTGAGATGCCCCTGGCCCAGATCCTTGCCGGAATGGAAATAGAGGGAGTGGCCGTTGACAAGCTGCAGCTGGAAGCCATGTCGGAGAAACTGGGCAGGCTACTCAACGGCCTGGAAAAAGAAATCTACAACCTGGCCGGCCGGGAGTTCAACATAAACTCAACCAGGCAACTGGGAAAAGTGCTCTTTGAAGACTTAAAGCTCCCAGTCGTGAAAAAGACCAAAACCGGCTATTCCACCGATGCCGGGGTGCTGGAAGAACTTGCCGCGGCCCACGAGGTGGTGGCTAAAGTCCTGGAGTACCGGCAGTTGATGAAGTTGAAGTCAACCTACACCGACGGCCTTAAGGGTCTTGTCAATCCTGAGACCGGACGGCTCCATACCACTTTTCACCAGACGGTCACTGCCACGGGCAGGTTGTCCAGCTCCGAGCCCAACCTGCAGAACATTCCTATCCGGCTGGAGATGGGACGCCTCATTCGCAAGGTTTTTATCCCGTCCCGGGCAGATAACCTGCTGCTGACGGCCGACTACTCCCAGATTGAGCTGCGTATTCTCGCCCACGTCAGCGGTGACCCTGTGCTGCTCAAAGCCTTCCGGGAGGGTGAGGACATTCACGCCAGAACAGCATCGGAGGTTTTCGGGGTGCCCCTGGAGGAGGTAACCCGGGAAATGCGCGCCCGGGCCAAGGCGGTCAATTTCGGCATCATCTACGGCCTGAGCGATTTCGGCCTGGCCAGGGACATCAAGGTGGACCGGCAGACAGCCAGGCTCTATATCGAAAACTATTTTGCCCGCTATGCGGGAGTCAAGTCCTATATCGACCGGGTCATTCAGGAAGCCCGGTCCAGGGGGTACGTCACCACCCTTTTAAACAGGCGGCGTTACCTGCCGGATCTTTTCAGCTCCAACCGGATTGTCCGCAACGCGGCTGAACGCACCGCTATGAATACACCTATTCAGGGCAGCGCAGCGGACATCATTAAGCTGGCCATGGTCAACATTCACAGGGAACTGGCTGAACACGGCCTGAAGGCAAAAATGATCCTGCAGGTTCATGACGAGCTGATCTTTGACGCACCAGCAAATGAAATCGAGCAATTGCAGGAACTGGTCAAGCGCTGTATGGAAAACGCGCTGCTCCTGGACGTTCCGCTATTAGTTGACCTTAAAACAGGCAAAAACTGGTATGACGTAAAATGAATTAAGGGGATGAAACACATGCCGGAGCTTCCCGAAGTGGAAACCGTCAGACAAACGCTCCAGCCCAAACTGGCCGGATTAAAGTTCTGCGGCGCCCGGGTATACCTGCCCAAAATAATCAAGACTCCGGATCCCGAAGAGTTTGTTAAAGAGATTAAAGGCAAAAAAATCATAAAGCTCAGCCGCCGCGGCAAGTACCTGCTCTTACATTTAAGCGACCGTTATAATCTCGTGGTCCACCTGCGGATGACAGGGAGCCTTGTTTACTGCGATAACGGCGCCCCCCCGGCCAGGCACACCCACGTTATCTTTGATTTAAGCAACGGGGCCCAGCTCCACTTCACGGATGTCCGGCAGTTCGGGCAGCTTTGGCTGGTGCCCTGCACATCCCTGGACAGCCTCACCGGCCTCAAAAACCTGGGGGTTGAGCCGCTGGAACCCCAGTTTACCAGGGACTATCTGAAAAGAGAACTGCGCCGCCGCCACGCCCGGATCAAGCCTTTGCTATTGGACCAAACGATCATAGCCGGCCTGGGAAATATTTATACCGACGAGGCGCTGCACCGGGCTAAAATTAACCCGGAGCGCCTGGCCACGACCCTAACCCCCAGGGAGATTGCCTCCCTCTACCGTGCCATCAAGGACGTCCTCCAGGAAGGAATTGATAGCAGGGGAACCACAGTCCGGAACTATGTCGACGGTGAAGGGCAGTCGGGCAGCTACCAGGAACAGCTGCGGGTTTACAGCCGGGAAGGCGAGCCCTGCAGCCACTGCGGTAAAACCATCGTTAAAAAGAAGGTGGGCGGACGCAGCTCCTACTACTGCCCTGCCTGCCAGAAAGCCAGGTAAACCCCCAAGCCATTGATTGGCAGGAACCAACGCTTTGCTGTCCCCATAGATTAAACAAAAAGCAACATCTAATCCATGGGAGGCAAAGAGATTTGGAACTGCTTTCGTATTTTCTTTTCGCCCTGGCTTTGAATATTGATTCCTTTGTTGCAGGCCTGGCTTACGGCGCCAGGCAAATTAAAGTCCCCCTGCTTTCCCTCCTGATTATCAGCTTGATCTCCGTAGCCGCCATCAGCATATCCATGGCGGGGGGAAAGGTGCTCCTGGCCCTAATCCCGGAAGCCATGGCCCACCGGCTGGGCGGACTCCTGCTAATGTTCATCGGCTTCTGGGTGCTGCTTCAAACCCGCCGGGCTAACCGGACTGAGAAAGACAGAAGCAGGGAGAACAGCGTACCCCGGCTGTTCAGGATTCACATCCGGCCCCTCGGACTGGTTATTCAGATCCTTAAAGAACCAGTCCGGGCCGACCAGGACAGCTCCGGCGCCATCTCACCCCAGGAGGCTATCCTTCTGGGTACAGCCCTGGCCATGGACGCCTTTGCCGCCGGTTTTGCGGTATCCATGCTCGGCTTTTCCGCCGGCTTTACTACGCTGGTGGTGGGACTGGGCCATTTCCTGCTGACCTATGTGGGAATCCTGTTGGGCCGCGCCATTATGGTCAGGGGAATGGGGCAGCAAATCTGCGTTCTTCCGGGATGCATCCTGATTCTGCTGGGCCTGTACAAGATTTATTGAGTATTACCTATTGAGCGTGGAGTGAGTATGAGTCAAAAAAGTTGGCCGGCTAAAAGTCGTCCGGCTATTTTTGTTTAATTACTTTTTCCCTTTAGAGGAACACTATTTTAAAACGCGAATTAACAAAGAAAATATATTTTTGGAGGAATAACATGCCTGTTATAGGGCTTACGGGAAATATCGGAAGTGGAAAAAGCACCGTGTCCAGCCGGCTGAAGGCTCTAGGTGCGGAAGTAATCGACGCCGACCAGGTGGCCAGGGAAGTCGTCCGGCCGGGGAGTCCGGCCCTGGAGGAACTTGTTGCCAACTTCGGCCCGGGCATCCTGAAGGAGAATGGGGAGCTGGACCGCAAGGCCACAGGCGAACTGGTTTTTGCAGACCCCGGGGCAAGGGCCCGTTTGAACCAGATTACCCATTCCCGGATTAAGGAAACTATCCAGAGCAAAATCAAAGGGTTTCTTGACCGGACCGCCGCTTCGCCCAATCCTGAAGTACTGGTTATTGATGCGCCGCTTTTAATCGAGGTTGGTCTGCAAATCAACGTAGACGAGATCTGGGTGGTCAAAATTGACGAGGAGAAGCAGATTGAACGGCTGACCCGGAGGGACGGCCTCAGCCCTGATGAGGTCCGCTCACGCATCGCCGCCCAGCTTCCCCAGGAGGAAAAGCTGAAATATGCCGACCGGGTCATTGACAACAGCGGTGAACCGGCGGAAACCATGAGGCAGGTGGATCGACACTGGGCAAACTTGCTAAAGGATCATTTCCCGGTGAAAGGTGGCATATAAACATATTAACCCATCTTCGCGGCGGAGTGATCATATGGCAAAAGTCTTTCGCAGAAGGATAAATTCGCGCAAAATGACACGCAGATTTCTGATCATCCTTTTTTTAGCGCTGTTGATTTTTAACCTTGACTCGGTGGGCCGCTTTTTTTACCCTTTCCCCTACCGTGACACTGTTTCACACTATGCCGGAATTTATAACCTCGACCCCCTGCTTCTGGCGGCGATCATGAGAGCCGAGAGCGGGTTCGACAGCAAGGCAGTTTCCCCCAGGGGGGCCCGGGGATTGATGCAGATCATGCCGGAAACCGGTCAGTGGGTAGCAGGCCAACTGGGCGAGCAAAACTTTGATCCGGACCAGCTGTTTGAACCCGAAACCAGCATCAAAATGGGCGCCTGGTATATTGCGGACCTCAAAAAAGAGTTCGGCAACGACCCCGTCCTGGTCCTGGCCGCGTACAACGGCGGGCGGGGCAACGTCAGGGAATGGCTCTCCGACGTGAATAATTTTGGAGACAGCAGCGACATCGAACGGATCCCCTTTGAAGAAACCCGCCTGTATGTCAAGAAGGTCCTGAAGTATTACCGGATTTACAGCATCCTGTACCACTGAGTTTTTATGCAGCGGCAATATCAGAGTTTGAAGGGGAGGCTTGACGCCTCCCCTTTTATTGCTTTTTTGCCCTTTTGGTTTTGTTCTTAATTCTTTTAATGATTATAGCCTAATAATTATATAGCGTTGTTTTCTTTTAAAGCTCCGTTGACGTAAGCCATGAACGCCTCGGCCTTTTCCCCGGGAGGAGTTGTCAGCAGGCTGACAATAACAAAGAGCGCCGTTGAAATAATCCCGCTCCAGACCCCCGGCCCCCAGCCCAGGGGCTTGACGCCGCCGAACTGGAACCAGAAGGCCGCAATGCCGCCGATGACAATACTAGTAATGGCACCCGCCGCGGTGCCCCTTTTCCAGAAAAAGGCCCCGATGATAGCCGGCACAATCACCAGCAGGCCCGCCGAGGAGGCCACCGAAAGGATCGCTATCAGCCCCAGCTTAAGCGAGGCGAACAAAAACGTTACGAGGGCGAACAGCGGCACAAAGAACCTGCCCAGGCTGAAAAGCCTGCTTTCTTCTATTACCGGATTCATCGTTTTCAGGATATCCTGCGATACCATGGAGGACAGGGTCAGGATGATTGAGTTGATGGTGGAAATTGCCGCAGCCGTGATCCCAACCATAACCAGCAGGGAAATAGAAGTTGGAATAATATTCAAGGCCAGCAGGCTGGGCGTAGCCAGATCGCCGCTGGCCAGGTCCGGCAGCAGCAGCCTGGCTGAAAAGCCCCATATAATAGAAATAAAGGTATAGATGAAACCAAATACCATAAATCCCATGACCATTGTCCGCATGGCGCCCAGGGAGCGGGGAATAAAAAGCCGCTGGCTGACCTGGGGATTGGAGAGGGAAAAGAAAAACCAGGGCAGGGCAAGGGCCACAAAGGCCGCTTGATTAAAATAACCCGGGCCGGGGACGGCCAGCCACTCCGGGTATTTCGCTTCTAGGGACTCAAAGAGCCCTCCGAAGCCCCCGAAGGCCCCGTAAACCACAAATAGCACCGAGATGGAGGACACGATAATCATAATCAGGGCCTGGAGTGAATCCGTCCAGGCCACGGCCCTCATTCCCCCCATATAGGCCCAGATAATGGCGACGAAGGTGGCAATCAGAAGTCCCGCCATAAAGGGTATGGCCCCTCCGGACATTCCGTTCATCAAAGTTCCGATACCAATTAGCTGCACGGCGCTGTACGGGATCAAAAAAATGATGGAGCTTACCGCAGTGACAATTTGCAGGCCTTTGCTTTGATACCGGTCTCCCAGCATCTCGGAGGGAGTAATGTAGTTGTACTTCTTGCCGGCCAGCCAGAATCTCGGGCCAAAAAAGGCTACTAAAACCAGGCCTGATAGATAGATTAACTCAAAACCCCAGGCGCCCACACCTCCGATATAGGTCAACCCGGCCAGACCCACCAGCATAAAGGCGCTGTAAGTTGTTGCACTGTAGGTTAGGGCTGCGACAAAACCGCTGATGGTCCGGTTGGCTATGAAGAAATCAGAAACGCCCCTGACCATGTTCCGTTTGGCATATAGGGCAACAATTGTCCCAAGCAAAAAATAGGCAAAAACAGCCAGATATATGTATGAAGCTTTCATCTACCGGTCCCCCATTTACTGGTTATAATTCCAACGCTGATTATAGCGGTTATTGCAAATACTCCCCAGTAAAGAAATGCTCCAGTTATCCTGGTAATGCCGGATAGAAAAGAAAAGGGAACAATAAAAGCGGACAAAACGATAATCAGAAACCAGATTGTCCACCACACGAGCTGGTTTTTCATATTTTCACCTCCGTCTCCTGTCTACTTAAAATGCTCAGACTCCAGCACAAGCATTCCTTACCATCTGATTTTAATCCAATTTACCGGGCTAGCATACCCCTGAATCCATAAAATTGAAGAATTATTGCCAATAATAGATTAATCCCCCGCAAAGAGCAATAGAAGTAAAAGAAAAAAGGGGACGCTTTCTTAAACGCCCCTTTCTCCTAAAGCAGTCTCTAACGGGCAAAGACATGTCTGCCGATTTGCGTAACGATGGGACGGGACCAAACCCAGGGGCTGGTGGCCGTAGCCGGATTCCAAAAATAAAGGCAATCCCCTGTTGGGTCCTGTCCGTCCAGAGCGGCCACAGCGGCCTGCAGGGACTCTTCGCTCAAGGGTCTTTTATACTGGCCGTTGCTTACCGATTCGAAAGCGTAGGTCTCATAGACAACCCCCGGGATTGTGTTTGGAAAATCATCGCTTTCGGTCCGGTTAACAATCACAGCGCCCACTGCCACCTTACCTTCGTACGGCTCGTCCGCCGCCTCTCCCTCAATCACCTGCGCCAGCAGGTATACGCTTTCGCGGTCCACCCCGCTCCTGGACACATTGACGCTCCTTTGCCGGTCATTAAACTGAAACTCCGGCAGATAATTTGGTCCTGCCTCCGGCTCATCATTGATGCCCGGGCTTTCTTTAGTCTCCGGGTCGTTGTTTACAGCCTGAACCTCTTTCTTGCCCGGTTTGAGAACCTTCTGAAAGGCAGAAACCGGGTGCAACACTAGACTTGCCGGTAACAGCAGCAGGAACGCTACTATGCCTACTTTTTTCTTCAAATCATCAAGATCGTTCCATATTTTTAGATCGTCCCATATTTTCATTAATCTCTTTAAATTTTTCATTAATCTCATTAATTTCATCAATGTCACCCCTTTTTTTAATTTCCCGGGGGCTTAACGAGTATAAGCGAAAATCATGTATATGTCAAAGGGAAATATTTAGGCAACATCAATGATCACTGAAATATCCAGGAAATGATTATATCGATAATCCTGTAATTAACGGGCGTGCCAAAAGAACAATTTCAGGCTGACCATGGATTAATAACAGAAATAATTGTGTTAGTAATTATTAGATAAAAGGGTCAATACACAGAATACTTATAGAATATTTTTCATGTTTTTAATGTTAGTTAATGAAATATAATAAGGCATGGATTTGAGGGCAAAGCATCATCAAGTCAGGATCCTGTTACTGATAGAACTAATAAACAGCAGGACAAGTTGATAGTTATTCCACCTTGATATAATCCTGTACCGCCTTTCCGTTAAGGTAATCAAACTTTTTGCCCTGATGGATATCATGTTTTTCCAGGTAATCCTCAATACCCTGCTTAACCAGCCACCAGCTGACCCCCCAGTTGCTGAAGAGCAGGCTCTCTCTGGGGCCTTTACCCACCAGCCTCTGGATGACCACGGCTGGGTCCAGGTAAGCCAGGAAGGAGCATACCCTTTCAATATACTCCTGCAGGGGGATGATTTCTAAATCACCCCGTTCGTAAAGGTCGCCCAGGGGCGTGCCTTTGACGATGTACAGGGAGTGCAGCTTGACATATTCCACGCCCAGTGCGGAAAGTATCCTGGCGTTTTCCACCGCGTCCCCGCATGTATCCCAGGGCAGGTTCAGGATCAGGTGGGCGCAGGTTTCAAAGCCGTACTTCTTAATTCGCAGGACGGCGTCAATGAACTCGGCAAGGGTGTGACCCCGGTTAATTTTCATCAGAGTATGGTAATTGACCGTCTGCAGACCCAGCTCGATGTTGATGTCCAGCTTTTTCTCTTCTTGAAGCGCAAACAAAAAGTCAAGGTATCGGTCGTTGACGCAGTCGGGCCTGGTTGCAACAGAGATGCCCACAACCCCGTCCTCATCTGCGGCCTGGTTAATGTTATCTTTAAAGCGGTTAAGGGGGAGGTAGGTGTTGGTGAAGGCCTGGAAATAAATAATAAACTTTTTAGCTTTGAAACGCTTTTGAAAAAAGGCTTTGTTTCTAGCAATCTGTTCCTTTACACCATAGGTATTGGGCAGGCAATCAAAACCGGAGCCCTCCTCATCGCAGAATATACACCCCCCCCAGCCTACCCTGCCGTCCCGGTTGGGGCATGTTCCCGGCAGGTTGACCGGGAGTTTGTAGACCTTTTCGCCAAACTTCTTTACCAGGTGCGTTGAATACTGATTATAACGGGTTATCCTTGTTTTCATAGGATTCCTTTGATTCCTTTCCGGCTTAAACTTAACATATTTGTCTCTCTTAACCTGCAAACATTTTGTTAAACCCAAGTTTGGCACCACCAGTAAAACCTTACCTGAAACTAACGGACTCCCGGGCCGGCGTCTGCTTAAGGCCTGATAAAACGTACAACTCACGTCTTTTTTTCCTAAACCCGCATCGCCTTTATCCTTGCATTGCTTAATTCCACAGGTTATTATTAACTGAGATTAACTGAGATTAATCCCTGAATAACCTGAACAAGCTGGAGCTTCCCTGGCCTTATTTATTATTTACTGGCCGTGCTGATTATTCTCATCCCCGGCAAAACTGCCGTTTTGGCTTTGAGTTTGCTTCTGTCCCCGGGAATGATCAGCACTGTCCGAATTCCGAAAATATAACTACCCGGGTTCACCCCTTGCCATCTAAAAATAAGGCGTTTGGAAAAACATATTTAAGCTTCCAACGCCCTGGATCTCTTCTTTTTTACTTCGCCTGCCATACTTTAGATATCGGAAGATATGCGATGGTCTTATAGAATGCGGTTATCCGCAAAGAGGTGGGGTACAGGGAATAGTCTCCGTAAAGGGGCGGCTTATTTAATTGCAGCAGTAAACACCGGTTCATTTTTCCGGCCTTGAACACTCCTGCGCAACAAGGGCATGAATGTTGTTTTTAACCAAACCCGCAACGGTTTTAAAGAAATCCTGCAGTTCGTCGTACACACTTTCAGCCGCCCGCTCAATGAGGGAGGCCACCTTTTTGGTATCAATCTCAACCTGGTGCCTAAAATGCATTTGCAGCCGGTACTTTTCCGCCAGAGAGAACGCCCCGGCTTTCTCCATTTCGATTAATCCGGTAAATCTCTTAACACGCTTTAAAAAATCATAATTATCGAGCTTCAAAAGTTCGCACAACATTTCGTCTACTTCAGAAATAAGGCTGTGGTTGGTAAAAACGCTCTTGATCTTTTCGCTGTAATCGCCCGAAGAACTAACTATAAGTTCAATTCCCATTTCGACAATGTTGTGGGCCTTCCACCAACCCATTTCCGGAGGAATATTGCACGCTTCAACAGTATCCAAAACAAAGGGCCTGGCCTTTTCAAAACAATATCCCTTCTCATAATCCAGGTATTTTTCGTCCCCGTAATAGTCAAGTCCCTTGGGGACAAAACCATGGGTTAAAACGGCTTTCCCGAAGTCCAGCAGCGTCTGGTACTGTTTTAGAAAACAAAAAATCTCAGAACCTTTGCTGTGTGAATCGTAGTGGTTAATCCCCCTACCGTTGAGCATATCAGGCAGGATACTGCCCAGAGTAATTTCGTCGCTCTGTCCATCCAAAATCATCTCGGCAAAATATACATGTGTTTGCGGGTACAAAAGCTTCCCTCCTAAATCATAGAAAATCTCCGGTTAATTCCTACCGGGGATTCTCCAAATAAAAAAACAGCGATAACACCACCGCCCCTTTAATTCGCTTACATTTCTTTAAAAGAAATGTAAAGTGAAAACGGAACGGACTGTCGTTGTTCCCCAAAACACACCGGCAAATACCAGCAGATTGCTACATGTGGTAAAATATAATTTTAGTCTATATTAAATAACCTTAAATTACAATACCCGCCCTGGCCGCTTTTCTGGAGGAAAGCGCATATACCTGGTTATTTCACTTTTTGCCGGGTACCGTCATGGCTTAAGACAGTCCCGAAAGACTGTCCCAGGCTGAGAGGGTTGGCGCTTCAGGGCATTTTCTAAAATAGTCGGGACCAGCACTTGCTTTTAAAATACACGTCTGATATAATAGCTGTTGCGAAGAAGGCAGGATCACTTATAACCGCTCCTGCCGGTATTCACGAATAGCATAAGATGTCGGAGTGGCGGAATAGGCAGACGCGCACGTTTGAGGGGCGTGTGGGTGACCGTGCGGGTTCAAGTCCCGCCTCCGACACCATCTTTATCCGCACCAAAGTCAAGCTTAAGCATAACATCAACTTTATCAGAAAAAACCTTAATTTCGTGGACATACAGGTCCACGATTTTCTTTTTGGACAGCTGGTCGGGCCTGTCCATCATGTCTTTTTGGGTGGCGGATAAATACTTGATTATCATTTCCTCAGTGATGTCTGACAAAGGCGTGCGCAGGGTGTTCAAGTGTTCCTGTATCTCCTCTTTCCTCTTTTTCAGCTCCTTTAAGCGGCCGGATAAAATGTCGTATTCGGCCCCGTCCTCGATAGCTTTGACTATATTCCCGATCTTTTTGTCAATATCCGCCAGCTCATCATTAAAGACCTTTTCATCCCGGGCATTCTGCCGGCCCTTATCCCTTGCCAGCATGACCAGTTTTCCTGCCAATTCGGGCAGCTTGTCCCGGGAAAACATGTTTTGCTCGACTACACCCAGCACATAATTTTCCAGGTAATCCTTGCGGATTCTCCTGCTGCCGCAGTCCCTGGTGCGCATCTTCCGGTTGCATTCATAGTAACGCACCGGCTCGGCGCCGGCTTTTCTACTGCTGGAGTTACCCACCATCGCCGCGCCGCACTCACCGCAGACCACCTTGCCGGTGAGGAAATAAAGCTCCCCGCTCTTCTGCCGCGGTCCCGTCTTTTTTCGGCCGTCCATAATTTCCTGCACCTTCTTGAAATCCTCCTCCGGGATGATAGCCGGGACAGCGCCCGGCACGGTGATAATTTCCCCTTCATCTTTCCTGATGCGCCAGTTGCGCTTGCCGTTCAACCTCCTGGGTGCCCGGTTGTAAGTATAGTAACCGGCATATTTAGGGTTGCGCAGTATCTCATAAATTGAATTCTTTCCGAAAGGCCTGCCCTGCCTGGTAAGGTAGCCGAGCTCATTTAACTTGTCCATTATTTTAATGTAACCGTGGCCCTGCAGGAACATGGAAAAAATCAGCCTGATAACAGGCGCTTCCTGTTCATTAATTGAGTAATGACCATCTATAACGTTGTACCCCAGCGGGACCCACCCGCCGTTAAACCTGGCCTGGTATGCGTTTTCCTTCATACCCTTCATTACTTCCCTGGACAGGTTTTTGGAGTAGTATTCGGCCAGGCCCTCCAGGAGGCTTTCCAGGAGAACCGACTCCGGGCTGTCGTCCAGGGGCTGGTCCACAGCGATAAGGCGGATCCCCGCTGAGGCCAGCGTCCTGCGGTATACCGCGCTGTCATACCGGTTGCGGGCAAAGCGGTCCAGCTTGTGGACCAAAAGAAACTGAGCCTCTACCCTGCCGCTCTTGATGTCGTCAATCATTGTTAGAAACCCCGGCCGGTCGTCGGTTGTCGCAGAGCGGGCCTCGTCCGTG
>DBRJ01000012.1 GCA_002305915.1 Pelotomaculum sp. UBA1371 | reverse complement strand
AGGTCCCCGCAGATGGCAGAAATATACCTGTCTGCGACTCCGGACGCATCAACCGGCTTCTTGATCTGGCCGGTTTCAGCCCGCAGAAAGTCTTCCCTGGCCAGGGCGTTCTCAATTTTACGTTCCTGCCCCCTGGAGATGTTGCCACCTAAAGAGTTGCTAAAAACCATAACAACCTTATCTGGAGTCAGAGGCGAAATTTTTACATGCACCCCTCCCTTGCATTTCAGAGCACGCACACCGTAGCGGTGCACCGGTGTAATGCAGGCTCCCAGTTCCAGTACCGTAGCCCCGGATGACTGCATGCCGCTGGCAACTGCTTCTTTAATCATTTGCGAAGCGCTATAGCTGTCACAGCTGACGGCAAGAGGCGCTCCCGGACCGTTGACAGAGGCGAAGGCAGCACCGGCCCTGGCGGCAAATTCCGGGGTTATTTCCACGTTAACCAGGCCGGAAATACCTTCAAAGCCAAATATTTTCTTAGGTGAGCAGGTACCCCAGATCAGGCTCCGCTGCACAGTGACCCCTGTTTCCACCAGCTTGTTGGGCCACAGTTTAACATCGGGCTTGATGATACAGTTTTCGCGAATAAGGGAATCATCTCCCACCACGGCCCCCTCGTAAATCCCGGCGCCGGCCTTTACCCGCACCCGGCTGCCCAGGACTGCGCCCCTCAAGGCTGCCCCTGTGCCAACATAAACGTTATCCCAGAGAACGCTTCTCTTGAGGGAAGCCCTTTCCTGAATCAGGCAACCGCCTCCGAGGACCGTATAAGGTTCGATCCGGGCCTGGTTCCCTATCCGGCAATTGGCACCAATCAGAGCCGGGCCTTTGAGCAAAGCGCCGGCATCCACAAAGGCGCCTTCCTCTACCCAAACCCCGGGTGAAATTTCTGTTCCCGGGACCTTAATCCGGACCCTTCCGGCAAGAACATCGTGGTGAGCCTCCAGGTACTGCTGAAGGTTGCCGATATCGCACCAGTAGCCCGGCAGGTCCAACCCGAATAATGGTTTCTTTTCTTTCAACAGCAGGGGGAAGAGGTCCTTGCTGAAGTCGAACTTCCGGCCCGGCGCGAAATAATCCAGGACTTCCGGTTCCAGAACATAGATGCCGGTGTTGACCGTATCGCTGAAGACCTCGCCCCAGCCAGGCTTCTCCAAAAACTGGGTGATTCTGCCGTCTTCACCGGTAATCACAACACCGTACTCCAGCGGACACTCCACCCGGGTTAAAACCAGCGTGGCCAGGGCGCCCTGTCTTTTATGAAACTCAACTGCTTTGGACAAATCCAGATCGGTCAGGGCATCCCCGCTGATGACCAGGAAGGTTTCGTCCAGAAAATCCGCCGCATTTTTAACGCTGCCTGCCGTACCCAGAGGCGTTTCTTCTACATAATAGCGTAGATTAACCCCATGCTCCGCTCCGTTGCCGAAATAGTCCCGGATAGCTTCCGGTTGGTACTGAAGCGTTACGCCGATATCTGTAAAATGATACTTCTTCAATAATTCAACAATATGCGTCATAATCGGCCGGTTCAAAACCGGCACCATCGGCTTGGGCCGGCCACAGGTAAGGGGCCTCAGGCGTGAGCCCTCGCCTCCAGCCATGATAATTGCCTTCATTTCCAACCTCCGTTTCCTAACCTGATAACACCTTTCCTTTTATGAAGGTATGCCCTTTTTGCCCCGGCTATACCGGGCAAGCAACCTGCAGCCTCTGTTGTGTTCTCGGCGGGATGACTTTATACCACGGCTTTTCTAGCTATATCTGGCCAGCAGGCGGTTAAACCGCCCGAAGATGCCGTTATGCCTCTCCGCGGACCATGGAGTACTGCGGTGGGCTTCCCAGACTTCCCTGTAAACAGAAGCAGTTTGGTGGGCGATTGCTTTCCAGTTAAATTCTTCCGTAACCTTGCGGTAAGCCGCATCTCTCAGATACTCACCCAACTGAGGCTGCCTCAGGAGGGCCAGGATATTTTGGGCCAGGGAATGACTGTTGCCGGTTTGTGCTTTGAGCCCGTCTATCCCGTGTCTGACGATTTCACTAATGCCTCCGCAATCTGAAACGACAACCGGCGTCCTGGCAGCCATAGCTTCCAGCACAACGATTCCGAAGGGCTCGTACAAACTGGGAAAGACCGCTACGTCCGCCCAGCTGTAAAGGCTGTTTCTAACTTCATCAGGAATATATCCAGTAAAATAGACCCTGTTGGCGATGCCCATTACTGAAGCTTGCCTCTTTAGTGCGTCCAAAAAGGGTCCTTTGCCTGCTATGATAAATTTTGCCTGGGGATATTGGGCAAGAATTTCAGGGGCAGCATCCAGGAGCACCTGAACACCCTTTTCCTGAACCAGCCTCCCCACGTAAAAAATAATTTTCTCGTCCGGGGCGGCATAGTCGCTGCGCCGCGCCCTTTTACTGGCTGTTTTGAAGTTGCCGGCGTCAACCCCGTTGGGAATGACGGCGATCTTGTCCTGGGGCAGTTGGAAGACTCGCCTCACCTCGTCTTCCATAAAGTGGCTGCAGCAGATTACCCGCCAGGCCTCATAGGTCAGCCACCATTCGATATCGCTGATATGTCTCTGGGTGTCATTGTGCAGACCGTTATTGCGTCCGAATTCCGTGGCATGAATTGTGACCACAAGCGGCAGCCGTCCAGCGTGCTTGATGGCCCTGGCGGCGTATGCCACCAGCCAGTCATGGGCGTGCAGGATGTGAATATCACCGTTACTGGCCATGAGGGGTATGGCCTTCTCCAGCAGGGCCACATTGAACTGGGCCACCCAGGTCACGAAATCCGGCGATGATACCCGGTAGGGTTCGACCCGGTGTACCTTTACTCCGTTAATCTGTTCGAAATGGGGCGCCCCTGCCCCCCCCGAGGTGATCAGGTGGATATCCACCCCGTTTGCCGCCAGGGCATTGGTGAGATCATAGACGTGCTGGGCCAGCCCGCCTACGCTCTTAGGCGGGTATTCCCAGGACAGCATTAATACTCTCATGGAACAATGTCCCCTTCCTGTTTTAACAAAGAATTAGGCAAGAGCCATAAACCATTAAAAAAATACTTTCTTTGATTTAAAAACCTAAAATCAGGTACCTCGTAGAGAACAAATGCAACAGACTTTTTCATTCATTTAAAAAAATCCCCACCGGGCTAACAGCGGGGATTGACCTTTTAGTAGCGTTGGCTCCCGTTATGAATTTGAAAGCTCCAGTCGACTCTATTGTTATTGTCCCAGTTATAGGCATCGTCCCTGAAGCACATATTGAAGCGTCCTTCGTACTCCGGCATAACAACACTGCCTACCCAACCCCAGCCGGTTTTCTCCATTCGCAGATCTGAAATATTTCGCCAGTTGTCGTGCCTTCCGAAACCATAATGCAGGTATACCTGTTCCTGACCTTCCCGTGCCAGTGCCCCTTTGTATAATACAGTGACTTCCTCGCCGGCGGTAATGGGTACAGGGTCCACCACGACTCCATCAGGTCTTTCAGCCTCATGCATGGCCTTCAGCCGGGCATGGTCATCCCCGAACCTGCTCCGGTTTGCCAAAATATTCACCTCCCAGGAAAATACCAAGAAATTTGCGTCTTCCTTAGTATGGTTGGAAGGGAAACGTTTTATGCACTATGCTCCCTGGTTTTGCTTGTTTTTGGCCCGGCGGCGGATTACTAAAACAGTCGGGCTCATTTAACCGGCATCATTAACAGGTATTAATTTCTTATTGTCGAATTGTTCAGCTGTCAGGCTTTTAGCTCAAAGGAGGGGAGGTGTTACCTTGAAAAAATTTGGATTATCTGCTCTGGAACTGTTTGAGATCGGGTATCAAGAATATATGAATACAAGCAACGATTTCACCGGTAAAATATTTGCAAACAGTCAATTATTCAATAACGCGGCAGTATTAAAGAGCTCGCTCGAGAGTGCCGCCAATGAGGCTCTGCTGAGGGCCATATCTGAAATGATTGCTAGAAATAATGAATCTTTGAGGGATACACTGGCCGGGGCCGGCGTGCTTTCCAGGGATTAGGATTTTAGGACGGATCATAAAAATACACGGCCGGTCAGTCTTAAAAAACCGGGCCGTGTTTTTAATGTCTAGTAATATCATCAGGGTTAATAGGGATACCTTTTACCCGGCTCGCCCCCGCACAGAGCCCGGCGTGCGGAATTACAACACCGGGCTTCTTAACCTGGGTCAAAGGCGGAGCTGTGGACCAGGGTGCTGCCGTCTTTGACCGGCGCGTTCAAACCATCCCCTGTCACTTCTTTACCTTGTGTCCATGGCCTTGATGATTGCGTCGGCCATGTCGCTGGTGCCGGCGCTGCCTCCAAGGTCGTAAGTGAGGCTCTTCTTTTCTTCCAATACCCGGATTACAGCGGCCATAATCAGGTCGGCGGCAGCCATCTCGTTCAGGTGCCTCAGCATAAGCACACCGGAAAGGAGTGTTGCCAGGGGATTGACCCTGTTTTTGCCGGCATGGCGGGGGGCGCTGCCGTGCACCGGCTCGAAGACTGCCGCGTCGTCACCGATGTTGGCGCCCGGGGCTACCCCCAGGCCGCCCACCAGGCCGGCGCAGAGGTCGGAAACAATGTCGCCGTAGAGGTTGGGCAAAAGCAGCACATCGTAAAGCTCGGGTGTCTGAACCAGCTTCATGCACATGGCATCCACGATCATATCGTCAAAAGTGATCTCCGGGTATTCTTCCGCTACCTGCCGGGCGCACTCCAGAAAAAGCCCGTCGGACAGCTTCATGATGTTGGCCTTGTGGACGGCGGTGACTCTCTTGCGCCCCTGGCGCTTCGCCAGATCAAAGGCAAAGCGGGCAATCCGGGTGGATGCCTCCCGGGTGATAATCTTGATGCTTTCAGCGGCGTTTCTGCCTACCCGGTGCTCAATCCCGGCGTACAGATCCTCGGTGTTTTCCCGTACTATGATCAGGTCCACCCCGCTGTAGCGGGTTTCAACCCCCGGCAGGTTGCGGGCCGGGCGAACGTTGGCGTAAAGGTCCAGTTCCTGGCGCAGGGTCACGTTGACACTGCGAAATCCTTTTCCCACCGGGGTGGTCAGGGGGCCTTTCAGGGCTATCCTGTTTTTTCTGATGGAATCCAGCACATACTGGGGCAGCGGAGTACCGTACTGCGGGATCAGGGCCTCTCCGGCCTCTACGACCTCCCAGTCGATGGGAACGCCGGAGGCGTCGATGACCCTCCGGGAAGCTTCCACAATTTGCGGCCCGACCCCGTCTCCCGGGATCAGGGTAATCTTATAGGACATAAAAAACCTCCCAGAGTTAGTATTAGAGCTAGCATATATAAAGCTGCCTTTAATCTTAAGCCCTGCCGCCGGCGCAGCAATGTGAATCATGAAAATCAAGGCGCGGGTACGGCTTTAAGTAAACCACTGCCCCGCCGGCAACAATCAGCGGCAGGTGAGCTTACGGCAACAAGGCATTTACAGGATGGGTAAGTAATTAGACAAGTACGCCGGACAGAGCCGCACCGGCCCTCAATCAAAGTTAAACCCGCCGTGTTTTCTGAAATGCGGGGCCAAACCGCCGTCCTTCAAGATCTTGATCATCACCGCCGGCAAGGGCTTAACCGGGATGAGCGTACCTTTAGACCTGTTGTTGATAACACCTGCCTCCAGATCAATGGAGAGTTCGTCCCCAGCCTCGATTTGAGCAGTGTCGCACTCCACCACGGGAAGCCCTGTATTAATGGCGTTGCGGTAAAAAATCCGGGCAAAGGACCTGGCCAGGACAGCGCCTACATCAGCGTATTTAATGGCCAGGGGTGCTTGTTCCCTGGAGGAGCCGCAGCCAAAATTGCTGCCGGCAACAATGAAATCACCAACGGCGACTTTTTGGTAAAAACCGGGTTCCAGATCCTCCATTACGTGTTTGGCCAGTTCTTTCATGTCCAATGTCTTAAATTTGTATTTGCCGGAAATAATGTAGTCGGTATTAACATCGTCACCAAATTTGTGGGCCTTACCTTTAAAATACATCTAAACACCTCCTTCGTGCCGGTTGTTGTTTGTGAAAAGTCAACAAATCAAACCGCCCGCATAACATAATTAAAGCAAATTTTTAGCTTCTCAAGGCCGTGGGCGCCGAATTGTGCCTCCAGACGGTATAAAGGCAGTAATGCTTGTTATGATTGTTATCATACATAATGAACAAATATTCCCATGAGTTTGAATATTTACTTTATTAAAAAACGCCACCAAGAGCTCCGCCGAAAATAACTCATCTAGATAAACTCCCGGGGGTCGGTAATTTTGCCGGTTACGGCGCTGGCGGCTACGGTTGCTGGTGAAGCCAGGTAGATCTCGGCGTTGGAGTTGCCCATTCTTCCTTTAAAATTACGGTTGGCGGTGGAGATAACCGTTTCCCCGTCCGACGGTACGCCGTTGTGGGTACCCACACAAGGTCCGCAGCCCGGTGTCACCATCACTGCTCCGGCTTCCACCAGGGTCTGAATAATGCCTTCGGCCATGGCGTCAAGAAACACCCTGCGGGAGGAAGGGGCAACAATGAGGCGGACATCCCGGTGAATTTTGCGGCCGCCCAGGATCCCGGCGGCAATGCGCAGGTCTTCCAAACGCCCGTTGGTGCAGGTGCCGATCACCGCCTGCTGGACAGGTTTTCCCGCCGCCCCGCTTACCGGAACAACGTTGTCCACCCGGTGGGGCCTGGCCACCTGGGGCTCCAGTTTTGCGGCATCGCATTCCAGAACCCGGGTGTAAACTGCGTCAGGATCGGCGGTTACCGGTGTGAATTTCCGACTGGTAAAGCGCCGCAGCCAGGCGAAGGTTTTATCATCAGCCTCCATCAGGCCGGCCTTGGCTCCCATCTCGATGGCCATGTTGGAAATAGTAAAACGCGCCTCCTGGGACAGGGCGCCAATGGCTTCACCGGTAAATTCGACAGCCATGTAAGTAGCCCCGTCGGCGGTAACCCGGCCAATCAGGTAAAGGATCAGGTCCTTGGAATAAACACCGGGGGGTAGAACGCCGTTGCAGACAAACTTGATTGTCCCGGGAACCTTGAACCACATTTTCCCTGATATCAAGCCGCCGGCCAGATCTGTGGAGCCCACCCCCGTGGAGAAAGCATTCAGTGCCCCGTAGGTACAGGTGTGGGAATCAGCCCCAATAACAAGGCTGCCCGGTCCCACCTCGCCGCTCTCGGGGAGCAGCTGGTGGCAAACGCCTTCACCTATATCGTAGAGTTTAAAACCCTTCTCCCTGCTAAACTCCCTCATCAGCTTGTGCAGCGCGGAAACACCCTCGTTGGGGCTGGGTGCGCTGTGGTCGATGACAAAGGCTACGCGCTCCCGGTCAAAAACATCTTTACCGCCCAGATCCGCAAAGGCCCGGATGGCCAGGGGGGCAGTTCCATCCTGACCCATGACGTAGTCGAGTTCAGCCACCACAATATCGCCGGCACGGGCTTCCTGCCCGCTGTGGCTGGACAGGATTTTCTCAATGATGGTTTGCCCCAATCTTAATCCCTCTTTCCAAAGTAGTCTTCGTAAATATAGACAATTTCCTTATCAAACAGCGGGCGCTTGAGCGAAATGGTTATAGAACGGATTTTAGGCAGAAGCTCCTGAGCCTGGTGATCAGTAAGAGTTTTACCGAATTCAGCAAACTTGGCCTTTAGGGAAGCTGTTCCGGAGTGTTTGCCGATCACAATCTGGCGCATCAGGCCCACCTCTTCGGGCTGGAAGGCTTCATAGGTGGCAGGGTCCTTGACCACTCCGTCAGCGTGGATCCCGGCCTCGTGGGCAAACATGTTGGATCCTACAATGGCTTTCCAGGCAGGAAGCTCCCGGCCGGAAGCCCGTGAAACATACTCAGCAACCTCCACAAACATTTCTGTCTTAAAATTAAGGTCAATATTATAAAGGTATTTTAGGGCCATAACAACTTCTTCCAGGGCGGCGTTACCGGCCCGCTCACCCAGACCCATGACCGTCACCCCCACATGGCTGGCGCCTGCCCGGATCCCCGCCAGAGCGTTGGCTGTGGCCATCCCGAAATCGTTGTGGGTATGCATTTCGATATCGATATCCACTGCTTCTTTTATCTTTTTTATGGTTTCGTAAATCGCAAAGGGCTCCATAATCCCGACGGTGTCACAGTAACGCAGGCGATCCGCGCCGGCTTCTTTGGCGGCCCGGGCGAACTTAATCAAGAAATCGAGATCGCTGCGGGAGGCGTCTTCCGCGTTGACTGAAATCTTCATTCCTTCCTTTTTGGCAAATTCGGTGGCCTTGACCATTTGCTCCAGGACCCATTCACGGGTTGCTTTTAATTTATGCTTGATATGAATATCCGAGGTGGAAATAGAAATGGCCACCGCATCAACCCCGCAGTCTAAAGAAGCCTCGATATCCTTGATTACAGGGCGGTTCCAGCCCATTATGCTGGCCTTTAGTCCGGCCCGGCAGATTGCCCGGATAGCTTTTTTTTCATCTCCGCCCATGACCGGGATGCCGGCCTCAATCTGGTGCACGCCGAGCTCGTTCAAAAACTTTGCTATCCTGACTTTTTCACGGTTAGCAAAGACAACCCCCGCCGTCTGTTCCCCGTCTCTCAGAGTCGTGTCTACAATGATAATGTTATTTTTGTCTTTCATCTTAATTCACCCCTTACTTAGCCAACTGGTATTGCTTTCTCCAAAAGCTGACCTCCGTTTTCAGGATGTACCGTTAGATTCAGCAACAGGAAAGAGAGACTGCCGTTAAACTAACCATAAATTTGGTAACGCCGGGGGACCAAAACTCAAAAAAATAGTATCATAAATACCTGGTGCTGAAAAGCCGGTTTGATCCGTTATTCAATATACATGAGCCGGGGCTGAAAACCAGTATTTACATCGTTCTTCATTCACATTTTATGAAATTGATTAACATATACAAAAGCCGGAAAGAGGCTTAAGCCTCTCCCCGGCTGTTGAACCTTCTTCATTGAAAGTTCTTTAAGCTCCGCTAAAGCTTTTCTTGTAAAAGCTTTTCTTTCAGAAGCTTATCAACCAGTTCGGGGTTTGCCTTACCCCTGGTTGTCTTCATCACCTGTCCCACCAGAAAACCCAGGGCCCGCTCCTTGCCGGCCCGGAAGTCTGCCGCGGATTTGGGATTTTTTGCAAGCACATCCTCCACTACGGCCATGATGGCGCTTTTATCACTAATCTGAACCAGTCCCTTTTCCTTAACAATATCCCCGGGGTCCTTACCGGAAGCAAACATTTCTTCAAAAACGGTTTTGGCTATTCTCCCGCTGATTATACCCTCATCCATAAGTTGAAGCAGGGAGGCCAGCTGTGCCGGCTTAATTTTACATGCCGTAAGCTCCACCCCCCCGGCGTTGAGCAGCCTTGACAGATCACCCATCATCCAGTTGCTGACAGCTTTGGGATTCGGGTAGGCCGACACGCATGACTCAAAAAAATCAGCCAGTTCCTTTGTGCTGGTTAGAATACCTGCGTCATAACCGGGCAGGCCGTATTCCTGCATGTACCTTTCCCTGCGCGCGTCCGGCAGCTCGGGCAGGGATCTCCGGATATCCTCAACCCACTCCGGATCAATAATCATGGGCACCAGATCGGGATCGGGAAAGTAACGGTAGTCATGGGCGTATTCCTTGCTGCGCAGGGGCAGGGTGACACCCTCTCTTTCGTCCCAGGTCCGGGTTTCCTGAACAATCCGGCCTCCTTTGTTCAATACCCCGGTCTGGCGCTCCACCTCATAGGAGAGTGCCCTGTAGAGAGCTTTAAAAGAGTTCAGATTTTTGATCTCTGTCTTTGTCCCGAATTGTTCGTTGCCCACCGGCCGGATGGAGATGTTGGCGTCGCAGCGCAGGCTGCCCTCTTCCATTTTACAGTCGGATACACCGGTATACTGGATTATGGTTTTTAACTTTTCCATATAAACACGGGCCTCCTCAGGGGAGCGCAGGTCCGGCCCGGAGACAATTTCGACCAGGGGAACCCCGGCCCTGTTATAATCAACCAGGGAATAGGGTGTAGTGGTGATCGTCCCCTGATGGACCAGCTTACCGGTATCTTCCTCCATGTGCAGGCGGGTAATGCCGATTCGCCTTACTTCATTGTTAACATCAATGTCCAGATAACCGTGCCCGGCAATGGGCAGGTCATACTGGGAAATCTGGTAGTTCTTGGGCATATCGGGATAGTAGTAATTCTTCCGGTCGAACTTGGAAAAACCTGCAATTTGGCAGTTTAAAGCCAGGGCGGCACGAATAGCGTATTCCACCACCGTTTTGTTAACCACAGGGAGCACCCCGGGCAGACCGAGGCAGACCGGACAGACGTGGGTGTTGGGCTCTCCACCGAATTCCGTGGTGGAGTCACAAAAAATTTTTGATCTGGTCTTAAGCTCTACATGAACTTCCAGGCCGATCACCGTTTCGTAATTGGTCATAATGCAAACCTCCCCGGTGGGTTGCCGGTCGTTGGACTTCGGACATCATTTGATATTAAGATAAAACCTAGAGCACAGGAAAAGCCCTGTGGTAATCCGAGTTTTGTTCGAAGGTGTAAGCAGCCCTCAAAAGCGTTCCCTCGTCAAAGTGCTTGCCCATCAGCTGCAGCCCCACCGGCATGCCTTCCACAAACCCGCAGGGTATGGACATGCCCGGGATCCCGGCAAGATTAAGGGAAATAGTACAGATGTCGGACAGGTACATTTCCAGGGGATCGCCCGTTTTTTCCCCGCAGCGGAAAGCCGTGGTGGGCGAAACCGGTGAAACCAGCAGGTCGTATTTTTCAAAGGCCCGGTCAAAGTCCTCTTTAATCAGGGTCCGGACCTTCAAGGCTTTCAAGTAGTAAGCGTCGTAATAGCCGGCTGAAAGGGCATAGGTCCCCAGCATGATCCGTCTTTTTACCTCAGCCCCGAAACCCTGGCTGCGTGTCTTCATGAACATGTCCATAACATCACTGGTTTTAGCAGCCCGGAAGCCGTAGCGCACTCCGTCGTAGCGGGCCAGGTTTGAACTGGCCTCGGCAGGAGCAATCAGGTAGTAGGTGGAGAGGGCGTATTCCGTATGGGGCAGGTTGGTGTATTCCACAGAGGCGCCCAGAGATTCCAGCAGGGCTATAGCCTTCACGACCACTTCCCGGACGCCTGAGTTAATCCCCTCGGCCATATATTCCTCCGGCACCCCGATCTTCATCCCCCTGATGTCGTTGACTAAAAAACGGGTAAAATCGGGAACGTCAAACCTGGCCGAGGTGGAGTCCAGGGGATCATGCCCGCAGATTGCGTTCAGAAGCAAGGCGCAGTCGGTAACATCCCTGGAAAAGGGCCCAATCTGGTCCAGGGATGAGGCAAAAGCAATTAACCCGTAGCGGGAAACGGCCCCGTAAGTGGGCTTGAAACCTATCACCCCGCAGAAAGAGGCGGGCAGACGGATGGAACCGCCGGTATCGGAACCCAGGGCGCAAACAGCTTCCCCGCAGGCAACCGCAGCAGCCGAGCCCCCGCTGGAGCCGCCGGGCACCCGCCCGGTATCCCAGGGATTCCGGGTGGTAAAGAAGGCGGAATTTTCCGTGGAGGAACCCATGGCAAATTCATCCAGATTGGTCTTGCCCGGCAGGGTAGCCCCGGCCGCCTCAAGTCTTTTGACCACTGTGGCGCTGTATGGCGGCACAAAGCCGGCAAGCATCCTGGATGCCGCAGTTGTCAGGATCCCGTCGGTACAGATATTATCCTTTACAGCCACGGGGATCCCGGCCAGGGGCGATATCTTCTCGCCGTTTCTTATTTGCCGGTCCACTGCCCGGGCCTGTTCCAGAGCTTTTTCCCGGGTCCGGGTAATATAGGCCGCGATCCTGTCCTCCACGGAATCAATCCTGTCAGATACAGCCAGGTTCAGCTCCTCGGCCGAGATCTCTTTATTTATTAAAAGTTTGTGTAATTCGTGGGCTGTCCTCTGGTAAAGCTGCAGTTTAAATCGCCTCCCCTAAAGTCGGGTTTAAGATCAGGTGGATTTATCTTATACGATTTTGGGAACTTTGAAATAGTTTTCATCCCGGTCGGGGCAGTTGGCCAGGGCATCCTCCCGGGGCATATGCTGACCCACCCAATCCTCCCGGTAGACGTTTTTCAGGGGGAGAACATGGGCCGTTGGCTGAATGTTTCCGGTGTCCAGGCGCTGGAGAGCCTGGAAGTGTCCCAGAATATCATTAAGCTGCCTGGTATAGATTTCCTTTTCCTCTTCAGTCAATTCCAAACGACCCAGAAGAGCAACATGTTCCACATCTTCCCTGGTTACCAAATTTTTCACCTGCTAACGTTAAAAAATTTCTTAGTATAGAGTCTGAAAGCATAAAACATAAAAACAAAGTATTAAGTGAAAACAACAATGGTTTTTTTAATGTTTTGCCAGAATCCCCTTAAACTCCTCTTCAGTCAGAGCCTTGACGCCCAGGGCCACCGCCTTTTCATACTTTGACCCGGGCTTTTCTCCGGCAACAACATAATCAGTATTGCGGCTGACACTGGAGGAAACCTTTCCCCCGCGCTTTTCCACCTCTTCTCTGGCCTCCTGGCGGCTGAAACTCTCCAGGGTACCGGTAAGCACAAAAACCTTGCCTGACAGCGGTCCGCCCCCGCCCGTTCCAGCACCGGCGTCCCGGGTATTGACACCTGCCTGAACCAGCTTTTCCAGCACCTGCCGGTTTTCCTTTCCGGCAAAGAAATCAACAATAGCGGCAGCAATTTTGGGTCCGATTTCCGGGATGGCCACAAGGTCATCCTCCCGGGCAGTCATCAGGGCTTCCATGGATTTGTAGCGCCCAGCCAGGATCCTGGCCGCGCGCTCACCCACATGGCGGATGCCCAGGGCAAAAATCAACCTGGCCAGGGAGTTGCTTTTGCTGGCCTCGATAGCCCCCAGGAGGTTCCGGGCGGACCTGGGTCCCAGGCGCTCCAGGGCTACAAGATCTTCATAGCGCAAGGAATAGAGGTCCGCGGGATCATTCACCAGACCGGCAGCAAGAAGCTGGCCGATTACAGCCGGTCCCAGCCCGGCTATATCCATGGCGTTGCGTGAGGCAAAGTGAATCAAGCCTTCCCAGAGCTGAGCCGGGCAGGCCAGGTTGGTGCAGCGGACGGCCGCCTCCCCTGACACCCGGACTACGGACGACCTGCAGGACGGACATTCCCGGGGCATGGACCAGGGCACTTCNNTTCTGCACCAGTACCCTGTCGCCGATGCGGATGTCTTTTTCCCTGATCATGTCCTCGTTATGCAGTGTTGCCTTGCTCACAGTAGTACCGGCAAGGCGTACAGGCTCCAAATCCGCGCTGGGCGTCAAGACGCCGGTGCGCCCCACCCGGACAAAAATATTCTTGACCCGGGTCACCGCCTGTTCGGGGGGAAACTTGTAGGCTATGGCCCAGCGGGGGCTTTTCATGGTGGAACCCAGCCGCTCCTGCTGGGAGAGCGAGTTAACCTTAATGACCAGACCGTCCACGGCATAGGGAAGATCAAAGCGGCCGGCCTGCCACCGGCTACAGTATTCAATCAATTCGTCCATCTGCTCGAATACCCTGTACTCCGGGTTGACTTTAAAACCCAGTTCATTAAGCAGCTCCAGGACTTCCTTGTGTCCGGAGGGAGCTATCCCGCTGCTGTGCCCTAATCCGTAAACAAAAAGGGCCAGCCGCCGGGAAGCCGTAACCCTCGGGTCCAGTTGGCGCAGGGTACCCGCCGCGGCATTGCGGGGGTTGGCGAAGAGGCTCTCGCCGGCTTCCTCCCGGGCTTCATTCAGCCGGGCGAAGGAATCCTTGGACATATAAGCCTCGCCCCTTACCTCCAGTTCAGGTACGGGGCGACGTAGCCGGAGGGGCACACTTCTGATTGTTTTCAGGTTTCCGGTGATATCCTCGCCTGTTTCACCGTCACCCCGGGTAGCTCCCCGGATAAAATACCCGTTTTCATAATAAAGGGAAACCGCCAGTCCGTCAATTTTTGGTTCCACCACATATTCAACGTGCTCGTCCGGCAGGGCCTGCCTGACGCGCCGGTCAAAATCCCGCAGCTCTCCCTCACTGAAGGCGTTGGCCAGGCTCAGCATCGGTGAAAGATGGAGTAGAGTCGTAAAACCTTCCCGGGGCCGCCCCCCGACCCTTTGAGTCGGCGAATAGGGAGTGACCAGTTCCGGAAACTGTTCCTCCAGCTTTTCCAGTTCCCGCACCATCCGGTCGTACTGGGAATCCGGAATGACCGGCTCGTCCAGCACGTAATAATGGTAATTATGTAATTCAATTTCCCTGCGCAGAACTTCAGCCCGCTCCCGGGCGCCTGCAAGGTCCCATTTCACTGTAAAGGCACCTCCGAATCTGGTTCTCCAAGCCCTGCAGGTCTGCAGGGCCCCCGTCAAGCAAGCAGCGAGGCCATAAATTTAATCAGCAAGGCCGAAGGGACGAAGATCACCTGGGCAAAGCCCGTGCCCAAAAACCTGGATATGCTTAAATAAATGGCCATCTGTTTGACATCTTCCTCGCTCCGGTCCCCCCTCAGAGCCTGGTCGGTGATCACGGCGGCAGTGGGATCGACAACCGTTGCCGAGAGAATTGTCGCTACTCCGTTCACAACCGCCGACAGGGTCGCCGCAGCAGCCCGGAAGTCGGGGAACAATGCCCCGGCGTAAAGCGCCGAAAGCACCCCTGTGGTATATATACCCGTTACAAAAAAGTTCAGGATGATGAACGTCTTTGGAATTGCTCCCTTGCGGGAAGAAAGGTTCCTAAAGGCTTCTCTGCCGGGTATCCTCACTTGCCCCGCCGCGTTGAATACTTTGCGCGGAGAAAAAAGCATAATCCTGAGCATCCGGGGAACAGAACCGGTTTCTTCAAAAATGAAGATGGCTCTATTGAAAATATTAACAAAGGCCGGAATCAGGAGCGCTCCCAGAACCGTTCCCAGGGTTGCTGCACCAATAACGAGCCGGATCCTGTAGTCCAGCAGGGCCAGCTGTTCCTGGTAAGCAGGGTGATAAACCAGCTGTTCCAGAGGCATGGGAATCCCTGCCTGCTCCTGACCGGCTTTGATGGCTTTCTCCACAATGGAAGCTAGAAGGAAGCCCTGGATGCTGTTGGCGGTGCTGGCCAGAAGAAAAATTACGTTAAAAAGGGATAAAGCTGTGGCCAGCCGCTGTGTGCGCACTCCGGAAATACGGACCGCATAGATCAGCGTATTGATCATGTGGATAACCGCAGTAAGTGCGGCGACAATCAAGAGTCGCTCCATAATTCCTCCGAGTTACTGCTATATATATCATTCCCGTGTTCTGTCAAAAACCAACCTGTCCCCAATAACTTAAAACTCCGGTACCGGGTACCGAAGTATTAAGTTATTCGAACAGGATTTTACCATATTTCCCGGGCGGGGTTTCCATACTGCCTTGCAGGCGGAGACTTTCCTATACATCGCCGGGTCTCTCCAGCGGCGCATACCGGGCCAACAGCACCTTGATGCCCTGCTCGGGGAAGGCCACCTTGTATTCAGCATCGTCTCCCTGGCCCTGAACTCCCACAATCACACCTATGCCCCATTTCCGGTGCCGGATCTTATCACCCAGGACGAACTGTTCAACGGCCTTATCCCGGGGCGCCGGCTTGCCGGCTGTGGTCATTTCTTCCGTCAGGCTGCCGGGTTCATCCGTAAATTCTTCGGGTTTCATTAAATGCGAAGGAATTTCTTCTAAAAAGCGGGATGGCTTGTTATAGCGCTCCACCCCATACAAGGTCCTCTTCCAGCAGTGGGTCAGATAGAGCCTTTCCCTGGCCCTGGTTACACCCACATAGCAGAGCCTGCGCTCTTCCTCCAGTTCGCCGGGCTCCAGAAGGGACCGGGCGTGGGGAAATACATTCTCCTCCATACCGATCAAAAAGACCACCGGAAACTCAAGTCCCTTGGCGCTGTGCAGCGTCATCAGGATCACCTGGTCTGCAACCTCGTCATATCTGTCTATGTCTGCAACCAGAGAAATATTTTCCAAAAAACTTCTGAGGCCCTTTTCCTCCGCCTGCCGGTCGAACTCCACGGTTCCGGAAATGAATTCGTCCAGGTTTTCCAGCCTGGTACGCGACTCCACAGTGTTCTCATTCAACAGTTCCTGACGGTAGCCGGTAAGCTCCAGGACCGCCCGGGTCAGCTCCGTAACAGCCAGCTTTTCGGATTCCTTCGATAATTTCCGGAGCAACGACCCCAGGGCGGCGCCACCGGCCTTAACCTTGGCTGAAAGACCGGGTATTTCTACCGCCCTTTCCAGCGCTTCAAAGGGTTGAATCCCTTTTTGCAGGGAAAAAGCCATGATTTTTTGAAACGAAGCAGGCCCGATGCCGCGCCTGGGAACATTAACAATGCGGGCCAGGCTCACCGTATCCCGGGGATTCAGGAGCAGCCTTAAATAGGCCAATACATCCTTGATTTCCTTGCGCTCGTAGAACTTTTGCCCTCCGATTATCGTATACGGCAGTCCGGCCCGGATCAAACTTTCCTCAACAACCCGCGACTGGGCATGAGTCCGGTAAAGCACGGCGAAATCATGGTTGCGCCTGTTTTCCAGCTCTTTCAAGTGCAAGATGCGGCTGATTACGAAGTCCGCTTCGGCATACTCATTTTCACCGTAATAGTGGACCAGGGGGAAACCCTGCGCAGCGGCAGTCCAGAGACGTTTATCCTTACGCCTGGCGTTGTTCCGGATCAGGTGGTTGGCGGCCTCTAGAATGTAGCCGGTAGAACGGTAATTCTGTTCCAGCCTGATAACGCAGGCTTCAGGGTAATCCCTTTCAAAATTCAAGATATTTTTAATGTCAGCCCCCCGCCAGCTGTAAATCCCCTGGTCGGGATCTCCCACCACACACAGGTTGCGATGGGCCTTTGCCAGCAAGTTGACCAGAACGTACTGGGCGTGGTTGGTATCCTGGTATTCATCCACCAGGATGTAGCGAAAACGGTTCTGGTAATAGGCCAGAACCTGCGGGTAGCTCTGAAATAGTCTGACTGTTAAAAAAATCAAATCGTCAAAATCCACCGCGTTATTTTTTCGTAGTTTATCCTGGTAGCTGAAATACACCCCGGCTGCAACCCTGGAAAAATGATCACTGGCGCTGCGCTCAAAATCCGGGGCGTCTAAAAGCTGGTTTTTGGACTGGGAAATCACTCCCGCCATAGCCCGGGGCGGGTATTTGTGATCGTCCAAATTGAGTTCTTTAATACATTCCTTGACTACGGTCAGCTGGTCATCAGCGTCATAGATAACAAAATTGCGGTCCCTTCCGAAAAAAGCCTCCTGGCGCCTTAAAATCCTCAGACAGGCGGCGTGGAAAGTGCAAATCCAGAGGTCCCGGGCCGTTTCAGGAACCAGCGCTTCGACCCGCTCCCGCATTTCCCGGGCAGCCTTATTGGTAAAGGTTATCGCCAGGATCTGATGGGGTGATACCTGCAAGTTGTTAATTAGATAGGAAACGCGGGTAGTCAGCACCCGGGTCTTTCCACTGCCTGCTCCGGCCAGCACCAGCAGCGGACCTGCACCATAGGTTACTGCCTCAATCTGGTCCGGGTTAAGTTGGGATAGTAGTTCCATCCTGCCCTCCTGTCATGTTCGTTGTTCTGCTCCCGCAGGACTCAAGAAGTACGTAAGACTACGACAATAAAAACTATAAAATCCGTCCTGTCACAACCCGCAGGTAAAACCATACCCAGCCTCAACAGCAGCTGCATTGGTACTCCTAACCCGCAGAGGAAAAGCTTTTAGCAATTCTTTTCGGACTGTAACCATTACAAACTGAACAGATTGTAATGTCTCTCTAATCATAATGATTCTAATAAAGAATTATAAATTCCTTCAAACTGGAAGAAAAGGGAAAGAAGTAATCATACCGGATCTTCCCCGGATTCTAAAACCGCCCGGTCAGGGCGGTCAAGGTTGTTGGCTTTAACCTTTTTATTTCTTGCCGTAAACCTCTTCCGGCTCAAACAGTTTCTCTCCAACCACTGTAACATTCCCTTCAGGTTCAACCCGGTAGTGAAAACATGTGTAATAGCCCTCGTGACAGGCTGCCCCCCGCTGCTCAACCTTGACCAGCAGGGTATCCCGGTCGCAGTCGTACAGGATTTCCCGAACCTTCTGGACATTGCCCGATGTAGCTCCCTTGTGCCAGAATTCCCGGCGGCTGCGGCTCCAGAACCAGGTCTCGCCGGTAGCCAGGGTCTTTTCAACAGCTTCTTTGTTCATATAGGCCATCATCAATACAACACCGCCGGCGACGTCCTGGACTATAGCCGGGATCAGCCCTGCCTCGTTATATTTTAAGCTGTCTGCATTAAATATCATAAATCAACAATACCCCCAGTTTTTACGTATCTGCAAAGTACATATTAGATTAAAAGTGAGCGCGAAAACCACCAAACGGTCCGGCTTTTTTTCCATACCCGAGTCCCGTCAAAAACGAAAACCAGTTCCGGGTCCCGGTCCGTTTCCACAACTTCAGCCCGGAACTCTGTGCCGGCAGTTATAGTTATCTAAAGTCATTCCCTGATTTGCGGCAGCTTAAAACAGATTGATTAATTTAAGGCCCGGCCTCAAATCCTCACAGGAACTCCCGTGGAGCTCAAATATTGCTTTATCTCCCGAAGGGAATACTCGCCAAAGTGAAAGATGGAAGCAGCCAGAACAGCGTCTGCTTCTCCCTCAAGCAACCCTTCGGCAATATGCTCCATGTTGCCGGCTCCGCCGGAAGCAATAACGGGAATATTCACCGCCCTTACAACGGCCCTGGTTAGAGGAATATCGTAACCGTCCCTGGTGCCGTCCCGGTCCATGCTGGTCAGCAAAATCTCACCGGCGCCCAGGGTCTCCACCCGTTTCGCCCAGTTAACAGCATCAAGTCCCGTGGGAGTGCGCCCCCCGCGGATATAGACTTCCCAGTTGGCAGGGCCGCACTGACGGGCGTCGATGGCCACAACAATACACTGGCTGCCGAATCTTCCGGAGGCCTCAGCCACCAGGCCGGGGTTCAGAACAGCTGCCGTATTGATAGACACCTTGTCGGCTCCGGCCGTAAGCATGGCGCGAATGTCCTCCGGGGTACTGATTCCACCTCCTACGGTGTAGGGGATGAAAACCTCGCCGGCGGTGCGCTGGACCATATCCAGGGTAGTCTTGCGCCCGTCGGCGGAAGCGGTGATATCCAGGAAGATCAGTTCATCGGCTCCCTCCTGGTCGTAAAAGGCGGCCAGTTCGACCGGATCGCCGGCATCCCGGAGGCCTACAAAATTTGTACCCTTAACCACTCTTCCGCCGGCAACATCCAGACAGGGAATGAGCCTTTTTAGCAGCACCTGTCTTTCCACCTCTATCCTAATTCTTTAACCTCCAGTGTGCTGCCGCCCTCTATCCTTGTACCTCCGGGGCTCCTTCGGCTATGGCCAGGGCTTCCTTCAGACTAACTGCCCCCGAATATAAAGCCTTGCCCATAATAACTGAATCCACGCCCAGGTGCTCTATTTTCTTCAGCGACTTCAGGTCCCCGGTTGTGGAAACCCCGCCGGAGGCAATTACCTTCAGGCCGGTGGTCCGGGCAAGCTCCCCCGTGGCTTCCAGGTTTGGGCCTTTGAGGGTACCGTCCCTTCGGACATCAGTAAAGACAACTCTTTGAACACCCAGTTCCTTCATTTCCAGGGCCAATTCAACCGTTCCCTTGTCGGCAATCAGTCCCCAGCCCTCAATGGCCACACGACCGTTTCTTCCGTCTATGCCCACCAGGACGGCTTCCCCGTACCGGGCGCAGGCCTCGGAGACAAGTTCCGGCTTCAAGATAGCTGCCGTACCCAGGATAACTCTGGCCGCACCTAAATCCAGCAGGCTTTCCACTGTACCTATACTGCGAATCCCGCCACCCACCTGGATGGGAATATCAACGGCAGCCAGGATTTCCTTGATGACCTCAATGTTCTTGGGCGAACCTGAAAAAGCACCGTCCAGATCCACAACATGCAGCATCCGGGCTCCCTGGTCCTGCCACAGGGCCGCCATGGCCGCCGGCTCGTCGGAATAGACGGTTTCCTGCTCCAGCCGCCCTTCTACCAGGCGCACGCACTTTCCCTCACGCAGGTCAATTGCCGGAATAATTAACATTTTTGAACCATCCTCCCAAAGTTTTTTAAAATCTTGAGACCCAGGACGCTGCTTTTTTCAGGATGAAACTGGATTCCATAAACATTTTCCCTGGCAACGATGGAGGCAAAGCGCAAGCAATATTCGGTGAGGGTGAGCGCCAGGTCCTTTTCTTCCGGGTCTACAAAGTAAGAGTGCACGAAGTAAAAGGAAGAGAGGTCGGGAACACCCTGCAATAGTGGGTCCGGACGCTGTATTTCAATTTGGTTCCAGCCCATATGGGGAACCTTCAGAGCAGGAGGCAGGCGTTTAACGCCGCCGGGGAAAATTCCCAACCCCTTTGTCAGGCCCCACTCTTCACTGAATTCGAAAAGTAGCTGCTGCCCCAGGCAGATGCCCAGAAATAGTTTCCCTGCCTGGACTGCCCGGTGAATAGCAAGATCCATGCCTGTAGTACGCAGGTTGACCATCGCGTCGGCAAAGGCGCCCACCCCGGGCAGTACTACCCCGCCGGCCTGCTCAAGCAGGACCGGGTCCCCGGTAAGGAAGACCTTTACACCTACTCTTTCAAAACCTTTTACGACACTCCTCAAATTCCCCATGCCGTAATCAATAATGGCGATCATCTCTACCTCCAACAGGTCAGTGTTGACCTATGCCTTTGAGAAGAGTTTTTCCAACCCTGCCGAACGTCCGGGCACGGGGTTGCAAGTGTCAAGGGGATGCCAGGCCAGTGAAGGGGACCCGAGGTGTCGCNNTATGGTGAACCAGCCTAAAACCAGCGGGTTTATTCCGGCCCTTTAACCGGGACCGGTTAAAGGGCATTGGCGGCTCCCGGAGAATATTTCCAGTGCCAGCTGCTTTTTCCCAACATTTTCCTATGGCATGTCCGTGCTTTCAGCTGTTCCTCTTACAGGACTCCCTTGGTCGAAGGTATTCCTTCGCCCGTAATGGCAGTCGCCTGCTTCATAGCCAGGGCCATGGCCTTAAAGGTAGCTTCGATAATGTGGTGCGTGTTTTTGCCGGCCAACTGGCGGATGTGCAGGTTGAATTCGCCGTTGGTAACAAAAGCCCGCAGAAATTCCTCAATAAGTTCGGTATCGAAATCTCCAAGCCTGGGAGAGGTCATCTGCGCGTCAAAAGCCAGGAAACTACGGCCGCTCAAATCCACCACAGCCATAACGAGGGCGTCGTCCATGGGGACCACGGCATACCCGAAGCGGTTAATCCCCTGTTTTTCGCCAAGGGCCCTGCCGAGTGCCTTGCCCAGGCACATTCCGGCATCCTCGACAGTATGGTGGCCGTCCACTGCCAGGTCTCCCCGGGCTGTCAATTCCAGGTTAAAGGACGAGTGTTTGGAAAAGAGCTGAAGCATGTGATCGAAGAAGGGCTGACCGGTGCTAATCCAGGAAACACCGCTTCCGTCAAGATCCAGCGTAACGTTTACTTCAGTCTCTTTTGTCTTGCGGCTGACTATACCCGTACGTGTTTCAGACATTTTTACCACCTCTTAAATTAATTTTTTGACCCGGCCAGGAAATATACCCCACTTGCACCCGCAAATCAGGCAACTCAGTTCCAGGTAGATTTAAGCTTGAAGATTTTAACTTACCCCCGGGACGCCTGTGTTAAAATTTCGCAGAGTTTTTCTATAAATAGTTTGTTTTCTTCCGCCGTACCCACGGAGACCCGCAGGCAGCGCTCCAGAGCGGGGCCCTCCACGCTCCTGAGCAGCAAACCGCGCTTCAAAAGGCCGTCATATACCTCCCGGGCTGGCAGCGGCGTCCGGAAAAGGATAAAGTTGGCCTGGGAAGGGAAAGGCTCCACCCCGGGAACCGCTGACAGCTCCGCAAAAAACCGGTCCTTTTCAGCCAGGATTTTTTGGACCCTTTCCTGAAAAGGCTGCAGGTTTTCCATCACCACCCGGGCAGCCGTCTGGGAAAAAACATTCAAATTGAAGGGTTGCTTCACTTTCAATAAATCATTAATAATGGCGGGATTGGCCAAAAGATAGCCCACCCTCAGTCCGGCCAGGCCGAAGGCCTTGGAAAAGGTGCGCAGTACAATAAGATTGGGGTAGTGCTTAAGCAGGGGTATGCAGGAGTCCCCCCCGAACTCACCGTAAGCCTCGTCCACTACCACGATGGCGCCGGTGCTCCGGATGATGTCTTCGGTTACATCCCTGGGAACAGTATTCCCGGTGGGATTGTTCGGCGTACAGATAAAGACTAATTTTACGTCCGGTCCGGCAGCTGCCTGCTTCAGCGCAGCTGCATCAACTTGAAAATCTTCCAGGCGCGGCACGTCAATCATTTCAGCGCCGGCGACCCTCCCCTGTAAACCGTACATGGCAAAAGTCGGGCTGGCCACCACAAATTTTGCTCCGGTTCCATAGGTCAGCATGATATTCAATATAAGCTCGTCCGAGCCGTTGCCCACCATGATCCCTTCCGGGCCGACACCGGTATAAACGGCCAGAAGCTCCCGCAGTTTTACCGCCATGGGGTCCGGATAGCGGTTAAAAGCCAGGCTGTTCATTTCTTCATAAATCCGCTCCATGATCCCGGCAGGAAAAGGATACGGATTTTCGTTGGCGTCAAGCTTGATGACGGACGCGTAATAGGGCGCATTATAAGGTACCAGAGTTTTTAGATCCTCCCGCACCAGAGAAGCCGGATCGAATACTGTATTCATTCTCTTATTCGTCCCCTTTCCCTTTTTCTTTTACATATTTTTTCATCCTGACCTTCACCGCATGGGCGTGGGCGGAGAGTCCCTCAATTTCGGCGAGCTTGACGATGGCATCCGCCTCCTTCTCCAGGGCAGCCCCGGTGTAAGCAATCAGGCTGGTTTTTTTAAGGAAGGCTTCAACTCCCAGGGGAGAATAAAATCTTGCAGTTCCACCCGTGGGCAGGACATGATTCGGTCCGGCAAGATAATCTCCGGCCGGCTCAGGGGAATGGGAACCCAAAAAAACGGCTCCGGCGTTTTTCACCCGGGAAAGCCAGTGGAAAGGCTCATCCACCATTATCTCCAGGTGTTCCGGCGCAAAGCGTCCGGCCAACTCAAAAGCCTGTTCCAGATCACCTGTAATGACGATGGCCCCGTAGTGTTCCAGGGAGCGTTTAATAATATCCCGGCGGTCCAGCAGCGATAACTGCCCGGCAACCTCCTCCTGCACCCTGACCGCCAGATCCCCGCAGGGGGTCAGCAGCACAGATGAGGCCATTTCATCATGTTCAGCCTGTGACAGCAGGTCGGCAGCTACAAACGAAGGGTCTGCCGTGCTGTCGGCAATGATCAAAATCTCGCTGGGTCCGGCCAGCATGTCAATATCCACCACGCCGTAAACCTGCCTTTTGGCCAGGGTAACGTGGATGTTGCCGGGTCCGGTAATTTTATCGACCCTGGGTACAACAGAAGTACCAAAGGCCAGAGCGGCAATTGCCTGGGCGCCCCCAATTTTATAGATTTCCCGTACCCCGACCTCGGCTGCGGCCGCCAGGGTATAGGGGTTAACGGAACCGTCACCGGCAGGAGGGGTAACCATGGCAATTTCTTTCACGCCGGCCACCCTGGCTGGAACAGCATTCATCAGAACAGAGGAGGGATAGGAGGCCTTGCCTCCGGGCACATATATTCCCACCCTCTCCAGAGGCCTCACCAACTGGCCCAGGATAGCCCCGCTTTCCTGTGTTTCAAACCAGGACTGCTGAAGCTGTTTGCGGTGAAAGGCGGTTATATTATTCAAGGCCCGGCGCAGGGAACGCAAATAATCCTGCCCCACCAGGCTGCAGGCCGCTTCGATCTCTTCGTCCCTGACCCTTAAATCCCCGGGCAGGAGTATCGGCCCCCCAAAGCGCCTGGTATATTCGCAGACCGCCGTGTCCCCCCATGTCCGCACAGAGGTAAGCACCTCGTTTACCAGACCTGCCGCCTGAACCTGGTCCAAAAAGCTCCTTTCCAATATTTTCTCCAGTAGTGGATCGCTGGATTCAATCACTTTGATGATAGGTTCCACCACCATCCATACCCCCAAATCAGGAATGATTTCGTTTTAGCCGTTCTTTAGTACGTTAAAGCGATGCTACTTTAATGCGTCATTACGTTAAAATAATAAATTTTTCCTTCCGGCGTGTCAAGTATAAATTTTAAAACAAAAGACATCACGCTTTTTTTAGCTTGCCCAATATACTTGGATGACTGTGCCTGAACTCAGTTAAAACCTTGGTTAATCCTTCTCCGACGTCCGGAATAAACGCTCAAGCACCAGTTTGTAGCCGTCTGCCCCGTAGTTCAGGCACCTTTTTACCCTGCTGATGGTAGCCGTGCTTGCGCCGGTTCTTCCTGCAATTTCTCCGTAGGTCCGGTTTTCCTGGAGCATTTTGGCCACTTCCAGCCTTTGGGCAAGGGACTTCAGTTCAGCGACCGTGCAGATGTCCTCAAAAAACTGGTAGCACTCATCCCGTGTTTTTAATTGCAGAACCGCATCAAAGAGCCTGTCCAGCAATTCGTCCTTCAGCTTTCCAGAGTACAAGGTATCCACCCCTTAAGGCCTCAAATTAAATTTACCTCTTTATCATTTTAATACGTTAAAGTAATTCTTTCAAGAAGTAAAACAGGGCACTTATCAGTAGCGCCCTTTTAAATGCGAAAAAATCAATCAGCCTGGTAATATTTTAAAAAAACTTTAACTTGTTTCCGGCCTTTTGTGTTCTTGTATTCTGGTGCTTTGGTTCTTTGATCTTATTAAAATTCCGGTGCTTGTGGGCACTCTGCTCTTTGTTTATAACCGGCATTTTGCCTATTCACAAAGGGGACAACTTTCCGGTTGGATCCACCAGGTTCAGGAGGATATGCCCATTGTTGTTATTATCATTTTTCAACGACAGCGATCCAGGGCCCTTTTACCCACATCCCGGCGGTAGTGCATTCCGTCAAAACAAATATTTTTCACTGCCCTGTAAGCTGTTTCAAGGGCCGCTGAAATATCCCGGCCGGTAGCCGTAACACCCAGTACCCTGCCTCCTGCCGTAACGGTAGCTCCGTCCATTTCGGCAGTGCCGGCGTGAAATACAACTACCCCTTCGGGAAGGTTATCAAGGCCGGTTATAGCCTTACCCTTTTCGTATGAACCGGGGTACCCCCCGGAAGCCAGCACAACACAAACGGAGGACTCTTCCCTCCATTTAATTTGGATTCTATCCAGACGGTTTTCCAAAACAGCGTCAATAATCTCCACCAGGTCGGTTTCCAGGAGGGTCAGGACAGGCTGCGCCTCCGGGTCACCAAAACGGGCGTTGAACTCCAAAACCCTGGGACCCTGGCTGGTGACCATCAGTCCCGCGTAGAGTACACCGCGATAGAGCCGGCCTTCTTCGCGCAGGGCGCGGACCATGGGAATCAAAATCTGTTCCATCGTCTGCCGGTGGACTTCCGGGGTGTAGACAGGCGCCGGGGCATAAGCTCCCATACCTCCGGTATTGGGGCCCTGATCCCCATCATAAGCCCGCTTGTGGTCCTGGGACGAGATCATGGGAATTACGTTGACCCCGTCGGTAAAAGCCAGGATGCTGACCTCTTCACCTACGAGACACTCCTCCACCACAAGGCGGTTTCCCGCGTCACCATAGGCCCTGTCTTCCATGATCCTACGCACCCCATCCAGGGCCGTCTGCTCATCCATGGCAACAATTACACCCTTGCCCGCAGCCAGACCGTCCGCCTTGACCACACAGGGGGCGCCGATTTTCTTGATATAAGCCGACGCCTCCCCGGGATCAGTAAAGACAGCGTAAGCAGCCGTGGGAATGCCGTACTTGGCCATGATCTCCTTGGCTACTACCTTGCTTCCTTCAATCTCAGCCGCAGCCCTGGAGGGTCCAAAAATCTTCAGCCCCGCTGCCTGAAACTGGTCGACAATACCCGCAGTCAGAGGCGCTTCGGGACCGACGACGGTCAAATCTATCTCCTTTTCCAGGGCAAAAGCTAAAAGCGCAGGAATATCCTCCGCACTGATTTTTACACAGGAGGCATCCCGGGCAATGCCGGCATTACCCGGGGCACAAAATATTCTCTTAACGCGGGGACTCTGCTTCAGCTTCCAAACCAGGGCGTGTTCACGCCCGCCGCCGCCCACTACCAGAACTTTCATTTGATCACTCCCCCCTGGAATCTTATTCTAAAAGCTGCTCCGGAATCAGGACATATCCCGGGTCCCGGGACAGTAAAACCAAATTTTATATTCACCCTTTACCCACCGGTGTTTAAAAAACCCCTTGATCTCTGGATTAAACCGCACGATCTGGGCAATGCGTAAATGGGTGACCGGTGAACTCAGGCATCTAGTGTTTGAAATGTCTCACGCCTGTAAAAATCATGGCCATGTTAAACTCATCGGCAGTCTTGATTGACTCGTCATCACGGATGGAACCGCCGGGCTGGACCACGGCGGTAATACCGGCCCTGGCCGCCTCCTGCAGGGAATCGCTGAAGGGGAAGTAGGCATCGGAGCCCATCACCGCACCCCTGGCCTTATCCCCGGCCTGCTGCAGGGCGATCCGGACCGAACCCACCCGGTTCATCTGGCCTGCGCCCGCACCGATTAACTGGCGGCCTTTGGTTACTACAATAGCATTGGACTTGACATGTTTAACCACAGTCATGGCAAAAAACAGTTCTTCCATTTCTTCCCTGGTAGGCTGTCTTTTGGTGACAACCTTGACTTCGGCCGGGTTCAAAACCACCCGGTCTGCTTCCTGGACCATCAGGCCGCCGTTTATCTTGCGGACATCCAGCCGATCGCTGGTCTGACCGGTAATCCGGCCGGTTTCCAGCAGCCGCAAATTAGCCTTTTTCTGAAGAACAGCAAGCGCGTCCTCCTGATAACCGGGGGCTATAACGGCCTCCAGGTACAACCTGGCCATCTCCTCCGCCGTTTCAGTGTCAACTTCCCGGTTCAGGGCCACAATACCCCCGAAGGCCGAAACGGGGTCCCCCTCCAGTGCTTTCTTGTAAGCCTCCACCAGATTGGAAGAGCACGCGCAGCCGCAGGGATTATTGTGTTTAATGATCACCGCAGTAGGATCAGTAAATTCCCGCACCAGTTCAAAGGCTGAATTCAGGTCCAGGATATTGTTGTAGGAAAGCTCCTTGCCCCAGAGCTGGACAGCATTGCCGGCACAGGGACCGGTAATTGTTGGGTCGCGGTAAAAGGCCGCCTTCTGGTGCGGGTTTTCCCCGTAACGGAGGATCTGGACCCGCTTAAACGGGAAATTCAGGGTAGCCGGGAAAGGCTCCTCATTGTCCCCCAGTCCCTCCAGATAAGCGGTGATGGCTGCATCATAGGAGGAAGTGTGGGCAAAGGCCTCCCGGGCAAGGGACAACCTCAAGTCGCTCCCGGCCTCACCGCTGCGAAGGGCTTCCAGGACTTCGCCGTAGCGGGCCGGATTCACAACTACCAGAACATGACGGTGATTTTTGGCAGCTGAACGCACCATGGAAGGGCCGCCGATATCAATATTCTCAATGGCTTCTTCCAGGGTGACGCCTGGTTTTGCTACGGTCTCGCGGAAGGGATAAAGGTTTACCGCCACCAGGTCAATGGGGGTAATTTTGTGTTTCTCCAACTGGCTCAGGTGATCAGGATTGCGCAGGGCCAGGATCCCGCCGTGTACGGCGGGGTGCAGGGTCTTAACCCGTCCGTCCAGAATTTCCGGAAAACCGGTGACATCAGATATGTACGTTACCGGTACCCCTGCATCCCGCAAAGTTTTGGCCGTCCCCCCGGTAGAGATAATCTCAATTCCAAGATCCGCTAGTCCCCGGGCAAATTCAATGACTCCTTCCTTATTCGACACGCTGATTAAGGCACGCTTTACAGGCATCATACTCTTACCTCCTGACTCTATTTCGCAATAAATACTTTACGTCCCTGGATTCTCAAACGCCCCTCGGCATACAGCCGGATAGCTTCCGGGTAGATTATATGCTCCTGCTCCAGGATCCTGGCCGCCAGGGAATCGACTGTATCCTCATCGTAAACAGGAACAACAGCCTGGATGATGATGGGACCCGTGTCCATTCCGTTATCAACAAAATGTACAGTACAGCCGCTATACTTCACTCCGTACTCCCAGGCCTGCTCTTGCCCGTGCAGCCCAGGAAAGGAAGGCAGGAGCGCCGGGTGGATATTCATGATCCGATTATTGTAAGCTTCAAGGATAATCCGGCCTACCAGCCTCATATACCCGGCCAGGCAGACCAGGTCAACATCATTTTGCTTCAGGATATCCAGGATGGCCCTTTCGTAGTCATCTTTTGAGGCATAATCACCGAAGCTGACGTACTTCGCCGGGATACCGGCCAAGCGAGCCCGTTCAAGAGCGAAGGCATCCTCCTTGTCGCTGATGACCACAGCAACTTTCGCGCCGATTTTACCCGCCGCAGCAGCATCCATAATTGACTGGAGGTTGGAACCCCGGCCGGATGCCAGAACGCCCAGGCGCAGCGTACTCAATTTGATCCCCTCCAAAAAAACTTAATGGTCCGCCCTTGGTTATCTACTCAAAATATTCTACTCTCCCGCCGCCTTCCCCCACAACAACTTCACCGATGTGGTAGCTGTTTTCGCCCAGGTTTTGTAGATGAGCCATGACCGCTCCTGCTTCTTCCTCCGCTACTACCGCCACAAGGCCGATGCCCATGTTAAATGTGCGCCGCATCTCTGCTTCGGAAATCTTGCCAATCTCCCGGATCAGGTTGAATACCGGCGGCACGGGCCACGTCCCCGTGC
Organism: Pelotomaculum sp. UBA1371; assembly: GCA_002305915.1. Lineage (GTDB taxonomy): Bacteria > Bacillota > Desulfotomaculia > Desulfotomaculales > Pelotomaculaceae > DTU098. Next base: position 12,661 of record DBRJ01000012.1, on the reverse strand, counting down.
GGATCCTGATCCCCGTGCCCGCTGGAAGGACGCGGGGAATATTTTCCGTAAGCCCGCCCCCGGTAATGTGGGCAAGCCCCTTAATCTGAAAACGTTCCATTAAGGGGAGAACTGTTTTTACATAAATCCGGGTGGGCTCCAGCATTTCCTCCCCCACAGTGCGCCCAAGCTGCTCCAGATATGTATCCACGCTGTAACCCCCGCGATCCAGCAAGACTTTTCTGGCCAAAGAGTATCCGTTGCTGTGCAGCCCGGAGGAGGGGAAGCCAATCAGCTTGTCCCCGGGCTTGATCCCGCGCCCGTCGATAATCCGGCTGCGCTCCACCGCTCCTACGGCAAAGCCCGCCAGGTCATACTCCCCGGGACCGTAAAAACCGGGCATTTCCGCTGTCTCTCCGCCAATCAAAGCACATCCCGCCTGACGGCAGCCTTCAGCCACACCGTCAACGATGGCGGCCACTTTTTCAGGAATCAACCGGCCCACTGCCAGGTAGTCCAGGAAAAAAAGGGGTTCCGCCCCCTGTACCAGGATATCGTTTACACACATGGCCACCGCGTCAATACCAATGGTATTGTGGCAATCCGCCAGCATAGCCACCCGGAGTTTGGTGCCGACCCCGTCCGTTCCTGAAACCAGCACCGGTTCCCGGTATTTTCTCACATCCAGGGCAAAAAAGCCCCCGAAACTTCCGATATCAGCCAAAACCTCCGGCCGGTAAGTACTCCGCACGGCGCCGCGGATCAGGCGCACCGCCGCGTTCCCGGCTTCAATGTCGACGCCGGCCTCAGCATAGGTCAGACCTTTATTCTCCTCAGTCATACACAAAACCTCCAATTAGCTGGCGAGTGTTTAAATAGTTGCCCTGATAAAACATGTAAATATTCAACGACAGATAATGGGGAACCGGCCGGTCAATCCCTTTTATTGTGCCTGGCTGAAGCCCTTTCCCGTAAGCCTCTTAAAAATTTCCTCATAAGCCCCTTCTGCGTTACCCAGGTCCCGGCGGAAACGGTCCTTGTCCAGCCTTTCACGGGTTTTATGATCCCAGAAGCGGCAGTTGTCGGGGGATATTTCATCCCCAAGGACGAGTTCTCCTGCGTGCAGGCCGAACTCCAGCTTGAAATCCACCAGGTCAATTTCCTTGTCCGACAGGTAGTCAAGCAGGATGCCGTTTACAGCCAGGGCGATTTCTTTGATCCGTTCCATCTGGCCGGGTGTGGCAAGATTAAGCGCCCTGATATGATCGTCGTTAATCAGGGGGTCGCCGAGTTCGTCGCTTTTGTAATAAAACTCAACCACGGGACGGGGCAGCACCGTACCCTCGGGCAGTCCCAGACGCTTGGACAGGCTGCCTGCTGCAATATTGCGGACCACCACCTCCACTAGAATAATCTTCAGAGACTTGACCAGCATCTCCCGTTCGCCGCAAAGTTCCACAAAGTGCGTGGGAATGCCCCGCTCTTCCAGAAGCCGGAAAAAAACGGCCGAAATTTGATTATTGAGAGCTCCTTTGTTTTGTATGGTTCCTTTCTTGGCCCCGTTGAATGCCGTAGCGTCATCCTTGAACTCAACCAGGTACCGGTCCGGGCGTTCTGTGCGGTAGATCCGCTTGGCCTTGCCTTCGTAAAGCTTTTCAAGCTTTTGCAGCATGCTCTAAACCTCCCGTTCTGGTGCTGTGAACCCTCGAACAAATGGTTTTCGCAAACATAAACAATACAGGCCCCTTGCAAATTCTAATCAATAGCCCTTCGTTAAAATGTGCTGATGTTTACCGGTTACAGCTTTGGACCTTACAGGCCGAATCTCTTATAAATTTCGTCAACGTGCTTCAGGTGGTAGCTAAAGTCGAACAGTTCGTCAACCTCTTCCTCGCTGAGCTGGGCTGTTACGTCGCCGTCCTTCAGCAGCAGATCGCGGAAGCTCTCCCCGGTGCGCCAGGACTGCATGGCGTTTCGCTGCACCAGCTCGTAAGCCCTTTCCCTGGAGAACCCCTTTTCCTCCACCAGGGCCAATAGAACCCGCTGGGAGAAAATAAGCCCATGGGTGCGGTTTATGTTGCGGAGCATGTTTTCGGGGTAAACCTGGAGGTTGTTGATAATGTCTATGAGCTTTGCCAGCATGTAGTCCAGGATAATGGTGCTGTCGGGAACGATAACCCGCTCCACTGAGGAGTGGGAGATGTCGCGCTCGTTCCAAAGGGCAACATTTTCCATGGCCGCCAGGGCGTTCCCCCGCAGGAGGCGGGCCAGGCCTGAAATGCGTTCCCCGGTGATGGGGTTGCGTTTGTGCGGCATGGCCGAAGAACCTTTCTGCCCTTTGCGGAAGGGCTCCTCCACCTCCAGGATGTCCGTGCGCTGGAGGCTGCGCAGCTCGGTGGCAAACTTATCCAGGGTACTGCCAATGACGGCGATGGCCGTCAGGTACTCGGCGTGGCGGTCCCTTTGCAATACCTGCGTGGAGACTCTGGCCGGCTTCAGACCCAGCCTAGCGCATACATGCGCCTCCACCCCCGGGTCAACGTTGGCGTAGGTCCCCACGGCGCCGGAAATCTTACCCACACTGACAGTCTCCACGGCCTGCTTCATCCTGCGGATGCTGCGTTCGGTTTCGTCCACCCAGAGCAGCATTTTCAAGCCGAAGGTGATGGGCTCGGCGTGAATGCCGTGAGTGCGCCCGATCATTACCGTATGACGGTGTTCTTCCGCCTTTTCCAGCAGCACCTCCCTGAGCTGCTTCAGCCTTGTCACCAGGCGTTCCCCGGCTTCCTTCATTAAGGCGGACAGAGCGGTGTCCAGCACGTCCGAAGAAGTCAGCCCCAGGTGGATGTACCGGGCCGCCTCCCCCACATATTCTCCCACGTTTGTGGTAAAGGCAATCATGTCATGGTTGGTTACTGCTTCAATTTCGGCAATGCGGCGCACGTCGAAATCAGCCTTTTCCTTAATCTGGGCCAGGGCCTCCGGCGGAACCTGACCCAGTTCAGCCAGAGCTTCACAGGCGTAAATCTCTACGTCCAGCCATTTCCTGAACTTATTTTCTTCCGACCAGATTTGTTTCATTTCCGGCAGCGTATAGCGCTCTATCATAAAGTAGCCTCCTGCGTAATCTTAATAACCCGTGCAACAGTATTAATCATTAATACAAAAAAACGTAACAAATGAGCATGCAACCCGCAAGGGGCCGGGCATTTACCGGCGGCGCCGTTGTACCGGGCCGTCGCAGGCCCGCCTGCCCTGTCCCGGTGTTGTATGTAAAAAAACCTACTTCTCTTTCCTTTCCTGACGCTCCAGGTAGCCCTTGATGCCCAGTTCCGACAGATCCCTATCCTTTGCAAGAACCTGTTTCGCCAGCCTCTCTTTATAAGCCACAACCCTGGAGCGTACTTCCAGATTGGTGGCGCCGATAATCTGGGCGGCCAGGATACCGGCGTTCCGTGCGCCGTTGATGGCAACGGTGGCCACGGGCACACCTGAGGGCATCTGGACAATAGCATAAAGGGCGTCTACACCGTTCAAGGCACCCGTCTTGATGGGTACGCCAATCACCGGCAGAGGGGTATAAGCCGCTATTACGCCGGGCAGGTGGGCTGCCCCGCCCGCCCCCGCGATAATCACTGCCAGACCGCGCCCCGCAGCGCCTCGCGCGTAAGCAGCCGTTTTTTCCGGCACCCGGTGCGCAGAAGAAATAACAGCCTCCCAGGAAATTTTCAATTCATCCAGGATCCCGGCAGCTTCTTTCATAACCGGCAAGTCCGAGTCACTGCCCATTACAATACCCACTAAGGGTTGGGACATAGTTTATTGTCTCCTTTATCCTTAATATTGCCTTATTACCAAGCCCCGCTGCAAATATTATAGACCGGCGACCGGGATTCATACTCCGAAGTAAAAAGCACAGGAAAGCAGGCCAGGCAAGGTAGCTTTTCTTTTACTTCTTTTAGGGCAAGGTGAGGTTCTTTTTGCTTCTTTTTGCTTCTTCAATACGCAGCGAAAAACGCAAGCCCGGGCAGATAGATTTCGTTTATGAGCGAAACCTACCCGCCTGGGCTTTTATCCCTTCCCGGTGTAACCTGCGGAAGATGGGTCCAGTCCGGCCAACTTCCCCAAGGCCTGTCCCGCTTGGTCCGAACCGCCCTTTATGTTAGATAAGGGCGTGGAACCCTAGGCACACTTTCTCTCGTTTTTTGTTGAGTTTTTCAGCAAAACAAAACAAGAACGCCCGCAAAAAGAGCATAACGGGCTTGTTCTATAACTTGAGCTTATCTTAACAAATTTTACTTAAAATTTCAATATCTATTCATTAAGTGAAAATAACAACCATGGTTACGGCGAACCTACGCCGGCCATACATATTATCTATTTGAAGCTGAATTTAATAACTTCCTGACCATTCTCATAAAACCATTTTAGATCCTTTGTCTTACCAACTCCCTGTTAAGAATTTGCAAGCCGGTAAAACAAAACTGGCGGCTACGATCTCACCAAAAACAGGTGAATTCTTAACCGCCAGTACCAATGCTAAATGAACCCTTAATCCTCACAAACCGGGGCTTGTCAAGCCTCTTTTCTACTCCCACTCTATCGTCGCAGGAGGCTTCGACGTAATATCGTAGACCACCCGGTTGATTTCCTTGATTTCGCTGACGATGCGGGAGGAGATGGCCTCCAGTACCTCGTAAGGCAGGCGGACCCAGTCTGCGGTCATGGCGTCGACGCTGTTGACCGCCCGGATGACCACGGTGTAGGAATAGGTGCGCTGGTCCCCCATCACCCCCACACTACGCATGTCCGGAAGTATGGCAAAGGACTGCCAGATCTGCCGGTAAAGGCCGGCTTTGCGAATCTCCTGCTCCACCACGGCGTCGGCCTCCTGAAGTAGCGCCACCTTATAGGCGTCCACCGGACCCAGAATCCGTACTGCCATACCGGGGCCCGGAAAGGGCTGACGCCAGACCACCTCTTCGGGCAGGCCCAACTCCTCGCCAAGAATCCTTACTTCATCCTTAAACAGCCAGCGCAGCGGCTCTACCAGCTGTAAACGCATATCCTCTGGCAGGCAGCCCACATTGTGGTGACTCTTAATCACCGCTGCCGTGGCTGTACCGCTTTCCACCACATCGGGATAAAGGGTGCCCTGGACCAGGTAGTCAATCTGCCCCAGCTTTGAGGCCTCATCCTCAAACACCCGGATAAATTCTTCGCCGATAATTTTCCTTTTCTTTTCCGGGTCGGACACACCGGCAAGCTTGCCCAGGAACCTCTCCCGGGCGTCCACATAAACCAGCTTGATCTGAAATTTTTCTTTGAAAGTTTTTTGCACCTGCTCCGCCTCGCCCTTGCGCAGAAGGCCGTGGTTAACGAAGATGCAGGTTAGTTGGTCGCCCACCGCCCGCTGCACCATGACAGCGGCAACGGAGGAATCCACCCCGCCGCTCAAGGCGCAGAGCACCTTTTTATCACCCACCCGGGCCTTTATTTCTGTGACGGACCGCTCCAGGAAGGAACCCATGGTCCAGTCTCCACTGCAGCCGCAGATGTCATATAAAAATGCCTTCAGCACATCCTGCCCTTTGGGAGTATGGACAACTTCCGGGTGGAACTGTACGGCATAGAGGTTTTTAGCCGGACAGGCCATGGCCGCAACCGGCGAATTGGATGTAGCGGCAGACACTGTAAATCCGGGCGGAGCTGACTCAACCCTGTCGCCGTGGCTCATCCAGCACTGTTCCAACTGCTCCATGCAGGACAGGAGCCTGTCCCGCTCTAGAACATGAAGGCCCGTCTTGCCGTACTCGCGGTGCCCGGACCGGCTCACAACGCCCCCCAGTTGCTGGGCCATCAACTGCATACCGTAGCAGATGCCCAGGACGGGGATCCCCGTCTCATAAAGGGCCGGGTCGCAGGCCGGCGCTTTCTCCTGGTAGACACTGGAGGGGCCGCCCGAAAAAATAATTCCCCTGGGCCTTTTGGCCTTGATCTCATCAATCGAGGTAGAATAAGGAAGCATTTCACAAAACACCTTGAGTTCCCGGATACGCCGGGCAATCAGGTGGCTGTACTGACCACCGAAATCAAGAACAACGACCAGTTCCTGCTCGGGTAAAGACATCTAGTTTCCCCCTTCGTATACTCTCCTGTTTAATACCATGATATAAGGGAAGTTCCGGTAGCGCCCGTCATAATCCAGACCGTAACCTACAATAAATTCATTGGGAACGGTGAAACCGTTATAGTCAATTTTCACCGGCACCTCCCGGCTGGAGGGTTTGTCCAGCAGGGTGCAGACCTTGAGACTGGCAGGCCCGCGGGCTTTAAGGTTGTCCACCAGGTAGTTGAGCGTGAGTCCCGTATCCACAATGTCCTCCACGATCAGGACGTGGCGGTTTTCAATGGACTGGTTGAGGTCCTTTAGAATTCGTACCACCCCGGAAGAAACTGTTGATGCGCCGTAGCTGGACACGGCCATAAAGTCATAATAGAGGGGAACCCTGATTCTGCGTACAAGATCTGACAAGAAGATGATAGCTCCCTTTAAGATACCGATTACCAGCAGTTCCTTGTCTTTGTAATCATGGGATATTTCCGCCCCCAATTCGGCAACGCGAGCCAGGATTTGTTCCTCTGAGAATAGAATACGTTCTCCATCAGGATGCATCTTTAAGGCCCCCTCTGTTTATAAATCCTATAAAATCCGGCATATTATAACAGGTACACCCGCTTATGTCAATGTTAAAAAGCTTCTGTTTGTGTTTGTCTTTAACTGATAAAGTAGAAACTGAGTGTTCATTCATAAAAAACGGGTAGACGTCCGGCCGGCCTAAAAAAACACCCGGCATCCCCGTGCCGGGCCTTCGGCCTTACCTTTTATACCGGTGGTACAATGTTCATACTCTGATCATAATCCCAGAAGCGCAGATTAATCTCAACACCACTCTGGGGGTTGTGCCTGTCAAGGGCCTGGAGTACGGCCCGGCGCAGGCGGTAGTCCCCCTGGTTCAGCCACACTTTGTAGGTATAGCCGGTGAGTCGCATTTCCAGGAACGGGTCCATCAGGTTAGGGCGCATTTCCAAACGCAACAGTTTTTCCCCATCCACCTTCTCCTGCCCCAGGTACTTGATTTCGGGAACATCCTTGAAGTTAAAGTAGGCCAGGGGATTCAGTTCAGCGTAGAAGAGTTCCGAATCAACCAGTTTATTCCCTGGCAGGGCGATCCACCTACCGGTCGCCTGATCCTTAAAGTAGGAGTTATCCCCCACCTGGATGAACTCAATGGGCGTATTCATCATCTGTCCTTTTATCCACACTTTATCAGGGGCTACCCTTTCACCTTCCACCTGACTGAAGAAATCCACATTGGCCCTGCCCTCTGAAATTAGTTTCGTTTCTACCTGATAGCGAAAACTTGAGCTGCCCATTGTTTTCTCCAGACCGGCCATGAGCATCTCCAGCGGGGGCAGTTTCGCCCCTCCCCGGGCAATCAGCCTGCCGCCGCCCCATAGCAGCAACAAGCCGACAATCACCAGCGCCAGAACAGGCAAAACCGTTTTCTTATTGAATATTACCCAGCGCGGATATTGCACAGGCAATCCCTCCATACAAGTTTAACTTACCCTATCATACTAGGAAGTGATGGGAAATATGACTGATCCCTTTGTTTAAACTGGTATTACTTTAGTTAAACTGGTCTTAATTGAAAAGACTGGGTTTTACAACAAAATACAGAAAACTTGCGTATTGCAGCGAAAAAGGGTAAAATTTACTCAGACAGTACGTATGGGTAATCTGGAGGCATATAACAGTGGAAATAAAAGAAATGCAAGAGGAAGTAGATAAATGGATCAGCCAGTTTGAAGAAGGATACTGGAACCCACTTTCGATGATGGCCCGGCTAGCCGAAGAAGTCGGCGAACTGGCGCGGGAAATCAATCACCAGTATGGTGAAAAGCCCAAAAAACCTGATGAACCTATGGGTGATCTGGCCCTTGAATTGGCCGATATTCTATTTATTCTGATTTGCTACGCCAATTCCCTGAACATCGATCTTGAGGATGCGTTCAAGCGGGTTATGGCCAAGTACCGCTACAGGGACAGCGACCGTTGGACCCGGAAGGAATAAATGTTTTTAACTACTCCTTCCTTTTTACTTTATTAATTAATTGCTTTTTGTCGGGAACGGAAATTTTTTATGGAAGTATTGTTTTGTAAATTTAGGAGGAAATTTTTATGGCAACTGTGATCCCAATTAAAGGGCTACGGTATAATCCTGCATTAATCAGCAGCCTGAACGAGGTGGTGACTCCCCCGTACGATGTAATCGATACCGCCGCCCAGGAAAAATACTATAAATGCAACCCCTACAACATCATTCGCCTGGAGTACGGAAAAAATCTTCCCGGAGATAGTGAGTCCTGCAACCGTTACACCCGGGCAGCCGCCGACTTTAACACCTGGTTGGAGAATAGAGTACTGACTCCCGAAGCCAGGCCTGCCCTTTACTTATACGAGCAAGAGTTTACCGTAGGCAGGGAGAGGAAAGTCCGCAGCGGCCTCATCTGCGGAGTCAAGCTGGAACCCTATGAAAAAGGCGTGATCCTGCCCCACGAGGAAACCATACCCAAGCACAAGGCGGACCGGCTGGAGCTGATGCGCGCCTGCAGGGCTAATTTCAGCCCCATCTTCAGCCTTTACGAAGACCGTGAAAAAAAGGTGGACACAACCCTGCGGGAAGCAGTGGGGGGAACCGCCCCTGATGTTGACTTCACGGATGAAAGCGGTGAATCCCACAGGTTGTGGGTGATTACGGACGGGGAGATCATCAACAAGGTCCAACAGGCCATGGCCGGAATGCGCATCTTTATCGCAGACGGACACCACCGTTACGAAACAGCTTTAAATTTCCAAAGGGAGCAAGCCTCCCGGAGAAAGGAATCAAGGGAAAATGCAGAACCTGAAAAGCATACGGGTTTTTCAGGACTCAGTGCCCCTTCAGGTTTTGCTGTAGGAAGCGCTGACGTGACCAATTCCTGCAGCGACACACCGGAGAATGCCGGATCCCGCACCCGCACAGAGGACCACGCCCACAACTACGTTATGATGACCCTGGTCAACCTTTACGACCCCGGCCTGGTGGTTCTCCCAACCCACCGGCTGGTCAAGAGTATTAGGGAAATTGATCCAGCCAAGCTGGTGGACAAACTGAAAGAAAGCTTTAAGGTGGAAGAATTTCCCCTGGCCCCGGACCGGGGTAACTTCCAGGAATTTTTACAAGCTCTGGCTGAACGGGGAAAGGGCAGGCTCTATCAGGCAGCCGGCAGCGGGATAAAGAGTCAAAAATGTCTTTCCACCCCCGGCCCGGAGACCTGCGGCGAGCCTGGCGGCAGAAACGCCGTCAACCCATGCCGTCCCCATGCCTTCGGCATGTATGCAGGAGACAACAGGCTCTATCTGCTCACCTACCTGAACAACAGACAACTGGACCAGGTCATGCCCCCGGGCAAGTCCCGGGCCTGGCAGGGTCTCGACGTTTCCGTGCTGCACACGCTGATTATTGAAAAACATCTGGGCATCTGCGGAGAGCTGAGGGCCAGGGCTGAGCACATTACTTACACCCGTGAGGAGGAAGGAGCCCTGGCTGCCGTAGACTCCGGGGCATACCAGCTGGCCTTTTTCCTGAATCCCACCCCGGTGGAAGAGGTTATTGAGGTGGCCGGAAACGGAGAAAAGATGCCCCAAAAGAGCACCTTCTTCTATCCCAAACTTATCACAGGCCTGGTTGTGAACCGGCTATGAAACGCCTGTTGTCTTTAAAACATCGAGGGAACGACAGGACTTTGCTTATATACTTCACTCACTTGTAAGGCACAGGGCTTCTCAAGAAGCCCTGTCTTTCATCAGGATGACCTTAATCGTCTGCAGTAATATGGCCAGATCCCTGGCGGGGGAGTATGATTTTGTGTATAGCAAATCGTACTTAAGCTTATTCTCCGCAGTGGTGCTGTACCTGCCGGAAATCTGGGCCAGGCCGGTGATGCCGGACTTGATATTCATGCGGTAGGCGTATTCCGGTATTTCCTTAACCAGTTCATTGACGAAAAAGGGTCTTTCCGGACGCGGTCCCACGATACTCATGTCACCTTTTAGAACATTGATTAACTGCGGTATTTCATCGATCCGGGCAGCCCTTATAAGCCGTCCCACCCTGGTTAACCTCGGGTCGTTTTCCGTAGCCAGCACCGGCCCGCTCTCCCGCTCGGCACCGTCCACCATGGTCCTGAATTTATACAGGTAAAACGGCTTTCCCTGCAGGGTCAGGCGCTTCTGCCGGTATAAGACAGGACCCCGGGAATCAAGTTTCACAGCGGCGCCCACCAGCAGGCATAAAGGAGCTGTAAGTACCAGGGCCAGGAGGGAAAGGGCTATATCCGTCACTCTTTTTAAGAACATGTATTCCAGAGAAATACTTAAATGCCCGATTGTGAATACCGGCACATCGTCAACCTGTTTCAGCCTGACCCGGGCCAGCATAATTTCATATAAATCAGGGACCAGGGATACTGTTATATCTTTATCCACGCAGGCATGGACAACCCTGGCCTTTTGCTCCTGGGACAGAGTTGAACAGACAAATACCTCCTCGGGTTCGACATTTACTAAAACCTTGCAGATATCCTCCACCTCGCCCAGCACCGGCGGGTTAAAAGCCCCGCTACCTGCTCCAGGGTTCCTGCCATCCATCTTAAACTGTCCCGGTTGCGGGGTGCTGTCAGGCCCGGACAAGACATCGATAACCACACCCTCCACCTTCATCAGCCTGCCTGTGGCTGATTCCAGCTTCTCCGCCAGGGCAAGGGCATCCAGCAGTTTGCCGGCAACTATGACCCTTCTTGTTGCTTGAATTCTTCTTTCAATATACCAGGCCGCCCTGCGCCACAAAGCCAGCAGGGCCAACTGAATGAACGGTGCTGTCAGTAAGACCGTACGGGGGAAGGAAAAACCGCGAAAGAAGAAGGACAGGGCCATGGCAGCAAGGGCTTGAAAGAATACCACACAAACCAGCGAAGCAAATACCTCTGTCCACCGCCAGTGGTAGCTTCCATAGAGCCTGTAAAAACAAAAAAAGCACAGGGCCGACAGGCTGAGCCAGGGCCAGGTGGAAATGTAGGCCACAAAGTTATAATGCGGGATATCCCAGCCGAATTTTAGAACGAAAGCCAGGACATAGCCCAGGTTTATCAGAGCCAAATCCGTCAGCAGAAAACCCAGTTTGAGCAAAAGCAGGTTCATGCGCTTGTCCAAATGCTTCTCCCCGCCCGTCTCCAGGAAATTTTCTTCCAGTAGAATTATTTCCTAAAGACATTCGTCACCAACAAACAATTTCCTTTAAAAACGGGTAGAAAAACCAGACAATGTTACTTCTCCCAGACCTCTAAACCAGGCCTTAGTTCAGTAATTATATGTTAAGAAAGGTAAAGCTCCCTGTACTTCCCCGCCATTGTCTCCAGGCTAAAACACTCCAGCGCCCTGCGGCGTCCGGCTTCTCCCATGGAAAGACGCAATTCCTTGTTTTCTGCCAATTTCCCTAAAGCCTCCACTGCTTCTGCCAGGTTTCCCTGCTCAATCAGATAACCTGTCTCTCCATGCGCCACCAATTCGCCGACACCGCCAACAGCGCTTGCCACCACCGGCCGGCCGGCCAGCATCGCCTCAATGATGGTAAGGGGCAACCCCTCCCAGCGTGAAAACAGGGTAAACACATCGAAGTCATGGACCAGTTCTGCTGCATTTTCCCGTGTTCCCAGTAAGAACACGTGCCCTGCCAGACCTTTATCTTTGATAAATGCCTGGCAGGCAGCGCGCAGGGGCCCCTCGCCGATTAAAACAAAATAAATTTTGCCCATACCCCGGGTTATATCCCTTGTTTTTCCAGCAAAGCTTCCTCTATTATTGATCATTCGTTCTGCTAATTTTAAAAATAACATTGTGTCTTTCGGTGGGGCAAGGCGGGCAACCATCCCAAATACTAAATCTTCCTTTCCAATATTTAGCTCTTTACGAATTAAGTTATTTCTCTTTTCGGGTTCCGGAAGCCCGTTATAAATCAGTACAAATTTTTTTTGAGAAGCTATTTTCAACTTTAGCCCATTTGATAAACAATCCTGGGACACACAAATTATTTTGGTGCTTATTGCCCCTGCTATTTTTTCTATTAGCGTATAAAAATAACGTATAGGTAAACTTTGATACTCGTTTATCGACCACCCGTGGACTGTAAAATAGATCTTTGAAACCTTTGCCAACCTCGCGGCTAAACGTCCAAGAATGCCGGCCTTGGAACTGTGACAGTGCACGATATCATAACTGCCCTTCCTTAGCAAGAGATAAAGCTGCCAAAAAGCCGATAAATCATGAAATAATGAAATATTCCTTTTTAACCCGGGGATTTTGATTACCCTCACATCTATTTTGCTCAGCCAGCCAACTAACTCACCGCCTGGCGCACATGCCACTGCGATCTCAAAAATATTTCTATCACTTTCAGCTGCGAGATGGAAAACAATCTTTTGAGCCCCGCCTATCTCAGATAAAGTAACAATATGCAATATTTTAGTTTTCATGTTTCTCACACTTTAAGATAACTAACTCAGTGTTGGCAAAGCCTTA
>DBRJ01000019.1:31364-31610 GCA_002305915.1 Pelotomaculum sp. UBA1371 | reverse complement strand
TCGGACAATGAAGACGGTTTCAAGATCGAGCGGAAGAAATCCGGGGGTAGCTACAGCCAGATAGCGACAGTGGGGAAAAACGTCACCACTTACACCAGCAGCGGGTTGGCCAACGATACCAGGTATTACTACCGGGTCAGGGCTTACAACGAAGCCGGCAACTCGTCGTACTCCAACGAAGCCAGCGCAACCACAGGGGTGACTGTGCCGGACAGGCCGGAAGATCTGGAGGCTGTTTCCATCTCC
>DBRJ01000019.1:17613-31331 GCA_002305915.1 Pelotomaculum sp. UBA1371 | reverse complement strand
CGACAGTGGGGAAAAACGTCACCAGCTACACCAACAGCGGGCTGGCCAACGATACCAGGTACTACTACCGGGTCAGGGCTTACAACGAAGCCGGCAACTCGTCGTACTCCAACGAAGCCAGCGCGGTCACAGGTAAAGACGAAACAATCATCAGGCTGCTCATTGGTGACCCTTCCTATTATGTCAATAACAAGGTTAAAACCATGGATACTGCTCCCTTTATCATGGAAGACCGTACCCTTCTTCCTATCCGTTACGTAGCGGAGGAACTGGGCGCCAGAGTGGAATGGGATAACGACGAGCGAAAGGTGACCATAACTTTAGAAGGAACCAGGATTGAGCTCTGGATCGAGAGAAACTACGCTATGGTAGACGGACTGTACAGAGCTATCGATGAATACAATCCGAATGTCAAACCAATTATTGTGTTACCCGGAAGAACCATGCTTCCCTTAAGATTTATCGCTGAAAATCTGGGCTGTCAGGTAGAATGGGATCCTGCCCGGAGTGAGGTAACAGTAATTTATCCTGCGCCGTAATTACCTTAATAATTTGCACGTCCGGCATTGCAGTTGATTTCTGAACGGCTGCCGTTCAAGGACGAAAAGGAGAACATATGAAACTGAGAAACCTTGTAATTTTGCTGTTAGTATGTGCTGTAGTTGCCGGTGCGGGGATCCTTGACGCCAACCAGTCAACTCCTGTGGTGAAGTTGGGCAACGAGCGGTTGATGACTGAATATCACTATTTGATTGAAGGCAAGAAAGTGGGCCTGGTTACAAACCAAAGCGGGGTAAACAGGCAGGGTAAGAGTACAATTGACCTGCTCGCAGAAGACCCTTCAACCCGGCTGGTGGCGCTCTACGGACCGGAGCACGGCATCGACGGAACCGCCAGGGCTGGAGAATATGTAGAATCCTATACCCACAGCAAACTGGGCATTCCTGTATACAGCTTGTATGGTCAAACCAGGATGCCCACCGAAGAGATGCTCAGGAATATTGATCTGCTGCTTTTTGATATTCAGGATATCGGGGCAAGATCCTATACTTACATGTCGACGTTGAATTACTGTATGACGGCAGCCAGTAAATACAACAAACCCATTGTGGTGCTTGACCGGCCAAACCCGGTAGGCGGAACGATTGTTGAAGGTCCGGTGCTGGAGGATCCCTTCATGACCTTTGTTGGTGTCGATAACCTGCCCATGGCCCACGGAATGACTGCTGGTGAACTGGCCCTGTTTTTTAACCGGAAAATTGGCGCCGACCTTGTGGTGGTGCCCATGGAAGGCTACACCAGGGAAATGATCTTCCAGGATACGGGGCTGCCCTGGGTCCAGACATCCCCGAATATTCCGGACATTGAATCGGTTTTTGGCTATATGGCCACCGGACTGGGGGAAGGAACCGGCGTCCATCAAGCCGATCAATTCAAGTGGATTGGCGGCAAGGGCATCGATTCTCAGAAATTTGCGGACCTGCTGAATCAGGCGGAGCTGCCCGGTGTGGTTTTTATCCCGGAAAACAGGGGAGAGGAAGGGGGAGTCCGCTTGGAGATTCAGGACTATCATGCCTTTAACCCGGCCAGGACCGGTATTTACGCCCTGACCTACGCCCGTTCCTTGAACCAGTTTACCGTTCCCAAGAGCGGCCAGACGGTGGTTATGTTCGACAAAATCATGGGTACGGATAAAATCGGGCAGTACCTGGAAGCCGGGCTTTCACCCCGGCAAATCGAAGCAAACTATGCCCCTGACCTGAACCAGTTTAAAAAGGAAAGGGAAAATTACCTGATTTACGGCAGCAGGGAAGGCCTGGAGACAGGAAGGGAGACGAAGGAGCAAATCGCGGTCCTGGTTGGGGGAAATCCTGTGGCCTTTGATTCCGCACCTTACATTGACGAAAACGACCGGCTGATGGTGCCCCTGAGGGCGATTGTAGAGGCTCTGGGCGCCGTGGTGGAATGGAACCCCGGGGAACAATCCATCACCATTTCAAAACAGGAAACAACCCTTTTCTTTAAAATAAACTCACCCCTGGCCGTTGTCAACGGACAAACAAAGAGAATGGATACCAGTCCGGTTATCAGAAACGACCGCACCATGATACCCGTACGCTATGTGGGCGAGTACCTCGGCGCTGCAGTCCACTGGGATCCGGAGGCAAGATCTGTCGCCATTAATTAAAACCTTGAAACAGCTTTATCTTAATGAGCAACGGGGAGGCCGGAAGGCCTCCCGCAGAGCCCGCGAAGATACTCGCGGGTTTCCCTTTGCCCCGGGATACCGTTATACGGCCGACTTTGCGATAATTTTTTTCACAGGTCAAAGATTAAAGGCTCAGAACGCTTATTAATAAATGTATAATAGTAGTTACTATGGCTTAAAAGCTGACCCTTAAAGGGATTAATTCACTAAGAGGAAGGCCATGAAAACAAATTATATTATTTCACTTGCCATCGTAATCTCTCCCTCAGGACAGGCTGATTTACGGCCCGGGTATAAAAGAAGCTTTAACCGGTTCTAACTAAAAAGAAGAGGTGTATTAAATGCTGACAGAAGCTGAAGTCAAGTCTATTTTTGAGCGTACCGGAGCCCTGCTCCAGGGCCATTTCCAGCTGACTTCCGGCCGGCACGGCGACCAGTATTTCCAGTGTGCCCTGGTTTTACAGCACCCCAAATACACGGAGATGCTCTGCCGGGAACTGGCCGCCCGCTTTAGCGGTGAGGTAATTAACACCGTAATCGGCCCGGCCATGGGCGGCATCATCGTGTCCTACGAGATGGCCCGGGCCCTGGGCGCCCGGAGCCTATTCACGGAAAGGGAAAACGGTGTAATGAAATTGAGGCGGGGTTTTTCCCTGGAGCCGGGGGAAAGGGTGCTGGTGGTGGAGGACGTAATTACCACCGGCGGTTCGGTCAGGGAGGTTGTTGAAGTGGTTCGCGGCCTGGGCGGCGAAGTGGCGGGCGCCGGTGTCCTGGTGGACCGCAGCGGTGGCACGGCAAAACTGGGCGTGTGCACGGAAGCGCTGTTGACCACGAAGGCTGCTTCCTATGCTCCCGAAGACTGCCCGCTTTGCAAAAGGGGTATCCCGGCCGTGAAGCCCGGCAGCAGGAACGTTTGAACGAATGCTAAGCAAAATGCGGCAGTGGGAAAACAGGCGTAAAGACGGCATTTGCAGGGTAAAAACGTTGAAAACCTTTTAAGCAAATGCCGCGGGTTCAGTCATCAAGGGTTCTTTCGCCGGGGCTGCTCCGGCCTGGTTCCCGGACAGCCAGTCTTTCTGCCGCTTCCCTGTCGGGCACGGCCATGATGGTTTTCTGATTCTCGTAGATAACCATACCCGGCCGTGCGCCCCTGGGTTTGTGGACGTGTTTTTTAAGGGTATAATCCACCGGCACCTTCTTCGAACCCCTGGCCTTACTGAAAAAAGCCGCCAACCCGGCTGCCTCTGCCAGGGTCGAGGGGGGCGCCTCTTTTCCCTCCGTCCGGATAATCACATGGGCGCCGGGGATCTCCCGGGTATGCAGCCAGATGTCCTCTTCCCCGGCCATCTTAAGGGTCAAATAATCATTTTGCTTGTTGTTTTTGCCGACAAAGAGCATAAAGCCGTCGGAAGAGCAAAAGGCGTAGGGTTTCGGAATGTACCTCTCCTTTTTTGCCTTTTTTACCTTCTTTGCCCCCGGCTGGGGTGGCAGAGGTTTTAGATAACCCTGCTCCATGAGTTCCTGCCGGACTTCAGCCAGTTCATCCGGCTCCCCGGCCTGCTCCAGGGCGATCTTGACCCCTTCCAGGTAGTCCAGTTCTTCCCGGGTCTGATCGATCCTTGCTCCCACTGCCAGGCGGGTCTTTTTGGCCTTCCCGTACTTTTTGAAATAAGCCTGGCAGTTTTCCGAGGGAGTGAGCTGGGGATCCAGGGGGATGACCACAAGGGGGCTGCCTTCCTGATAATAGTTTTCCAGAGCAGCTTCCCTATTCCCCTGCTTCAGGCGATATAAGTTGGCGGAGAGTAATTCCCCGTAAAGTCTCAACTTTTCGGCCCCGGCAGTTTCAGCGAGGCTTTCTGTATAAATGGAGAGCTTTTTTTCCAGACGGGCGAGCTCTTTGCTCAGAAGGGTGGAGAGTTCTTTTTTGTTCTTGTTGAATCGCTGGAGCTGCTCCCTGGTGGTATAAAATACGTCGAGCAGGGAGTTCATTTCCCCGTGCCTTCTGCTCCATTCCGTATGCTCAAGATCAAGGGCGGCAAAGTCCACGGGCTCCCCCTTCAGCCCGGTAAGCAGGCAGGGGGTGAAAATCCCCCGGGCTGCGGGAGCCATCACCCCCTGAAGGGCTTTCCACAGGGCTCTCAGTTCATAATCTCCGCAGTGGTCCAGCAGGGTTTCCGGCGGGAGGCCGGATCTGTAAACAAGTTCCCTGCAGGTGACGGTGCTGAGCCCCTCGAAGTTTCTCTGAAGCAGTTCCACAAGGGGTGTATCCAGGGGAGTTTCAAGGCAGATCAGCCGGAACTCCTCCTCGGTCAAGTTTAAGGGATTGCTCTTGCCCTGGGCCGGCGGGGCCAGGTAGGGGCGGCCGGGCAGGACTTCCCGGTGCCTGCTGACAGTGTGTGAGTAGCGTTTGATGCCGTCAATAATAGTTCCTGTGGAAGCATCCACCAGCAGGATGTTGCTGTGTTTACCCATAATCTCGCAGATCAAATGCTTTTCCGAGGGGTTGCCCAGCTCGTCCCGGGACTCTGTTCTGATGATCAATACCCGCTCCAGCCCGGCCTGCTCGAAATGAAGAATGCGCCCGCCTTCCAGGTGTTTGCGCAGGACCATGCAGAAAAGGGGCGGAGTAATGGGGTTTTCCCTGGAGACATCCGTCAGGTGAACCCGGGCGTTCCAAGCGTTGGCTGAAAGGACCAGCCGCTGCCGGTTCCCCGGCCGGTGCAGCAGAAGGATTAGTTCATCTTTATGGGGCTGGTAGATCCTTTCGATGCGGGCGCCGGCCATTTTGTTTTCCAGTTCGTTTTGAACGGCTGCCAGAACAAGACCGTCAAAGGGCATGATGTTCCCTCCAGGTTCTTATTAATGATTTAATTTGTTTTGCAGTAGGCCTCGATCTCGGCCATCTCTTCCCTGACCAGATCGTCCACCCCGGCCAGTGATTCCAGGTGATGACGGAGTTCGTGCACGATGGTGTCCCACAGTTCCTCTTCCCATTCCCCGGGACTGCTATCTTCCAGTAAATGAACAAAAGAGCCGTAATAAAGGATAATCGAACAGCCCATGATACCGTCTTCTATGTATTCACCCATGACATAAAAATCCCCGTCTTTTTTTACGTCGGGCAGCAGCAGAAACCCGCCGTTAAGTTCTGTACAAAGCCTTTCCGGAATTCTGTCTATCAGGGCTGTAGCCAGGGATTCAAACTCCTCCAGGGAAAGGGCGGCTACCTTTTTGGGGAGGATCCGGTACTTTTTATTTCCGGCTTTATCGCTCATCTTTGAGCACCTCCGTTAGATAATCCGTCAGGACAGGGTTGTTTTTGCTTTAATTGAAAATGTCTATTGTGTTATTCCATAATATAATTCATCAGTAGAGCAAGTCAAGCAACGTAAAACGCGCCTGAAAAGGTTGCTTAACGGGCCTGATTTCATTTAGGGAAAAATCGTAACTCGTTAATAATTTTTAACAGGTATTCATATTTCGTGCCCCCCTTCAATTAATTCTCAACCAGTACCGGGTTGGCTTGAGGCTTTCACAACAGGGCCATCCTCTTGCAGGGATGCTTTGCAAGTTTGTTTTTTTAGACAAAATGGACTATACTGGTTCTAAAGCAGAGATAACCAAGGAGTTATTATGGAACTAAGCGAGCGCCTGGCTGCCCTGGCGGCTTACGTACCGGCCGGGAGCGTTGTTGCCGATATCGGCACCGACCATGCCCATCTGCCTGTTTACCTGGTAAAGGCGGGTATTTGCCGGCGGGTCATAGCCACGGATGTTAAAGAAGGGCCCTTCCGCTCGGCGGGCATCAAGATTAAGGAGCACGGATTGGACGGCCGGATCGAACTCAGGCTGGGGGACGGCCTGCAGGTGCTGAAACCGGGCGAAGCTGATGTCCTGGTACTGGCGGGGATGGGTGGAAACACCATCCGGGAAATCCTGGCGGCTGCTCCCCTGGTTTTGAAGCAATGCTCCAGGCTGGTGCTGCAGCCCATGGTTGACGCAGGAGATTTAAGGTTCTGGCTGGCTGGAAACGGATGGAAGATCCGGGACGAACAGCTGGTGGAAGAAGAGGGCCGGATCTATGTAATCCTGGCTGCCGTTCCCGGCCGGGAAAGTACGAAAGACCGGCTTTACCTGGAACTGGGTCCCAGGCTCATAGAGAAGAAGGACCCGCTTCTGGTAGTTTACCTGGAAAATATAATGGATAAATACGAGAGGATCCTTACCGGACTGTCCGCTTCCAGGAGCAGGCCGGCCCGGGAAAAAGAGATTATGATCATAGAAAAACTAGCACGGATGAGGGAGTTGACCGATGCCTGCAAAGTGCAGTGATATCTTTCGTTTAATAGAAGAGATGGCGCCTTTAAACCTGGCGGAGAGCTGGGATAATTCGGGCCTGCAGGTGGGTGACCCCCGGGTGGAAGTTGAAAAGGTCCTGCTAACTCTTGATGTTGATATCAGGGTTGCCCGGGAGGCAAAAACAAGGGGCTGCCGGCTCATCGTCAGTCACCACCCCCTGTTGTTCAAGCCGGCCGGGTCCATCCGTTTCGACCGCCCCGCAGGGGAGCTTATCGCTTACCTTGTGAAAAATGATCTTCAGGTCTATGCCGCCCATACCAACCTTGACAACGCGGCAGGCGGGGTGAGTAAGGCTCTGGCCGAAGAGCTCGGCTTAAAAAAACAGGCTGTCCTGAACCAGTCCGGCAGGGAGCGTCTTTTGAAACTGGCTGTCTTTGTTCCACTGGAGCACTGCGAGGCTGTCCGTAACGCCATGTCGGAGGCCGGCGCCGGCTGGATCGGCAATTACAGTCATTGCACCTTCCTTACCCGGGGCACCGGCACCTTTAAGCCCTTGCAGGGAACCAATCCTTACATCGGAAAAACCGGCGTAGTGGAACATGTGGACGAAATTAAAATAGAGACCGTTGTTCCCGCAAGCAGGCTTGAGCCGGTGCTGCAGGCCATGCTGGAGGCGCACCCTTATGAAGAGGTGGCCTACGACCTGTACGGGCTGGTTAACAGCGGCCCGGCTTACGGGGCGGGGCGGTTGGGGGAACTGGAAGAAACTGTTTCGTTCCTTCAGTTTGCGGAAAAAGTAAAATCAGTCCTGGGCCTGACGGCCCTCAGACTGGGGGGGAGCTTTGACAGCCCTGTGCGGAAGGTTGCGGTGTGCGGCGGATCCGGGGCTGACTTCTGGCAAGACGCCCTTGCGGCCGGCGCGGATACCTTTGTTACGGGCGACCTAAAGTACCATACGGCCCAGGACATGCTGGCCGCAGGCCTGAAGTTCATCGACCCCGGGCATTTCGGCACGGAAGCCGTCGTTCTACCGGTGTTGCAGCGTTTTCTGGTGAGCCGCTGCCGTGAAAAAAACATGGACGTGGAAATCGTATTAGCGCAAACCAACACCGACCCCTTCGCATATCTTTAGGATAGGACTTTTCCTATCCTTTATCTTTTATTGAGGAGAGATTGGTATGCCTGAATTAAAACCGCTATGGGAAATCCAGCTCCTGGACGGGCGGAGAAGGGTACTGGAGATTAAGCTGAGGGAGGGACAGATGTCGGGGGATCTGAAGGAAGCCAAGAATGAAATTGAAAAAGGCCGTGTTGTTTTTAATAAGTTAAAGGAAAAGTACAGAAGTTTAAAAAGAGATTTAAAGGCCAAAGAACTGGATGCCACTTCAGCAACCGAGCAGGTCCAGAGCCTTGGTGAGAAATTGTACGGTGGAATGATTACCAATATTAAAGAAATCAATACCAGCAGTAAAAAGCTGGACAATCTTAAAAGCATGATCAACCGGACCGAAGATGAGATCCTGGGCCTGATGGAAGATGTTGAGGAAATAAAGGCAGAGTTGGAAAAAATGAGCGCAGAGCTTAATGCCAAGGCGGAGGACTATCGCAGAATGTATGGCTCCCATCTGGCCAACCAGCAAAATATAAGGCAGCAGCTGGCCCAGATTCCGCTGCAAAGGCAAAAACTGCTGGATAATCTGGATGTCGACCTGTGGAATAAATATCTTGAGATGAAGAAAAAATACAACGACCCGCTGGCCCGGGTGGAAAAGGGCACCTGCATGGGCTGCCGGATGGGGATTCCTTTTAACGACATGAGACTCTTGAAGCTGGGAGAGGGACTGGTTTACTGCAGCAACTGCGGAAGGCTCCTTTTCTGGGAAAGGTGAAGTCATTTCAACGATAGTTAAGGCCGGCCGGGCACCTCACCACCAGGCGCCTGCCTGTCCCTTTACCATACAGCCGGTTTAATAAGATTTTCCTGAACAGTACAGGGGCCGTGTAGATGCAGCGCTTTTTGTCTTATTTGCGTAAATTGTCGAAAAGATGATATAATACAATAAAATACAGGATCTAAATTTAATATTTAAGTGAGCAAATCAGGTGATCGCGGGCGCCGGGCCGAAAGGCGGCGCCTGAGGAAAGTCCGGGCTCCACAGGGCATGGTGCTGGGTAATACCCAGTGGGGGCGACCCCGAGGATAGTGCCACAGAAATGCAGACCGCCCATCCCGGTAAGGGATGCGGCAAGGATGGAACGGTGCGGTAAGAGCGCACCAGCGGGCGGGCGACCGTCCGGCTAGGTAAACCCCGCCAGGAGCAAGACCGAATAGGGGAACACCGGGGCGGCCCGTCCCAGTTCCCGGGTCAGGTCGCACGAGGCGCCGGGCAACCGGCGTCCCAGATAGATGATCACCCACGACAGAACCCGGCTTATCGATTAGCTCACGTGTATTAATATCGAGTAGGGTAGCGCCGCAGTAATTTACTTAGGCGCTACCCTACTTGATTATGCGGTGTCCTTGCTGGCTGGGCTGGGGAGTTGCTCTTCAATATCCGGTCAAGGACATTGAAAAATATTTTCCAGAAAGCAATTGACAGTAATGGTGATATAGTGTACTATTTAACTAATACACAGTTACACTATTTTGGGGAGGGGAAAATATGAGCGCCTGGTGGAATCTTTTGCAAAAGGAGTTCCGCATGACCCGGAATTCCGCCTTTGTCTCCCTGGCCATTCTTTTAATCGGGGGGCTTTGGCTGGTCTACCTGTCCTACCGGCACAATCTGGGAATAATCTTTGTGCCCTCAGCCTTTATTCTGTTCATCCTGCTTTTATACCCGGCTATGTATATTCTAAAAAGCCTGGCCTGGGAGTGGAAAGTTACTCCCCACCTGTGGCTGCACTGCCCCCAGCCGGCCTGGATGCTGTTGTCGGCGAAATTTGCCAATGCTCTGCTGCAGATGCTTGCCATTATTGTGTTGACAGCCGTCCTGCTGCTAATGGGGATCTTGATCAGCCCCCAGCCTGAGCAGTTGGGCGGGCTTGTCCCTGCAAAACTGGCTGCCGTTGTAGTGGAGGTTGGTTTTTACGCCGCTCTTTTCACCGTCGCCGCCAGTATCTATATCGGGGCCTGGGCCACCCTGATTTCAGTGGTGAACGCATTGGCCGCCGGTGTACTGGGCCGGTTCCGCTGGTTGGCCGGCGCCGCAGTTTTTCTTGTGGCCGTGGTGGGTTTCGGCTACCTGACAGAAACCCGGATTTATGATCTGCTGACCAACTGGGGTCCGGTCAAGCTTCAACTATTGACTCTGCCGCAGTTGGCCGGGGAATTCAGGACAGATGTGCCCGGCAGTTTCTCCGTAAATCTTGCCGTAGGCCAATTCTATACCGGTGAGGTGCTCTTCTACCTCCTTCTGACGGCAGCCCTGTTCGCCCTGTCCGCCTGGCTAATCGACCACAGGGTAGAGGTGTAGATGATGAGCCGAACATTTAACAATACCCAGCCCATTTACCTGCAAATGATCCGGCGCATCTGCCGGCAGGTGGTGCGGGGCGAACTTAAGGCCGGAGACAAATTGCCCTCGGTCCGGGAAATGGCTGTACAAAACGGGGTGAACCCAAATACCGTACAGCGGGTGTACACGGAACTGGAGCGCCTGGCCATAGCTGAAACCAGACGCGGCCTGGGCTCCTTTATCACCGAAGATGAAGAAAGGCTGAAGCAACTGCGGGAAGACTTGAAGAATGAGCAGATTGACACATTTATTAAGGATATGTCTGAAACGGGTTTCAGTGCGGAGGAGATTGTTGAGGGTGTGCGCCAGAAATTGTTGATCACGAAAGCAGGGAGGGTATAACCATGACCGAGCATATTGTGAGCTTTTCGCAGGTGACTAAAAGATATCCTGGAAAATTGGCCTTAAACAACGTTAGTTTCCAGCTGCCCCGGGGGAGAATAATCGCCCTGGTGGGACCCAACGGGAGCGGCAAATCAACGATACTGAAACTAATTGCGGGTCTAGTCCGCCCCAGCCGGGGTTCAGTAACCGTGTGCGGGAAAAAAGCCGGCCGCCGGATTGCCGGGGAAGTGGCCTATCTTTCAGAGCTGGATGCCCTTTATCCCTTCTTTACCGTGGAAGAAACAATAAAGTTCAACGCCGGTCTCTTTGCTGACTTTGAGCATCAGAAAGCTCAAGAAATTCTCCACTTTATGCATCTGGAACCGGACAAAAAGGTCAGGCATCTTTCTAAAGGTAACCGGGGTCGCTTAAAAATCCTGCTGACCCTGTCCCGCCGGGCGCCGCTGCTCCTTTTGGATGAACCCCTGGCCGGCCTTGATCCCCTGGTGCGGGATTCCATCATCAAATCAATGATTTCCTACCTGGACCTGCGGGAGCAAACGGTTTTAATGTCCACCCATGAAGTAAGCGAAGTAGAACCGGCCCTGGATCTGGTTATCTCCCTGGGTAACGGGCAGATCAAGGGGATGGAGGAAGTGGAAAAGATCCGGGAACAGTACGGCTGCAGTCTGGTGGATTGGATGAAGGAAACCCTGGCAAAATAATGACATGACAGTGGGAATAAAGTTCACTATGCAGTCCTGTGGGGAAGGATAAATTAGCCAGACAAAAACAGGTTTCTTTAATACACTCGTCGAAAGAATTAGGAATATCAAAAGAGCAGATAGTTACAAAGACTGCGGAAAGCATGTATCATGTATTTTAAAAGAACAAAAAAGCTTTTGAGAGAGGGGATGTCAAGATGGGTATTGAGGATTTTGCCCGCCAGGTCAAAGAAGCATCCATTAAACTGGCTGCCCTGAGCGGGGACCAAAAAAACAGGGCGCTGGCGCAGATTGCCAGGTCTTTGAGCGACCGGGAGGCTGAAATCATCAAAGCCAACCGGGAAGATCTCGAGAGGAGCCAGAGGGAAAACCTGCCTGAGCCCCTCTTGAAACGGCTGAAATTTGACCAGCCGAAGATAGCTGATGTTATTGACGGCATCAACAGCCTGATCCAGCTGGAAGACCCGGTGGGCAAGACGCTGCTTTCCACCGGGCTGGACGAGGACCTGGAATTGTATAAAGTAACCTGCCCCATTGGAGTAATCGGCGTAATTTTCGAATCCAGGCCCGATGCCCTGGTGCAGATTTCCACCCTCTGCCTGAAGAGCGGTAACTGTGTAATGCTCAAGGGCGGCTCCGAGGCCATGGAAACCAACCGGATCCTGGCTGATGTCATCATCAGGGCTACAGAGGAAGCGGGGGTCCCCGCCAACTGGCTGAAACTGATGGAGACCAGGGCGGAGGTTGGTGAAATGCTGAAAATGGACCAGTACATCGACCTGATCATACCCCGGGGTTCAAATGAGTTCGTCAGATACATTATGGACAATTCGCGGATTCCTGTCCTGGGCCACGCGGACGGTATCTGTCACTGTTATGTTGATGAAAGCGCAGATCTGGAGATGGCAGCCAGAATTGTGGTGGATTCTAAAACCCAGTATGTGGCTGTGTGTAATGCTACGGAAACCCTGCTGGTGCATGAAAAAGCCGCCCCGGACTTTTTGCCAGTCTTAAAGGATCTCCTGGACAAAAAACAGGTTAACTTGAGCGGCTGCCCGAGGACACGGGAAATTATTGCCGCGGACCCCGCCACGGAAGATGACTGGGGTACGGAATACCTGGATTACATGCTGTCAATCAAAGTGGTGGGCGATGTAGACGAAGCTATCAACCATATCAATCATTTCGGCTCCGGCCACACCGACAGCATCATTACAAGCAGCAAGGACAACGCTGCCCGGTTCATGGCCCTGGTTGACTCCGGCAACGTTTTCTGGAATTGTTCCACCCGTTTCAGCGACGGATTCCGCTACGGCTTCGGAGCGGAAGTGGGGATCAGCACAAATAAAATTCATGCCAGGGGTCCGGTGGGCCTGGAGGGTCTGGTAATCTACAAGTACAAGTTGATCGGGAACGGACATATTGTTGCGGAATACTCCAACAGGGAAAAGACATTCAAACACAAAAAGCTGGATAAGGAATTCCCGTTATAATCCGTTATAATAAAGTTTTGACTTTAATTGTTCGCCGGTGTCACATTTATTCCCAATGTGAATGTTTTTGCAGGTACTGGTTCGGACAGCCAGGGTTGAATATATCAGAGCTCAATTGATGTACTTCCAGTATTTATTGTCCTGTAAGTCCAGTAATGTTTTCCCGGGGCTCCGGTTCCGGTCCGGCCTTCAGGCTCCTTTGGAACTTGACTCCAGGAGCCTGTTTCTTTCAGCGCCAGGCACCATGTGGATAGTTAAAGGTGGTACAGCATGGAAATCACCAGGGTTTTCGTTTACGGCACCTTGATGAAGGGTTTGAGCAATTACTCTGTTATCAAGCCCTTTGTTAAGAGTATCTGCGCGGGAAAAACCAGGGGCATACTGTACGATCTGCCTTATGGATACCCGGCGGTAAAGCCCGGCCGGGGGTTTGTTCATGGTGAGGTAGTGGAATTGCAGGATGTGGCGGAGAGGCTCTGCAGGTATTGGACAGCCTGGAAGGTTATAACGGGCGTGGGGCTCCTGATAGTCTTTACGAGTGTGTCGTCCAGGAAGTGGAACTTGCCTGCGAGGAAAGGTACTGGCTTATCTATACATCTGGGTAAGACCGGCAGCATTGGAAGAGCTGGGAACTGTTGTGCCAAAGGGCAATTGGGGAAATTATAGAATCGGGAAGTAAAAAATGAGTTTGGAAAAAATAATCTTAATAATTCCTGCAGCTTTATCAATAAGACTTGCTTTAACCTTGAAGAATAAATCGAATGTGAAGAGGTCTGTATTTTTCTTAACAGCAGGAGCATTGATTGTTGCCTTTGGAGAAGTAAAACTTCAAGAACCTTATAAAATATTTGGTGCGGGATTGTTTCTATATGGTCTGGGCATCGTAGCTTATTATAAATTTAAAGAGGGTCTGAACAGATCATAGTATTCAATAACGGCCGGCACTTTTTGGTGGAGCTATGAGCAGGTGTAAAGATAAATACGAGAGGTCTAAAGGTAAATACAAGAATGTTCTGTTAGTTTTATTTATTATGCTCCTGGTCCTAACTGCCGGGTGCCAACGGGTGCCTGAGCCCGTTCCTGAAAGTTTGGCGGAGCAAGCAGCGCTTTACAGTCCTGTTGCCGGTGCGTTCTATGTCAACGGACGGGG
>DBRJ01000019.1:0-17558 GCA_002305915.1 Pelotomaculum sp. UBA1371 | reverse complement strand
GCAGGGACTACCAGGCTGAGCGTGAGGGCCTCAACCGTTTTGCAGAGGGGCTCAGGCGTGAGCTGGACTCTTCAGGCAAGCGGCTGGACATCTGCGTCCTGCCTCCTGAGCAGCCGCCTGCACACCTGGCGCAGATATATGACCTGGCGGTGCTGTCAGAACTTGCAGACAGGCTGGTGGTCATGACCTATGACTACAGCCACAGCGGTACAAAGCCCGGGCCGGTGGCTCCCCTGCCGTGGGTGGAGGCAAATATTAAGGCGGTCCTGCAGCTGGGGATATCACCTGAAAAGATCTCCCTGGGGATTGCTTCATACGGCTATGACTGGCCCAGTGGTGCTACAAGGGCGGATGTGGTGTCAGCCCGGG
Source organism: Pelotomaculum sp. UBA1371 (assembly GCA_002305915.1). Lineage (GTDB taxonomy): Bacteria > Bacillota > Desulfotomaculia > Desulfotomaculales > Pelotomaculaceae > DTU098. The sequence goes on along the minus strand of DBRJ01000019.1, from coordinate 17,189 downwards.
AAGTGATGCAAAGCATCGGACAGAGTGTATTTGCGGCGGAATGGGATGGCCCAAGTCAAACGCCGTTTGTGGTATACCGGGATTCCCGGGGCCGGGACAGGGAAATTTGGTTTGAAAACAGCGCCGCTTCGGAACAAAAAATGGAACTAATCAAAAAATACAGGCTGGCCGGGTTTTATCTGTGGCGGCTGGGGTATGAAGACGCGTTGTTCTGGCAAACTGTTAAGGAATCCCTTTTGCAATAAAGCATTGATGCAATGCAAATGTCAATTAACATTGAAATTATATGAGTTAAGCTTTTTCTTAGGTGTGTCCTTTGAGGGTGGCAAACGTGAAGAGGTTATGGTACTGGTTAAAAAGGTTGAAGTCGGATATATTTTTACTTTATCTTGCATTCAAAGACCCGCGGGTCCCCCGGCAGGCAAAAATATTGCTTATGCTGCTGGCGGCCTATATTATAAGCCCCATTGATATCCTTCCCGACTTTGTTATCCCCGGACTGGGATACATTGACGATTTGGCCCTCATTTCTTATGTCGCCGGGTTTATCCAAAAAATGATTCCAGAGGCCGTTCTCTCAGATCTAAATTTAAAGGCCATGCGTCTAGGGCGCGCGGCAAAGAGTTGGGCAGTTGCTGTTTTAGTGCTGGCAGGCCTATTATTAGCGCTGTTGCTTGGCTACAGGTTTCTAGGTCTCAGCCTTTATTGAACAGCCGGGGTTTACGTTTTGTCCAAAGTAAAGCCCGGATTAAACGCTGTTCCTTATTATTTTTTCTCCGGACATAAACAAGACAAGGGTTTTTGGTTTCAGCAGGTTATTGGGGCCCTGGGCGGATGAACAAACAGCCCTTTAAGAAGGGGGAGAAGATAAAAAGAGAGCTTCCAGTAGTTAAAAAAGCTTTATGCTTTAAATAAAGTTCATATTATGAAAATTACTTGCTAAATAGAAAAGAAATATTGTAATGTAAATAAGGAAACATTGTAGAATCTGTCGAAAGTTAAAAACTAAGCCAGGTTCTTTACTTTTAGATGGAGAATTTAACCTGATGCGTACGCCTCAAATACAGGAATTATTCCTATCCAAAGATACTTTAATCAACCTGATTCTGGCAGTTGTTATTGGTATTGCAACTGGTTTTGGAGCGATAGGCTTTCGTTGGTTGATTGAAACTTTTAAGCATTTATTTTTTACAGAAGGGCAGCAAGCCCTGAGCTTTCTTGGTGGATACTATGTAGTTATTATCCCGGCAATAGGCGGTCTGCTGGTCGGGTTGCTGGTATATTATGCAGCCCGGGAGGCAAAGGGGCACGGTGTTCCCGAAGTGATGGCGGCTGTGGCTTTTAAAGGCGGTGTAATCCGCCCCCGGGTGGTCCTTGTAAAATCATTTGCTTCGGCCATATGTATTGGTTCCGGTGGTTCGGTGGGTCGGGAAGGACCTATCGTTCAGATTGGTTCGGCCATAGGCTCTACAATTGGCCAGTTGAGCCGGATCGATTCCCGGCGCCTGAAAGCTTTTGTAGCCTGCGGAGCGGCTGGGGGAATTGCCGCAACTTTCAACGCTCCCATCGGGGGAGTGCTCTTTGCCCTAGAAGTTATTTTAGGGAAGTTTAGCGGTGGCCACTTGATCCTGGTAATTATTTCGGGGGTACTGTCAGCGGTTGTCAGCCGCGTTTTTCTTGGTGATGTACCGGCTTTTATAGTGCCGGCCTATCCCCTGCACAGTCCCTGGGAACTGATTTTGTATGCCGGAATGGGCGTGATAAGCGGTATTTTCGCGGTGCTTTACATACGCACCCTTTATAAGTTTGAGGATATCTTTAACGCGATCAGGGTAATCCCGGAATACTTGAAACCCGTTCTGGGAGGTTTACTGGTTGGATGCATCGGTTATTTTTACCCCCATATTTTTGGGGTGGGTTATGAGTCCATTGAGCTGGCCTTGACAGGAAAACTGACACTTTCGTTAGTTGCGCTTCTGGTTTTCCTTAAACTTTTAGCTACTTCAATAACCATTGGTTCAGGGGGGTCAGGCGGGGTTTTTGCCCCGGGATTGTTCATGGGAGCCATGCTGGGGGCTACACTGGGAATGATTTTTAACCAGTTCTGGCCGGATATTGCTCCGATTCCTGCAGCCTATGCTCTTGTTGGAATGGGGGCAGTCTTTGCCGGCAGTGCCCAGGCGCCCATGACCGCCTTCATTATGCTTTTTGAGATGAGCAACGATTACCATATCATATTGCCTCTCATGATCACTTGTATCATCAGTGCTGCCGTAGCACGGGGTTTGTACCCGGGAAGCATTTATACTGTTAAATTAATCAGGCGGGGCCTGGACATTGAGGCTGCCCGCTATCCGGATGTTTTCAGGGAAATCCCCGTGTCGGAAGCAATGACTGAAAACGTTGTAGCTATTTCCGCGTCGCTGAGTGTAAACCAGGCTTACCGGCAAGTTCAGGACAGCCAGCACCGGGGGTTTCCAATTGTGGACGGGAGCGGCGGTTTAGTGGGAATAGTCACCAGTTACGAATTGGTATCCTCACAGCAAAGAAGCGGCAGCCTTCCGGTAACGGCCATTGCCACCACTGACCTGATCGTGACCACGCCGGACGAACCCCTGAGTTTGGCAGCTATGAAATTAAGCAGGTACGGCATCGGCCGCCTCCCTGTAGTTGAGCCCGGCCAGCCGAAGAAAATGGTAGGCCTGCTATCCCGCACAGACATTATTGAAGCATACAGTAAAGTGATCCGGGATGCCACCTCGCAGGATTCCAATTCGAAAAAAGTAGTGTAAGCAAGGTAGATTTAAACAGGAAGCAAAGGAACAAAGGGACGTTCTTTTGCTTCCATTATTATTTTGATAATTACATTTGAAATTTTATCTAATAATACATTTAAGGCAGGCTTTGCCAGATGAATACAGCTCATGGATGTATTATTTTTTCTTTGAGGGGAATGTTATTTTAACAAAAACCAAAGATATGAGGGATAATATGGATATTCAAAGGGCACGGCAGATATTGAATGTGGACGAAACCATTACCGTACTGCACCATGGTTCGCCCATCTGGATCGAAAGCGTAATTCCGGAGGATGGCACGGCAATGGTTAAGCCTGTGGATGGAGGGGAAGGGGTAAGGGAGGTACCCGTGGCCGAACTGATTGAGGGTTAGAGAACAACGGCGTAATAGGGCAGTTAAACCTTATCAAAATTAAAGGAAAACTTGAACTGGTTGGTGTAATAAAACCAGTTCAAGTTTCCTTCATGAAACGTTACGACAAGCATTATTAAAACGGCTCTTTTCTGTTTAAACCCGAGTCCGCAGCTTCAATCTAAACAAAACTATAGCTTTGCATTTACCGGAACCTGGATTTCAGTGGTCCAATCAGCGGGGTCTTCTTTATTCCAGCATCCGTCTATATACGATTCCCTGGGATGACCTGCAATTTCATAACCGTTTTCCTCAATCCATTTCATAACGGTGCTGTAGGCCAGGCCGATGGTGTTATACGGTCCCCTATGAATAACGCAGGCAGCGGTGGGATACCCCTCGGTCCTTTTAAACTTTATCTTCTCCGAATCCCTGCCAGGGGCGACCACAGCCTCACAGATTTCAACGTCAATGTCACTTTCTGAGTTTACAAAAATAACAGGCTGGAAGTTTGCCTGTCCAAAACTTGCACTGAATTATACATTTTAGGGTTACAAAAATTACACCTTGCTCCATTATTTGCATATAGTAAATCAACTGAGAATAGAGCAAGGGGGTAATAAAGTTTGAGTGATGACAAATATAGGGGTTCTCTGAACTCTGAAGGGCAAATCCCGGCTCCGCCCCGGGAATGTGACGGTCAGTTCTACACCGTAAAGGCTTCAGATACACTCTTCAACATCGCTAAAAAATTTGGCGTGACAGTCCGGCAGATTGTCGACGCTAACCCGCAGATCGAAAACCCCGACATTATTTTTGCAGGGCAGGTCATCTGCATTCCTACCGGTAGACCCAGGCCAACACCAACACCTACGCCCACACCGCGGCCAACTCCAACTCCCACGCCAACACCTGCGCCGGATGGCCGGCAGCTTCGCGTCCTGTCACTCAGGCTCCTTTCAGAAACGGGTCAGCCTTTGCCCAGGGCTGACGGGGCAGTTCAGCTTGATGGCCGTGTAATTGTCCGGGCCACCTTCAACCGCCCGGTCTCCCGGGCCTTCTTCTTCCTGGAACCTACCGGCACCGAAGCTTGTGAAAACGCCCGGCTGATCGGAATCGATTGTCCCAGTGCGGTTACCGGGGTTGCCGAAATACTCTGGCGGGTGCCCGCAGGTACCCTGGGCCGTGTTTTTGTTGTTGCCTGCCTTGACAGTATTTGTACTAAATCCAGTGAGGTCCTTGTTGTGCGTAATAGTTAGTCCCTGCATTTTTGTCTTTATTCCTTTTTCTTCTTAAACCAGCGCAAGGGATTCAGGTGTCTCCTGTATTTCATTACCAGTTCTTTACCGAGAATGAAGCCGCCGACCCAGAATGATATTTCCCCCGATACAATCAGGATTGAGGAAATTGCTGCCTTTGTGCCCAATGGGTAAGGGGTAAAAGGGACAATTAACAGCCCTCCGTAAAGAACAAAGGAAAGTATAATCAGGATAATGCCGGTTTTACGGAATCTTGTTCTATCTATACTGTTCTTCCTCTCTGTTTAATAATTCCTTAATAAGCCCGTGCTTTGCAGGGCAAGGAAGGTGATATCTTTAAGGCTCAAAATAAGACAGAGGGTTCCGGTCCTTGCCCCCGCTACCTCCAGTTCTTCGATCCGACGCTGCTCCACCATGTTTTTTCTATTATACTTGACATATGCCGGATAAGACAGGCCCTGTGCAGAATAAATGTTCCCGGGCAGTTCAAGTTGAGTAAATTGTAACAAATATTCAGATTTTAAAAGTTTGTGTATTTATTATATAATTATGGTGTGCTTTGGCTAATACCGGAAACCTGTATTTTTTAGTTGATTATCTTTGATTATCTAAAGAGAGCTAGAAACTAAAACTTAAAGGAAGCGGGAGAGGCGATTTTTTTGGGGCTGGTTGATGAGTTGTGGAAATACGTCAAAACAATAGGAAAAACAACTCTAACTGAAACGGAACTGCAGAGGGTTGTCCGGCAGCCTGATTATAACTCGTTCCACCGGGTGGTCGAAAAGCTGGTTGCAGACGGATTGCTTGTACCTGTCAAGTCTTCGGGCTCGAACGGCAGGCTGCCGCCCCTGTTCAATAAATACCGCATCATCAAACCAAAGGAAGATTTTCAGAGTTATCTTGAATCCATCCGGCAGCTCAATCCTGCCTTAAATATCGCCGGTTATCTGAAAAGGCCGGATTTATTCAAAAAGCACCAGGAGATTGTCGGGGGCCTGAGCCGGTATCTGTGGTATTCGCCGGAATTGCTGGAAGAACCCATGTCCCGCAAGGAAAGGTCATTTTCCGTGTGGGGCAGGGAAAAACTCCTTGACCAGAGTTCCGCCCTTGTAAGGGAAGTCCTCAAATTCAGTGGTCTGGGAGAAGATTTCCTGAACTGCTACGATACCCCGGAGCCGTTTTTCGAATACGTGCACGACCGCCGGGAGCAGATGACCGTACTTATCCTGGAGAACAAGGATACCTGGTATACTTTCAGAAAACTGTTCCAGGAAACCGGGAAGAACAGAGTATCCGGCACTCCTGTGGATGTGCTCCTTTACGGTGAAGGCAATAAAATTTCCAAGCGCGGCGCCCTGGAGGAATACAAGGCCCTGATGCTGGGCGTTAAAGGGGGACAAGCCGGGCCTTTTCTTTATTTCGGCGACCTGGACCGGGAGGGGATCCGCCTGTTTTTCCGGGCCAGGGCGGCCAACCCCGGCCTTCTAATCCGGCCCTTTTCCGCCTTGTACCGGCTTATGCTCAAGCTGGCCGGGGATATAGACCTGCCGGAGTCGCCGGACGAGCGGGATTTAGAGGCTCCCCTGGCGGAATTCGCTTCCCTGCTGGGCTTTGATGCGGCCGGTGTGCTGGCTGCTATTTTGGAAAGGGGCAGGTACATACCCCAGGAGATCATCAATTACCAGGTGGTAGCAAGGATCCTGGGTTAGACAATCATGCCGCGACGCGGACCCGGCAGAGGTTAAAATCTATTATCAGGTTGGAAATGTATATTCTCAAGATGGAATGTTTATGTTCAGGTTGAAATGTCTATGAACAAGTTGAAAATATTTATGCTCAGGTTGAAAATGTCTCTGCTCGGGGTAGACACCCATGCCACTGCCGCGGCACAAGCAGAATATGAATAAGCCTATTTTCAAGAGAAGCGGGGGATGGCGCAAATGAACAGGCGGGGCTTTGAGTTTCTTGAAGGCTTTGAGAAAAGGATGCAGATTGTGGCGGCCGTCGATTCCATCGTCAACCGGGGCAACCGGAGGATGGACATCGAGAGGCTGTTCGACCCGGGACAGCTTGATAATATTATATTCTCCGTCCTTGTATTCATCATGGAAAGGACTCTCGCCGAGGATGAAGAATGCACTATGGACAGTATCGCGGCCTTTGTTGCCGGGATTATGCCTGATTATGGCCTGGATTTTCCAGCGCCGGCTGTTCGCACGATCACGGAGTACATTATCAAAGACATCTTGCAAAACGGCGGGGAAGCAAGGTATTACCCGGTGATGAGGTACGGGCAGGGTCTGGCCCCGGTCCGGATCAGGCTCATTGACGACAAGCTGAAGGAGGTGGAGCGGGGCTATGTGACCACCTACCAGCTTACGGACCAGGGTTATGACCTGCTCTTCAGGACCAAGGAAGTGGAACAGGAGATCAGCTTTACCATAGAAGAGCTGAAGCTGCGCGAACTGATCAGGCGCAAAAACTACAAAAAGGCCATCGGGCAGAGCGGCAACCTGGTGCAGATGATCAGGCAGAAAAAGAACGACATCAGGCAGTTCATCCAGAAAATAAGGGAAAACATTTACGATGTGGATATCCAGGAGTTTGAAAGGCTGGTGGGCAGCACATACACCCTGCTGGAGGAAGAGTACGGCATTATGAAAGAAATCCGGGATATGATCGTGCTGTCGGAGGAGCGTCTTAAAGAAGAGGAAGCTTCCAGGGGCGTTCTGGACGAAGAGATGAGGAGGGCGCGTTCGGAGATAGCCGTCATCAGGAGAAACATCAATACCACCATCGACGAGCAGAAGGAGCTGATCCTCGAGCGGCACAGCCTGGCCAGGATCTACAAGGAAACCATCGCGGACTCCTTTTCCCTTTCCCTGGCCCGGAACTATGACTTTGAACGGGAAATCCTGATTCCCCTGGAAAGCTGCCGGGAGAGCGCCGTTCCTTCCCTGTGGAAGCTGTTGAATCCCCTCTTCAGGCCTAACCCGGACCGGAAGCTCAACCTGCTCTCGCTGTTTGAACGCCAGTCCCGGCTCCGGCAGGAGGAGGGGACGGCGGAGGGAGTGGCCATTGAAGAACTAGGAGAAGATATCGAGCGGATCAAAATTAAAAGAATGAACGAAGCCAATACGGAATTCATCCGCAGCATCCTGGAGTTTGCCGCGGGCAAAGGGGCGGCCTACAGATTTGGAGAACTGTTTGAATACCTGAAAGAACGGGAGGACATTTTTGAACTGCTGACCGCAGATGATCTTATTTTTATATCGATGCTGAAGCTTTATGATCTGAACGTTATTGACATCACAGCCTGGAAAGAGCAGCACGATGAAGTGGTGGCCAACGCCACCGGAGAGCTGGACGTCGGGTTCTGCCTGTACTGTATTGAAGACAAACGCCCTGATTTGTACGGGGTGAAAAAAATAGTGATTACAAAGCCCGACGAGAGAGTATTCGAAGAGGAAATATCATCCCGCCGGGGGGATGTCATGTTCAGCAGGCGTGTCGCCATCAGTGATTTCGTGATCGAGGTGAGCTTTGCTTGAGCCATTTAAATACAGCCATAAAGATATTCAGGAAATTGCTGGATAAGGGGCAGCTGGACAGGGAGACTGATGGGGACCTTTTTCTGGAGTTCCGCAACAGCGAAGTCCGGTCAATCCTGGCTGAGTTCGAAGAAGAAATGGACTTCAGGATCGTGGAAGCTTCCAGCGCAATCTACCTTGTCCCGGATAGCGGGAACAGCCTGCTGGGCTTTATAACCAAGGACTTCCGGGAATGGGTGGCCTCTGACGCCAGGCTGGTTGACGCCTACCTGCTCTGTTATATCTCCATGTTCATTCTTTACCTTTTCTATGGCAGCCGGAACAGGAATCCCAAACAGCGGGAGTTTTTAAGGATCAGCAAGTTGATTGAGGAGCTGGACAAGCGCTTTGCCCTTGCCCTGGAAGACAGTGCTCAGGCAACCGCGCTGGAGGAAAGGTACGCCGTCAATTTTATCAGAGTGGCGGAACTGTGGGATAGCAAGCAGGATTTTGAAGAAAAGGGCCGCAAGACAAAGGTGGGCACCATCCTGAACGCCTGCCGGCTGCTGGAGCGGGAGAACCTGCTCAGGATTGTGGATGATGACCGGGAAATACGCACCACCAGAAAGCTCGACGACCTGATGCTGAATTATTACCTCAACGACAGCCGGGTCGGCGAAATAAACAGGTTGTTTGAAGGAGGTGCCGGGGGTAATGCCCAGGATTAACCGGATCCGGATAATAAACTTCTCTTACAATAATGATTCGCGGCACATACTCGATGAGACCTTTAACTTCCATGGCGGGGAGAACGCTCTTTTGAACCTGGCTAACGGCGGCGGTAAGAGTGTTCTGGTCCAGCTTTTTATGCAGCCGGTGGTTCCGGGCGTTACGATCCAGGGGCGCAGGATAGCGAGCTTTTTCCGCAAGAAAAAGCTGCCGGCCTACATTATGATTGAGTGGAAGCTCGACGGAGCCGGCGGCTACCTGCTGACCGGGATCGGGATTGTGTCAGCGGAAGCGCCGGGAGCAGAGGATGAGAAGAGCCGAATCAGGTATTTTACCTTCACTGCTAAATATACCGGCGCCAACACCTTCGATATTGCCCATATCCCCTTCGTGAACCGGAAGGGCGGTGTTCTGGAGGTGCTGCCCTTCCGGGAAGCCAGGGAGATGATTTCTGAAAAGGCCAGAAAAGATCCCCTTGCCTTTGGCTATTTTCCGGAGGACGACGGGGACCGCTACGGGAAGCACCTGGCAGAATTCGGGATTGCCCAGGACGAGTGGCGGAATGTCATCGCCAAAATCAACGACAGTGAGGGCGGCCTGGAAGAAATCTTTCAGAAGTGCAGAAACTCCAGCCAGCTGTTGAATGACTGGATCATCAAGACCGTGGAAAAGGCCATGTTCAGAAACAGGTCCGAAGCGCGCCGGCTGGAGGAGATGCTGGAAAGCCTGGTGCGGGAGGTTGTGGAGAACGAGCGGTTCATCATCGAAAAGCAGCTCCTGGACAGCTTCCTGGGGACCTTCAGGGAGCAGGTGGAGGCCCTGGCCGGGCTGGTGCAGGGACTCGAAGGGCAGAAAAAGCTGGCAGGGCAGCTCGCGGCGCTGCACGGTTATCTGGCGGCTGAAAAAAGAGCGCTTGAGGGGAAATATGAGGAAAACGGGCTGGAGATGGAGGCCTGCAGGGCCGAGGAGCAGCGGGTAGAGCTGGAGGAGCGCTCAAATGATTACTGGTTGAGGCATTCGGAATACGAAGAAGCCCGGAAAAAGCTCGAAACCGCCGGGAACAGCCGCAGAGAAACCGAGGACGCCCTGCAGGAGGCCAGGTTGCGCGAAAAAATAATGCAGGCGGCCCGCCTGGCAGGGGAAATCAGCCGGATAAGGTCGGAGCTTTCAGGCCTGGCGGAGAGACTGTCGGCAGCCAGGAAACAGTATGACAGTGACGGCCGGGTGCGAAGCCTGGAATACTCTTTGAAGATAAAGCTTGAGGAAAAGCTGGCCTCTCTTGCCGCCGTGCTTGCCCGTCTAAACGGGGAAAAGAGGGAGAAGGAAAGGCTCGCCGGACAGGCCGGGGAGGAATTGCGAAATATTGAAGGGAAAAGAAACAAACTTGAGCAGGAAAAGGGCAGGCTGGAGGAACGGAAAAGCAGCTTTGAAAGGTATGCCGGGGAAGTTCAGCGGAAGCTCGGCCTCAGCCTAAGAAGAAACCTTCTGGGGGAACTCGATGCCGCAGAGATTGAGAAAACCGGGGCGGCCCTGGAAAATACCCGGGCTGAGCTGACTGAGAAGATCCGGAGGCTGGAAGGGGAAAGGACTGCTGCTGCGTCTTGCCTGCAGGGTATCGACTCTGAGGTAAAAGCGCTCTTGTGCGAACAGGCCGACGGAAAGGCGGCTTTAAGCGGACTTGAGCGGGATATCAGCGAATATGAGCAAAGGGAGCAGGAGATCATGGGAATTCTGAACAAGTACGGCTATGATCCTGCTCTCAGATTTGACCGGGAGCGTCTCAGCGCCCTCTTCGGACAGCATGTGAAGAATCTTGAGGACAGGCTGGAGGAGGCCGCCCGGGTCCGTAACGACGCCGCGGAGTCGCTTGCCTCGCTGAAAAACGGGCGGCTGCACACACCGGAGGAGCTGGCCTCCCTGCTGGCCGGCCTGGACATCCCGTATGAAACGGGTGAAGCATACTTGCGCGGCCTGCCGCCGGAAAACCGCCGGGCGATGCTGGGGGGCAATCCGGTTCTGCCCTATGCTTTCATCATGGCCAGGGCTGATCTGGACCGGGTGGCCGACGCCCTGGGCAATATGACCATGCGCAGGGTAGCGCCCCTGATAGCTTACGAGGACCTGGCAAAAAAAGTACCCAATGACGGCCGGGTGACCCGAACCGGGGAAGGGATAGCTTTGGCCTGCCTCTACGAGGGCAGGGTGTTTGAGAGTGAGGGGCTGGCCGGGCTGGTGGCGGAGCTCGAGCAAAAGCGGGACGCGGCTTCTGCGCAGCATGACCATTTGACGGAGGAACACAGGGCGGTTCTTTCCGACCGGACAGTTTGCTCCAGGTTTAATTTCGCTGCGGATTACCGATACAACCTGGAGAAAAGGAAAAACGAGTGTGAGAAACAGCTGCAGGACGTCGAGGACAAACTCTCCGCCCTGGAAGAAGAAAAAAGAAAGCTGGAAGAAAAAGCCGGAAAACTGGAACAGCGCCTAAAGGAGTTACAGGCACAACTGCAAAGAGCCGGGGAAGCCGTGGAGCTTTTTGCTGGCTTTATCGAAAAGGAAAAGGATTACCAGAACTGCCGCGGCAGGCTGTCCGCAGTTAGGAAGGAAATTGAGGATTTGGCGGCGCAACAGAAGCAGCTGGCAGAAAGCCGGGAAAATTTGCGGCAAGAAATCGGTGCTATCGAAAGGCAGGTCTGGCAGAAGGAAAAAGAGCAGCAGGATGCCCAAACGCGTTACATTTTATATAAAGACGCCGCCCCGGCAGCGGAAACTGTCGAAGGAAGCGTGGAGGAGCTGGAAGAAAGGCTGCGGGCTCTAAAAGAAAAATTTAGCGGGGATCTCAAGCAGCTGGAAAAAAGGAAAAAGGATTTGGAACAGGATTGTGCCCGAATGCAGCGGGAGCTTGCAAAACTCGGCCTGAAGGAGGAAGAGTACGCCGGTCTGGTTTACGATGAACAGGCCGGGGAAAAAATTGCTGGAGAAATTGTTTCTCTGGAGGTCTCGTTGGAGGAACGGCGGCAGGAGGAAATGGCTGCGGTTGCTAATGAAGCTGCCGCCAAAGAAGCCCTTAAAAACGCCCTCCAGGAAATAAAAAGGATTGGTGTGGAGGCTCCCCTTCCCCCGGAGGAGATCAGGGGGGATTTTGGGGAGCGGCGCAGGAGGGCGCGCCGGCGTGGAAGAGAGCTGGAAGAGGCAAACAAAAAGATAAGCGAACAAATCCGCGGGTATGAAAGAATACGGGAAGAAATAGGGCGGTTGATCGACCCGGGAGCAACTGAGCCGGAAAAAGATTTTGTCCCCGAAAGGGATGCCGCTGCCCAGGCTGCCGGCCTGGCCCGGGACTTTGACAAAACCAGAAGTAAAAACAAAGAGGCTGCGGACAGGCTCAGGAACAGTTACGCCGGGCTCAGGATCGACTACAAGGATAAAAATCTTAATATCGATAATATCTTTAAAGGGCTCGACCCCCTCTGGGATAAGGCTGTATTGGAATACGAAAGCTTTTATTTCCTTTATGAGCGCATGAGCCAGCATTGTGAGAAACTGGCCGAACTGATCAGGCTGTACGAAAGCCAGCTGGCCAACCTGGAACGGAACAAGAAGGACCTGGTGCAGCAGAGTTTTTTGCACGGCCTGCGGTTTTACGAAGAAATCCAGTGGATTTCCGATAATTCCAGGATCCGCCTCCAGGGCAGGAGCAGGCAGGTACAGATGCTGAAAATCGAGCTGCAGCTGGACAACCAGGACGCAGCCAGGCAGAGGATGAGAGAGTACATCGAGGAATGCATCTTAAAGGTAAGAGAGATGACCAGGCAGGAAAAAAGGGAGGATGCGGCCGGAAAAACCGCCGCCAGGCTGATGTCCAGCCGCGAGCTGCTCAACGTGTTTCTGGGCAACCCCCATATTCCGGTCAGTGTGTTCAAGATCGACTTGAATATGCAGAACAGCCGCTTGAAGCGCTGGGAGGACGCAGTGCGCGAGAATTCCGGCGGCGAGAAGTTCGTTGTCTTCTTTTCCGTGCTGTCCGCCCTTATGACCTATACCAGGGCCAGGGCCATGGAGGCGGCGGGGGGCGACGCCGGTACCGATACCCGGGTGCTGGTGATGGACAACCCCTTCGGACCCATATCTTCAGAGCACCTTTTGAACCCGCTGTTTGAGATTGCCAGGAAACACCGTACCCAGCTCATCTGCCTCTCAGACCTCAAGCAGAACTCCATTATGAACTGTTTCAACCTGATTTACATGCTCAAGGTAAGGAGCAGCGTTATCGGCAGCAACGAATATTTAAAATTTGAGGAAATCATCCGGGACTTTAACGCTGTCCAGGATGATGAAAAGTTGGAAAAAGCCGTATTCAGGGCTTCGGATGTCAAACAGATTTCTTTGTTTGAGGAAGTTATGTAAGCAAAAGGTAAATCTAAAGTATTATAGCTGAAATTGAAAATAAATCAGCCGGGAAATAAATATTTCAAGACCCAACAAAGGGTCCGGTCAGTTCCTGTCCATAACAATTTTCATCAAGTTCTCTGCAGAATTTATTTTTGTTTAGCGTTGCGTTAGGTGTGCCGGGTTTAAGCAGGGGTTGACAAATTTAATTAAAGTTAAGAAACAAACTTAACCATCCCGGGCTAAATCCCGTTGGTTAGGGCTATGTACACGCAAAGCAAAGAAACAAAAAGTCTATTTCTCCGTACCTTCCTGGACGGGGATTTTTGTTTTTGACTTGGTTTTAATGGAAGCATAATCTCCCGTGCATGCATAGAGGATGCAAAATCGCAGAAAATATACACCATAACAGTCTTTAGGAGGTTATTTATGCACCACAGGGTTAGAATTCATTACGATAACAAAAACGGTTTTCTGGAGCCGGTTATGTGGGTGTGGGTAAGTGACGGGGCTACCCTGGAAAGGGAAGTGGAGCCGGGCGGTTTTGATGACTTCGGTGTTTATTACGACCTGTCCTATAACCGCAGCAGTTTCAACTTTATTTTTAAGGACGGAAAAGGGGAAGACGTCCCCTGGGAAGAGGAGAAATTCAACAGGTCCTTTCATGCCCACCTGGGCAAAGAAATCTGGTCCATGGCGAACAGGCACAATATCTACAATGTTCGACCGGCGTCCCCTGTGGGCAATATCAACGATTACTACCGTCAAATCAGCCACCTTGTGCCCGGGGACAATTTTTACCTCCCCAATACCGACGTTTCCGGCCTTGGTATAACCTCTATGCTGGGAGCGAATATCCTTACTGACGGTTCCGTTCTTTTCGGGTTTTTCCATCCTTATGCGGCAAGGGTCTACCTGGTTGGAAATTTTAACGACTGGCAGTGTCCGGCGCACCCCCTGCCCCAGGAGGAAAAATTTATTCCCATGGAGCTTTACCGGGGGTTTTACTACCAGCCCAATATCTGGCTGGCGCGCATCAAGGCCGGGCTTAAACCGGATTCCCCCATCGAGTATAAGTTCTACCTGCAGGGAGGCGCCGTTGAAAATGAACGGTATGTGAGCGATCCCTATACCAGGTTGTACAGCGATGATTATAAATACCGCAATGCCGTGGTGGTGGACCCGACAAAATTCAAGTGGACCGACCAGGACTGGAAAACACCGGACATCAAGGATTTAATCCTGTATGAATTAAATATCTACGGTTTTACTGACAACGACACCGGGATCCCTGAAGATATCCAGGGAACATTCAAGGGCGTTACCCGCCGGATCAGGGATGGTTATTTTAATAAGCTGGGTATAACCGCCCTGGCCCTCATGCCTACGTCGGAAGTTCCGGTGAAGAGAGGACTTGGCTACGAGCCCTGCACCTTCATGGCCGTGGAAAAGGACTTCGGCACCCCGGACGATTTCAGGGAGATGGTTAACGAAGCCCACCGGCACGGTCTGGCCGTGCTGATGGATCAGGTTTTCAATCATACTTCGAATGATTTCAACCCCTTGTGGAACCTCATTGACGACGGTTCCGGCGAAGGCGGCTTTTATTTTTCCGGCAAAACGATGTGGGGAAATAAAGTGGCCACGGGTAAAGACGAAGTGGACAACATGCTTATTGATTCCTGCAAACTGTTTATTAAGGAATACCACATTGACGGTTTTCGCTTCGACGCCACCCACAGTTATTTTTTGAACCACAAGTTGCTGCACCGGCTGGCCCACGAGATCAAGGATAAGGGGTTCAAGCCCGACGCCATCATGATTGCCGAAAACCTGCCCAATGAAAAAGATCTTAACATCGAGGGATATAACGGCTATGCCCAGTGGTCCAACCATTTCCACGACAAGGTAAAGGCCCTGCTGCGGGAGGGAGTATTTGAAGGAATAGGCAACGAACCGGATAACATGGGCGCCATGATTTATTTCAGCAAGGACAGTTTTGCGGCCCACACCAATAATGTTATTAACTATTGCGAAAGTCATGACGAAAACAGCGTTCAATTTGAGGTAGCCACCGGCGGGGAGCATTTGCAGGATCCGGAAATCAAGGAAAGAAAGGCCCGCCTCGGACTTCTGACTACCATGGTAGCCCTGGGGCAGCCGATGATTTATATGGGGCAGGAGTACGGCGTGGAGAGGGAAAGGAACAGGATTAAGGTGAACTGGAGCAAGTATGCCGGGGACGACAACGAATTTTACCAGTGGGCCAGGTCCCTGATTAACCTCAGAAAAAGGTATGAAGCTTTAAGAATCAACGGCTATAATCCTGTTGAGGAGGGTAAATTCCACTGGCTTGCAGGTCCCTGGCTGGAGCATAACAGGGGCGCCGGAAAAAGAGTTCTCGGCTGGAAGGCCCGGAGCAGCGCCGATCCGTCGGGACAACTGCTGGTGATGCTTAACTTTGAGGGGCATGATGTTTCCCTGAATTTTCCCTTTGACCCGGGTCGCTGGATCAAGCTGGGCGACATCGAACAGATCAACGACCTGCCCCCGGCCGGCAACAAGGATCCGCTGGATCCCGACAGTATCGTCGTCAGCGATGATATGCCGGAGCAGCACTTTGTGCTGCCTCCCTACAGCGGATTCATTTACAAATACCACCCGGCGTGAATTGCGGGGAGATAATTCTACTCTGAAAATAGACATTTTCATCCTTCGTTGTGCCGCTAGCGGCATGGGGAACTATCCTGAAAATAGACATTTTTCATCCTCCTGCAGATGCCGCTTCAGCGGCATGAATGTCTAGCCTGAAGAAAATTCTGCATTATGGCTTGGCTTCAATAGCCCGGCCACGCTAAAGGGGTCCGAACTAATTACGCTTAAAGCAAATAATTCCATAGCGCCAAAGTCGGCTGTGCGGTTAAAGACGTCACCGCGGTCCACCAGGCGGACCACCAGGGGGAAGTCTTCCCAGCCTCCGGGTTCTGCTTCTCCCCCCAGGGGAGGGAGGTAAACCCCCACATTGAAGCTCTGCAGGCAGGCTTGCTGCTTTAGCCGGCCCAGCACGCGGCCAACCGCCCTGCCGGCTTGCCCCAGCCGGTCCGGGGTTGCAGGCCCCGGAGGCAGCAAAATCCAGACTTCCTTTTCCTTAATGGGTGTCAGCATTGAGAGGAAGCGGCTTTCGCCTTTTTCCCAGCCTAGGCCCAGAGCTTTGTAAAGGGTATAAAGGTCCTGGAAGTAATTACTGCCGTAGCGGTGCCCGTAGCGGGTGCTGCAGTCCAGCAGCTGTTTCAGCCTGGGATAAGGGCGTCTTTGAGCAACTGTCAGCTGAAGGTGTCCGTGCAGGATGGAAGAGCCTGCGGGCCAGAGGCAGTTCCAGATCAAAAAAGGGTAGAGCGCCGGTCCGCCGCCCCTCAGGGCGGCATCAGTTTTGACCTCCTGGAACCACCGGGCGGCCACCCTGAAATAATCCTCCACCATATCCTCATTGAACCTTAGCGGGTGATGCTCCCGGGCTATGATTAAACCGTGGTATCCGTCATATTTGGCCAGATTGGCCGCCGTAAGGCAATATTTCCCCCGGATGCGCCCGAACCTTTCCCCGGGAGTGCGCTCTTCCGGCGAGCAGAAGGGACAGTTGCTGCGGTGTTCCTCCACCAGGGATTCCAGGTCTGTTTCCGGAAAACGGGCCGTTGGCCGCCTGCTCCGGAGGCTGTTAAAGAGCGCTCCCTCTCCGCTAATTAGATTGGTCGTCCGGATAATCTTCTGGTTTTCAACCTCCGGCCCGCTTCCCAACTTTTCTTCAACCCAACTGCGGAGACCCGGAACCAGTTCAAGTTTACCATGCAGAACATCTATCTCATAAATTCTGTGCCACAGCGCCTTTTCCCGGAATGGCAGTTCCTCAGCCAGGCGGGGCAGATCGAAAATGGACATAAAAACTCCTTCCTGTTCACTGCTGAAGAGTGGGCGGTGAGTTTTTCAGCTTCCCATTCATGGACAATAAATGTCTTCCTGTTCAAACGCTAAAAGGCAGTTGAGTAATTAATGCCCATGGGGCAATTCCCATAGTAGTTTTTGCTGTATATGTGAGGTTTATGTGGTTTTTAGTATGTAAAGCTGCTGGGCGGGATAA
>DBRJ01000023.1:55944-66186 GCA_002305915.1 Pelotomaculum sp. UBA1371 | reverse complement strand
GAGGGGACGGTTCTCTTGCTTCCTTATTATTGTGTTTGAGAGGCAAAGAGGATTTTCAGCTTTTTGAAAACCAAGAACCGCACAGGATCCTTTAATACTTTGGTGGGACAAGAAACCTGTCCCCCTGTCCCAAAAGCGAGGGAACTTTTCTCGGGACAATGGACCTGCCCCCTTCCTGCTAATAAAAAATAAAGGCCTTCTCGCTCGCGAGAAGGCTTTATCCCTTTTTACCCCGGTGAGTGTACGTTCCGTTGGCCACTTTTACACTTAATCCAGTATTTTTTAGTTTTACTTTATTTAGTAGCGCCGTAACCTGCTTCCCAGGGACTTCCGTTCAGCGGATCTGATTCGCCGTTGGGAACGTAGAACCATTATGCCGGTCATGATTATCAGCAGGCCTGAAGGATTACAATATAATTGTTACCCATTAGCCGCAAAGGTAAATGGCTGTTTACGGCTTTCTAAGGAACGATGAGCAGAAAAATGCTGTATTGTTGGTAAGGGTGGAGACATCTAGGGAATACCAGGCAACCTTTCCTGGTAAGCTCTCATTATATCTTTTTTTTGTAGAATAGCATGTTCTCCCTGGAAAGTTTCTCTTCCCAGATCATCTGAAGCACTTCCAGCTCTTCACTGTAATCTGTTTTTGACTCATCCTTGTCATACTCCAGGTTTTCAAGGATTTCAATTACAAAATTATCGGGACCATATTTTTCCCATTCCTTCTGCAACTCTTTGTTTGGATGAAAGCCTCCTTTCAGCCTGGCTCTGGTTCCGTTAATCACGCCTCTCAAGTCTGGAGTTGCTTTAAGAAAACACTTGTTATTTACTTTAGAGCGAACAATAAATATTCCCATTTGCGGTTTCATTTGCTTGTACTGCAATTTTAGTTCCTTTTTTCTGTTCATTGATGTCCTACCTCAATTATTCAACAAATAGTTTGATGTAATAGTTTTTCAGCAGCAGCTGAAGTTTCATAATTAAACCGGCTTTTCTATCTGCGGTTCTCTTTCTCTTTATTCGCCTTTTCCTAACTGTAAGTCCCTGGTTCAAGTAAGGCCCCTGGCTTGGATTAAAGCCATTCTGCCGTCAAAATTTTCATGTTTTTCACATACGGTAACCTCTTTGTGGCTAAACAGAGATATTTTTTCTGCCCACCTTGTCTTAGTGGTATAGTTAATTACTAAACCAGTAAATATTATAAACGCAGCTATTTAAAATGTCAAATGCCAGGATTTCCTTATCTAAAAACAATGATAAATACTATTTTCGAGGTTCAGTGCCAAAGCAACTGGCCGAGGTAAAGAAGCCGGACGGTTTTCTTCAGGGTAGATGAAAATCATGCGCAGGAAAAACCGCAAATTCACGGAAATAAGAACTGTGATGTCTCTATAGGCATGGTTTCGAGTACCTGAACAACCATATATCTGATAATGTGTCCTTAAAAAAGCTTACCCGGATAGGTTTTTTAGCGCTTTTCACCTGGCGCGTTTGTTTACCAGGGAGATTGGCGTACCGCTTCATGTATACCAGGTTCAGCTTCGCCTTAAGGCCCTGGAACTCCTGCACTCGGGAAAGTCAGTTGCTGATGTGGCGCTGGAAACCGGTTTCTTTGCTCAAAGCCATTTCAGCAGGGCATTTAAGAAGAAATTCGGCATTACCCCAGGTCAATACACAGAGATCTGAATATAATTATCTTCTAAATAAAAGGGAAAGCGATGTTAATGCAAAGGAGGTGACTGTCCTTCATCCGGGTACGTCAGCCGGTTTCTATTTAAGAAAGGTATGCCTGACACCGCCCTCCCGGGAAAGATTGGATGTGGTCAAATAAGAAATTGAAAAGGGACAAAGGGACAAAGGGAAGGGACGAGGGGACAGGTACCCTGTCCCACCCTATAAATAAAACCTGCCATTATTGGTAAAAGAGGAGGATATAAATGCCAAACACTGCCTCATTTCAACTGCCGCAGGAATTTTTGATTGTCGGCGCGGCTGTCCAAACAGGATTGTTTGAAGAATTAAAAAACGCTCCCTGCACCCTGGAAGAATTAGCCATGAAAACAAAAATCGACCAGAGGGCTCTGTGGACGGTTGTCGAAGCTTTGGTAGTTTTAGAATACCTGGAATATGATGACAACAAAGTCAAGCTTTCCGAAGAAGCCGACAACATCCTTTTTAAGCCCAGCCACGAACGGTACACGGGTTTTTCATTCATGCATGCCTACAACTTAATGAAAGCATGGATCCAGTTACCGGAAGTAATGTTTAGCGGGAAACCTGTTTCTAAAAAGGATGCGCCCCGGCACACGAAGGACTTTATCAGGGCCATGAGCCATCATGCCCGGCAGTCGGCGCTACAGATTGCCGATTATTGCTTAAAAGACCTGCCTGCGGGTTCCAGGGTGCTCGATGTCGGCGGCGGTCCCTTAACCTACGCTATAGCTTTTGCCGGTAAAGGAGCTGTAGTAACTATACTGGACCTGCCTGAAGTGATCGATATGATGCAACCGGAACTGGATAAGAATCTGCCCGTCAAGCTGGTCAAAGGCGATTTTACCATAGGGCTCCCGGCGGGACCATACGATCTGGTTTATCTTGGTAATGTATGCCATATCTATGGCGAGCGGGAAAACAGAAGGCTATTTATAGACGCGGCAAAGGAACTCACGCCGGGAGGCCGCATTGTAATCAATGATATGATCCGGGGTACAGGCGTTATGCCTGCAATATTTGCGGTAAATATGCTGATTAATACACCCTCCGGGGGAACATGGACCTTTGAGCAATACCAGTCATGGCTGAATGCTGCCGGTTTTTCCGCCATATCCTGGGAAGAAGTTGCCGGCAGGCAGTTGATTAAAGCCACCATAGCCAGCTAAGGCAAGGATGGATATAAAAAGAGGGACAAGGGGCAGGTACCCTGTTCCGCTCTAAACCGTGTTGTCTTAATAATCCTGCCGCTGAAGCTACGGTTAAACCAGTTCCCAAACCCGGTATCCAAATAATCCCACACATTGTACGAAACTCCACTAACCTAATAAACCGGTACCACAACCCGGCTTCCCCCAGGGCGGGGAAATGCACAGATGCAAGGTTTCTCAGCTTTTAATAATTTTTTGGTAGGTCCGGTAACAACCCGTAAGTCATGCCTTTTTAAAAAATGTAAAAACAGGAGAAGTCCATCTCCTGTGTCTTTTTTTACGAAGCAAACTCATCTCAATAAGACTGCAATAAGGGTGTTCCTCTATTGATTCTCAGTTGTCGGAGTTGCCAGGGCAACCACGAAATGGTGCATTCCCAGCAGCAAGACGCCCAGTGTCATGCCCCAAAGCCCGATGGAATAGGGCGCCGGCGCAACTTGCCTGCAACTCATCAAGACCGTGCTAACCACGCATAAAGCCGTGCCCCATACCTGCGGTTTTTCCATGTACAGCCCTGCATATTTAATGCAATGGTCGTCATCTTTAGCCGGAAATTCGAACCAAACCCGGTTCCAGACGAGGGCGAAAAGTACTGTGATAGTTGCTCCCGAGGCCATGTATACGGGAAACAGCTGCGCGGGCATGGGCAACGGTAAAATAGCTGGAATTACCGCGGTGGCTGCCGCCGGAGGATGATCGGCATCAAAAGGCCCGCCTGCTTTTTGCATGGATCTCCCTGGCGATGAGTTCCTTGCCCGTGCCCGATTCCCCTGTTATAACTTAAAAAAAGGAGCGGACTGCCAACTGTGACGGTTTGCTCCCTGGATTACCACGGGGGTCGGACAGGCTGCGTTATAAAATGATAAATAAGCCCAAAAACCCAAATAACCCACCAAAATGATATAATTATATCCGTGTAAACAGAAGATTAAAAGAGATTGCCTCTTCCGTTGCCATGTTCTTGGGTTCCCTGTTTTCAAGAGCAATTTGATCAACTGAAGATTACCATTATGGTTTCAGGTAATCCTAAAATTAAGTTTCGCAAATATTTTTTTTAAGCACAAATTAAGAAGGATTTTTTATTAATAACGCCAAAAAGTTTATTATAATAACCAAGTAGTTAAACATTCGAGCAGCTGGATAAAAATGAGCGAGATGAAATAAAAATTGGGGGATGCTTAAATGCCTGACAAGTAGTACAATATTTCGGGAATGAAAATTTCCTAATGGAATGTTTAAATCCGTTGGAAGATTAAGGGGCAAGGACTTGTAACCGGTTTACGGTTATTAAGATCAACAAGCATAAAAAAGGAGGAAAATGGATGAAAAGCGGTAAAAAGGTCGCCATGCTGGTTATTATGCTGTTTATACTCAGCATAGCAGCCGGCTGCGGCGGAGGGTCACAGGAGACTGGTGGAAATGCCGGAGATAAGGCAGATACTATTAATGTTGGTATCAATGTCGAATTATCCGGTGGCGTAGCCAGCTATGGCACTAATGCCAGAGATGGTGCAGTGTTGGCAATCGAGGAAATTAACAAAGCCGGCGGTGTGCTGGACAAGCAGCTCAAGGGTATTGAAAGGGATTGTAAGTCAATTGCTGACGAAGCTATGAGCGTGAGTGCCGCGTTGATTGGCGAGAATATCGTTGCTCAGATTGGACCGCTTACCAGTGGTGATGTGGCCGGCAGTACTCCCGTTATGATGGAGAATAAAGTTCCCTTGATTGCTCCGGCAGCTACAGCAGCCAATGTAACTGTGGATGACAAGACTGGCAAAACCAGAGATTACATTTTCCGGGTTTGCTTCATCGACCCCTTCCAGGGAACACTGATGGCCCAATTTGCAACGGATAATCTACAAGCAAAGAACGCTGTCATTTATTGTGATAACTCCAGTGATTATGGTAAAGGACTGGCGGAATACTTTGAAAAGACCTTTACCGAAAATGGCGGCGTCATCCTGGCCAAGGAAGGTTTTGTAAAAGATGACCGTGACTTTAGAGCTGCGTTAACCAAAATCAAGGGTTTAAACCCTGACTTTATTTATGTGCCCGGCTATTATCAGGAAGTTGCCCCTTTGATCAAACAGGCCCGGGAACTGGGAATCACTGTTCCGATGGGCGGCTGCGACGGCTGGGATTCTCCTGATATGGTGAGCGTTGCCGGCAACGAAGCCTTAAACAACACATATTTCACCAACCACTATTCTTCGCAGGACAAGGATCCTAAAGTCGTGAAGTTTGTTGAAGCTTTCAAAGCCAAATATAATAAAGAACCGGATGCATTTGCTGCCTTAGGTTATGACTCCGTACAAATTATGGTACAGGCACTGAAAGACGCCGGCGAAGCTGACCCGGTCAAATTGACGGAAGCACTGGCAAAGATTAAGGACTTTGAGGGTATTACCGGTAAAATGAGTATCGACGAGCAACATAACCCTGTTAAAGCCGGGGTGGTAATCGAATTCAAGGATGGCAAACAGGTAATGAATACCCGTATTCAGCCGTAGTATACCCACAGGGAAGAGAGGGTAACTCCTCTCTTCCCGTTTAAACACTGGAGGGATGTGGCAACATTGCTTGAATTTACACAACAAATAATTAATGGGTTGTCCCTGGGCGCTATATATGCATTAATCGCCCTGGGCTACACCATGGTCTATGGTATTATAAAACTGATTAACTTTGCCCACGGGGATATCATGATGGTTGGTGCCTTTGTGGGTTATTTCTCGCTAACACTACTTGGGACCAACATTTTTGTTGCCATGCTGGCAGCTATGTTAACCTGTGCCGTATTCGGAGTTTTAATTGAAAAAATTGCTTACCGGCCTTTGCGTAATTCGACTCGAATTGCGGCACTTATTACAGCCATAGGCGTATCGCTATTTTTAGAATATATGGCTATCTTCCTTCTGGGACCTTCCCAGAAGGTTTTTCCTGACTCAGCTTTCCCCTTAAAAGCATATACCTTGGGAGGATTATCTATTTTAAACAAGGACGTCTTTGTGTTTGTTTCAGCAGTGGTTCTTATGTTAATCCTGCAATATATCATTAAATGGACTAAGACCGGAAAAGCCATGCGGGCTGTGTCCCTCGACCGGGAAGCAGCAGTCCTGATGGGTATTAGCGTTGACAAAACCATTTCCATTACCTTTGCTATTGGCTCGGCTTTAGCTGCGGCGGCTGGCGTAATGGTAGGTGTTTATTATAATACAGTTAACCCCTTGATGGGAATTATCCCGGGACTCAAAGCTTTTGTGGCAGCTGTACTGGGGGGTATAGGTATTATCCCCGGCGCAATGGTAGGCGGATTTGTAATGGGTCTCCTGGAAACCATGGTGAGTGGTTATGGCAACAGTCTTTACCGGGATGCAGTCGCTTTTGGGGTACTAATATTGATCCTATTAATCAAGCCCAGCGGTATTTTTGGTGAAGATACCGGTGAAAAAGTGTAGGTGAAAAGAATGCAGAAGGTAAAGAACAAGTGGATAAAAATAGGTTCAGAAGTACTTATCCTGGCATCGTTATTTACATTGGTACAATACTTGATTACAGCGGGCCTGCTTAACCAGTATTATCAGATAAATTTGACTTCCATGTGTATCAACGTTATTCTGGCGGTCAGCCTCAGTTTAATTAACGGATTTACCGGGCAGTTATCCCTGGGGCATGCCGGGTTTATGGCAGTTGGAGCCTATGTGTCAGTAATTATAACCAACATGCTGGATCTGCCTTTTATTGTTGGTATACTGGTCGCCTGCCTGGCCGCCGGATTGGCCGGCTTTATAATTGGTGTACCTACATTAAGACTCAAAGGAGATTATCTGGCTATAGCCACCCTGGCTTTTGGAGAAATCATCCGGGTAACCCTGCAGAATATTGACTATGTCAACGGCCCGGCCGGAATAATGGGAATTACCAAACTTACCACCTGGCCCTGGTTGTTTGGAGGAACTGTATTAACTGTTTTAGTGATAGTCAATCTGGTTAATTCCAGTTATGGACGGGCTATAGTATCAATTCGCGAGGATGAAATAGCGTCGGAACTGATGGGTATCAATACTACCAAATACAAAGTCCTGGCATTTGTGATCGGAGCAATGTTTGCAGGTCTGGGTGGTGCTTTTTATGCACATTACTTTTATATTATCAAACCCGAAACTTTTAACTTCCTGAAATCATTCGACATACTGGTAATGGTAGTCCTGGGTGGTCTGGGCAGCACAACCGGAGCTATCATAGCAGCGGTGTTTATCACTGCGTTGACTGCAGCCCTGCAGTCCTTCCCGGCAATCAGGATGATTTTATACGCTCTTATACTAGTTATCGTTATGATCTATCGTCCCCAGGGACTAATGGGTAACAAGGAACTGAGCATAAAGATATTTGGTAGGATTTGGAGTGGAAGAAATGAACCTGATGGAAATAAATAATTTAGACAAATCATTCGGCGGCCTGAGTGCGTTATTGGACTTCAATTTCCGGATAGCCGAAAATGAGCTGGTGGGGTTGATCGGTCCCAACGGCGCAGGCAAAACTACGGTTTTTAATTTAATTACCGGGGTGTACAAACCGGATCGGGGCAGCATTATGTTTAGAGGGGAAAACCTGGCCGGGTTGGCTCCCTACACCATTTGTGCCAAGGGTGTGGCCAGGACTTTTCAGAATATACGTCTTTTCAATGATCTCTCTGTTCTGGACAATGTAAAAATATCAACCCATAAAGATGTGCCTTACGGATTAATGAGCGCCATTCTCAGGACACCCGGGTTTTTCCGGGGAGAAGAAGAAATTGAGAAGGAAGCCTTGAAATACCTGGAATTATTTAATTTGAAAGAAAAAAAAGACGAGCTGGCTAAAAACCTGCCCTATGGAGAGCAGCGCCGGATTGAAATTGTTCGCGCCCTGGCTACCAGGCCGTTGCTGTTAATTCTGGACGAACCGGCGGCAGGGATGAATCCTCAGGAAACCCAGGAACTGATGGGTTTAATCCGCCATATAAGAGATGAATTCAATTTGACCATTCTGCTTATTGAGCATGACATGTCGCTTGTTATGGGAGTTTGCGAGCGCTTGTATGTTCTGGATTATGGTCAGATAATTGCTGAAGGGACCCCGGCAGAAATCCGCAGCAATAAAAGAGTAATCGAAGCATATCTGGGAGAGGATGTTGAATAAACTATGCTCGCAGTGAAAGATATAGATGTTTACTATGGGGCTATTCATGCTTTGAAAAAGATATCTATTAATGTTGAACAGGGCTCTATAGTTACCTTAATCGGAGCCAACGGCGCAGGCAAGTCTACTACCTTAAAAACTATTTCGGGATTATCAAGGCCTAAATCCGGCAGTATAACTTTTAAAGGGGAAGATATCACCAGGGTTATTCCCGAAAGAATTGTTGACCGGGGTATTTCCCAGGTACCGGAGGGAAGACGGATATTTGCCGCAATGAGTGTAATGGAAAACCTTGAAATGGGCGCTTACCTGCGGAAAAACAAGGCTGATATTAATGAGGATATTGAAATGGTTTTTACCCGTTTTCCCCGTTTGAAGGAAAGACGCAAGCAAACGGCGGGTACTTTAAGCGGCGGGGAGCAGCAGATGCTGGCTATTGGCAGGGCGTTAATGGCAAGACCAGAGTTGCTGCTTATGGATGAGCCTTCAATGGGGCTGGCACCTTTGCTGGTCAAGGAAATTTTTAAAATTATTAAAGACATAAACAGTCAGGGTACCACTATTTTACTGGTAGAACAAAATGCCAAGATAGCATTATCAATTGCCGACTATGCTTACGTGATAGAGACAGGTGAAATCGTGCTGCAGGGCAGTGCCAGAGAATTGATGCACAGTGAAGAAGTGAAAAAAGCATATCTGGGTGGATAAAACGTACCATACCAATGAAATGAAATGGGGGGAGATTAACAGTGAAGGTAAAAGACCGCATGTCCGGTAATGTTGTAACGATACAACTGGATGGCAGTTTGGCGGAAGCGTTCCGGATTATGAAAGAAAGAAAGATTCGTCGTCTGCCGGTAATGGATCAGACAAAACTGGTGGGGATTGTCACCCTGTCTGATTTAAACCGCGCAGCACCTTCCTCCGCAACATCACTTAGTGTTCATGAATTAAATTACCTTTTGGCAAAAACCAAAATCAAGGATATTCTGCCTAAAAAACAAAAATTGCTGACTGTATCATCAGAAAGCTTCATTGAAATGGCTGCCCGTATTATGCGGCAGAACACCGTTGGCGGGTTACCCGTGGTTTACGGAGGGGAACTGGTGGGTATTATAACTGAAACTGATATATTTGATGCTTTTATAGATATACTGGGAGTTAATAAGCCCCACTGCCGTATAGATGTGTATATAGTAGACCGGCCGGGAGCCCTGGCTGATTTAATTGGAATTTTATCCAACAAAGGCTTGAGTCTGCTCAACACTGTAGCTTATTACGATAAAAACAAAGACAGGTATAAGGCAATTTTGCGGGTCGAAACCCTTGACTACGAACCTATTGTTGAGGAAATCAATAATAGAGGCTATGAAATTGACTCGGTAATAGCTTCACCTGGCAATTATAATCACATCTCCAAGGATACCTAATATCGAAGCGATTTCAGCTTCGCTCAATTCTGCATCAAGTAGCAGATCTTCAAAATCACCGGAGGATTATAAATTTTCTTTCATAAGAGCAATATCAAAAAAGCCGGGTGAAATTCACCCGGCTTTTTAAACCAAATACTTTAGAAATTAAAGACTTCGTCGATTTCTTCTTCTGTGAAGTCCCAGATAGTGTTGTGTGGAGCGCATTCCTCATCAAAGAATTCCGGTAAGCGGTCGTGATACTTATTGAATCCGGCTTTTTCGTTGAAGGCCCGCTCTGTCTTGAGGATGGTTTTGCCAAGTTCGGTCACGTCGTCCCCGGTGAGTGACAGTCCGTACTGGGCATTGATCATGTCAATCAGAGAGGTGAACCCTTCCGGAATATCCAGGATGGCGAAGGCGATAAACAGGCACATACCGGTGCTGTCAACAGCAGCGGTGGCGATTTGCAGGTTCCGGGACAGCTCCACGTTGCCCTCTTTCTGGAGGGGTTCAACAAAGCCGCCAACCTTGAGGATGTTGGTCGCAACGGCGTAACCTGCAGTGTGGTCGGCGCCCATGGGAGTGGTGGCATAGGTCAGGCCGACACCTTTAACCGCACGCGGATCGTAAGCGGGAATGGCCTGGTTTTTCACAACAGGAACCCTGTACATACCGAAGCACTTGCCGGTAATTCCAGCGCCACAGCCGATGATCCGGCCCAGCGGAGT
>DBRJ01000023.1:51114-55835 GCA_002305915.1 Pelotomaculum sp. UBA1371 | reverse complement strand
GCGCCCAGACCCCAGATTGTTTCATATTCAAAACCACTGGTGATGTATTTACCTTCTTTGTCCACATAGTGCTGGGAGCAACGGATGATACAGCCGGGATGGCAGCCGTGGCTGGGTTTGCCGCCGCGCGCTTCCATGGTTGCAGTCATGGTTTCGCCGCTGATTTCATTAGCCCAGTCGTTGCGGCCGTATCTGAAGTTTTCGGTGGGCAGGCCGCCGGCTTCATTCAGGATGTTGACCAGGATGTTTGTGCCGTAACGGGTCAGGCCCTCACTGGTAACCGGGTGCTTCCGCAGGGACTCGGCAAATACTTTGGCAGCCGCTTTGAAGGCCTCGGGGTTGGCGATGGGAACACCGGGAGCGCCGGTGTCGTCAACGACAATAGCCTTAACCTTCTTGGAACCCATTACCGCACCCAGTCCGCCGCGTCCGGCGCTGCGGATGTTGCCTTCCGGGTCTCTAAAGGAAATGTTCGCCGCGGCAAGCTTCATCTCGCCTGCGGGGCCTATTATAGCAATCGCAACTTTTTCGCCGTACTTCTTCATGAGGACTTGAACAGCCTCGTAGTTCCCCATACCGATAATTTCTGTGGGGGCTTCTTCAATGGTTGTCCCGTCCATGGTTACTTTGATTACATAGTACTTGTCTTCTGCCGGTACTCCTTCCACAACAATTGCCTTGATGCCCATTCTGGCTACCTTCTGGGAGAAGGTGCCGCCGGAGTTGCTTTCCTTGATGCCGCCTGTCAGAGGGCTCTTGGCACCTACTGAGATGCGGCCGGACTGGACAGCGGTGGTACCGCTGAGAAGACCGGGAGCAAAGATGAGTTTATTGCTTTTTCCCAGAGGATGGCAAGTCGGCTTCACTTCATTTGCTACGAATGTTGAAGTAAGGGCACGACCACCCAGGCCGGCGTACTGCTCTGGAACTTCTCCGACATTCACTGTTTTAGAGGCCATGTCAACGCGGATAAACTTCATAATACCCCTCCTAGAAATTTGTTTTAATATTAAGTTGGGACGAGATAAAAATAAGGAAGAGGACCAAAATCCTCTTCCTTTGCGCACTGGCAGGCACGACAATTACTCATCGCACCCTACGTTTATTACTCCCTCTGCGGGAAATAATAAATCGGAAGCATAATACATATGTGTGTGCAATATCTGTACCAATTCAAAATTACCTTAAAACATTTTGATTTTGCTCTAATATTATTAAAAACTGCCCCTTATACATATTATCCCTTGCTCCAATATAAAACACTTCTTGTACGAAATATTAACACATGTTCTATTTGAGAACAGGGCTTTGCTGCCCTGTTCTCATTTTAGGGGAACTTCCTTAATCAAATCATCAAAAAGACCTCCCAGTAAGATCCTGTGAGCACATACCGGGATCCTCCTTATCCGGAACCTGCCTTATAATACAAGCTTCAACGGGGTCCGGTCCCCTGTAACCACCGTCCTTCCAGCGGTTCCTGCTTATTGGCCCAGGTAGGCCTTCCTGACATCCGGATTATCGGCCATTTCAGAAGCAGATCCCGAAAGAACGATTTCCCCGGTCTCCAGAACGTAAGCCCGGTTTGCTATGGAAAGAGCCATATTGGCGTTTTGCTCAACCAGAAGGATTGTGGTTCCCGCCTGATTGATTTCTAATATAATTGAAAATATTTCCTGTACCAGCATAGGCGCCAACCCCATAGAAGGCTCATCAAGTAAAAGGAGCCGGGGTCTGGACATCAGGGCGCGGCCCATGGCCAGCATTTGCTGCTCACCGCCGCTCAAGGTACCGGCCAACTGGGATTTTCTTTCTTCAAGCCGGGGGAATCGTTTAAAAACATTTTTTATGGAATCCTTTACTTCTCCTGCTTTTTTCCGGGTGTATCCTCCCATTTCCAGGTTCTCCAGAACAGTGAGCCTGGTGAAAACCCTGCGCCCCTCCGGCACCTGGGAAATCCCCATGCTTACTATCTTATGAGGCGGCATTTTATTTAAAACCTTTTCATTGTAGGTAATTGTTCCCGACTGAGGCCGTACCAGACCGCAGATCGCCTTCAGAGTGGTGCTTTTGCCGGCGCCGTTGGCGCCAATGAGCGCCACGATCTCACCTTCTTCAACCTGACAGGAAATACCCCTCAGGGCGCGGACGCCGCCGTAGGAAACCGCGACATCATCAACATTCAGGAGCATCCCTTAGACCACTTCCTTCCCCAGGTAGGCGGCAATGACCTGCGCATCCCGCTGTACTTCCGACGGTGGACCGGAGGCTATTTTACGACCGTAGTCCAGTACATCTACACGGTCCGACATGCTCATTACAAATTTCATGTCATGTTCAACCAGAAAGATGGTTATACCAATCCTGCGGATGCGCTGCACCATCTGCATCAGAGTTTGCTTTTCCTGGGGATTCATCCCTGCCGCAGGCTCATCCAGCAACAAAAGCACGGGTTCACTGGCCAGCGCCCTGGCGATCTCCAACCTCCTCTGTTCCCCGCAAGAGAGGTTTTTAGCCAGTTCTCCCCTCTTCCCGGCTAAGTCAACAATATCCATGGCTTTTAACGACTTATCCATCATACCCTTTTCCTCCGCCCTAACCCCCGGGTAGCGGCAGAGCGCACCGAATATTCCGGCCTTGCCCCGGCAGTGACAGCCAATTTTTACATTATCAAGCACGGACAGGTTTTTGAAAAGACGGATATTCTGGAAAGTTCGGGCAATACCCCGGTTTGTAATGTCATAGGGTTTCAAACCTGTAATATCTTCATCCCTGAACAGCACTGCCCCGGAAGTCGGAGGATAAATGCCGGTTACAACATTAAACATCGTACTTTTACCGGCTCCGTTAGGGCCAATCAGCGCAACAACTTTTCCTTCCTCAACTTTAAGACTGACCCCGTCCACCGCTACCAGGCCGCCAAAACGGATAGTTATATCCCTCAGTTCCAGCAAAGCCGACATATTTACACCTCTGGTTTAATTTCTATTAGCGATGTGAAGTATCTCTCCGCACTTTCAGGCGAGCCCAGCAACCCCGGAGCACCCGGGCGACATCAACCCCGCCCAGCAGGCCGTTGGGCCGGAAAATCATCATGGTGACCATCAAAGCTCCGTAGATTAACATTCTGTATTCTTTGACAAAGCGCAGAAATTCGGGCGCCAGGGACAATATGGCTGTTCCCAGAATCGTCCCGGGAATGCTGCCAAGACCGCCCAGAACTACAAAATTAAGAATTTCAAAAGACCTGGCAAAGCCAAAATCGGCAGGATGCAAGTATTGCATCATATGGGCAAAGAGGGAACCGCTGATCCCGGCAACAAAGGTACCGATAGCAAATGCTTTTATTTTATATAAAAGGGGATTGATGCCCATTGTTTCGGCTACGATCTCATCTTCCCGGATGGCTGTCAGAGCCCGGCCAAACCGGGAGTTCTGAATCCTGTACATACCCCAGATGGTTAAAATCACGATGAAATAAACAAGAAATATATTTGTTTCCCGGGGTATTCCGGTCAGCCCGCTGGCTCCTCCCGTTATTTTCATATTAATAAAGACAACCCGTACAATTTCACCAAATCCCAGGGT
Organism: Pelotomaculum sp. UBA1371; assembly: GCA_002305915.1. Lineage (GTDB taxonomy): Bacteria > Bacillota > Desulfotomaculia > Desulfotomaculales > Pelotomaculaceae > DTU098. The sequence goes on along the minus strand of DBRJ01000023.1, from coordinate 52,250 downwards.
GGTAATACCCAAATAGTCTCCGGTCAAGCGAAGGCTGGGAAACCCCAGCAAAACCCCGCAAAAAGCGGCTGCCAGCCCGCCGGCCAGCAGGCTCAAGAAAAAAGGCAAATGCAGATGAATCGTAACTAAAGCGGAGGCATAGGCTCCAATACTCACAAATGCCGCATGGCCAAAGGAAAATTGTCCGGTTATACCGGTAATCAAGTGCAATCCCAGCGCCGCAATCAGAGAAATGCCCACCATGGTCATAACCTGAATATAGTAGGGATTGGTCAGGACATCCAGAATAACTTCCATGCCCTTACACCTTCCTTTGAATGGGGAGCCCCAGAAGACCGGTGGGTTTAAAAAGCAAGATCAGGAATCAAAAGGCCAAAGGCAATGGCTTCCTTGTAGGTATCAAAGCCGGCAGCCACACCCATTACTTCCGCGATACCGATAAAGATCCCCCCCAGCATGGCTCCGGGAATGCTGCCGATTCCCCCGACAACCGCCGCGCAAAAGGACTTAAGACCCACAGAAACCCCCATAAAGGGATGAATGGAGTTAAAATACATACCCACCAGCACACCGCCTGCCGCAGCTAGAGCCGCCCCTATGGCGAAAGTAAATGACACCACATTATTAACATTAATTCCCATCAGGCCGGCAATCTCGTAATCCTCTGAAGTTGCCCTCATGGCCTTGCCGATCTTTGTATATTTAATCGTGAACTGCAGGAAGACCATCAGCAGGCTGGCGACCACAAGAATAATGACCTGGATTGTGGAAAACTTGACTGGCCCGAGCACATAAACAGTGTCCTGGATCACCTGGGGAAAAGCAAGGGGGTTCGGGCCGCCCCTGATCAGGGTTACAAGGGTCTGCAAAAAAATAGAAACCCCCCAGGGCTGAAATAAGCGGAGCCAGACGTGTGGACCTGCGTAGAGGCCGGTAGGCCACCCTCTCGATCAAAACCGCCAGCGGCACACATACAGCCATAGCCGCCAACATAGCCAAAAAAAGTTGACTTTATAAACTGCCACCATAATCAGGCCCACAAATGCTCCGATCATGTAGACCTCTCCGTGGGCGAAGTTAATAAGTTGAATAATTCCATAAACCATGGTGTAACCCAGAGCGATGAGGGCATAAGT
>DBRJ01000023.1:49025-51087 GCA_002305915.1 Pelotomaculum sp. UBA1371 | reverse complement strand
CGTAGACATATCTTGGTCATTTATTAGTGGTACGGGTGATAAAACCAAAAAAACAGAGCTACCCCGCCCGGGAAACTGCCGGCGCCGACCCTAAAAGCTCAAATTCTTTCTGGCTCAGTGCGGTGACCTGGGCGCTGAAATTTGTATCTTTTTCCATAATGCTCTGTTCAGCCACGATCGATCCCGTAATCGGCCAGCGCAGGTTTGAAGATATTGGTCAGCCCTTCACTGTAGGACAGCCCGGTTGTCGTAACCAGAGCAACCTTCTTCCAGTTAAGCTCTTCAGCCAGGTACCTGGTCACAGCCGGAGCAGCCACGGCGTCCAGCAGGGTATCCCGGTAAATATAATCACCAATTTCAACAACATCCGGTCCCACAGCTCCTGCCGAGAGGAGCACAACCTTGGCAGGCTGGCAGATCTGGGCCGCCGCTTTGGTGATACCGGTGGTGGGGTCACCGACAATAGCAGATACCTTCTGGGTGATCAATTTCTGGGTGACGTTAGCGGCCTCACTGCTGCTGCCGTGATCCCCCTCAACTATTTCGAGTTTCTTCCCGTTTACCCCACCTGCGCTGTTGATATCTTCAACAGCCATCTGCATCCCTTTTAAAGTTTCAATCCCGTAGTGAGCGTGCCCTCCAGTCTTGGCGCCCAGGAAACCGATCTTGATGGTGTCTCCCTGGGGGGGTTCCTTGGTTCCGCCGCAGCCGACCGCCAGCAACCCAACCAGCAGGAGAGCCAGCAGTAAAAATAAGTACCTGTTCTTCTTCAAATATTTCTCCTCCTTTTTGGTTGAATGTGAAACATTCAGGATATTGATGTCACCTCCCGCTAAAATAGCAATAAGAACATTTTTAACTTCAACATAATTAGCCTTTATACTTCTTTTCTTGATTCCTTTTGTCGATTTCAGTCATTAGTTGTTAAATTTGTTTCCCCTGAACAAAAGAACAAGTAATAAAAGTATAAAGACCCAGGATGATCGTGAATCCACCTGCAAGCTGCAACAGTCCCGGAATTTCCTGGAAAATAAAATAAGCCAGGATAGTTGCGCCCACCGGTTCACCCAAAATGCTTACGGATACTACCGCAGCTTTTACATAGCGCAACGCCCAGTTAAATACGGTATGACCCAAGATGGTGGGTACCAGAGCAAGTAAGAAAAACCAGAGCCAGTCCTGCCAGGGATAGGGATAGAGCGGTGTAGCCGTCGCTACGTTAAAAAGAAATAAAAATATTGAAGAAGTTCCTAAACAAGGAATACATAGGGAAAGAGTGAGAGTCTACTGCGGAGACTGCGGCCGATTAAGAAATAAACAGCCACAAAAAAAGCACCGCTGAAGGCTAGAAGATCACCAAACAACGCTACCCCACCGATTCTAAAGTCGTTAATTCCGATTAAAACGCTGCCGGTCAGGGCCAGGGCAATACCGGCAAAGCTTTTCCGGCTGATTTTCTCTTTAAAAAAGAAAAGACCACCGGTGACCACAAAGAGGGGCTGCAAGGTAACCAGCACGGTGGAACTGGCCACCGAGGTATAGTTGAGGGAACTTATCCATACGGTAAAATGGAGCGCCAGAAAGGCGCCGGAAACGACCGCCAGGAATATGTCCTTACGGGAAATTTTGGTGAATTCCGCACGGCCGGCTGCATTCAGGGCAAGCGGGGCCAGGAGCAGAACAGTGAAGGACAACCTGTAAAAAGCAATGGCAAGGGGCGGCGCTGCGGCCAGTTTCGTGAAGATAGAAGAGAAGGAAACAGCTATAACGGCTAGAATTACAGCTAAATAGGGGTTAATTGTAGTGTTTTCGTATTTCAGTCCAGTTACCCCCGTCTTATGCTCATTTTAATTAACTATTCTAGATTGATAGCGCGTTTCCTTTTTAGGCTTTATAATGATGATCTAGGTACCACCATTGAATAAAATTATTTAACCTTTTCAGGGAAAGGACTCATTATGAAGGAATATATTGAAAACACAATACTCCGGATCTGCAGCGGCGGCATTGGAAATACCTTCTACCGCAGGCCTCTGGTAACCTGTGCCAGGGCAGACGACCC
>DBRJ01000023.1:0-49020 GCA_002305915.1 Pelotomaculum sp. UBA1371 | reverse complement strand
TTTTTTTCTCCCCTTTACCAAGGAGCTGGCTGCTCTCAATCGCAAAAGCCCTTATGTCGCCAGGGAATGGGCTGAGGCTTACTATGAAACCAACCTCCTGATCAAACTTATCTGTGAAAAGCTGACAGCGGGGCTGGCCGCCCGGGGAGTGAAGGCGGCCTGGCAGCAGCCCACACATAACTTTGACCAGGAAAAGCTTGTATCTTTCTGGTCTCACAAACATGTAGCCTATATCTGCGGCGCAGGCACTTTCGGCCTGCACCAGATGCTGATTACTCCCTACGGCTGCGCCGGCCGCCTGGGCAGCCTCGTTCTGGATCAGCCCCTGGCTCCGTCACCCCGGCCCGAAGGTCGGCACTGCCTTTATTTACGGGAAGGGAAATGCCTTGCCTGTGTCAAAAGCTGTCCCTCCGGCGCGCTGACCCCAGAGGGACTGGATAAGCAAAAATGCTATAGCTACCTCCTGGAGGTTGACACCTATTACAACGATTTGGGAACCTGCGACGCCTGCGGCAAATGTGCCGCCGGAGGACCATGCGCCATACTGGAACCAGGAGATTAATCCACAAAAAAATCCCGGGTAAAACCTGCCCGGGACAGAAATAAACAGACCATAACAGGGTTATTTTAATCAAGTGTTCTTAGTGGAATTATTCTTCAGCGCCTCATAGGACCTGTAACCACCACTAATATTTTTTACTTTATAACCCTTCTGGCGCAGAATCCGGTTGGCGACATAACTTCTCTGCCCTGCCTGGCAATAAGCAAGAACCTCCCGGTCTTCGGGGATTTCAGCCAGCCGGTCCCGGAGCTCATCCAGGGGGATATGTAAAGCCCCAGCCACAGCGCCAGATTTTGCCAGCTCTTTATCCGCCCGCACATCAACCAGGACAGCGCTCCCGGCAAGCAGTTGCTCTACCTGCTTCCAGCGGACTGCTTCTACTTCCTTGCGTAGAATATTGGACGCCACATAGCCGAGCATGTTGACGGGACTCTTAGCCGAGGAAAAAGGTGGAGCATAAGCCAGTTCCAATTCCTGCAAATCAAAGACGTTCATTTTAGCCCGGAGGGCTGTGGCCAGTACGTCAATACATTTATCCACTCCCCGGTAGCCGACAACCTGGGCACCCAGGATTTTTCCTTCACCGGGCGAGAAAAGCAGCTTTATGGACATCTGCCGGCTCCCCGGATAATAAGCGGCATGGTCTTCGGGATGGGTATAACAGGCCAGATGTTCAATACCGGCTTTCCTCAAGGTTTTTTCATTGGCACCTGTAACCGCCACCGTCAGATCCATGATTTTGGCGATAGCCGTTCCCTGGACCCCTTTGTATTTGACGGGGTAAGCGGCTATGTTGTCGGCAACCAGACGCCCCTGGCGGCTGGCCGGCCCGGCCAGGGGAATCAGGACAGCCTGGCCGGTTACAAAATGTTTAACCTGAACAGCGTCACCAACGGCATAGATAAAGGGATCCGAAGTGCGCATATACTCATCCACCTGAATCCCCCCGGTTACACCGATTGCCAGGCCGGCCTCTACAGCCAGCCGCACCTCCGGCTTAACACCAATCGCCAGGACTACCATTGCGGCCGGAATCTCCCTGCCGCTTTCCAGGATTAACCTCTCCACCCGGGAAACTCCCTGGAGCGCCGTTAACTTATCTCCCAGAACCAGTCCAACGCCCTGCCCCTGCAGGTATTTCTGAATGATGACCGCCATTTCCGGGTCCAGCGCCCCCATGATCTGCCGGTCAGCTTCTACAACGGTTACCGATGCCCCTTTGAGGCGCAGGGCTTCAACCATCTCCAGACCGATAAAACCGCCGCCCACAACCACTGCCGAAGCGGGTTTTGCAGTCTCAATGTACTCTTTGAGCCTGTCGCTGTCCGGCACATTCCGGACCGTAAAAACATTGGGCAGGTTGATTCCGGGAAGATCCGGGACAACCGGCCCGGCCCCGGGGGACAGGATTAAGTAGTCGTAGCTTTCCAAATATTTTTTTCCATCCTGCAGGTCGCAGACTTCTACCTGTTTTTCCGCCGGTAAGATGCGCCGGACTTCACTCATAGTCCTTATGTCCAGGTTATACCGTTTTTTCATCCCGGCCGGGGTTTGAACCAGCAAACTTCTCCTCTTTGCTATGACACCCCCAACATAATAAGGCAGGCCGCAGGTAGCAAAGGAGATGTGCTCCCCCCGTTCAAACAGGACAATCTCCATTGTTTCATCCAGCCTTCTCAGACGGGCAGCCGCACTGGCGCCCCCGGCAACCCCACCTACGATGACGACTTTATTGGCCAAGTTTCGTCCGTCCTCCTGTCCGTATCAAAGCACTGTTACCATGATTTTTGCATAACTACACTCTTTTAGCGACATTTTCACCAAAGGGCTGGGTATAGCCTTCTTCCTGCCCCTTTAAAATATACTCCACGGCCATTCCCGCAGCTTCAATGACCATCTTCATGCATGCTCTAAACCTGTCCTTGTCAAACCACTCCGGATAGTTTTCATTGAGCTTGCCGCAGTCCAGCGCTCCAAACTTTTCTTTAAACTCATGGGACATCCCGTTAAACAAACGGTACAACCCCGGGTTACCGTAAAGGCGGTCCACCCTGTCCTGGAATTCCCCCTCCAAAGGATTTCGCCGTCCATGCACCGCTCCTACGGCCATAACCGCCCCGATTAAAGCCCCGCAATTGTGTCCCGCTAAACCCATACCGCCTCCAAAACCGGTGGAAATAGCCACGGTTTCAGCAGGAAAATCCGTAATTCCGGTATCCAAAACCGCTTTAAACACCGACTCCGAACAATTGAGACCGTCGCGAAAATTCTGCCTGGCATTGGCCCTGGCCTTTTCAACCAATTCTTTACTCATTTAATCCCCTCCCGCCTGTCAGAATATTATAAATTTGTTACTTCTACAGACGGGACTGATTTCCTTTATTCAGGAAGAAAATGTCTTGGGATAACGCACTGTTTACCAGTAAGTCCGCAAAAATAATAAAGCCAACATCTGCTGGCCAAAGCTATCTGGGTTATTTTCCATCTTGTTTTATTTATTTTTACAACAATTCTGTACGGTAGTCGGTGATGAAAACCGTACCCTGAGCTTCGATAAAACGCACCACCGCAGCTAAGGCCCGGTGGACATGGGCCTGTTCGCAACTGACGAAAGATATCCCGAGAATACAGCGCTGCCAGGTATCCTGCTCGCCCACCTCGGCCACAGATACATTAAAGCGGCTTTTAATCCTGTCAATGATACCTTTGACAACCCTTCTTTTCTCTTTGAGGGAATTGGCTTCCCCCAGAAAAAGCTCCACGGTCAAGACGCCTATAATCAAGAGATTTCCACCCTCAAGTAGACACCGGGTTTTTTCAGCCGTTTCCCCTTCGAAGGTTGGCTGTTTCAAACACCGGCCATTTTATTATAAACAAAAACTATAATAAAGTTTTTCCCGGACCATTATTAACCGCCCGGTTGCCTGCTTTATTATAAATAATTTAGTAGATCATCCCACCGATGGAGCAACCCGTCCGGTTCCAGCCTTGCCAGTTCCTCCCGGCTGCCCAGGCCCCAGGTAACACCCAGAGTACGGGAACCGGCGTTTTTCCCGGTCAAAATGTCATAGCTGCTGTCTCCCACAAGAATCGAGCTCGCAGCCTCGACCCCCAAATAATTCAAGGCCTTCAACAACGGTTCCGGATCCGGTTTGGGCCTGGTTACGTCATGGGCTGTCACCACAATGTCCATATAAGGTTTGAGTCCTGTAAAATTGATACCTCTCCAGGCCCCGGTCTTGCCCTTGGAAGTAACAATACCCAGCCGGATTCCCTTTTCTTTGAGCTGGTCCAGCAAGGACAGGGTACCCGGAAAAAGATTTGTATAAAGGTCATGCTCCCGCTGGTAATAAAACTGGTAGAGTTCTTCAAAATGCCCGGCCAGCTCACCGGTATAATGCCTGGCGATATCTTTCAGCGGCAGGCCGATCATCTTGAGGACATCTCCATCTTCCCACGGAATCTTCAATTCTTCGAACACCTTCCGGTAGGTTCTCACAATCAGCGCCAGGGAATCAATAAGGGTTCCGTCAAGATCAAACAATACTGCCTCCGTCTTCATGGCTTACCTCTCTTCAAATAAACAAATCTTACTACCTGACCGGATTCTCTCTCACAGAAGGCCTATTAAATCATATATTTATAAAAAAGGATAGTTCAAACCATGTTTAATTTTAATCCTTTCCGCAGAAAAAAGCCACCAGGTAAAACTCAAAACAAACTCAACTCTAAAGACTGTCCCGCTGGAACGCTAATAGAAAACCAGTTGGAAATTAAAATTGAAAATATCCTGGTAAAAATCACGCGCTGTTCCAAGATTCCTTCCCAAAACGAACTGTCCGCCTTCATCCCCAGGCTGGAGATCCGCCGGAGTTGCTACAAGGACGGGCGTTGGGCTGACGAAGAAATAGTTCTGAACAGTATTACCCTGGTTGATGCGCCCCGTCACCTGCCCGGACAGACCGGAAGACGCACGGATAACCCCTAATACTACCAGGCCGGTTCTCAATACTAATTGAAAAACCAGTTAAACCAGCCCGGCTGTATTTTTATTGCTCACTTACCAGTAAAGATTACTGTTTAATTTCTTTAATCAACACGGGACAAAAATTAACAAAGTCTGCACTAACCAGATGAAAATCGATTCCCCAGGCCCTACGGGGAAGACGCCGGCAAACAGCAGGCCCGTGCAGGTGTCCGTAAACAACGGTCTCAACACCGTAGGCCTGAAACAATTCAATGAACTCGTTTTTCTCATGACGGTCATTTGTGGGCATATAATGGATCATGACAATTTTACCTGCTGGAGTGGAACCGGCACTCTTCAACGAGTTTTCCATCCGGATCAGTTCCCGGCGGTAAATCTTCAGATCCGCTTCCTGGAAAAACTCCCCTCCGGGACAATTCCAGCCGCGGGAACCACAAACTGCCGTCTGCCCGAAAACCAGATGATCGTTTTGAATCACCCGCATATTGGCAGGCAGGGCTGCCCTGACCCGGGACAGGCTCTGCCACCAGTAATCGTGATTCCCGGCCACACCGATAATGGTCCCCGGCAACAGGCCAAGAAAGGCCAGGTCGTAACGGGCCTGCTCCAGTTTCATAGCCCAGGAAAAATCGCCGGGCATCAAAACCACATCATCCGGAGCAACTGTGTCCAGCCAGTTCTCATACAGCTTCCGGTAGTGACAGCACCATTCAGCGCCGAATAAATCCATGGGTTTACTGGTTTCGACATCCTCCCAGCGCGCCGGATCGACGGCCCTCCTGAAGGAGAGGTGGACATCCCCGATAGCAAAAAACTTCAAGTTTTACCCCCGCTGCTTTTTCTTATACTTAAAATGATAATTAGGATCTAGCTTATTCCTTCAGCCTGGCCTCAATCCTTTTAGCCCAGACAATTTCCAGCTCTGCCTCAACGCTGACACCGTCCTGACCATGTTTCTCCCGGTACACTTTACCCTTTTCATGGAGCATGGAAAGAACGCCGGTTTTTCTGTAGGGGATGAAAAATGTTGTTCTGATCCGCCTGCAGGAAAGGACTTCGGCAATCGCTGCCAGCATTCCCTCCAGTCCATGGCCTTCCAGTGCTGAAACTGCCACCGGTGAGAATTCCTTTTTGCCGGCCGGCGGTTTAAAACCAGGCACAAGGTCCGTTTTATTATACACCGTGATACAGGGTTTCGTGCAGCTGTCCAGGGATTCCAGGACCCGTTCCACCGCTTCCATTTGACCCTCAAGGTCAGGATGGGAGGCGTCTACAACGTGAAGAAGCAGGTCGGCTTCCACCACTTCTTCCAGTGTTGCCCTGAAGGCAGCCACCAGGTGGTGCGGCAGGTTGCGGATAAAACCAACGGTATCCGTCAGCAGAACAACTTCATTGTTGGGCAGAACCACCCGGCGGGTGGTTGGATCGAGGGTGGCGAACAATTTATCTTCCACCAGAACTTGGGCGCCGGTCAGCTTTTTCAATATGGTTGATTTACCAGCGTTTGTGTAGCCCACCAGGGCCGCCAACGGTACGGGAATCTCCTTGCGGCTGCGGCGCAGCAGTTCCCGGTGCTTTTGGACATCCCTGATAGCTTCATTAAGTTCAGCTATCCGCTTACGAATGCGCCTCCGGTCCACTTCCAGCTTTGTTTCACCGGGGCCCCTTGTCCCTATACCGCCCCCCAACCGGGACAGCTCAGTACCCCTGCCGACTAGACGGGGCAGAAGATAGTTGAGTTGGGCAAGTTCCACCTGCAGCTTGCCCTCCCGGGTTCTGGCCCTGCGGGCAAAGATATCCAGAATTAGCTGGGTTCTGTCAATAATCCGTACACCTGTGACACTTTCCAAATTGCGCGCCTGGGCGGCAGAAAGCTCGCGGTCAAAGATAACCAGGCCGGCCCCCAGGGAACGGCAGAAACTTGCCAGTTCTTCGGCCTTACCCCGCCCCAGAAAGGTTGCGGCATCAGGCCTGCCCCTTCGCTGCGTGAGCTGCAGCAGAACATCCGCTCCTGCGGTATCGGCCAGTCTCGCCAGTTCCTCCAGGGAGCTGGCAGTCTCTTCAGGAGTTACCTCCGGTGACTCCATGCCCACTAAAATTGCTTGCTCACGGCTTCCCTCCAGTGTATGTTCCAATCAGTTCTCTCCCTACAGTAATAATAGTTTTTTAGCGGCGCCAAACTTTTCTTCATTAGAATTAGAAATAGCTCAAGTGGCGATTATTTCTGGCAAAGAATAATCACCTCTTAAACAACATCTCCACTTTATCCAGGAGACTCTTTTTATAACCCGCCCGCATGTCTGTAAAATACACTCTGGAAGACAAGCTTTAAAACCCCTTTCCCCAATCTTCTTAATTTATTGACAATAAGGCCTGCCTGTGTCCCCTTTGGGATTACGGTTATTCAGGCCAGACCACCCTGCTGCCCAAAACGGATTATATATCTTCGTTGATTTTTTCTACGCTGATTTTTGGACTTCGAGCCGTATTGGCTGAGCGGCGCAAAGGGTGCAATAACTGCTTTTACAGCCATCATAGTGAGACAACCGATACCTGTCAACTATCCCGGCCAAATTTGAATTAAGAAGAGGCTCCAGTAAAGCGGCACCGAAGCCTCCTGTTGATTTATTGAGCTCCTGAAGCCTGCTGATTTTCGAAAACCAGCTTCTTCCCGGACAGGTCCGTTTTGACCAGAATACCGCCGCCCTGCTCGTTTTTCCCTTCCAGAATATAAACCGAAAGGGGGTTTTCCAGGCGGCGCTGGATAGCCCTTTTGAGGGGCCTCGCCCCGTAGACAGGATCATAGCCCTCTTCGGCCAGAAGCTCTCTGGCCTCCGGAGTAACCTCCAGTGACAGGCCAAGTTTGGACAGCCGCCGGGCCAGCAGCCCCAGCTGGATATCCACAATTTTGCCGATTTCCCCCCTGCCCAGGTTGTTGAATATAACCACCTCGTCAATCCGGTTCAAAAACTCGGGCCGGAAGTGCAGCTTCAGTTCTTCCATCACACGGGCTTCAAGCTCCGCCCGGTTTCCGCCGGCAAGCTCACGGAACCACTGCCCGCCCAGGTTCGAGGTCATAATCACCACCGTGTTCCGGAAATCCACCGTCCGCCCCTGCCCGTCGGTAAGGCGTCCGTCGTCCAGCAACTGGAGCAGGATATTAAACACGTCGGGATGAGCTTTTTCAATCTCGTCAAAAAGAATTACCGAATATGGGCGGCGCCTGACAGCCTCAGTGAGCTGTCCCCCCTCGTCGTAACCGACGTAGCCCGGGGGTGCCCCGATCAGGCGGGACACGGCGTGCTTCTCCATGTACTCGCTCATGTCGTAGCGGAGCATGGCCCGCTCGTCGTTAAAGAGGAAATGTGCCAGTGCCCTGGCCAGCTCGGTCTTGCCCACGCCGGTGGGGCCGAGGAAAATGAACGAACCCATAGGCCGGTTGGGATCGGACACGCCGGCCCTGGCCCGGCGAATAGCTTCCGCCACAGCCTGAACCGCCCGGTCCTGGCCCACCACCCGCTCCTTGAGCTGGTCCTCCATCTTCAAAAGCTTCTGGATCTCCCCCTCCAGCATCCGGGAAACCGGAATCCCGGTCCACTTGGCCACCACGCTGGCGATATCTTCCTCGTCCACTTCTTCTTTCAGCATTTTATGGGCTTTTTGCAGTTCTTCCAGCCTGGCCTTGTATTGCTCAAGCCGCTTGCTCAACTCCGGCATGACCCCGTAGCGAAGCTCCGCCGCCCTGCCCAGGTCGGCGTCCCTTTCAGCAACCTGTTCCGCCAGTTTGGTTTCCTCAATCTTTTCTTTAATTTCACGAATGCTCTGGATCAGTTCCTTCTCCTTAGACCAGTGATCCTTGAGCTCCTCCATCTTTTCTTTGAGAGAACCAAGTTCCCCCTCCATTTTTTGGAGTCTTTCCCGGCTTCCCTTATCCTGCTCCTTGGCCAGGGCCTGCTTTTCTATTTCCAGTTGCCTGATCCGGCGGTCAATTTCATCAATCTCCGTGGGCATGCTGTCAATTTCAATCCTAAGCCGGGAGGCAGCCTCGTCAATCAGGTCAATGGCCTTGTCCGGAAGAAACCGGTCCGAAATATAACGGTGGGAAAGCACCGCGGCGGCCACCAGGGCAGCGTCCTTGATCCGGACCCCGTGGTGCACTTCGTATTTCTCCTTCAGGCCCCTTAAAATTGCAATTGTGTCCTCCACGGAGGGCTCTCCCACATAGACCGGCTGGAACCGCCGTTCCAGGGCGGCGTCCTTTTCAATATGCTTGCGGTATTCATCCAGGGTGGTGGCGCCAACACAATGGAGCTCGCCCCGGGCCAGGGCCGGCTTGAGCATGTTGGCGGCGTCAACGGCACCCTCCGCGGCCCCAGCCCCCACCAGGGTATGCAGTTCATCGATGAAGAGGACGATTTCGCCCTGGGCTTCGTTGATCTCCTTTAATACCGCTTTCAGACGGTCCTCAAACTCACCCCTGTATTTAGAGCCCGCAATCAGCCCTCCAATATCTAAACTGAGCAGGCGCTTGTTTTTCAAGCTTTCCGGAATATCTCCGCTGACAATCCGCTGGGCCAGACCTTCCACAATGGCTGTTTTGCCTACACCGGGCTCCCCGATTAAAACCGGGTTGTTCTTGGTGCGCCTGGACAGAACCTGAACCACCCTGCGGATCTCCTCGTCCCTACCAACCACAGGATCCATTTTTCCTTTGGCGGCCAACTCCGTCAAATCCCTGGTGAAGCGGCTCAGGGACTGGTACTTATCTTCGGGATTCTGATCTGTAACGCGCTGGGTGCCCCGGATTTCAACCAGGGTTTTATAGACCCTGTCCTGGGTTACCCCATTTGAGCGCAAAATTTTGCCTGCCTCTCCCTCCCGCCGGGCAAGCATACCCAGCAGCAGGTGCTCGGTGCTCAAATATTCATCCTTTAACCTTTCAGCTTCCTTCCAGGCCGCATCAATTATGTCAGAAAGACCTTTAGACAGATAGATCCCCCCGGCGCCGTGAACCCTGGGCAGGCGTTCCAGCGCAGCCTCCACCTGCTTCTTCAACCTGGCCGGATCGACCTCCAGTTTTTGTAGAATCTGAGGTACAACACCTTCCGCTTGCTGCAACAGTCCCCAAAGGACGTGCTCCCCTTCCATCTGCTGGTGGCTGTACCTGGACATCAGTGATTGTGCCGCTTCAAAAGCTTCCTGGGTTTTTAGGGTCATTTTATCCATTCTCATCATTTATCCCCCCTTTTTAAATTGTGCTTTAATGAAAATTTTAAACTGTGCTTTATAGAAAAGCGAGGGCTCTTCCCCTCGCTGGACCAGTAAAAAGTGTGGCATTTACAGTGATGGACTAAAATAAATGTTCAACCTGCCGGGAGTAATGTGTAAAGGATTAACCTTCAATTTCAATGCTAAATTCCTTTTTATCAGGCTCTTCTGCTTTAGGGAGGATAACTTCCAGCACACCGTCCTGGTAACGGGCTTTGATCTCCTCCTTCTTGATCGGCACATCTACTGAAAAGGACCGGATGAAAGTACCGTAATTACGTTCAATTCTGAGATAATTTGCGCCCTCTGCTTTATTCTCCTGTTTGCGTTCAGCTTTGAACACCAGTATATTGTCTTTAAAATTTACTTTTATGTCCTCCTTGTTCATCCCGGGCAATTCCGCCTTAACCAGGACTGCTTCAGGAGTGTCCTTAATATCTACCGGAAAGCTGAAGCCCTCTTCAAAAGTTCTCTCAGGCGACTTTAGAAAGCGGCGAAAGTTATCATCAAAAAGTCGGTTAATTGAATTCTGCAATCCAGTCAGTTCGCGAAAAGGATCCCATCTTACCAAAGCCATTCTAAAAACACCTCCTGTTTAATTTAAGTAATCTTTACTCCCGGCCGGCTGTCAAAATAAAATTTGATTTTGACTATCCTTGACCTTAGTATAAAACAAGCTTACTCAACTGTCAAGATATCAAAATTACTTTTTTTACAAAATTATTCCCCTATAATTTGACATTTAAACTTTGGTAAGATAGAAGAAGAATAGGAGGAATAAACGTGCCAAACAGCCGAAGGAAATATGAAGAGGAATTTAATAAGCATGCAGTACGATTGAGTTGCAGCAACGAGCGCTCGTTCAAAGCGACAGCGGAGATCCCGGGGATTAATGACATGCTGCATCGCAGGCAAAATCAATATAGGCCTGATGGGGGCAAAACAAAGAAGGCAAATAATGAACAGGAAACACCTAATATATCCGCAGAATTAGTTAAAAATATTTTTATTGAAGAAATGAATAAAAAAGCTAAACAAATTGGCATGACCAACTCAAATTTTATAGAACCTGCAGGATTTCCAAGTACAATTGAACACACCATGTCAACCAGGGATATGGTCAAAATGGTAATACACGCCTCTGGGTATAAAGTTCTTGCAGGAATTTGGCATAAAAAATCATACAAGTTTAAAATTGAAGGGAATAACCCTAGAGAAATAACGATAAAAACGACAGTTACATTACCAATAATAGAAAACGACTATTATATATTTGGAGGAAAAACAGGCGAAATTTGGGGTACAAATGAAATAGATGGTTACCATATGGTACTAATAACAAATGCCCCGGATGACGGACGGTTTGTAGTAGCCCTTAGAGGGGCCTCAACAGCAAAAGAAAGATGTAATGATTTAAAAACTTCTCTGGATAATGCAAAATTGTTGCTTAATAATCCAAACGAAACGGTAGATGATATTGCATCCGATAGTGTCAGTGTATGTTTAATGCCTTTGCCTAATCCATTTTCATCTGGACAATATGAGATACCGTTAATTTATTCAAAAAATGCCGATAAACCAGGTCACCCTGCCTCCGTAACAAAGGTTATGACTGCCATAACAGCTTTAGATTATATGACAAATTTAGATAAAACGATTGTAATCCAAGATTCAGATATTACTTTCGGAATGGGTAACTACTTTAATGTAGGGGATATCATCACTTTTAGAGATGCGTTATACAGTATGATGTTGCCATCGTCTAATACATGTGCAACCGCTGTAGCCAGGACAGCCGGAGAAACAATATACCAAAAGATAAAGGAATAACGTCACTTTCGGTTCCAACCAGGCTGGCACAAACAGGGACTGCACCATCGAGATGATTAATTCTCAATGAAACATGTAATATTGGAATTTATAAGAATAAGTTCCGGCGTGACGGCGGACGTGGAAGTATAACATTAAAACTAACAAGGCACTCTAAGAAATCGCAGGGTGCCTTTAACTGCTGCCTCTTGAAGAATTACTATAAAAAATAACCTGAATTTTTGCTTGTAGAAAGATAAAAAAAGGAAATACTCTGGGGAATACAAGCATACATTTACAACAAAAAGAAAGGAGGGTCTTTGGATGAGGATCTTCAACGCCGCCGCAGCCGGCCTGATTGCCGCTCTTCTCCTTTATTTCCTGGTTTCCCTCGGCAACATCAAGGCCGCCTTTTACTTCTTTCTGGCGGGCTGGGTGATTTTTACCTTTATATTTAACCGCAGGGCGGAATCAATCCGGAAAATCTGGGCTAGAGCCTGTCTGACCGCCGCCGTTGAATGTTTGATCATTCCCGTCGCGGCTCTGCTTCTTCCGTTCTTTTACGGGCAGCATTCCGTACAGGCCGCCAGGCAGGGCGCATTAGCAGCAGGACAGACCGTCGGTTCGGCCATGGGCGGCGGAATCATCAATATGCTTACGGGATATACCGGAATTTTGATTGGATTTGTGCTCCTGGCCACAGCCTATTTTTCCCTTAAACCTGTCAGAAGAAGGCGCTAGCGAAACAGGTTCCCGCTTTTCCACCTCAACTCTGATCTTTTAAGGCCGGGCCCCCTTAAGGGGCCGGTTGTTTTCTTTTCCACGAACGGGTCCACAGGTAATCAGAAAAGCAGGTCCACCTCTAAAAGGGATACCTGCCTGACCTATGCTCACTAAGCCCGCCGGTTAGAAAATCAAAACTGTGCACTGGCCTGGAAAACTTATTTTTCCTCGACAACCGCCTTTAATAATCTCCGGATGTATAGTTTACCAGTATTGCTCCTGGGAAGACTGTCTCTGTATTCAATAAACCCGGTTATATTCCTGCTCTTCAACTTCTTCATAAAAAAGGCTTTCAGGCGCTCGGGATCAAAAACTCCCGGCACGGGTACTACATAGGCTATTACTTCCTCCCCCACCGCCAGGTCCGGTAAGACGGCCACATCTGCAACAGACGGATATGTCAGCAAATAATCCTCCAACTCCCGGTAGTTAAATAAGGCCCTTTCAGGGGTTTTTTTCTGCATCATTAAAACCTCTCTTATCTCTCTTTTTGAAATGTCAGTCAATCCATTATATTCTGATTATTTATATTCTGACTATTCACTAAAAATCCTTTGAACGGATGAAAAAAACTGACCTGCTTAGCCGGCAAAACTTTTCTTGAATTTTTTTCATAAAATTGTGCCAAACTATGCTAAAGCGTAAAGGAGGTGGAGCAAAATAATGCAGCTTACGGAAATGGAGCTCTTTTATATTCAGGAACAATTGCGCTCCGAAGCCCTGGCGATTGCCAAATCCATGGCTTCCGCCAACCAGTCGACAGACCCCAGGCTTCAACAAATGTACTCAAGAGTGGCCGACAGGCATCGAACCCATTATGAAACGATTTTAAGAAATTTACAGAACATTGCACCCCAGGGTCAATACCAGACGCAGTATTAAGGAGATGATAAAAGTGCTTGACGAAAAAGATCGCCTGCAGGATTCGCTGGTTACCCAAAAATACATCGCCCACGGCTACAACAGCGCAGCCACGGAAGCTGCCAACCCCCAGCTCATGGATACATTTATAAATATCCTGAGGGACGAGCACCAGATTCAAAAGGAAATTTTCAACGAGATGAGAATTCGCGGCTGGTACCAGCCGAAAGAAGCCAATACCAACGACATCCGTCAGAGTTTTAGCAAATGGAGCCAGGAACTCCAGCGGGTCCAGAACAAGGCCATACAAACCGGCGCTCAACAGGCCCGCCCCCAGCAGACTGGCGCCCAGCCACCCAGTTACCAGACAGGAATTCCGCATTACGGATTCCAGACCGGGGTAGGAATGCCGCAACAACCAAATGACATCCAACAGCAAAACCTGTACCGCTCCCCTCAAAACCCGATGATCTAGGGAAGCAGAATCGATCCCCCTCACGGGGGATTTTCTTTTGTTCCGCTCTTCGGATCTATACTTGACGGATAACCATTTAACTGAGAATACTGCACTTGAAGTACTTTATCCGATAACTAAGAACAAAATGATTAAAATCATTAACAAAATAGTGTATGATAGAATAGCACCTGGTTACAGAATGATAGGATCGTTCATCATAAAAACCACTGTGCAGGAAAAAGTACAATCCTATCGGGACATGAGGAGTGAACAGAAAATGAGTGTGGAAAAACAAAAAAGTGCTTATGTAGAAACCCTGCTAACAGAAGAAAGGGTCTTTCCCCCGCCGCAGGAATTTGCAGAAAAAGCCCGGATAAAAAGCCGGGAACAGTATGACCAAATGTGGCGGAAATCCATAGAAAACCCGGACGAATTCTGGGGAGAGATGGCGGAAGAACATATCGACTGGTACAAAAAGTGGGACGCAGTTGAAGAGTACAGCTTTGTAGACGATGTTTACGTACGCTATTACCGGGGCGCCAGGCTCAATGCCTCATATAACTGCCTGGATCGTCATTTAAACAACTGGCGAAAGAATAAGGCTGCCT
Source organism: Pelotomaculum sp. UBA1371 (assembly GCA_002305915.1). Lineage (GTDB taxonomy): Bacteria > Bacillota > Desulfotomaculia > Desulfotomaculales > Pelotomaculaceae > DTU098. The sequence goes on along the minus strand of DBRJ01000023.1, from coordinate 34,684 downwards.
TGATCTGGCAGGGCGAACCGCTTGAGGAAAGCCGGACTTACACCTACCAGCAATTACACCGGGAAGTATGCAAATTCGCCAATGTTTTGAAAGGCATGGGCGTCAAAAAAGGTGACTGCGTTTCCGTATACCTGCCGATGATTCCAGAGTTGGTCATCACCTTGCTGGCTTGCGCCAGAATCGGCGCCATCCACAGTGCGGTGTTCGGCGGTTTCAGCGCCGAAGCTCTGCGTGACAGAATCCGGGACTCCCGTTCAAAAACGCTGGTTACCTGCAACTATTCCCTGCGGGCCGGAAAATATATCTACAGTAAAGACAACGCCGACAGGGCCCTTGCAGCCTGTGAAGATGTGGAAAACTGCATCGTTGTTAAAAGATTGGACAGGGACTGTTCCATGACGCCCGGGCGAGACCACTGGTGGCACGAACTGATGAGTGCCGCTTCCCCTGTCTGCGAACCGGAACAAATGGATGCGGAGGATCCGCTCTTTATCCTCTACACCAGCGGGAGTACCGGCAAACCCAAGGGAGTCCTGCATACCACGGGCGGATACATGGTCTATGCAACGGCTACCTTCAAGTATATTTTTGACTACCGGGACGAGGACGTGTACTGGTGTACAGCGGACATCGGCTGGATCACCGGTCACAGCTACATCGTCTACGGCCCCCTGTCTGCCGGGGCAACGACCCTGCTGTTTGAAGGGGTGCCTCACTATCCCCAGCCCGACAGGTACTGGGAAATCGTGGAAAAATACCGGGTCAACATCCTTTATACCGCACCCACCGCCCTGCGTTCCATGATGAAATCAGGCAACCAGTGGCCCCTGGGCCGGGACTTGAGCAGTCTGCGGTTGATGGGATCGGTTGGTGAACCCATTAACCCCGAGGCCTGGATTTGGTACCACAAGATCATCGGCAAGGAACAGGCCCCCATTGTAGATACCTGGTGGCAGACTGAAACAGGGGGAATTTTAATCACCCCGCTGCCGGGGTGCACTCCTACAAAACCCGGCTCGGCAACTATTCCTTTCTTTGGCGTAAACCCGAAGGTTATTCGTCAGGACGGCAGTGAGGCCGGAGTCAACGAAGGGGGCTACCTGGTCATCACCAAACCCTGGCCCGGCATTATGCGCGGAGTTTACGGCGATCCCGGGCGGTTTAAAAACACGTATTTTGTGCAGTACCCCGGACTCTATTTTACTGGTGACGGCGCCCGCAGGGATAAAGACGGCTATTTCTGGTTGATGGGACGTGTGGATGACGTGATTAACGTTTCCGGACACAGGATAGGAACGGCTGAACTGGAAAGCATCCTGGCGGCTCATCCGAAGGTAGCGGAAGCAGCCGTGGTGGGCTACCCTCATAACATTAAAGGTGAGGGCATTTACGCCTACATAACTGTTAAAGACAACGTAGAGGTAACAGAAGATTTGCACCTGAAGCTGATTCAACATGTCCGGAAAGAAATCGGTCCCATTGCTTCACCGGATGTGATCCACTTCGCCGATGCCCTGCCCAAAACAAGGAGTGGTAAAATTATGAGGAGGATCCTCAGGAAAATCGCTGCCGGCGAAATCGACCAGCTCGGCGACACCACCACCCTGGCTGATCCCGGGATCGTCAACAGCCTTGTTGTTAAATGTACGGATATCTTAAAGACAGCCAAATAACAAGTGTTACCATCATATCTCCTTTCAGCAATAAAATAAACAAGATAATAACAGCGTCAAAGCTTGTCCGGGGACATGTCTGCTTTGCTCAAGCAGGCATGTCCCGCCTTCGACCTGACCGGGCCGTGGTTTTCAACTCCGGCCCTGCTCTTTTGTTTCAAGCAAAGAAGGTAAGCCCGGCATAGGGAACAGCCGCTATGTCCGGGCTTGCCCCCTTGCACAGGCGTAAGGCAGCCTCAAAAGCCTGCTGCATATTGGGGAAGGTTAGAAAATGCAGTTGTTCTGAGATTTTGGGAGAGAGATCCGAAACCAGGTACACCCTGCATTTCTTCGTAATCCCGGCGGCCAGGGCAGCCTTGTGCGCACCCAGGACGAATCCCCGGGCAAAGCGCTCCAGGAGCTCGTCCTCGCCGAGTCCCAGGCCGGCCCAATGGCGAAATACTTCGTTCCCGAACCCCTCCCTGCAGCTGGCAGCGAGAACAATGGTCCCCCCCGGTTTGACAACGGCAGCGGTGTTCTGCAGGGCCTTCACGGCCTGGTAAAGGCTCTGGTCCTTGGGAAATCCGCCTGCCGAAGCCAGGACTATGTCCGCAGGCTGTACGGTGGAAACATAATAGTGCTTCCCCGCCAGGACACAACCGGCCCGGTGCGCTCCGACAGGATGGCCGGCAAAAGCCTGGACAAGCCTGCCCCGGTGATCAGTCACTACATTAAAAATAAAATCCAGGCCAAGCTGTTCCGCTGCTTCTTCGGCGTCGGCCCTGACTGCATTCTGATTGGGATCCCTGACGGCCTGACCCTTTACACTGAGGGAGTGATTCTTCTCAATGGTTTCCAGGCCGGCAACCCCGGGGACCAGGGCTTTGGCCCCCCCGGAATAGGCAGCCATCCAGTGGGGTTCGATATTTCCGGTGGCCACTTTAAGATCGCCTTCCGCAACCTGGCGAAATATCTGAATGGGTGTTCCCCTTGAAGTTTTTCCGAGAACCACGCATTTTTCAGGTGAAGGTGAACTGCTCAGGCACAAAACCGTACTGTACACCTCATGCCCTACAATCGACAAAACTTCCGCCGCAGACGCCTCCCGGTGGGCGCCAACTCCTACTACCACCGTAATATTTTCCTTCCGGATCCCCCCTTTAACGATTTCCTCAATCAGGTACGGCAGAAAAAGATGGGTCGGAGCCAGGCGGGTCTGGTCGCTGACCATAATCACCGCACTCTTTTTAGTCTGTGCCAATTCCGGGAGAGGCCCTGTACCCACGGGATTTCGCAGCGCTCTCGTGATTTCACCGGCCGGATCCGCCGGCAAACCAGCTTTTCCCGGAACAAGCAACCGGACGGGCAGACTTCGCGGCAGCTCCAGCACCACGTGGGTGTCACTATAGGGAAACCTTATTCGGCTCAATCTTCTCCTCCGCTGTATGCAAATTGATTCAGACCAGGCAGGTAACAGTCCTGTCTTGAACTCCTTGAACCATTCCCGTCAAAAGGAAAATTTCCATCTTTACCTTAAAATATACATATATGGGAAGCACGTATTTTAAAGTATGTTATTTAAAGTATATATTTTAAGTACGTAGTTTAATGTTGTGAAAAAGACGGAACAATCTAAATCCTGTTTTCGTCAAAAACATATAGAAACAGAATTTTACTTTGTTTTTGAACTTAATTTCCGCTCCTTTGGGAACCGTTTTCAGAACAAATCTATAGAAATATAACAGACTGTTCCAGAACAGGCGGGTAGAATGGGGGAATTAAGATGTTCATGAGGGTTTTTCGAAGAGTTATAATCGCTGCTGTCCTGGTCTTTTCCTTTCCAATATGGAGCTTTGCCGGCAACGGCGGGCCCGGCATCACCATCAACGGTTCCAGGTTAGACTTAACGGGAGCAATCCAAAACGGGCAGGTGATGGTGCCCCTTGAGGAACTGACCCAAGCCCTGGGAGGTTCCTACAGTTGGGATCCAGTTGGAAAGACCGCTACAATCAACATCCCCGGCTTATCCTGGCCCCCCGGGGGCGACTTGAAAGACAGCTGTACCATTGAAGTTACCAAAATCACGGAAGGAATCAGCCTGCTCACCCTGACCGGCGAAGTCAAAAACACCAGTCCTTATCAACTCACCTCACTTACCGTTTACGGCAAGCTGCTGGATGTGAAAGGCGAAGAATTAACCAAATCCTTTACTTATAAGCTCACCCCGGCTCAACTCTTGCCGGGGGAAACAGGAAGTTTCGAAATAATCTTTTGGGACTATAATAAATATAAGGACAGCAATGCAAGATATGCAGTTTATGTTCAAGGTTTTTCACCGGAAGCAAACTAAAGGCGGGGTTTCCTCCCGCCTTGCTGTCCTTGAGGACACGGGCAATGGACAATCAGGGTTTTACCGTCGGAGTTGCGCCGGCCAGAAACAAAAACGCTGACTACGTGAGTTGCGGCAATTAGTTAATTACAAACCCCCGGGGAAAAATAATAGTCCAAGCCGGCGAAAAGGATACAATCATTGTGGAGATATAGACTTCCAGCTCTTGAACAGCATCAGACAAGGAATTGCTGCTGCTGAAACACAGGCCGGGCAGATCCGTATGAATTAAAGCCCCTGTATTGGCAAAACCCCCTGCTTGTCCACAGGGGGTTCTTACATTTAAACAGAAATAACTCTTTTAACTTCCTTAATCTCCTGCTTGAGCAACCGCTCAATACCCTGCTTGAGGGTTATTGTCGCGCCCGCTCAGCCGCTGCAGGCCCCTTTCAAGCGAACTTTTACCAGGCCGCTGGCGTCCACGTCTACAAGTTCAACATCGCCGCCATCTCTTTGAAGATACGGACGTACTTTCTTAAGGACCTCCTCAACACGTTCCTTCACCTGTTGAACCTCCTTCCTATTAATTATATTATGACAGGGCAAAACAATTTGTATGTAACCTGGAGCTTACGTATTACATACCTATTTTATCTGTTATGAATTGTTATATCAAGAAGAAATATTTATTATGCAATATAAAGTAATAAAACTTTTTAATCAATATCAAAATTTAATCTAAACCAAGCTAGCTCCCCAGTTAGAAAAACAAATCAACCCATGCGTCATGGGGAGGGTCATACTCTTTCTTCCCAACAATCACCTTTAGTTGTAAGACATACCATTTAATAACATGAAATACACTTAAACAATACTTTACCCTATACTGCGGTAATTACAGGTACAGATAGAGAATACTGGGTTCAACATTTAAACAGGTAGATACTTTTAAGAAAGGGGCACAATTTTATTTTACTCGAGGTTAATTTGAATAAATGCATACTCGACCTGGCTGGAGAGGGTAAGGAGCTGTTTTTTGCAGTATTCCATATCCTCACGAACTTTCTCCAACTGTATCGTAATATCTGGAGCAGGGGCGTTTCCGTACTTTTCTATTGCCTCAAGAAGGATTTGTTCTTGCACAGCCAGTTCCTTGAGCCTGACCTCATAAGCTGTATATTCATTACTGATGTCCTCACGGTTCGTCTCGCCTATGGTTAGTTTTCCTAAATTCTGCATTGAGGTGACCACGGTCTCGTATTGACCGGCCGGCACCTTCATAAGCATTCCCCCCTCATCAGTATAACCAGCCATTTGAATACCTTTGCTGCCGGCCAGGGACTCCAGTTCGGATCGAACATTCCCGTCACCATCAAGGCGCAGGGTAGCGTTTTGAATGATTTTTTGTTCAGATTCCCGGCTGGAAGGAGGAACATTACCATAAGCAACCTTTTTAGAGATAACCCCTTCTTTAACAGCCACAACCCTTGAAACATTTAAACCCCTCGAGGTATCAGTAAAGCTGTTGTCCTGATTGACTGCCGGCATATTCGCCCGTTCCGCATTAATGTTTTGCCCGACCGGAAAACTGGAGCGCTCCGGTTGTGATGCGGGAGTCACAACGCCGACCATGGCGCCTGTTTGAGCAGAACCGCCCTGTGCCGTACCATCACCCGTAATTGCCGCCTGGTCAGGGTAGTGTTGAGTTTCCGGACCGGAATTCCCGTTTAGCTCATAATCGGGATTAACAGCTACAAGCTCCTGATCCCGGCCGGACCTGACCGGTTCCTGCTCTCCCTGCCCCTGGTCAACCAGGATTTGGGGGATTTCTCTCCCCGTTTCCCTTTGCCAGGGCATTCCATACATCAGCATTGTTATCCCAAAGGCAAACACAAGCGCAGCAGCGAGGGCCGCCACCCGCGTCCAGGCCCCCCGGGTAAAGTCCCGGAGAAATTTCGGGAAACGCCCTTGCCTTTTTTCAGGCGGTAAAGCAGCTACATTTTTTATAACCCGGGCGCTGAACCCGGAAGAAGGAGACAATTCCGGCAGGTCCTTTAAAATATTCACCAGATCACAGAGGATCTCAAACTCAGCCCTGCAACTTGGGCACACAGCCAGATGAGCAGATATTTCCTTCTGCTCCGCCAGACTGAGCACTCCGTCGAGATAGGGGGACAACAGTTCCCGGACTACAAGGCACTGCATCGAAATCACTCCTCACTTAGCTAGACGTGAGCATTGCCCAAAAAGTTCCCGCTTGCTGACATATGTATCTCTAAATGCCCTGCGGGCACGGCTTAAGCGAGATTTTACCGTACCCAGGGAGCACTTCAAGACACCGGCTATTTCTTCATAAGACAACCCCTGTATTTCCCTCATCACCAGGATTAAACGCTGTTCTTCCGGAAGCTCATTAAGACACTGTTGAACTGACTCATTCAATTCGTTCTGTTCGGCAGCTTCCTCGGGAGTAGGAATCCGGTTCCTTCCCAATGTAAGTGAAACAGTCTGGCCTCCGCTGTTGACGACTTCGTTTTCCCAGGACACCACCGGGGTTCTCTGCTTCCGGCGGATCTCGTCACGACAGGCATTGGCAGTTACTGAATAGAGCCAGGTAACAAAACTGGATTCTCCGCGAAAGCTCGGCAGGGCTTGATAAAGCCGTAAAAAAGTCTCCTGGGCAAGGTCGGAAGCATCGGCGTGACTGCCGAGAAAACGGTAAGCTACCGTGTAAACTTTATTCTCGTAGCGGCGAACAAGCAGCTCAAAGGCATCCATGTCGCCGTTTTTTACTCTCTTGACAAGAATGTCGTCGGAAGGCTGCATCTCACCACTCCTTCCAAATGAAGGTGAAGCCGGTAATACACAATAAATAACCGGCAAATCCTCCAGTACAGCCCAACAAATTTATTGGGATGTTTTAACCTTCTTCGACATTCCTGTATTTAATTCCTTCGTTATTTAGTTAAGTGTCTTAATTAAGTTGATTAAGGATAGTGGTTGATAATTACAGGCTAAAGCCGGCACAGTTATGATTAAAGGCAGCTTTTCTTAAGGAGAAATATCTCAGGGTGAAGTGGTTTAGGGTGCCTGATGAATTATCCAAAAGGGCAAATCTCAAAATAAAAAACCTGCGGGAAATTGACACCGCCGGTCCAAATGGCAACATTGACGGACACGCCCTTTTCTGTTAAAATAATTGTTACATGAAAATATGCTATGCCGAAGTGGCGGAACTGGCAGACGCAGCGGACTCAAAATCCGCCGGTGGCAACACCGTAAGGGTTCGACTCCCTTCTTCGGCACCAGGAAAATCAGGGTTATTATAATAGGCTCGCCAAGATCGGCGAGCCTATTTGTGTTTGTGCGCCCGTTTTGTGTGAAAATGGTTTCGCAGAAAATGGCGTCACAATGGTAGCTGAAAGGAAGGACAGGGCCGATGGCATGGTTGAAATCGTCAATTATGCCACCAGAACTATAATTGAGGGGTTCGACTTCTCCGGCAGGGTCAGGCCTCATCAAGTAGCTCTGCACGGCAATGTTTTGCAGGTAACCGGGCAGCAGCGCCTTTTAACTTTTATTCATCCATCCTATACCTACTCCAGTGATGCTGTCGAGCTCCGAGGAATATGGTTTTAGATCTAAAAGGGGGCTGCCGTCCAGGGCATCCAGTCCCCTTACCACGAGGCTGTTACCGTTTATTTGTAAAAGTTCAGCCACACAAAAGGCAATGGGGTTGGGCCGGGCCGGCGTACGGCAGGCAAAAACTCCCCTGGTTTCCGGACCATGCGGGGTAACGGTCTGCAGTTTTTCCCGTCCGGCAAGGTGGCACCAATAAAGCACTATCAAGTGGCTTGCCCTGTGGATATCCTTCAATCCAGCAGCATATTCCGGAAATATCTCAATTACCGTTTCCTCTTTGGCCTGGCGCCCCTGGAAGGGGGGCTCTCCAACCGCTTTCCAGGGAGAATGAATTACTCCAATCTGCTTCAGGTTCATAAAATAACCACCTCTCAGTTTTTCGAAACTCATTATGTAAAAAGGAATGATACTCCGCTCATTTTTACCTAATAAAATACAACTATCCTCCTTAATATAAAAAACCGCGCAAGCATATATACCTTGTTGGTTAACATGAACAATTTAGTCCAGCCTGTTTATTGACGCATGGTCATTACAGGTTTTATAATGTCCTCAAAAAAGGAATGATGACCTTGACCGAAATGGAAGAAACAGGACGCATAATGAACCAGCAAATCTTGGAGGACTGGATATCGGCTCTGGATGCACTTAACCGGCAAATTAAGCAATGGGTGGTGGACCGGGAGCAAAGGGGCTCCCTAACTGTAAAAGAGGTGCCTGTCACAAAGAATGAGGAGTATATTGGCAGCTATCAAGTGAAAATGCTTGTGCTGCTTTCCAAAAATAACCATGTAGATGTATGCCCTGTGGGAAGATTTGCCCTGGGAGCGATAGGGCGCGTGGATCTTACCAATTATAAGAAGTCCTTTCCCTTTCTGTATTCGAGTAGAAAAGGCTGGGTTTCCCTGGACAGCAGAAAACCTTTAACTGAAACCCTTTTCTTTGAATTATTGGACCAACTCCTGGTTGACTGAACTTTTTAAAAAGCAGTTTTTGCGTTAGTCAGGTCGGTAATAACGCACAATTTGGCATCCTGCCGCAGTTGACTTTATTTAAATATTTTTCTCGAAAACCATTAAAACAGCGTGACCGGTAATCACGCTGTATGTCTTTAGGACTAGTTTAACTTTAAATAAACTTTAATTATACAAATTGACCTTTTATTTAATCAATTCTTTGCCAGTCCCCCACCTGGCACCTGGGACAAACTGTGCGGCGGCAAATAGAATCCTCCCATTTTTGGCCGCACCTGCGGCATCTTAACCTGTACCTGGCCAGCTCAAAGTTCCCGCCCGTGATTCTAAGCGCAGCTCCGTTCACCAGGGCGAAGGCTACTTTCTGCCGGGCGGCTGCAAGAACCCTGTGGAAAGTGGGCCGTGACACAGCCATTTTTTCAGCACATTCTTCTTGCTCCAACCCTTCCAGGTCACGCAACCGGATAGATTCGAATTCTTCCACTGTCAGGACAACTTCGGTGAGTTCGGATACGGGGATGCCCGAAGGCTTAAAGTAAGTAACCCCTGGAAACTGCTCCACTCTTCTGCACTTTGGCGGCCTGGGCATCAGCTGTCCCTCCCTTTCCTACATTATATGCCATTCCGGTCGCCCCGGAAAGAGCCTGAGCTGCAAAGGCGCGCCAGATTATTTTTCATTATCACCATTCTCTTGCTTATTCTCAGAGCCGGCAAATCTATCAGGGATAAAGTTAATAAAAAGGTTATGATGATAGTCTTCAACCTTGCCCTGGTCGCACAGTTTCGCCAAAAACGGGTCTACCGGCACGCTTCCCAGAAACGGGATATAGAATCTATCTGAAATCTCTTTGCTATGACCCGGGCCGAACAACTGAAATTCCTCACCGCATTTTGGGCAAACGGCGCAGCTCATATTTTCGATTAAACCAAGGATCGGTATATCCAGCTGTTTAGCCATTTTAATAGCTTTATTAACAATCATCACAGCAAGTTCCTGTGGCGAAGTAACAATAATCAACCCGTCCAGGGGGATGGACTGCATGACCGTAAGAGGAACATCCCCTGTGCCGGGAGGCAGGTCAACAAAAAGGTAGTCCAGATCGCCCCAGATAACGTCCGTCCAAAACTGCTTGACCGTGTTGGCCAGGATCGGGCCGCGCCAGATGACCGGATCATCTTCCCGCGGCACCAGCAAATTAATGGACATTACTTTGACTCCGCCGGGGCTCTCTGACGGCAGCAAACCGAAGGCGGTCCCTTCGGCCATACCCTTGATTCCAAACATCTTCGGCACACTGGGACCGGTAAGATCGGCATCCAGCACTCCCACTTCGAAACCCCTTTTTCTAAACCCGCTGGCCAGCAAGGAGGTCACCGATGATTTTCCCACGCCGCCTTTTCCGCTCATAATTGCTATTACTTTCTTCACAGAGCTGAAATTGTTTATAGCCAGCTTTTCAATCCCTTTTTTTGAGTTTTCAGGGGTAGTCCTGGTATTGTCCTCTTCGCAATTACACCCGGTTTTACCTCCGTCGCAATTACACCCCTGGTTACCGTCACACTGGCATTCCGGTCTCTCTTCCACTCCCATACCCTCCAGTTTATTGTATAGTTACCGTTGAACCATGTCCTATTGAACCAGGTTCTATTATATATTATTTTGAAACTTTTTTGTATAATTTGTCAGAATTAATGATCGCAGGGATTAGAACCCGTCTTAAGAGTACCCGCCAGATGCATCTTGACAATATCTTCAGGGCTGGCGCCGGGGTCCGCGCCGGTTACAACCCGGATGCCCTTCTGGGCGAACAACTGCTGGGCCCTTGCGCCCATGCCGCCGGCGAGAACTAGATTAACTCCCTTTTCGTGCAGTAATCTGGGCAATAAGCCGGGCTCATGGGGCGGCGGAACCATTGTTTCAACACTAGAAATCTCTCTGGTCTGTTCGTCTACATCAAAGAAATAAAACTTTTCACAGTGACCGAAGTGGAGGCACAACTTATCCCCTGCTATGGGCATGGCTATTTTCATTGTATATACACCTCTTACATTTTTGTTAATTGTTTTTGTTGATTTCTGCTGCCAGTGCTTCCCATATCTTCCTGATATCTTCTGCCGCAGCGGAATCGTCTATTTCAACAACCGGGATCCTTTTAACCTGGGCACGCGTAACAGAGCGATCATAGCGGATCCTGCCTACCACCATGATCCCGCCGGACACAGCCTTTTCTTCTATTCTTTCACTCATTTCGGGGTTTAAATCATACTTATTTATACATAGATAGGCGGGGATTTGAAAATGCCGCACCAGTTCAGCAACCCGTTCCAGGTCATGCTCGCCGGACACTGTGGGTTCCGTGATAATCAGCACACCGTCAGAACCTGTAACCGAGGCGATGACCGGACAACCGATACCCGGCGGACCATCAACAATGATATAGGGCAGACCCTTTTCTTCAGCGAGCTTTCTTGCCTGGCCCCGCACCAGGCTGACGAGCTTCCCGGAGTTCTCTTCGGCTATACCAAGCCTGGCATGGACCATGGGTCCGTAACGTGTATCCGAAATAAACCACTGGCCGTTGATGGAAGGCTTAAATTCTATAGCTTTTTCAGGACAGAAACGGCTACAGACGCCGCACCCTTCACAGGCGATGGGATCCACAGAAAAAACCGGCTGTTTGCTGTCGTCTTTAATAATTGCCTCAAACCGGCAAAGTTCAAAACATTTGCCACAGTTGCTGCACTTATCCGGAATAATCCGGGCAGACTTGCCGCCGGAAAAGTCTTCTGTGTGTCTGCTCCGGGGTTCCAGAACCAGGTGCAGGTCGGCCGCGTCCACATCGCAGTCCGCCAGTACCGGTGTTTCGGACAGGGCGGCCAGAGAAGCCACCAGGCTGGTCTTGCCTGTACCCCCTTTTCCACTGATCACAACAATTTCTTTCACTTTCTTGCCTCCTTCTCTAAAGAGACCAGGAGTTCCCGAAAGCTGTCCCGGTATTCCGGCAGGGCATCATAAGCCAGCTCCCCTCTGGAATAGGCCTCGGCCACCCTGCGGTCATCGGGAATCTCCACCAGGATCCGGACCCCCTTTTCTCTGCAAAAGTCGCGGGCAAAGTGATCGAATTCCGGATCGGACCGGTTGACAACGACCCCATGGGGTATGCCCAGTTCTTTTAACACATCGATGGCAAGTCCCAGGTCATTAAGCCCGAAGGGTGTAGGCTCAGTAACCAAAAGAACGTAATTTGCCCCCCTGAGCGCCGCAATAACCGGGCAGGAGGTACCGGGGGGCACATCAACTATGACCAGCCCCCCGCTTTTTTGTCCCGCCGAGCGCACAGCCCTGATCAGCGGCGGGCTCATAGCTTCGCCGACATTGAGCCTGCCGTGGAGGAAGCCTAGCCCTCCGGCCTGCCCCTCTTCAATGATTCCGATTTCCCGGCCCTGTTCAGTAATGGCTCCTGTGGGACAGACCAGCTTACATCCCCCACACCCATGGCACATCTTTTCGAAGGTCAGAACTGTTTTATTAATGCAAAGGATTGCGCTGAACTGGCAAATCTCCCCGCAGGCGCCGCAGCCTGTACATTTTTGCTCATCAACAAGGGGAACCGGGATCGTAACCGGATAACGGCGCTCAAGGTGGGGTTTTAAAAAGAGATGTCCGTTTGGTTCTTCCACGTCACAGTCCAGATATGTTGCTTTGTACCCTGCTTCAGCCGCAGCGCGGGCAAGGTTGGCGGAAACGGTTGTCTTACCCGTTCCGCCCTTGCCGCTTGCCACAGCGATGGTTATTTTTGCTTCCATTCTATTAACTCCTGAATTAACCAAATTTATTATTCCTTCTTTTCCAGTTCAGCGATCCTCTTCCTGGCATACTCAAGGGCATTCTCCAGGTAGACAACCTGCTCCTTAAGTTCATCAAGCTCTGCCTCACTACCTGCCTGGGGCACATCTACCGGGTTGGCCGGAACAGTTCCAGGCAGCCACCTTGCCCAGCGGGGAAGTCCGGTAGCATAGAAACAGTTCCGCCGGCCGCGTCCGCCGGGACGGCCGAAACCAGCGCTGCACCTGCTGCCCCGGCCATAACCCGGGACAAATCCCGCACCCCGGTTTAGAAAGGTCATACAGTAGCCGCGCCCCCATCCGGTCATCGGCCCGGCGCCTTGCGGCCCCATTCCGTTGTACGCTGGCATGTCGAAATTTCCCCCCTTGTTGTAAAGTTTGTTCTTTTCAACTCTCCCGGCACAGCCTGCCTTGAAGGTCCGGTTAACCGGCTTTTACCGGGATTCAGGAATAATTTATATGTTAACTTTGACGGCGCCCGGGACCTCCGCCCCGGCCCATTCCTTGGCCTTGACCTTTGCCCCGGTCCTGGCCCATTCCTTGACCTTTGCCCTGGCCCTGGCCCATACCTTGGCCTCTGCCCTGGCCCTGACCGCGCCCGGCGCCACACTGACCTCTACCCCGGCCGGTGCCCGGACCCTGACCCGCCGGGCCGGTTCCATCTCCTCTTGGCATCTTTAAGCACCTCCCTTCGCTTTTTCTGTAAAACATCTTAAATCTTAAACCCAGTGGCCTTCCACATTTGCTCCGGCTGCCTCCGGGAGTTTTCCAGCTTTAAATTTTTCGAAGACTTCCCCTACTGTGCCTTCAGCACCAATATATACCTTGATCCCTGCAGCGCTTAAGGTCCGATAAGCCTTTGGCCCGCAGTTACCGGTGATTACAGCCCCGACACCCTGACGGCTGACGTTTTCCGCAGACTGGATTCCGGCACCCTGTCCGGCGTTCAGGTTTTGTTCATTACTAACAGCCTGGTATTCTCCTGTTTCCGTGTCCACGAGGATAAACCAGCTTGCCCTTCCAAACCTCGGATCAACCTTGCTCTCCATATTCTTGCCTTGAGCAGTAATGGCTACTTTCAATTTGTTCACCCCCCTGAAAGTACTCTATCTTGTTATTATGAACATACTTTCATATCTATTATACCTCTTAATGAACCTATGTCAATAATTCTGGATAAATTAATCTCAATCCTTTGACAAATAAAAAGAATTCTTGCTTTAGTGTTGTAATTATTTAACATGTGTTGTAGAATAAACTAAAGAATAGTAAGGGGGTGTTGGGCAGGAATCAACACAGCTACATGTAAATGACCAAATTGACAATTAAACATCTCGAAAAGGGCAAACCTGTACGAAAGGCAGGGACGCAAAGCCACGGGTCTTTAACATGACAGCCGGGTTACCGAAGGATTCTCTATATGAACTCCTTGGGATCAAGGTGTTTTGTTTTATCCGGATAAAAGAAATCCGAAGGATAAAACCAACAATTAAATATCTCGAAAAGGCAAACCTGTACGAAAGGCAGGGNNGGTCTTTAACATGACAGCCGGGTTGCCGAAGGATTCTCTATGTGAACTCCTTGGTATCAAGGTGTTTTGTTTTATCAAAATAGGAACATAAGTTCTGGAGAGGAGTTTGGATAATGGCCTTTGAAGTATACAAACCTCATGAAAAAGAAGCGAAAGTGAAAATTTCAAAAAACATAATCGTTCTGGACCGGATTTCCCTGGAAAATTTTAATACCAAAATCATTGAGTTGGCTTACGACAAAGATAAAAGAATAATTAAGATTCAACCTTCCAAGAATGGACATATGTTAAGGAATCAAAAAAAGATATATGCCAAGGGTTTTTTTAACCACTTTAATATTAATAAAAGAGGACTGTTCGGCGCCCAATATGACAAGAAAAAAGATACACTTTATGTTTACCTGAATAAGGAATTACAAAATTGAGTTCGGTCCTTGCCGCCCGGCTAAATGAAGGCGTCTCACAGCTGCTGTTTTACTTGTTTCTGCTCACAAGTCAACAGTGAAAATTAAAAGCATCAGTAATTGGTATTTCCCTTTTGAAACCGGTATATCCAGTACCGGAGCCCTTTAGAAAATCGAGTCTGATGAGATCTTGTTTTTTATGCCTTTCACCTTTCAACTAAAAGGGCAGGCCCTGTATACAGCGGACCTGCCCTTTGTTTTTTTAAAGCTCGACAAAGATAAAGGAGAACGGTATTCCTGACTTTTGGGGGTTAGGGTTTGGGGTTAATCCCTGGGAGGCTGCCACACCTTCCAGACATTGCCGGCTAAAGCAGTTGAGGGTTTCAGGGTTTGTCCGCCTTCGACCCAACCAGAAGGCATGACTTCACCAGTATTCCGGTTATGCTGATAAGCTTTAATCTGCCGGATTAACTCTTCCGGATTTCTACCGACAGGAGGACTGAGCACTTCAGCAGCCTGGACAACCCCGTCCGGATCGATAAGGAAACGGCCCCTGATGTTTACACCGGCGTCTTCATCATACACACCATACATGCGGCCGATAGCCCCTGTTTGATCTGAAAGCATCGGGAAAGCCACGCCGCCTTCCACCATGTTTGATAATTCTGTTTCATTCCAAACCTTGTGGGAATGTACACTATCAACACTTACGGACATTACCTCCACACCAAGGGCCTGGAGCCTGGCATAGCCAACGGCTATGTGGGATATTTCGGTGGGTCAGACAAAGGTGAAATCACCCGGGTAAAAGCATAAAACAACCCACTGTCCCCTGTAATCTTCAAGGCTAATTTCTTTTATCTTGCCGTTGTGAAAAGCTTTAGCCTTAAAATTCGGCGCCTTCCTTGTTACGAGCATTCGATCCTCCCCCTTTGTTATAGAATATACTTATTAAGTAAGTATATAATATTTTTATCAGTAAGTATATAGCAATAAAAATTATTTATGACAATTTGTAAAAGATTTATTTTATTAAAACTAAAAGACATTTTGAATATTGAAGGATTCTTTTTCCGGGATTTATCTTCTGCAAGTTTTGACGTAGTACATAACCGTCAATCACCAGGGTCGCAGGAAATCCTTCATAGGATGTCTCGACATTCAAGTTCCATATTTTTATTTGTTTGAACAGGAATATTATGTGAAATATTTCTAGCTTAAAAAAGAAGCTTGCAGGCCATAATAATACTAATTCTTAATAATCAAGGAGGTGCCAAGGGTACGTGACAATTGGATCTAAGATGCACCATACTTTGGCAAGTCTGGAAGGGGCAGCCGCCGACTTGCAGACCTTTGCCCTGGACAGCCAGGACCAGACGGCTAAAAAAATGTTTAACGACTTAAACCGCCAATTAGAAGATATTGTTCAAGCATTAAAAGGACGAGTGAACTACGTTGAAAAGCAGGAACCCCAGTATAAGATGAATCAGGATCTTTAAGCGGGTTTACCCGGGATATGGCAACAGCCATATCCCTTTTTTTACAAACCATTTTTAATCAATATATTACAGTTAATGCTTTCTTTTCAGCCACGCCAGACTTAGCGGACGCACCTTACGGATACTCGGTTTAAAATCAGAATAACAAAGAAGCTTGTTGCATTTCTTGCAAAAATAAATATCTCTGGTATCGTCTGGGATACGCACGGCTTCTTCACCGCACAAACATTTTACCTCTTTAACCTCCGGACTCTTCTTTCCCATAATTTTCTCAAGCAAGTTTAACATAATCAGTAATCCTCCCCGGTTGAATGTATACAGTCTACCCTGAAAATTCAACTTTCATCATTCTGCTGGTGCCAGCCAGCAGCAAATATGCAACTAATATGCAACTGGAACTACTTCTGTTTTGATTAAGTCTTAAATGGTTGTGAAAAATGAGCAGGCTGTCATGCTGCAAACAACTCTTTTCCAACTGTATGAAAAGGTTCATTCTCATAGTATTACAATTATAAGAAGTTCTAATCTATATATCAATTAATTATAACAGAGTTATAGTTAAAAATGATAAATATTTGTCAAATTGTATCTAAATATTTGACTATATCAAAATTATCATATATAATTCATATAAAAATCATAAGGGGTTGACAGGTAAATGGCTTTTGAAGTTTATAAACCACGCATTGAGAAAGAAGCCACTATCGCTATTTCAAAGAATCACCTTACTCTAAATAAAAAATTGTTGGATAAAATTAATACAAGATATGTAGAACTAGCCTATGACCCGGAAACAAGAACTATCCGGATTAAACCTTCAACTACTGATAATGGTCTTGTCCTTAATCGAAACAAGATTGGGGCAAGGGGTTTCTTCAAACATTTCAAAATTGATCAAAAAGGCAAATATAATGTTGTTTATAATGAAAAGGAAAAGGCCTTATACATTCAAATTTGAAGACCGATGCATGTAACAAGCCGGGCTTAACTCCGGCTTGTTACATCTTCTCCTTGATAAACCCGCTTTATCCATTTTACCTTTATTGGTTAAGCCATACAGGTTCAGATCTTAATGTAGCGAGCAAGCAGGTATTTGGTTGACCTGCAGTATTTCCAGCAGCTGTACCAGTTTAGAGCTGTCTTTACAGAACATAGCCTGATCGGCCACCTTACTGGTAAGAACATCCATCCCCCGGCCGGCATCCCGGACCAACAATACTCTTGGTCTGAACCGGCCTAACTTGTCCATGCCAGCTGCAATACCCTCCTCGATAAGTTTCCAGTCAGTAATTAATAACAGGTGACCTTTTTGGTTGATAACCGGCAGGTGTTCCCACATATCCAGGTTAAAGCCAATGGCTATAACCTCCTCACCGTCCCAGCCTATTTCCAGTGTGACCATGTACTCACTATTACAGTCAGTGCTCAGCTCCCAGTTAAACCAGTAATCTATTTCTTCTCCTTCATAAAAACGTTTAAATAATGCGGATAAATTCCGGTCCAGAGACGGTACTACCAGAACCACAGCCTGTTCTGTCACACCTATGAATTCGGGTAAGGATATCTCTTTACACATCCCCATCCCCATAACCCCCATTTTAATACTAATAAACCCCTTACATAAGATTAATAAGAATTTCGAATAAATCCCCGAATCCAAATCACAAATTCCGTCCATTAAAATGATTATTCTTTTATAATACTCTTTTAATTTAAATCCTGCAGTTTTATAATAAAAGCGGGGTGTAAAAATATGGCAGAGAAACAGTGGAACATCATCGAAGAAGTGGAAAAACTCACAGAAGAAAACGCCTCGAACTTTCTAGCGCCATCCGTGTACGGGCAAGTTAAAATTAAAGGGAAATATATCAGGGATGAACACGGTAAGCTGGTCCCTGTACTGGTTAAAACCAGGAGACAGGTTGAGAACCGGCAACCCGGCGCAGTTCAGGGTAACAGGGAAGAGACCCTGGAACCCGTAAGTCCCGGCCCCGGCATCTTAAACAGACTACAGCACTTGTTGCGCATGTTTTTCTTTTAGTTATTAAAGCAACTGTATGTTCTTTTCAATCAAGCCCCTTCTTCAAGTGCAGCGCCAGCTTTTCAGCCTGCCTGGCAAGAGCAAGGTAACCGCTCCGGTTTGGATGGGCATCGTCTCCATAATAGTACGGGTTTGCCTTTCCAGTATCCGGGTCCGACAGGGGTGTGTGAAAATCTAACACAGGCAGCATCCTTGCACCTGCGAATTCCTGGATCCACTTTTTTAAAGCTGATAATTCGGTCTCTAAAAACTTAACAACCGTACGGGGGATAAAACTGCCCACCTGGAAAACATTGATCGGAGGCGGCATTCCGAGCACCGGACAGATACCTTCATTCAAGGCTTCCCTGACCATATACAGAATGTTCTCCTGAATACCCTTTGCAGAAATTCCCGTCAAGATGTCATTTGTTCCGCCAAGGATAATTGCATAAGCCGGCTCCAGCTTTACTACATCATCCCAAAAGCGGGTTAACATATCCCAGGTGGTGTCTCCGTTAATTCCCTTGTTAACCAGACTCAACCCGGAAGAGCCGGCACAGATATCTACCCAGGAAGCCTCCGGTCCGTAAGGATACCCATAGGTGATACTGTCACCGAGGCAAACGATCCGGCGGCGCCCGGCAATCCTGGAAAATGCCCGGCACCCCTTTTCATCAAACAGGGCAAACAAGACTTCTTCCAATTCGGTGCCCCGGGCCATGTGGCTGCGCACTTCACTCACCATTACGGCAGCGGCAAGATCCAGGTCCAGCCCCCCTGCACCCGTGCCCAGAGCAGGAAAAACCACACTTTTAAGCCCCAGTTCCCCGGCCCTCCGGAGTGCATTCCGGGTAGCCAGCCGGACCGTTTCCACGTCTGTAACCCGGTCGGGACCCATAACCACAGCATGAATCACATAACGCGCCTTGAGCGCCCCGGCGCCTGTGACGACTGCTTCACCCACGGGCACCGGACCCCCGGCCACGGCCTCCGCCTCAATGGTGGAACCCCCCTTACGCTTGATGGCGCCTGCCACACCGGCCTGCATCGAGAGTTGGTTATTGGCGGCATTGATCACGGCATCTGCAGAGATTTCGGTGAGATCGCCCTTTATAACCTTAATCATTGCTCTACCCCGCTTACTGTTTATCTTTATTAGTGGTAGTATTCTCGCCAGGTTTCTGTTATTCCTCCAGAGTGTGTAAAATTGCTGTTCTAATCAGACATCCTTCATATATTTTTTATCCGTTTTTTATATTTTTTTAAGTAGACATAGGCCAGGTATATCCCCAGCAGCCCTAACCCCACAAAGGGCAGGCCGTTGTTCAGATAGCCGGAAATAAGCCGGTAGTTGTGACCGAAAAACATTCCCAGCAGCAGGTAAAGACCCCCCCAGCCCAAAGTGAAGAGTGTATTATAAAAAAGGAAATACCCCGCCCCAATCCTGCTTACACCGGCCATATACGGGGTCAAGTTGCTCACACCAGGCAAAAACCGCCCGAAAACAATAAAAGCCGGCGCCGAACGGTCCAGCCAGGACTGTGTTTGTTTAATTCGCTCAGGCGTGATCCTCAGGTATCTTCCGCACCATAGAAAGAAGGGCTGACCCAGATTCCGGCCTATTAGGTAGGCCGTAAAGGAACCTGCCGTGTAACCGGACAGGGTGGTGATTAATGCGCTAAAAAAATTAATTTTTCCCTGATTAACTAAAAACCCCGTTAGAACAACCATAATACCTCCCGGAAACGGTACCCCCATTGCTTCAATAAAAACACCCGCCAAAAGCCCGCTCAGGCCAAGGGCAGTAAGATAATTGACAATAAAATCGAGCAAAAAAAATCCCCCCTCCGGTGTCTACGTTTATAATGCCCGGAGATGGGAGCTTTCATTAATCCTACAAAACCCTGGCTGTACCCTTGTATATAAGTCCCCTTAGCCCGTCGACTGTGACAGTTTTGCCGTCCGGCAGCACCGCCAGCGCCCCTTCCACTCCCACAACAACCGGTATACCGAATTCCAGGCAAACTATTGCGGCATGGGAGGTCAGGCCACCTACCTCTGTTACAACAGCCCCTGCCTTCCGGAGCGCAGGTATGTAATCAATGTCGGTGTCTGTGGCCACCAGGACGTCCCCTGATTCCACTTTTTCCAGGGCTTCCCGGGCGCTGCGGGTCAAGCGCACAGAACCTGTCGCCGACTTATTGCCGATCCCGGTACCCCGGGCCAGAATATCGCCAACCGTTAAAATGCGGATCAGATTAGTTGTGCCGCGGACTCCCACCGGCACGCCGGCTGTGAAGACAACAAGGTCGCCGCCTTTAATCAGGCCGGCCTTTAAAGAAACCTCTACGGCAGTGGACATCATTTCGTCCGTGCTGTTTTTCTTTGGAGCCAGAAGCGGTTGGACACCCCAAGTCAAGGCCAGCTTCCGCATCACAACGGCATGGGGTGTGACCGCCACAACCGGCGCCCGGGGCCTGTATTTCGATACCATCTTGGCGGTATGACCCGACTCCGTTGAAGTTATTATTGCTGCAGCTTCCAAGTCCTGGGCGGTAGCACAGCTGGCGTAACTGATGGCGTCTGTTACTGTCCGCTGAGGTGAAACGCACCTCTTTTCACCCAGTATTTCCCCATAATGTAAGGCGGCCTCGGCCCGCTCGGCGATCCGGGCCATGGTTCTGACCGACTCCAGGGGGTATTTGCCAGCTGCTGTTTCACCCGAAAGCATCACCGCGTCTGTCCCGTCAAAGATGGCGTTGGCCACATCGCTCGCCTCTGCCCGGGTGGGCCGTGGATTCTGGATCATCGACTCCAGCATCTGGGTAGCCGTCACCACGGGCTTGCCGGTATAGTTGCATAACTTGATAATTTTTTTTTGCAGCAGGGGAACCTCTTCTACCGGGATTTCCACACCTAGATCCCCTCTGGCAACCATGACTCCGTCCGCAACCTTGATGATCTCTTCCAGATTTCGAACAGCTTCCCTGTTTTCGATTTTGGCAATGAGATCAATCCCGGCTCCACCCTCTTCTAGAATTTTTCGGATATCCAGAACGTCAGACGCTTTTCTAACAAAGGAAGCAGCCAAAAAATCAAAGTTATGTTCAATCCCGAACTTAATATCTTCAATATCCTTTCCGGTTAAAGCCGGCAGGTTCAGCACAACCCCGGGCACATTGACACCCTTCTGACTGGTGATCTCGCCGCCGTTCACTACCCGGCAAAGGATCTCGTTTTCCGTCTTGGAGAGGACCTCAAGCTCAATTAAGCCATCGTCTATCAGAATTGTGTCCCCTCTCTGCACATCCCCGGGGAGGCCGCTATAGGTTACAGGAATACGCTCCCTGTCTCCCTTAATTTTTTCCGTGGTTAAAGTCACCCGGAAACCTTCCTCGAGATAGACCGGTTCTTCCTCCAAGAAGCCCAGGCGGATTTCCGGCCCCTTGGTATCCAGCATCAAGGCCACATTCTTTTCAGTCTCTGCTGCCGCCCGGCGGATCATGGCAATGCGCCGCGCATGTTCTTCATGGGTTCCGTGGGAAAAATTCAGGCGGGCCACGTTCATCCCTGCCTGAAGCAACCCTTTGATGATTTTCAGATCGTCACTGGCAGGGCCGATGGTACAGACAATTTTGGTTCTGCGCAAAATAAAAACCTCCTTCAAATTGACAGGATCCCGGCCAGATTGTACATGTCCAGGTCAATTGTCCTATTCTCGGCCAGGGCATCTTCGATATCCAGGGCCACTATATGCCCTGCTTTGATCCCCACCATCTTATTCTTTTCCCCGGCCATGAGTAGTTCAACCGCCCTGGCACCCAGGCGGCTGGCCATAATCCTGTCGGCGGCAGAGGGCGAACCCCCCCGCTGGAGGTGTCCCAAAATCGTAACCTTTGTGTCGAAGCCGGTGCGTTCCTTGATCCTCTGCCCCATTTCCAGGGCGTTTGCCGCACCCTCGGCTACCACGATAATGCTGTGCAATTTGCCGCGACGGTAGCCCCGCATCAGACGGTCGCAGATGTCTTCAAAGTTGAAAGAGCGCTCCGGAATAAGGATGGACTCGGCGCCCCCGGCCAGTCCGGCGGCCAGCGCAATAAACCCGTAGTGCCTGCCCATAACTTCAATGATAAAAGTACGCTCGTGGGAAGTAGCCGTATCCCTGATTTTGTTGATTGCTTCAACCACGGTATTAACAGCGGTATCAAACCCTATGGTCTGGTCCGTACCCGGGATATCATTATCGATTGTACCCGGTACACCAACCACCGGCAGGTTATATTCAAGGTTAAACTGACGGGCACCGCGAAAGGACCCGTCGCCTCCTATGACCACGAGTCCCTGCAGCCCAAACCGTTTTACATTTTCATAAGCCCGGGCCCGGCCTTCCCGGGTCAGAAACTGGTCCGAACGGGCAGTGCGCAGGATGGTGCCGCCCCGGTGGATAATATCCGCCACCGAACCGAGGTTCATCGGCGCCATGTCCGCCTCCATAAAACCGTTAAAGCCGCGGTTGATTCCAATGACCTCTATCCCGTGGTAGATGGCCTTGCGTACCACAGCTCTGATACAGGCATTCATTCCCGGTGAATCCCCGCCGCTAGTTAACAAGGCGATCCTCTGCAATCAATTTACCTCCCTATAAAACCTGCTTCTCAGTGAGCTGTGTTTTGTTGTGATTAACCTCAGACCAGATATGCCTGTCCCATAGCCCGGAACTTGTTGTACCTGCTTTCTATCAGTATCTCCGGGTCGGTTGACAGTAATTCATCCAGGCTTTCAGATATTGCCTGACCCAAACTCTTTGCAGTGGCCTCGGGATCACGGTGCGCACCCCCCACGGGCTCGGGCACGATCCTGTCAACCACACCCAGCTTCAAGACATCCTGGGCGGTAATTCCGAAAGTCTCAGCAGCCTCTTTGTTCCGGCTGGCATCCTTCCAAAGGATACTGGCATAACCCTCCGGTGATATAACCGAATAAATTGTATGCTCCAACATCAGAACCCTGTCTCCCACGCCGAAAGCCAGGGCGCCGCCGCTGCCGCCCTCTCCGATTATCACCGCAATAATGGGCGTCCTGAGGCTGGCCATGGTCAGGATGCTCCGGGCTATGGCTTCGGACTGGCCCCTCTCCTCCGCGCCCATACCGGGATAAGCTCCTGGTGTATCAATAAAACAAATCAAGGGGCGTTTAAACTTTTCAGCCTGCTTCATCAGGCGCATGGCCTTGCGGTAGCCCTCGGGATGAGCCATGCCGAAATTCCTGGCCAGATTTTCTTTGGTATCCTTACCCTTCAGGTGACCCAGGACAGTCACCGCACGGCCCCGAAAGCGGGCGATCCCGCCCACTACCGAGGGATCGTCCCCGTAAAGCCGGTCTCCGAACAACTCGTAGAATTGAGTAAACAGGTGTTTGATATAATCATAGACATTGGGCCGTTCCGGATGCCTGGCAATGAGAACTTTCTGCCAGGAATTGAGATTACTGTAGATGGACTCTTTAACTTCCCTGGCCCGGTTTTCCAGAATGGCAATCTCATTTGTCAGGTCAATGCCTTTTTCCGTGGCAAAATTCCGCAGTTCGGCAATTTTTACTTCCAGTTCTTCGATGGGCTTTTCAAACTCCAAAATAGCCTGCATTTGAACTAAATCTCCTCCCGCAAATGTAAGTCCAGAAGCCCGGTCAGGACGGCTCTCAACTGGGGTCTGGGAACAACCATGTCCACAAATCCGTGCTGTTTTAAGAACTCCGCCCGCTGGAAGCCTTCCGGCAGTTTCTGACGAATGGTCTGTTCAATAACGCGCTGACCGGCAAAACCGATTAATGCCCCGGGCTCGGCAATAATAATATCACCCAGGGCTGCAAAACTTGCGCTGACACCACCCGTTGTGGGATCCGTCAGAACCGAAATGTAGAGCTGCCCCGCTTCTTCCAGTCTAGTCAGGGCTGCGACGGTCTTGGCCATCTGCATCAAGGAAAGGATCCCCTCCTGCATCCTGGCCCCCCCCGAAGCAGAAAAAATGAGCAAAGGTTTGCAGCCGGCAGCGGCAGCCTCAATGGCCCTGGTGATCTTCTCGCCCACAACGGTACCCATACTCCCCATCATGTAGCGGGCGTCCATGACCACCATTACAACGGGATAACCGCCAATAGACCCCTCTCCGGTAACCACTGCCTCTTTGAGCCCGGTTTTCTTGACGGCCGAGTCCAACTTGTCACCATAATCAGGCAGATTTAACGGGTTTACCGGAAGCATGCCGGCATCCATTTCTCTAAAGCTGCCCTCGTCCAGGGTCATCTCCATCCGCTCATGGGCGGGAACCCTGAAATGGTAGCCGCACTTGAGACATACCTTATGGTTGTGATCCAGTTCTTTGTTGAATAAGATTTCACTGCAGCGTGAGCACTTCACCCAAATACCCTCCGGAATATCCCTGTTCTCAGATTCAGGCTGTACGGTTATATATTTTTGCTTGCGAAAAAAATCCAAAACCAAATATAGCACCTCTTTAAAAACTGTACTTGCTCTTAAAAATTAACTCTTCATAAGTTTTTAGTTTTATTATTTATAAAATCGTTTTATAAATATATGTTTAATTGTTTCCCTAAGACACTCTTCTCTTTTATCTTGTTGCCAGCTCTAATGTTAAATTCTTACCCGTGTATTTTATATATTCTGAAATCTATCACACAATCTCCGATTTATATAATTTTTTACTTAAATAGTATTGATAATCTCCAGAGCCTCGTCCACTTCCGACTCCGGTACCAGGATTTCAATAGAACAAGAGTTGTTGGCCTGTGGTAGCCCGATGGTCCTCAATTTCACCAGAAACCCCTCGGTTGTAAGTGTTTTTTCCAGCTTTTCAGCTTCTTTTTGATTGGGTGCGATATATACCACCGTCCACACATGTAAGCCTCCTCTATCGTTTTGCCGTCACCTAATAAGGTTTTTCTACCTATCCCGGCAGATTCCTCTTAGCAACTAAAAACAAGTATATCCAGAGCTTACGCCCTGGATACTACAATTACTCATCGGTCCGGAGCCTGCCGTGCCTGGTAAGTACCTCCACACGCCCCCGGATTTTGATAGCAGAGGTATGCTCCGTGAACTGGGCGATCATAATCTCGCCTTTATCAAGTTTTTCCGAGTGGTGAAACCTGGTATCCTTGCCCCGGGTCAGGCCGATAATGGTAACACCGTTTTCCAGTGCTTTAATAACAACATATTCGCTTGCAATATCGCTTATATTTTGCAACGAAGTTCACCTCTTAAAATATTCCCTTTTTATAACAAAACCATCATAACACAGGGTAGATACTTTTACAAGCGCCTGTCTATCTAGGTTTTTACACGCGCCTGTCAGAATTTTTTACTGTAAGGCAGCCTGCGTTATGGGCTATTTTTGCCGCAGCCGCCGAGGCTATGCCCGCTACCAGGTCGTCCATAAAGGTGTTAACTTTATTTATTTTGTTATCATTTAGTTTACCAATGACACCGACCTTCTCTTTATCCAGGTAGCCGAAGCTGGTAGTTCCGATGGTCCCGTAAATATTTGCTATCCCCAGCCCCAAAACTTCATCAATGCCGTACAAGAGGTTATCGGTCTGAATAATCTCTTGAAGTGGTGACGGGAGTTTTTTTTCTTCTGCCAGGATGTCCAGAGCCGCCCCGGTGAGCAGGGCAAACTGGACTTCCCGTTTGCTTAAAACGCCTGTTACAACCTCTACGCAGTGCTCCAGGGTCAGATCCGGGATAAAACACCTTTGCAGATCGAAAACGATTTGGGCAATCTCATGCAGGTATACTCCTCTATCCTGTAGCAGTGCCGCCATCTCTTTGCTCATATAAGCCTCCCGTTAATAACCTTTTATCTTCAAAATATATATGCGGCTCCTGGTTTGGACGTGAAGGATACCGAAATAAAGTTTATCCTTACAATTCCAGAATACTGAAGAACTTCTTCGCTTTTTTCACGCCCTTTTCCCTGGAATCAACAGCAACGGTAGAATTGGAAGCCTTTGCGGCAACAGGAAAATCCTGCAACCTCTTTGACTCACATTCAGGAGGCCGCTGGTTTGCAGTCTTTGGTGTAACAGACCTGCTGGATGCCCCGTCGTTCCCAGCCCCGGGCATCTCCGATACTCTTTTAATTTTAACCCCGGAACTCCCCAATAGCTCTTCCAGCCTGCCTAGAACCGGCCCGGACAGTTCCACCCAGAATTCTTCACCTGTCTTAACCACTCTTCTTTCTTTTGTGAAATGCAGGTAAACAGGGCATTCTCCCCTGTAGCTGCCCAGAACAACCTGCACCTGGTCCAACAGGGGAGAGCGCAGGCTGTCGATCTTCAAGTGAAGTTCTCCCCCAAGATGGCAGTCAAGGGTGGAGATCTCTTCTCCGATGATTTTGACTTCTTCCCCGTTTCCGCTGCACCGGCCCTTTACCAGAACCACTTCGTCCTTCCGGATGGCCAGTTGACTCTGAAGGTAAACCCGGGGAAAGACGATCACCTCCACCGTGCCGGTCAGGTCCTCCAAAGTCAAGAAAGCCATACTGTCCCCTTTTTTCGTATTGATTTTCTTTACTCCGGTGATCATTCCCCCCACAACTACCGCACTGTCCTCAGCCAGCTCGAAAACTTCCGCCGCACTATAGGTGCAGAGCCTGTCCAGGGCGCTACGGTACTGGGCCAGAGGGTGGCCACTGATATAAAGACCCAGGACTTCCTTTTCCATGGCCAACATTTCGTCCTCAGGAAACTCAGGCAGATCCGGCAGGCTGATGCTGACTACCTCCCGGGCGCTTTCACCCATCAGGTCCAGCAGGGAGATCTGTCCATTTTCCCTCTCGCGCTGGGACTGCTGGGCCAGGGCCAGACCCTGATCCACAGCCGCCATCAACTGGGCCCGGCGATGGCCAAGGGAGTCAAAGGCGCCGCACCTGATCAGGCTTTCCAGCACCCGCCGGTTAACCACCTTCGGATCCAGGCGCCTGCAGAAATCTACGTAACCATTAAAAGGTCCGCCGGCTTCCCTGGCCTTGATAATGGACTCCACTGCTCCCAGGCCGACGTTTTTTACAGCCGCCAGGCCGAAGCGAATCTTGGCTCCGGCTACCGTAAAGCTTTCCTTGCTTTCGTTGACATCGGGCGGCAGGACTTCAATTCCCAGTCTCCGGCAGTCCTCGATATAAGCCGCCACTTTATCCGCATTGTCTTTAACGGAAGTCAGAAGAGCAGCCATATAAGGAAGGGGATAATTGGCCTTCAGGTAAGCGGTCTGGTAAGTAATCAGGGCATAG
The DNA here is from genome assembly GCA_002305915.1 of Pelotomaculum sp. UBA1371. Taxonomy (GTDB): domain Bacteria; phylum Bacillota; class Desulfotomaculia; order Desulfotomaculales; family Pelotomaculaceae; genus DTU098. The sequence goes on along the minus strand of DBRJ01000023.1, from coordinate 7,479 downwards.
GCTGCCGAGTGAGATTTATTGAAGCCGTAGCCTGCAAAGTATTCCATCAAATCAAAAATCTGACCGGCAACATCCTTGTCGACCCCGTTATTAACAGCGCCCCCTACGAATTGGGCGCGCAACCCCGCAATAATTTCCGGCTTTTTTTTGCCCATGGCCCGGCGCAGCATATCCGCCTCACCCAGAGTAAAGCCTGCGAGATCGCTGGCAATACGCATGACCTGCTCCTGGTAAAGAATAACCCCGTAAGTGTCCTTTAAAATAGGTTCCAGCCTGGGGTGAAGGTAGGTCGTTTTGTTGAGACCGTGTTTGTTTTTGATAAAATCCACAACCATGCCGCTGCCCAGGGGCCCGGGCCGGTACAAGGCCACCAGGGCCACAATGTCTTCAAAAACCTCGGGCTTGAGGTCCCGCAGGATGCTCCGCATACCGCTGCTTTCCAGCTGGAACACCCCTGCCGCTTCGCCCCTGGCCAACATCTCATAGGTGGCCGGGTCGTCCAGGGGAATTTTATCTATATCTATTCTTTCGCCGGTGCTGCCGGCAATGAGGTTTATAGCATCACTGATTACGGTCAAGGTCCGCAAGCCCAGAAGGTCCATTTTCAACAGGCCCAATTCCTCCACCGTATCTTTGGCAAACTGGGTGGTCACCGGACCGTCGGAGGCTTTGTATAATGGAAGATAATCGGTTAGCGGGTCTTTCGTAATTACAACGGCAGCGGCGTGGGTGGAAGCGTGCCTGGGCATACCCTCCAGGGCAGCCGCCGTGTCGATCAGTTTCCTTACCTCCGGCTTCTGATCGTAGATTTCTTTCAATTCCGCCGCGTCGTTCAGGGCTTTTTCAATGGTAACGTGCAATTCCGGCGGTACCATTTTGGCTACCCTGTCTACTTCACCGTAAGGCATGTTCAGCGCCCGCCCCACATCCCGGATAGCCGCCCGGGCCGCCATGGTCCCAAAGGTAATGATCTGGGCAACCCTGTCGGCGCCGTATTTTTGCACTACGTAGTCAATTACTTCACCCCGCCGTTCAAAGCAGAAGTCAATATCGATATCCGGCATGGACACCCTTTCAGGGTTTAAAAAACGTTCGAAAAGTAGCCCGTACCTCAAGGGATCGATGTTGGTAATCCCCAGGCTGTAGGCTACCAGACTGCCGGCGGCGGAGCCGCGGCCCGGTCCCACTGGAATCCCTTTCTGCCTGGCAAAATGGATGAAGTCCCAGACTATCAAGAAGTAGGCAGAATAGCCCATCTGCTTGATAACTCCCAGTTCAAAGCCCAGACGCTGCCTGATTTCCTCACCCAGTTCGCCGTATATCCTGCGGGCGCCCTGATAGCAAAGCTCCTCCAGATAGGTGTCCGCGTTGTAGCCCTCGGGTACGGCATAATGGGGCAAAAAATATTTGCCGAATTCCAGCTCCACGTTGCAGCGCCCGGCAATTTCCACCGTGTTGCTTATGGCCTCCGGCAATTCCCCAAAGAGAAGGTTCATTTCCCGGGGACTCTTTAAATATAGCTCTTCGGACTGGAATTTCATCCGTCCCGGGTCGTCCACACTCTTACCGGTCTGGATAGCCAGGAGCACATCCTGGTTTGCGGCGTCCTCCCGCCGCACGTAGTGGACGTCGTTTGTGGCTATCAGGGGGATACCCATTTCCCTGTGGATTTTCAGCAACTCCCGGTTGGCTGTCCTCTGTTCCTCGAAGCCGTGGTCCTGGAGCTCCAGGTAAAAGTTTTCCGAACCGAAAATATCCCGGTAAGCCCCGGCAGCCTGCCGGGCTTGTTCGGGCTGCCCGCGCAGCACTTTAGAAGCTACCTCCCCGGCGATACAGCCGCTCAGGGCGATCAGCCCCCTGCTGTTCCCGGCAAGTGCTTCCTTGTCCACCCTGGGCTTGTAGTAAAATCCCTTCGTGAAGCCCAGGGAAACCAGGTTCAACAGGTTGCGGTAACCCTCCTGGTTTTCAGCCAGGAGAACCAGGTGGTACAGGTTGTCGTCCAACTTCGGAGTGCGCTGGGACATGCTGCGGGGCGCTACGTAAACCTCGCAGCCCAGAACGGGCTTGATCCCAGCCTTTTTGCAGGCCTTGTAGAAGTCAACCACTCCGTACATGGCTCCGTGGTCGGTGATAGCCAGGGCAGGCATCTCCATCTCTCTGGCTTTACTTACTGCATTATTAATTCTGGCCGCTCCGTCCAAGAGACTGTATTCCGAGTGAAGATGCAAATGTACAAACAAACGGCCGTCACCTCTTATCTAAGCATAAAAAATTAAACTAAAAACTTCTAGATTACACCTTACAAAATTATTCTTTTCGGAACCGGAAACTCCTTCAGTCAGTTAATAGTTTCAATCTTAATAAGAACCTTCATAACCAGGTTAAGCCGGTTTTCTTACCAGTAAAGTGAAAGCTTAAAATAACAATAAAATATAAGCATTTCCAATAAACCCGCTTAAACCCGCTGAAAATCCCGGCATGAGGGAACTTCAACAGCGCCCCCGGCGCCGGGCCTAAACCAAATCGGCCCACTGCCCCCCGGTGATCCTTTGCAACTGTTCCATGGTCATGGGCAGGGCAGAGTTTGGTGTACCGGCAGCAGCATATACAACCGGAAAACGGTGCATTGTTTCGTCCAGCAGGATGGGCAACTTATCCGGCAGCGCCACCGGGCAAACACCTCCAACGGGGTAACCGGTTACGCGCTCAACCGTCTCGGGGTCGGCCATTTTCACCTTGTTTGCTCCGAAAAGCCGTTTCAGTTTTCCTGTTTTAATTTTTTTGTCGCCGCTTGCCACAACCAGTACGGGCTGCCCGTCAGCCTGGAACACAATTGTTTTGGCTATTTGACCAACCTCCACACCCAGGGCCTTAGCCGCCAACTCGCAGGTGCGGGTACTCTCTTCAAACTCAATAATTTTAAGCCCCATATCGTATTGATCCAGGTAGGACTGGACCTTTTTAATGACGCTCATAGAAAAACCCCCTGTTTTACTATTTCAAGGGGGATTATATCAGAATTCTATCAAAAAGAACAAGAATAACATCCAAAAACACAAATATGCTCATGTAACACGGCTCTGCTTTGCAGCTTTTCAACATTTGTGGATCATATTTCGAAGTATTAAATTACGTTATATTTTTAATTCCGGAAAGCCCTGCTGCCTCAGCGCCTCATACAGGACCACGGCCACCGAATTAGCCAGGTTCAGGGAACGTGCTTCTTCTCTCATTGGAATCCGGACCTGGTTCTCCGGAAATGCGCTTAGAATCTCCGGAGACAGTCCCCTGGTTTCCTTACCGAATACCAGAAAAGAATCCCTTCCGTATTGCACGGATGTGTAACAGCGAGGTGCCTTCGTTGTAACAAGATAAAAAATATGGCCGGAATATTTCTGCACAATTTCGAAAAAACTATCATAATAGTGGATTTTCAAAAGGTGCCAGTAATCCAGCCCGGCGCGCTTGAGGTACTTATCTTCCGTGGAAAAACCCAGGGGGCGAACCAGGTGCAGATCGGAGCCTGTGACAGCGCAGGTCCGGGAAATGTTGCCGGTGTTGGCGGGAATTTCGGGCTCAACCAGGACAATGTTCAAGATTTCTCTTCCTCCTGTTCCGGATAAAGGCAAAGTTCTTTTAAACAGCAGTCGCCGCAGGCAGGTTTCCTTGCCCTGCAGGTAGCCCGGCCGTGGGCGATTAACCGGTGGTGAGCGTCCATTCTCTGATGCGGCGCAAGACATTTTACCAGGTCCTCTTCGACTTTTTCGGGGTGCCCGGCCCCGGACAGGCCCAACCGCCGGGCCACACGGTAAACATGCGTGTCCACCGGGAGCACACTGCCGCCGTAAGCTATCCCGAGCACTACCCCGGCAGTCTTCCGGCCTACACCCGGTAAAGCCTGAAGCTCCTCCCTGGTCTCCGGTACCTGACCATCATGCAGTTCCAGGATCTTACGGGATGCTTCTACAATATACTTGCTTTTATTGCGATACAGCCCGCACCCCTTGATCTCCCCGGCCAGCTCTTCCGGGGTCAATGCCGCAAAGTCCCGTGGAGTGTTGTACTTTTTGAACAGGGAGTCGGTAATCCTGTTTACCTGCTGGTCCGTACACTGAGCGGACAAAATCACAGCTACCAGGAGTTCGAACGGGCTGTTGAAATTTAAAGCCGTACCGGCTCCGGGGTAGGCGTATCCTAGGATTTCTACTATTTTTGCCGCTTTTTCTTTTTTGTCCTCAATCTTGAAAGTATAATAGCCTCCTTTGGAGCAGGGTATTATTTATTGTTTTATCAGTTTTCGCTGCAGTTTTCAGGTTTCCTTCATATTATCAGTTTTTAACTTAGTTTTTCATTTATTGAAGTTTATAAATTTAATTTGAAGTAAATAAACCTTTTTAGTCTGGGCAATAATAAAAAAAGATTTTTCGGGTAGTTCAATTATAACCGTTTTTTCTCAGGTTAATCTTTTTACCTTTGAGAGGGGGACCTAACTCCATGAATGTGTTGCTGCCATGGTTATTTTTGGCTTTTATAGTAGTTGCAGCGGCAGGTGTTTTTTTGTTGGCTTTAAAACGCGGGCGGGCTTCACGAAAAATTAATTATGAAGCCGTGCCCCGTCCTTTATTCCAGGAAGAAACCGCCCAAGAACCCGGCATCCATATTCCAGCCTCAACAATAACACCAAAGCAGGCTGACCAGGACCCACAGCTCCCGCACCGCTATGGAGTCGACCGGCTGACCCTGATGGCCCGGGACCCGCACTGGCTTTACGCCTACTGGGAGATTACCGCTACAAAACAAGAGGAATTCAACACAAACTACGGGCCTGCAGCCTGGTCGTCCACCCACCCGGTTTTGAGGGTTTACGACGTAACCGGTGTAGATTTTAACGGTACCAACGCCAAAGGTTTTGTCGATATACATGTGGGTGAACATGTAGACAACTGGCACATTCAGGTAGGAGAGCCTGACCGTTCTTTTTGTGTAGATTTGGGACGTATGTTTCAGGACGGCCACTTTGTAACCCTGTTAAGATCAAACATCGTGACCACACCCCGGGCATCTTTGTCGGACCGCCTGGACGAGGAATGGATGTGGATTGAAGGACTCTACCATTCCATCGGCAGGTTCCAGTACGGCGCCAGCTCACCTATGATTATTGAAGAACTGGCCAGGCGGGCGGGCAAACTGCCCCTGGAGGTTACTTCACCCGGTATTTGGAATCCGAAACAAAAATAACCGGGCATTCTAAGGATACTTTGAAAGGGGTTTATTATGGCCAAGGGATACCTTTGTTTAGTACTACATGCTCATCTGCCCTACGTAAGGCATCCCGAGCATGAGAATTTCCTGGAAGAAAGATGGCTTTACGAGGCTATTACAGAAACTTATATACCTCTGATCCAGGTTTTTGACCGCCTGCTGGAGGATAACGTCCAATTTAGATTAACAATGACCTTATCCCCGACCCTAATTTCTATGCTCACCGATCCGCTTCTTCAAGATCGCTATGCCAGACATCTGTCCAGGTTGATTGAGCTGGCCCACAAAGAAGAAGGGCGCACCTACGGGAGTCCCTTCCACGAATCTGCTCTGATGTATAAAAAGCGCTTTCATGAGGCTATGTTCGTCTTTAATGACCGTTATCACCGCAACCTTGTTTCTGCCTTTAAAAAATTCCAGGACGCCGGGCGGCTGGAGATTATCACCTGCGCCGCCACCCACGGCTACCTCCCGCTGATGCTGCTGCAGCCTGAGGCGGTGCGGGTCCAGATCAGGGCAGCTGTGGAACATTATCGAAAACACCTGGGGGTTTCCCCCCGGGGGATCTGGCTGCCTGAATGCGCCTATGCTCCGGGCGTGGATGAAATCCTTAAAGAAAACGGCCTAAAATTCTTTTTTACTGATTCCCACGGCATTCTTTATGCCTCGCATAGACCCCGCTACGGAATCTTTGCTCCAATCTTCTGTCCAACCGGGGTGGCCGCCTTCGGCCGGGACATTGAGTCCTCCAAGCAGGTCTGGAGCACCATGGAAGGTTACCCGGGCGACTATAATTACCGGGAATTCTACCGGGACATCGGGCACGACCTTGATTATGATTACATCAAGGGCTACATTCACCCGGACGGAATCCGGATCCATACAGGGATGAAGTACTTCAGGATTACAGGCAAAGTGGATTTGAGTCAAAAAGAACCTTATAACCCCGGGGCTGCCCAGGCAAAAGCAGCTGAACACGCCGGCAACTTCATGTTTAACCGCCAGCACCAGATTAATCACCTGGCCGGGCTGATGGACCGTCCTCCTTTGATTGTAGCGCCCTATGACGCCGAGCTCTTCGGCCACTGGTGGTTTGAGGGACCGGCCTGGCTGGAATACTTAATCCGCAAGATTGCCTTTGATCAGAATGACATCGAACTGCTCACTCCCAGCGATTACCTGAAACGGTTTCCCTGCAACCAGGTAGCTGTCCCCTGTGCTTCCAGTTGGGGCAACAAAGGATATCATGAAGTCTGGCTCTGCGGGGCGAACGACTGGATTTACCGGCATCTGCACATGGCGGCAGGGATAATGACGTCTCTGGCCAACCGCCACTATCACTCCGGCGGGCTGCTTCGTCGGGCCTTGAATCAGGCGGCCCGGGAACTGCTGCTGGCCCAAAGCAGCGATTGGGCTTTTATCATGAGCACGGGTACCATGGTGCAATACGCGGTGAGGAGGACCAAGGTCCATCTTAATAATTTCCTGCGTCTGCACGACCAAATTGAAAACAACCGGATCGATGAAGGATTTTTAAGTTACCTGGAATATCGCAACAATGTTTTCCCGGACCTCGACTACAGCTGGTACCGGACCCCGGTTCCGGAAGCCAGGGCGGTATAGAATGTCCATTAACCGGGAATAAAAACGCAGTCTGAGGAATTTATTTCCTCAGACTTATTGCTCTGTAATGGTCTTTATTTTACGCCCATTAATAACTGTCGGATGTGAATAGTTTATGCGGCTATGTTTAGGGAATTCTGTAATTTCTTCTTTTAAAGGACAGTTTTACAGGCATGAGTACAGTGACTGCAATTTGAGCCTCCGGCAGCAACTGTTAGGCACGAAAAGCGTCAGGGTTCACGTTCCCACGCTGATCAGACATCTAGCTTATCAAAGGAAACATTTAACTTATATAAGAAAACTTCGAACCGGGGGCTCGAAGTTTTTACCCAAGTAAATTTTTATCAGGAAAACAGAAAGGCTTTTATAGAACAGTAATCCCTTTCAGATTTTAGCTCCAGCGATTTTGCTGATTTTATCAATATAGAAATCCGTAAGGGACTCAGCAATCTCCATGGTGCTGCCCTCGCTGAACACCCGGCAGACCGGTTCATCGGGATCGGGAAGCACCAGGGCCCAACCGTCCCGGTGATAGACCTTGACACCGTCCAGCAATTCCAGACGTCCTGCCGGAGGATCCTGAATCAAGCTCCT
>DBRJ01000049.1:23050-81564 GCA_002305915.1 Pelotomaculum sp. UBA1371 | reverse complement strand
CATGCGGAATTGAAACCTGGATGATGTATCACGTAGGTTGCAGGTAGGCAAAAAATTTGTAATCTCCCGGGTCCATAAAATAAAGAGCAAACAGGTTCCGGCAGTATGATTGCCGGAGTAACAGGGGTGTCAATAACTTATTACCTGAACCTTTTCCTGTCAATCTGAAGCTATTAACAGCCCTCCTTCATATAATGTTTAGAAGGAGGGCTATTTATGTCTGTTGTGGTTGTAGGCGGTGGCTGGGCGGGGTGCGCTGCGGCCAGTGCGGCGGCGTACGCAGGGGCGAATGTGGTAATTCTGGAAAAAACAGATATGCTTTTGGGAACCGGTCTTGTGGGCGGGATCATGCGCAACAACGGCCGGCTGACTGCCATGGAAGAGGCCCGGGCTATGGGTGCGGCAGAATTCTTCGTGCTGATTGAAAAAGCAGCGGCCCACCGCCGGGTGGATTTTCCGGGACACCGCCACGCCATGTTATATGATGTTACCCGGATTGAGCCTGCCGTTAGAGCTGCGCTGCGCAGACAGGGCGTTGAATTAAGGCTGCAGGCAAGAATGACCGGGATAATTAAATCTTCAGGCCGCCTTACCGGGGTAGTAACATCCTCTGATGAAGTCATCCCGGGCGAGGTTTTTATAGACTGTACCGGAACAGCGGGCCCGGCCCAGAACTGTTCCCGGTACGGTACCGGCTGCGCCATGTGTATCCTGCGCTGCCCCGCCTTCGGCCCCAGGGTCAGTTTAACAGAGCGGGCAGGTATCAAGGAGATCAGGGCGGGGGAGGGGTTTCCTCAGTTTGAAGCAATGAGCGGGTCCTGCAAACTGGAAAAAAAGTCTCTTGCCCCTAAACTGGTTGCTGCACTGGAAAGGGATGGCGTGCTGGTCATTCCCCTGCCGGAGCATTTGCAAAAAGAAGAGCAGCTAAAGCGTAAAGCCTGCCAGCAGTACGCCCTCAGTGATTTTGCCAGGAACCTGGTTCTCCTCGATACCGGCCACGTCAAATTGATGACCTCTTACTTTCCGCTGGAGATCCTGCGGACATTGGAAGGTTTTCAGGATGCGCAATACGCCGATCCTTATTCCGGGGGAAAGGGTAATTCCGTCCGCTTTATGGCCATGGCGCCCTGTGACGACAGCCTGAAGGTTTCCGGAGCGCCCAATCTTTACTGTGCCGGCGAAAAAACCGGTCTCCTGGTAGGGCACACCGAAGCTATTGTTACCGGTTTCCTGGCGGGGCACAACGCCGCCAGGCTGCTGGCAGGGCAGGAGCCGCTGATTCTGCCGCCCGAACTGGCCTGCGGGGACATTATTTCATTTATGCACAGGGAAATGAAAAAACCCGAAGGGATGGGCAAAAAATATACATTCTCGGGTTCCGTTTACTTTCAGCGGATGCTGGAGAAGAGACTCTACTCAACGGACGAGGAGGCGATCAGGGCCAGGGTGGCCGCCGCTAATCTTACAGGGGTGTTTAAAAGGAGAATCGTTAAAAAGGCTAAAAACATTTTTATATAAAACAAAAATTAATCGACAACTCTTCTTGGCGATGGCTATTTCCTTAAAGTTTGAACAGAAATCGCATCCGGCTGCTCCTTGCTTGAAAGAAGAGGCAACTGCTTTTGGGGAGTCCTTTCCTTTACCAGTATTTGTACTATTTGTCCGCGCCTTATCATAAAGTAGCATAAGACAAGCTTTATTGCGGGGGAATGGGCATGGTTAATATCGTCTGGTTGGTTATGATTGTCTTCGGAATTCTCGTGGCCGGGGCAAATGGCAATATAGATGTAGTGACCAAAGCGGCCCTGGATGGAGCAAACGATGCGGTTAAGATATCCTTGAGCCTGATTGCCATTATTTCCTTCTGGCTGGGGATCATGAAACTGGCCGAAGAGGCCGGGCTGGTGCGGGCGCTGGCCCTGCTGGTGCGTCCGGTGATGCGTTTTCTCTTCCCCAGTGTTCCCAAAGACCACCCGGCTATGGGAGCCATCGTGATGAATTTGAGCGCCAACATCCTGGGCCTGGGAAATGCCGCTACACCCATGGGTCTCATCGCCATGCGGGAGCTTCAGAATCTCAACCAGGGCCGGGACTCCGCTTCGGACGCCATGTGTACTTTTTTGGCTCTCAACACTTCCTGTATAACTCTGATCCCCACGACAATTATCGGCATCCGCCTGCTCTACGGTTCAACTGACCCAACATGTATAGTGGGGCCGACAATCATGGCCACAGCTTTCGGTATGACCGTGGCCATCGTCGCTGACCGGGTGCTGCGCCTGTTGTATTCAGAGAAAAGGAGGTAAGGGGATGTTCGAAGTTATCGCCGAACTGTCCCGCTGGGCCATCCCCCTGATCCTTCTGGTGGTGCCGCTTGCTGCCATGCTGCGCGGGGTTAAAGTCTACGAAACCTTTGTAGACGGGGCGGAGGCGGGTTTTGCAACGGCGGTCAAAACCATCCCGTACCTGGTGGCCATGCTGGTGGCCGTCAGCATCTTCCGGGCCTCCGGTGCAATGGAAGTGCTGGTTGCAGCTTTGTCCCCGGTGCTGAATCTGATCGGGCTGCCGGCCGAGGTTTTGCCCCATGCAGTTATGCGCCCGCTTTCCGGCGGCGCGGCTCTTGGCATTGCTTCGGATATTATTAAAACTTACGGTCCGGACAGCTTTTTAGGGCGGCTTGTCTCAACGATGCAGGGGAGCTGCGACACGACGTTTTATGTCCTCACCCTTTACTTCGGCTCCGTCGGGATCAGAAAATACCGCCATGCCGTTATCCTGGGACTGACCGCAGACCTGTCGACGCTGATAGCCTCTATTTTCATCGTCAGAGTTATTTTTGGATTGGAAGGTTAAACCCTGTCTTCAATAAATATAATAGTGATGAGAGATGAGCAATATAATAGAGATGAAGTAGCCGTTGCTGAATCCGGTATGCGTGGAAGTGACGGTTTAAATCTTTTAAGGGCTTAATTTGGAGAGTTTTTGTTGACAATTAAAGCTTTATTTAGTTAAATTTTTTTATATATCTCTATGGCTTCCTTAAGAGTATTAACAAACAGTACATACCCGGAAGGTGGGTTTCATGGAGCGCCTGCAAAAAGTTATGGCCAGGGCCGGGATTGCTTCCAGGCGGCGGTGCGAGGAGATGATCTCTGCGGGGATCGTCAAGGTCAACGGGAAGGTTGTTACCGAACTCGGCACAAAGGTAGACCCGGGCAGGGATAAAATTATTGTAGCCGGTAAACCCCTTTTCCTTTCTTCGCGTAAACGCTACATTTTGATGTACAAGCCCCGGGGCTATATCACAACTTTAAGCGATGAAAAAGGCAGAAAGAAGGTTACGGACCTTTTACGGGGTGTTTCAGAGCGGGTCTACCCTGTGGGAAGGCTGGATTATGACAGCGAAGGCTTGCTTTTACTGACCAATGACGGCGATCTGACTTATGTTCTAACCCACCCCGGGTACCGGGTGCCCAAAACGTACCTGGCCCGGGTTACAGGTGTGCCCGAAACGGCCAAATTAGAGCAAATGGCCAAGGGGTTGGTGCTTGAGGACGGTCTGACGGCCCCCGCCAGGGTCAAGTTGCTGGAAAGCAGGGAAGGCAATGCGCTGTTGGAAATCACCATCCATGAAGGGCGCAAGCGGCAGGTCAGGCGGATGTGCGCATACATCGGCCACCCGGTACTGAGACTCAAGCGCACCAGGTTTGGTAATCTCAGTATTGAAAATATGCGTCCGGGCCAGTATCGCCACCTTACCGGGGAAGAACTGAGGTGTTTAAAAGCGGGATTAAAATACAATTAGTAATAAGCTGGAACTGATAAAGTTATGGATTTGGTATAGATGAAATTGTGAATAATTGGGGAAACAATGTCCTGATAGTGGTTGTAGTGACATAGTTTGGCAGGGACAGGCAGGACTTTAACTAGCCGGGGGAGAATTATAACCTGTACTAATAACCTGTGCTGTTTGTTTTTGTTTATCTATGGATACCTGAGAGGGTGGGGGATTCTCTTGTCAATATCTCAAGACGGGGACAAGCGTAATGACAGGAACGGCATCCTTGCAAAGGTGCGCCTTGATTTTAAGGGGGACGGCAAGCCGGGCCGCCTGTTGTTCGGAGGCAAGCCTTCGGATAAAGCTGCAGAAGAGGCGAGGGAGCAGCAGGTTGCAATCTTTAAGAATATTCCGTTACACGGTGTGCAAATCATGGATATTGATCTGAGTACGGAGGTTTATACGGTCTCCGACGATTTAACAGGCGCAAGTATTGCTTATGCTCCCCTGGTAATGACAATCCAGGCGGACAGCCTGGATAGTATTATCCGCTTTATTACCAGGGAGGACTTCCGGAAAGTTGAAATCCTGGATCCGGCCTTCGTTACTTTAAGTCATTATGAAATTGAGCGCCTGCTCTTTAAAGTATACGAGGAAACAAAGGGATACAGGTCCAGGCTGGAAAGGAAATATAACCTGAAATAAAGCTGTTTTTATATTACGGAAAAGATTACTTTTTTAATCTCGCCCAAAGAATGTTTTACCAGAAATCACATAAAATGGTTTTAAGTAAAACATTTTTGGGGGAATTGTCTTGAAAGCTCCATTTCGCAGCACCCCGGTCCAGGAACTCGAAAAGGGTTTAATCAGGCTGGTTGTTTTAATTGCAGCTGTGCTTATACTTGCCCAGTTGAGCATCTACAGCGACTCTATGGAGAAGGGAGCGGCTCCGGTTGCTTCCCTGGAGGCGCCCCGGCCTGTTTTGAGGGATACTACCGGGCTCTTCCAGGATTCCGTAGTCACCTTCCAGTTGAAAAACTTCTCGACTCTTCCCCTGGCCAGGGTCCTGGTTAATGGTGAACCCCGGGGCGAATTCCGGGACCGTTATGTAACTGTCTATGTCCGGGAGGGAGATATCCTGGAAGTGGACGGCACCCGCTATAAACGTCCTTTGGAGATTGAAATTCTGGATGTATCCGATGAAGTCGTTACGCCGGCAGCGGGTACAAAAATCAGGATTGAAGGAAGTATAAACAACATCGGAAGGGTGCATTTGTCAGAGCGCCGGGATTGAGGCGGGTGCATTCAGGTGAAGTAATTAATAGCGGACTGAAGATTAGGAAAAGTTGCTTTTTTCCCTGTCCACCAGTATAATCTTACCAGGGGTAATAACAGGATTATTAGTGTAAATCTATGTTTGCACTCCCCGGAGTGTATTTTATTTTGGGCGGGGTGATTGTACGTTGGCCCATTACGGAAGCAGGAGAGTCTCACGGATAGCAATTGAAATGGCCTTGACTGAAAGCAGGGAAGAGGAACGGGAATTAAAACAGCGTTTTTTAAGAGAAGGGATTAAAACAGCGGCTGTTGATTATGGCGGTGATTTTATTTCCTCTGTAAATAAAATCATTGAGCGGGCTGTTGTAGCCTCGAAGAGGGAAGATGTGATTAGAGAAGTGCATGCCGACGAAGGAGCCGTGGCGGGGGCGACCAGGGAAGCTCTTTCGCAAATTATGCCGAAAGCCATGGGTCTCAACGTGGGGGGAAAAATCGGCATTGCCAGAAAAGAGGATCACATCAGCGTGGCCATTTACTTCGGAGTGGGACTTTTACACCTGGACGAAGTTGCTCTGGGGTTGGGACACAGGGCTGTGCATTCCTAAGGCTATAAACCCGTTAAGTATCATTAATAACCGGATAAAAAGGCTCTAAAAATTTAATAAGTCCAATTTGAGAGTGTAAAGTCATTTTACACTCTTTTTGCTTTTTATCATTGCCATATTTTTGGCTGTGTGCTAATATTAATGAGATTTGGAGGGGCATCCCCCTGGGGAAGCTGCCCCGGCAGCAAGCGGGGCAACCGGAGCAGGGGATTTAGTATCATCCGGGATCCGGGAATTGCTGAGGCCTTGTCTGTACGGTAGGTTGGCAGATTTGACGGCAGGATGGTTTAAGGCGGTCCGGTAAAGAAACCGGGCGCAAATGGTTTAGGACAAGGGCAGAACGGTAGAACGGAAGGGGAGGCGGTAAGGATGAGCTTATGGCCTGGTTAAACACACCTCCCGGGGTGTTTTTTTAATTTTTGACTGTCGTTCCGGGCGCTTTTGATGATCTTATCATCACCGCCTGGTTTGTTCTCTGACATTACGGAAAACATATTGTAAGTACTCGGGAAGACATGGAGGGAAAAAGATGATCGTGGTTATGAGTCACTGCGCCACGGAAGAAGAAATAAAAGCGGTATCGGCCTGGCTGGAGCGGGAAGGCTTTCAGATTCACCTGTCCAGGGGTGTTGAACGAACTATCATAGGGGCCATAGGGGATAGGACACGCCTGGCGGGCTCAGGACTGGAAGCCATGCAGTCTGTTGAAAGGGTCGTCCCCATTCTCCAGCCTTATAAACTGGCCAGCAGGACCTTTCAGGCAGAGGATACTATCATCAGGGCCGGCGGCCTGGAAATAGGGGGGGACACCATTCACGTTATTGCCGGTCCCTGCGCGGTGGAAAGCAGGGAACAGCTTCTGCAGTCAGCCCGGATTGTCCGGGATGCCGGCGCCACGATGCTGCGGGGCGGGGCTTTCAAGCCCAGGACCTCACCCTATTCCTTTCAGGGCCTGGAGGAGGAAGGTTTGAAACTCCTGGCGGAGGCCCGGGAGGAGACCGGCCTGTTAATTGTAACCGAGGTTATGGACACCAGGACCCTGCAGCTGGTTGCGGAATATGCGGATATTTTACAGATTGGTGCCCGCAATATGCAGAACTTTTTGCTTCTCCGGGAACTGGCCAGGTTAGATAAGCCGGTACTTTTGAAAAGGGGGCCTTCAGCTACCATCGAAGAGTGGCTTATGGCGGCTGAGTACATCATGTCGGGGGGTAATTATAATGTGATCCTGTGTGAGCGGGGTATCCGCAGCTTTGAAAGCTATACCAGGAATACGCTGGACCTGACGGCCGTGCCGGTGGTGAAGGATCTCTCGCACCTGCCGGTTATAGTCGACCCCAGCCATGCCATCGGCAGGTGGCGTTATGTTCCGGCTATGGCCAGGGCTGCCCTGGCAGCGGGTGCCGATGGAGTGATGGTGGAGATGCATCCAAAACCGGCGGAAGCCCTCTGCGACGGCTCCCAGTCCCTTACACCCGCTAATTTTGAGGCCATGATGAAAGACCTGCGCAGGTTCGCCGGTGCAATGGGGAGGAAAATGCCTTGAACCCGGAGTTTAACCGGGTAGTCATCGTGGGTGTCGGCCTGATCGGCGGCTCCCTGGGTATGGCTCTCTGCCGGCGTGGGCTGGCCCGCGAAGTGGTGGGAACGGGTTCGGAGCCTGAAAATTTGCGCCTGGCCCTGGAGCTGGGAGCGATTCACCGTTTTACTGTTTCCACAGCCGGGGCAGTGGCCGGAGCGGACCTGGTGATTATCGCCACCCCGGTGAGCGCCACTATCCCGGTGCTCCTGGAATTACTGCCCCATCTTTCCGGAGGGGCTGTGGTGACCGATGTTGGGAGTACCAAGGGCGAGGTGGTCCGGGAAGCGGAAAGGGCAGTTAGGCCCGGGATCAGTTTTGTGGGTGGCCACCCCATGTCCGGATCGGAGAAAACTGGTGTCCGGGGCGCCGATCCCTATTTATTCGAAAACGCTTTTTACATTATTACCCCGACCCCGCAAACCCCTCCCGGGGCCCTGGAGTCTGTCAGGAAGCTGGCTGCGGGAGTGGGGGCACGGGTTCTGGAAATGAATCCGGAGGCCCATGACCTGGCAGTATCAGCTGTCAGCCACCTTCCCCATTTAACAGCGGCGGCGCTGGTCAACACGGCGGCCCGGGCGCCCGGCAGTGAAGATGCTCTGCCCCTGGCCGCTGGGGGCTTCCGTGATACTACCCGGATTGCCTCCGGCAGTCCTTCTATGTGGCGGGATATTTTTATCTCCAACCGCAAGCAGGTGCTTAAGATGCTCCAGTGTTTTAAAGAGGAATTGGCATTATTCGAAGATATGCTGCTGGCCGGGGATGGAAAAGCAATTCAAGCCAGGCTGGAATACGCCAGGCAGGTTCGTTCGGGAATTCCGGCTAAAACCAGGGGCTACCTTCCCGCCCTCCATGAGCTTGTGCTCACTGTGCCTGACAGGCCCGGCGCTATCAATGGTTTTACCCGGCACCTGCTGGAAGCAGGGATTAATATCAGCGATATCGAGATCCTCAGGGTCCGAGAGGGTGAAGGTGGTACCATCAGAGTCGGCCTGGCAACGGAGGAGGAGCAGGAGGAAGCGGTCCAGGTGCTGCGGGAGCATGGTTACACGGTGTATAAAAGATAAGGTTTGCTTCAACAGGCCTGCCTGCCCTGTACCTTACTTTGCACAGGTTACAGGGCATAAAAATAAAAACTTGTATCTACTGGTATTAATTGATGATGTTCTTGTGTCTTACGACCGTCCGGCAAATTGTTGATAGAGCAGGTGAGTCAATTTGAACCTGGTAATTAAACCGGCCCGTTCCCTGCGGGGGACAGTGTCTGTTCCCGGAGACAAATCCATCTCCCACAGGGCGGTAATGCTGGGCGCCCTTGCGGAAGGAGCTACCTTAATTGAAAACTTTCTTCCGGGTGAGGACTGTCTGGCTACTGTGGCCTGCTTTCGAAAACTGGGTGTCGAGATCTCCTGGACCGGAAAGGATTCCCTCAGAATACAGGGGTGTGGCCTGGAAGGCCTGCGGGAGCCGGAGGAGGTTCTGGATGCCGGCAATTCGGGCACAACCATGCGCCTGCTCCTGGGGATTATGGCCGGTCAGCCGTTCTTCAGCGTGCTCAACGGTGACGCTTCATTGCGGTGCCGTCCTATGGCCAGGGTCACCGGTCCCCTGGTACGGATGGGGGCAAGGATTGAAGGCAGGCAGGGCGGGAACCTGGCTCCCCTGGCCGTGCAAGGCGGTAATTTAAAACCCGTTCATTACAACTCCCCGGTAGCCAGCGCCCAGGTCAAGTCGGCGGTTCTGCTGGCAGGGCTCTTTGCCGGCGGGGTCACTAGCGTAACCGAGCCTTACCGTTCCAGGGATCATACCGAGCGTATGCTCAGGCATTTCGGGGCGAAGGTGGACGTGTCCGGTACTACGGTCCGGGTTGCGGGCAGACCGCGCCTTCTGGGGAGAAAGATTGCCGTTCCGGGAGACCTTTCTTCGGCATCCTTTCTCATGGTGGCGGCAGCCGCCCTGCCGGGGTCGGACCTAACCCTGCAGAGGGTGGGGATTAACCCTGCAAGAAGCGGGATTATTGACGCGCTGACCGGCATGGGAGCCTCAATTGAATTGCTGAATCCCCGTGAAGAGGGGGGCGAACCGGTGGCTGAGATCAGGGTCCGCTGCACGGGGAGGCTTACCGGCATAGCAGTGGGAGGGGAGATGATCCCCCGTTTGATTGATGAAATTCCCGCTCTGGCTGTAGCTGCCGCCCTGGCCGGGGGCAGGACGGAAATACGGGATGCGGCAGAATTGAAAGTTAAGGAGAGCAACCGGATCGCCACGGTGGCCGGAATGCTTGCTTCCTTTGGGGCCGTTGTGGAAGAACTGCCCGACGGACTTCTGGTTAAAGGCGGAAAACCCCTCCGGGGTTGCGCCTGCCGGAGCCACGGCGACCACCGCATTGCCCTGGCAGCCTCGGTAGCCGGACTGCTGGCTGAGGGGGAAACCATTGTGCATGATGCGGAGTGTATGAATGTATCATTTCCCGGTTTTGATGGCCTTTTAAAAAAAATCCTGGTCTAAAAGTAATTGGTGTGTCGCAACAAACAGGCGGCTAACTCCGCTTCTTCCCGCATACTAGCGGGTTTTCCGGTGTATTAAAAAAATTTCCGGGTAGAATAATACAGTCTGGAAGAGTTTTTCCTCTCCGGGCTTTTTATTTTCCGATAAAAAAAGGGAAAAAAAGCACAGTGTCGAATTGAAGTAAATGAATTGCTTAAAAAGTAATACTATTTCAGGAGGGGTCATGGCTGCGAACCCCAACATAGCCATAGACGGGCCGGCCGGCTCCGGTAAGAGCACGGTGGCCTTGATGGTCGCCAAAGAACTTGGTTTTTTATATGTAGATACGGGTGCTATGTACCGGGCTGTAACGTTGAAGGCTCTGCGCGAAGGAATTGACTTAAACGACTGGGAAGCAGTGGAGCGGGTTGCCGCGTCTGCGTCGATCGAGCTTATTCCAGGCGGTAATTCAATGCTCAGGGTGCTCTTAAACGGTGAAGATGTTACTCAAGAAATCCGTAGCCCGGAAATATCCAGATGCGTTTCCCTGGTGGCCAGGGTACCTGAGGTCAGAAACCGCCTTGTGGAGCTGCAGAGGTCCATGGCTTGCCGGGGCGGTGTGGTCATGGAGGGACGGGATATAGGAACGGTGGTTTTGCCCGATGCCCAGGTTAAAATATTTCTCACTGCATCCCCCGGTGAGCGGGCCAGGAGACGCAGGGAAGAACTGGTTAAAAATGGCGCTAATGTGGACCAGCGTCAGGTAGAAGAAGAAATTCACGCCAGGGACAAAATTGATACGCAGAGGGATACAGCCCCGCTCAAGCCGGCAATGGATGCGGAGATTATCGACTCTTCAACAATTCCGGCTGAACAGGTGGTAAAGATGATTCTGGCACGGGTTTCAGCCCGGAGGCAGAGCCTATGATCCTAAGAATACTCAAGTTTCTGGTCCGGATTATCCTGGCGCTGGTCCGGCGCTGGGAAATTCAGGGTACAGAGAACATCCCGGGCAGCGGCGGCTTAGTTGTGGTGGCCAATCATGTCAGTTACTGGGATCCGGTGGTTATAATATGCGCTTTTAAGCGCAGGGTTTACTTCATGGCCAAGGCCGAGCTTTTCAAAATTCCTGTAGTGGGTTATGTGGTCTCCATATCCGGAGCTTTTCCGGTTCGCCGGGACATAACCGACCGCAACGCCATCAGGACTGCCCTCAAGCTCCTGAAAGAAGGACAAGTGGTGGGGGTGTTCCCCGAGGGTACCAGGAGCCACAGCGGCGAAATGCTGAAACCCCACCTTGGCGCAGCAATGCTTGCGCTCAAAACGGGTGTGCCGGTTTTACCCGTTGCGGTTAGCGGGACAAGGGGGTTCTGGGGCAAGATCAGAGTCCGTGTGGGCAAACCTATTCCGGTGGAATCATTAAAGTCCAGCTCCAAGGCAGATCTGGAGGCTTTAAGTGATTTGGCCATGTCGCACATAGCTGCCCTCCTTTGATGGATAAAACGCGGTTTTTCCTTAAATTAATTCATAGCCGGAAGGAAATCGAAGGGACTCTAACGAATTATTAATAGATACAAAAAGCGGTGATTTTGTGGAAGTACGGTTGGCTCAAAAAGCCGGATTTTGTTTCGGTGTAAAAAGAGCCATCGACATGGCCAGGGCAACTGTGGACAACAGGGAAAGCCCAATTTATTCCCTGGGGCCCTTGATCCATAATCCTCAGGTGGTTTCTTGCCTGGCGCGAATGGGTCTAAAGGAAATAAATGATCTTGGGGAGATTAAAAAAGGTACGCTGGTGATCAGATCCCATGGTGTGGGTCCGGCCTTGCTGGAAACTGCCAGGGAAAACGGGTTGGATATTGTGGACGCGACTTGCCCCTATGTCCGCAGGGCACAGAATCTGGCCCGGGAGCTGTCCGGCGAAAACATACAGGTGGTGGTGGTAGGTGATAAGGAACACCCCGAAGTTCAGGGGATAATCGACTGGACTTACGGGAAAGCGCTGGTAGTTGAGAATCCGGAAGAAGCTGCTGAGTTAACAGCGGCGGGGCCAATCGGGGTAGTTGCTCAGACAACCCAGCCCCAGGAGAATTTTGATGCGGTAGTAGAAGTTTTGAGAAAGACAGGTGCGGAGGTCAGGGTTTGCAATACTATTTGCAAGGCAACGGCCGAGCGGCAGAAAGCCGCCCTTGATCTTGCCCGGCAGGTCGATGTTATGATTGTGGTAGGGGGCACAAACAGCGCCAACACGAGAAAACTGGCCAGCCTGTGCCGCGCATCAGGAACACGGACCTACCATGTCGAGGAAGCAGGCCAGATGGAGCCGGCCTGGTTTCAGGGAGTCAAAGTGGCAGGATTAACGGCGGGTGCATCCACACCTGATTGGATTATAGAGGAGGTTATGAGACGAATGAGTGAGTTTGAAGAAATTAACAGTTCCGAAGAAGTGAGCAATACCGAAGAAGTGAATAATACCGAAGAAATGAACATTACCGAAGAAGGTATGAAGGACGCGGTAGAAGTCAAGGCAGTCCGCCATGGAGAAATTGTCACGGGCACGGTTGTCCATGTTGGACAAGACGAAGTTATGGTGGATATCGGTGCGAAATCGGAAGGCATTATTCCTGCGAGGGAGCTGTCCTGCTGTGAAGTTACCTCCATTCATGACATAGTCAAGGTGGGGGATGAGATAGAAGTATACGTGCTGAAAGCAGAGGACAATGAGGGCAAACTAATTCTTTCCAAGGAGAAAGCTGATGCCGAAAAAGCCTGGATCAGGCTGGAGGAAGCTTTAAATACCCAGGAAACTGTTGAGGGAACGGTCCGCGAAGTTGTGAAAGGCGGCCTGCTGGTAGATGTTGGCGTACGTGCTTTCCTGCCGGCCTCTCTGGTTGACAGGGGCTATGTGGAGGACCTCTCCAAGTACCTTGAACAGGTTATTTCAACCCGGGTTATAGAGTTGAACCGCGGCCGCAAGAAAGTTATTCTGTCCCGCAAGGCTGTGCTGGAAGAAGAATATGCCAGGCTGCGCGAGGAATTACTGGCCAGCTTGCAGGAAAACCAGGTTGTCAAGGGCATTGTCCGGCGCCTGACCCAATTTGGAGCATTTGTGGATATCGGGGGCGTTGACGGCCTGCTGCACATTTCAGAGATGTCCTGGCACCGGATTAACCACCCGTCGGAAGTGGTTAAAGTGGGCGATGAAATTGAGGTTATGGTCTTAAAGATAGACCGGGAAAATGAAAAGATATCCCTGGGATTAAAACAGGTGCTGCCCAACCCGTGGGACACGGTGGCAGAGAAATACCCCATCGGCAGCATCGTTCTAGCCAAGGTGGTCCGGTTGGCTCCTTTCGGCGCCTTTGTCCAGCTGGAACCCGGCGTAGAGGGACTGGTTCACATTTCCCACCTGGCGGAGCGGCATGTGGCCAAGCCGGATGAAGTTGTTACCGAAGGTGAAGAGGTCAACGTCAAGGTTTTGAGTGTAGACCCCACTGAGAAGCGGATCCGTCTCTCCATTCGTGAGGTTGCTAGAGAAAAACAAACCCGGGAGTTTCAGGATTACAGTCACAACAAGCCCCAGGATAACAACGACGTGGTGACTATTGGCGACATGGTGGGCGACCTGTTTGAAAAAAAAGATAATGAATAATTTTATATAAAAAGAATGCGGTGGATAACCGCTTTTTTTTTTGCATATTTTTAATCCGGGTGTGGCAGTCTAATTTTGATATTTGTTGATACAAGGAGGCTGAGGCACTTGGAACGGTTTCCCATCGGAATCATTATCCTGATCATTGCTTCAATTCTCATTTACCTGGGACTGGCCCAGCGCGCCCTGGACCGGATGAGGCTGTCTGACAGGGGGGCGCTGGTTGTTATCGCGGCTATTATTCTTGGCAGTTATATCAACATTCCCCTCCCGTTTCTTCCTTTTACAACCTCGGTAAACGTGGGAGGAGCGCTGGTGCCCATTGGCCTGGCAATTTATCTTCTGAGCCGGGCGGGCACCGCCAAAGAATGGACCAGAGCCCTGGTGGGCGCTTTGATCACGGCTGTTGTGGTTTACGTGGTGGGGTCCCTGGTCAATGCCGGTACAACCATGGAACCGGCGGGGCGTTACGCCTTTATTGATGCGATTTACCTCTACCCCCTGGTAGGTGGTATTGTCGCCTATCTGATCGGGAGGTCCAGGAGAGCGGCTTTTATAGCGGCAACCCTGGGCGTACTGCTGGTGGATGCTTTTCACTATGTCTGGTTGCTGAACCAGGGGGCCCCGCAGAACTATGCCGTGGCCGTCGGCGGGGCCGGCGCCTTTGATACTATTGTTCTGGCAGGAATTGTAGCTATCCTGCTGGCCGAGCTGATAGGCGAATCCCTGGAGCGTCTTGCGGGCGGTCCCAGGATCGAAAGGCGCCCTCCGGAGCTGCTCAAAGCCCTTAAAAAACCGGAGTTGAACAAGCCCGGCGGGCAGGGCGAAGGGCGTACCGGGTTGGACGGAATTGAGGACGATGAAAAAAAGGCGGGTGAGCTTGGTGAGCAGGAATAAGTTCAGGTATAGATTAAGGTTTTTAGGCGGCGTCCTGGTAGTGCTGGCTGGTGTGGCCCTTTTACTTGTATTCAGGTCTTATTCCGGTCAGCACCCGGCGCCGGCTGCGGCAGAGTTATTTGAAAACGGTTCCCCCGATCATTTGGTGGGACAGTTTACGACAATTGTAGACGAGCAGGGAAGCATGCTGAGTATGATGGCCCGGACTGTTTTTGCGGGAGATGAGCTTTACACTTGCGAAGGGCGCATCTACCGGGTTGAGAAGGTTGACGGAGAACGGGCAGAAGCCACATTTGTGGGTATGGACCCCCAGATTGTAGCCTATCAAGAGTTTTACGCCGGGCAAAACGTGCCTGTCCTGACGAGTGAGTTAGCCCAGCAGGGGAAAGGCAGCCTGGCCGTATATCACACCCATACGGACGAATCCTATGTGCCCAGTGACGGTACTGAATCCATACCCTTTAAGGGCGGGATCTACCAGGTGGGTAAAACCATGGTGGACAGGCTCAAAGGCAAAGGAGTCCAGGTGCATTATGATGAAACCCCTCACGACCCCCATGATAATAATGCCTACACCCGTTCCCGCCGAACGGCTGCCAGTTTGCTGCAAAACAAACCCGCAGCTATATTTGATATTCACAGGGACGGCGTGCCGGATCCCAATTATTACCGGGCTACCATCGACGGCCAAAAAGTGGCCAGGCTGCGTCTGGTTGTGGGCAGGGAAAACCCCGGCATGAGCGCCAACATGGATTTTGCCAGGCGGATGATGACGGCGGCAAACAACCTTCACAGCAATGTGGTGAAGGAGATATTTGTGGGTAAGGGGGATTACAATCAGGATCTCACGCCCACGGCCCTTTTAATCGAGGCCGGCACCCATACCAATACAAAGGAAGAAGCTGCGCAGGGTATAGCAATGTTTACTGAAGCAATGCCCGCTGTTCTGGGCCTCACCGCTGCTCCCGCAGCTCCTGAAGCGCCCGGGGCGGGCCGGGCGGCGGAAGGGGGATCCTGGAAAGCCCTGGGCTGGATACTGGGAGTGACCATTATCGGCGGGTTGGGCTTTCTCCTGATCAGCTCCGGCAGCTGGGAAAACTTTAAGAGCAGGTTGTCCGGTTTTGGAAGTGAGTTCACCAGTTTTATGGGACCGGGCCAGGCTCTGCGTAAAATATTCAGGAAACAGGGTGACTGGCCAGAGGGGAAAGGGCCGGAGGTAAACGATCCCGATGCCGGAGCAAGACTTAGAGATGAGAAGGATGATTTAACCAAAGACTGATGAATGCTTTTGGCTGGACAAATCAACCTGAATACCTGGCGGTCATCCTGGCCGGTGTCCTGGCCGGCACCATCTCCCGGGCTTTGCTTCTGCGGATTGATTACAGACAGTACCCGGGTTACCCGCACGGCTACCTGGCGCATTTGTCCCTGGGTTTCATATCTTCCGCGCTGGGGGCCGTGGCGGTTCCCGCCATCTTAAAACCGGATTACACCGCCGTCACGTTTTTGGCCCTGGCCGCGCAGCAGTTCCGGGAAATCCGGAACATGGAACGCAGGACCCTGGAAAGTCTGGAGAGTACGGAGCTGGTTAAAAGAGGCCTTGATTATATTGAAGGGATTGCCCGGACATTTGAGGCCAGGAACTACCTGGTTATGGGTACTGCTTTCGCCACCAGCCTGGCCGCCCAATTCGGAGGGTTCTTTGCAGCTGTTGTTACAGCTTTAGTTGCCCTGATTGTCAGCCGTGTTTTTATGTCTGGTGAGGTGATTGGCAATATTTGTGATGTTGTCCCGGCCACATTATCTTTTAAAGGTCCCATTCTAATGGTGGACGAAATTGGCATCATGAACGTTGGTCTGGCCTCAATGCGGGCGAAAATTATCAAAGACGGTCTGGCCGTCAAGATTATACCCCGGGACGGCAATGCCAGGGCTACTATCCACGACATCGGCCAGCGCAATGCCCTTGCCTTTACCGCAGCGGTGATCCTGGGCACAAAAAAAGATGTGGATATTCCTGAATTCACACCTATGGCAAGAAAAAACCCGGATACAGGTGATGTGGGACTTTATATTTTACCGGTGGAAAAGGATATGGAGCAACTAATTGCAGCTATCAAGCTTACTCCGGTGTTGGAAAGCGCCAGGAGCAAGCCGCTGACGGCGGGTTCTGTTACTAAAAAGGCCAGGAAGAAAGCAAGCTGAGAAAGGTGGGCTTTCAAAAATGAATCAAAATACTGACTCGATCCTGGCAGTTGTCACCGTTAATAAGGATAAGGTGAGCGGGGGCGCCCCCATTTTTTTTGCCCGGAATGAGGACGAACTGGTTTCTATTTCCGTAAATCTTTCCAGGATCCTGGATTCAACGGTCCACGAACTGGAAGGCGGGACTTACATCCTGGTGAAGCATGGATGAAAATAATCTATCACTGTTACGGCGGCGCTCATTCATCAGTGACCGCCGCCGCAATTCACCTGGGCCTTCTACCGGAAAACCGGGTTCCCACCCGGGCAGAATTCTGTGCGGTACCCCTGTATGACCGCCAGGAAGCCGACGAACACGGTCATTTTTTCTTTATGGGGAAAGATCAAGCCGGCCACGAGGTATTTCTGACCGCCAGGCGCAGCCGCCCAGGGGTTCTGGAGAACATCTTCACCGGCCTGGCAGAAATTTTCGGCATACCCGAGGATGATTATTATCTGGTCAACGTGATGGGCGAGGTAAATCTGACCATGAAACTTGGTGGTTTTCTTTCCCGCCGCTGGGGAGCTGTCAGGGTCGGACGGCCTATAGTAGCCATGGGTACTCAGGCTGCCTATTTACAGTTGGTTAAACTGGTGCAAAGAGTAAAGAGCGAGGTGGGGGGATACAGTGAAAATACTGTACTTCAGCGAAAGCATTTATCCCCTGGCCGGCCTGGCGGGGGCAATTCACACGGGACGCCTGGCGGCGGGGGAGAAACCGGACAAAAATTTTTGGAGCCAGCCGTTTTTGAGTATCAAAAAAAATGATCCCGGCAAGGTCCTTTCCCTGGGGAAGGATGCCCGGGGTAATGATGTTTACGCTTTGTCCGTAAAAGGCGAGAGGGGAATGGTCTACCGTCTGGTGAATAGTTTCCTGGGCCTGTACGGAATTGGGGAAAATGAGCTGAGTTTAGTTGACAGTGGAGCCGGGGATAATTTTTATCTTTTAGCCGGGCTTCTTTTCTGCCGCTTTCATTTACTGGCGCCCCTGGGCCGTTATTTGATTTTTTGCGGGGTAAAAAAACATTACGGCAGAATATCGCAGCTGACTTTCGATGTGCAAAGCAGGTCTGGTAAATCTTCCTTGACTGCCGAATCCAAATTATAGATAATGGTTTGAGAGTAAGAGCGGAGGGGGGCTGCCCCAAATGAAGTCCGGGGGGCTGACTGTGGCCCGGGTGAAGCCGGGAAGCATAGCTGAAGAAATAGGAATCGGGCAGGGGGACCGGCTCATAGCTGTTAATGGTACGCCTGTTTGTGATTTAATTGATTATCGCTTTTTGGAAGCCGATGAGGATATCAGTTTGGAATTAAAAAAAGCTGACGGTGAAGAATGGGTTTTGGAGCTGGAAAAGGATTACGATCAGGACCTGGGTCTCGAATTCGATGGAGCCGGCTTCGGACGCACCATCCGTTGCTCCAATAAATGTATCTTTTGCTTTGTCGACCAGATGCCGCCGGGCATGCGCAAAACACTTTACGTAAAGGACGACGATTACCGTTTGTCTTTCTGGAGCGGTAATTTCATTACTCTTACCAACGTTACCGGAAAGGAAATGCAAAGAATCGTCTCCATGCGTTTGAGCCCCCTTTACATATCTGTCCACAGTACCAACCCGGAACTGCGCAGGCGCATGCTGGGCAACAGCAAGGCCGGTTTGATTATGGAACAACTGCAGGAACTGGCGACAGCAGGTATAGAAATGCATACACAGGTGGTCGCCTGCCCCGGACTCAACGATGGAAGGGAACTGGCGAGAACGGTTGAAGACCTGTCAGGTCTCTGGCCGGAAGTCCGGTCCCTGGCAGTGGTGCCGGTGGGTTTAACCAGGTTCAGGCAAAGCTGCTATCCCCTGCGGTGTTATACCCGGGAGGAAGCCCGCAGGCTGCTCCGCTGGCTCCAGGCCAGGCAGGAGGAATTTCTGCGCACAATGGGAAACCCCTTTGTTTTTGCATCCGATGAGTTTTACCTGCTGTCCGGTGAGGAGATACCTCCGGTGGAACGCTACGCCGGTTTTCCTCAGCTGGAAAACGGGGTGGGTTTAACCCGCCTTTTTTTGGATGAGTGGGAGGAAGTAAAAGCCCGCCTGTTCCGGAAGCGGGTTGAGAAAAAAATAACCCTGCTCACCGGAGTTCTGGGGGAACAATTACTTGAGCCGGTGGCAGCTGCCCTGAACCGGGTGGAAGGCCTGCAGGCAATCCTGAAGGTTGTCAGGAACGGTTTTTTCGGGGAGAGTACTACTGTGGCCGGTTTGATTACAGGCACAGACCTGCTTTCCCAGGTTCTGCCCTCTGAAACCGGGGATTTGCTGGTACTCCCGGCGATTTCGTTAAAAAAAGAGGAGCCAGTCTTTTTAGACGGGACAAGCCTGCCGGAATTGAGCCGGTGCTTAAAGGTTCCGGTTGCTGCGGTGGCGGGACCGGGCCAACTGGTGGATGTCTTGCTGGAGGGACCGCAAAAAGCCGCATGGTTTACCAGGGCAGGATGTTAACTTTACTAAAATAGGGTAAAATAATAAGATGGAACAGAAAAGATAAGTTGCCATTGGACAGGTGCATACGCGGAGGAGGTGCAAGATCGTGCCTAAACCGGTTGTCGCCATCCTGGGCCGCCCCAATGTAGGTAAATCAACACTATTTAACCGGATTGTGGGGGGCAGGGTGGCTATTGTGGAAGGAGAGCCGGGGGTAACCAGAGACCGCCTGTATCAAGACGCCGAGTGGGCGGGGCGCATTTTCACCCTGGTTGATACCGGGGGGCTCGATTTCCAGGAGAGCGGTGAGATTATTGAAGGTGTCCGGCAACAAGTGGAACTTGCCGTCCGCGAGTCGGATGCAGTTCTTTTTGTGGTGGATGCCAGGTCTGGCCTGAACCCGGATGATCTGGAAATTGCTTTAATGATTCGCAAAGCTAATAAACCTGTGGTACTGGTTGCCAATAAAGTTGAAAGATTTGATCAGCCTTCCCTGGCTTATGATTTTTACCAGTTGGGTCTGGGGGATCCGGTGCCCGTTTCAGCAGCGGAGGGTTTGAACACCGGCGATATGCTGGACAGGCTGGTTGAACTGCTGCCGGAAGTGACTGCAGAGGAGTATGAAGCCGATGTCATTAAAATAGCTGTAGTGGGCCGGCCCAATGTGGGCAAGTCCTCCCTTGTCAACTCCATCCTGGGAGAGGAACGGGTGATTGTCAGCAGCGTACCCGGCACTACCCGGGACGCTATTGATACCGCCTTTGAACGGGACGGCAGGCACTATGTCATTATCGACACGGCGGGGATGCGGCGCAGGGGCAGGATCGGCCGCCCCACGGAAAAATACAGTGTGATTCGAGCGCTGCGTGCCGTGGACCGGAGCGATGTGGTTCTGATCGTTGTGGATGCGACAGAGGGCGTCACGGAACAAGATAAGCGCATTGCCGGTTATGTCCACGAAGCCGGCAAAGCGTCGGTCCTGGTAATTAATAAATGGGACCTTGTGGAAAAAGACGACCGCACCATGAACCGTTTCACTGAGAGAATCCGGCAAGACCTTGGCTTTATGCAGTATGTACCCTTGATCTTCACATCGGCCCTAACAGGGAGAAGGGTTCAGAAAGTGCTGGAACTGGTTGATTTCGTAGCCGAGCAGCAGGCTACCCGCATTACCACTGCGGATTTGAACAATCTGTTCAGGGAAGTGGTGCTGCAGACCCCTCCTCCCTCCGACAGGTCCAGGAAGCTCAAGATTTTTTACGTTACCCAGGCTGGAGTGAAGCCGCCGAGATTCATTCTTTTCGTAAATGATCCGGAACTTATGCATTTTTCCTATCTGCGCTATCTTGAAAACCAGGTCCGGTCGGCTTACGGGTTTGAAGGGACCCCTGTACGCTTCATTCTCCGGAAAAGGGCAAAAGAGGTTTAACGGCGCGTATTTTATTATTTGTTCCCCTAACACGATCTTTTTGCTTTTATTACCTGGAGGAGAGTTGCAATGTCTTACTACTGGGTTGTCATAGTTAGCTATCTGATTGGCTCAATCCCCTTCAGCTATCTTGTAGCGCGCTGCTGGAAAGGGATTGATATCCGCAAGTGCGGCAGCGGCAACGTCGGCATGACTAATGTCTGGCGGAATGCCGGTCCGGCAGCGGGTTTGCTGGCCCTGGCCGGGGACCTCGGCAAAGGAGTCCTGGTTGTGCTTCTGGCCAAACATTACGGTCCCCCCCTGCTGGTTGCCGGTTCCTCTATGGCGGCCCTGGCCGGACACAGTTGGCCTGTGTTTTTAGGATTCAAGGGCGGAAAGCTAATTGCTACCGGCGTGGGGATCATTACCGCCATCTCCTTACCTGTGGGAGTTCTGGTAATGCTGATCTGGCTGGTTGTTGTAGGGCTGACCAGGTTTGTCTCCGTGGGTTCAATAACGGCTGTTGTCTCGATTCCTGTATTAATGATGGTGTACAGGCTGGAGTGGCCTTATCTGGTTGTGGGGGGTTTCTTCGCAGCTTTTGCAGTATACAAACATATTCCCAATATCAAGAGGTTGATTGAGAAGACCGAGCCCAGAATCGGCAAGAAAAAAGTATAAGCGGAGGTGGACTGGTGAGCAAGAAAGTCGGCGTTCTCGGTGCGGGCAGTTGGGCAACCGCCCTGTCCAGACTCCTGGCCCGGTTAGGTCATCTGGTGAGGGTGTGGTCGATTTTTCCGGAACAGGTCAGGGAAATAAACGAAACCCGGGAAAACAGTCAGTATTTGCCCGGAGTTGCAATACCCCCCGGCGTCGAGGCCACTGTTGATTTGGAGAAAACTCTGGCTGACGCGGAGGTCGTTCTCTTTGGAGTGCCTTCCCATGCTTTTCGGGAAGTCCTGCGCAAAGCACTCCCCTATCTCCCTGCAAAGTCCATAATTATTAACGTTGCCAAAGGAATTGAAGAGGAAAGCCTTTGCCGGATGTCCACGGTGTTTGCCGGAGAAGCAGGGGAGGATTTGCTGGAAAGATATGTGGCTCTTTCCGGGCCCAGTCATGCTGAGGAGGTAGGCAGGGATATTCCCACGGCGGTGGTAGCAGCTTCGTCCTGCTTGAAAAGTGCGGAGTATGTGCAGGATTTATTTATGTGCGAGTTTTTCAGGGTTTACACCAACCCGGACGTGACCGGGGTTGAGCTGGGTGGTTCACTCAAAAACATTATTGCCCTGGGTACGGGAATAGCTGACGGCCTGGGTTTTGGGGACAACACCAAGGCAGCTTTAATGACCCGCGGCCTGGCGGAGATAACCCGTCTCGGTATCGCGACGGGGGCTAACCCGCTTACATTTTCAGGGTTGTCCGGTGTAGGTGACCTGATTGTGACCTGTACCAGCATGCACAGCCGCAACCGGCGGGCTGGAATTGCCATCGGACAGGGCGAGCCTGTGGAAGAGGCCGTCGCCGGGGTCAGAATGGTTGTTGAAGGAGTCCGTACTACGAAAGCCGCCAGACGGTTATCAGCTCATTGTGCTGTAGAGATGCCGATTACCGAGCAGATTTACCGGGTGTTGTTTGAGGGGCTGCAGCCTGCAACCGCAGTCAGCAAACTGATGACCCGCAGTAAAACTCACGAAATGGAAGAGGTGGCCGAGGCGGAGCCTTATATCCGGAAGGTTGATTTTTAGCAGGCAAAATATCCTGATTGTTTTAGCATTTTTTTATGCTATAATAATGGTAAATATAGGAAAGGGGGATTATTCTGAAGAAATGTCTGACAAGGTACAGGTCTTTGGCAAGGAAGGCTGTCCATACACGGACAAAGCCAGGGTAGGCCTTGCCGGCAGGAAGGTTTCCTATGATTACTATGATGTAAAATATTTTTCAAATAACACCTGGAGTTAAAACCGGGTGTTTTCTATTTCCATATAATTATTAAGACAATTCCCGGAAGGTAAAAAATGGTATAATTTTTCTTGAATTTTCTAATGCCAGGTCATATTAGTCCATTAGCCTCATATATATATAATGTTATTGTATGTCATTGGAAAAAAATAGACGTGGACCAGGTTCATGGTTCATGGGTTCTTAAAGATATGTTTTCGCTGGTACGGGGGAGGGATGCATACCGTTTATATACAGGTGTATTTTGCCATATTTTTTAAGGAGGGAGTGTGTACATGGAAAGAACCGACATTTTCCGCGACATTGCGGAACGCACCGGGGGGGATCTGTATCTCGGCGTTGTTGGGGGCGTTCGCACCGGCAAATCCACATTTATTCGGCGGTTCATGGAGTTAATGGTACTCCCCAATATGAAAAATGCTCATGACCGGGAACGGACCAAGGATGAACTGCCCCAGGGGGCAGCGGGCCGGACGGTTATGACTACCGAACCCAAGTTCATTCCTAACGAAGCAGTGGAAATACAAATAACTCCAAATTTAAATGTGAAAATGCGCATGGTTGACTGTGTGGGCTACCGGGTTGATGGAGCCCTCGGGTATGAAGAAGATGACGGTCCGAGAATGGTTTCCACTCCGTGGTTTGAAGAACCAATTCCCTTCCAGGAAGCTGCCGAAGTCGGTACCCGCAAGGTCATCTCCGAGCACTCCACCATGGGTCTGGTTATGACCACTGATGGAAGCATTACAGAAATCGACAGGGAAAGCTATATTGACGCAGAGGAAAGAGTAATTGATGAAATGAAGGATATCAACCGCCCCTTCCTGGTTCTTCTCAACAGCACCAGGGCGGAGGGTGAGGAAGCACAGCAGCTGGCAGCAGAATTGAGCGAGAAATATGATGTGCCGGTGCTGCCCGTCGACTGTGCCCAAATGACCCAGGCTGATATCTTGAATATCCTTGAAAAATTGCTTTATGAATTTCCAGTCAACGAGGTCAACATCAGCCTTCCGCCCTGGGTGGAAGAGTTGGAATTCAAACACTGGCTGCGTCAAAAATTTGAGGAATCGGTCCGTGAGACGGTTAAAAATGTCCGCCGCTTGAGGGACGTTAACGGAGCTGTGGATTCCCTGGCGGAATATGAATTTGTGGATCAGGTCAGCCTGCGCAGTCTTGATATGGGCACGGGCTCCGCCTCCATCGGGATCACATCGGATCCGGCGCTTTTTTATCAGGTGTTGAGTGAACAATCCGGTTTTACTATTGAAGGAGAAAGGGAACTCTTCCGTCTGGTCAAGGAACTCAGCGTGGCCAAGCGGGAGTATGACAAGGTTGCCCAGGCCCTGGGCGAGGTCAGGGATGCCGGCTATGGTGTGGTAACACCTACCCTGGAAGAGTTGCTCCTGGAGGAACCTGAGTTGATCCGGCAGGGTAACCGTTTCGGGGTCAAATTAAAAGCAACCGCCCCGTCACTGCACTTGATTAAAGCCGATATTACCACTGAAATCACCCCGATTATCGGAACTGAAAAGCAGTGTGAGGAACTGGTGCAGTATATGCTCAGGGAATTTGAGGATAATCCTCAAAAAATCTGGAAATCGGAAATATTCGGGAAATCGGTACATGATCTCGTGAGGGAGGGAATCCAGAACAAACTCCATCGCATGCCGGAAAACGCCCAGCTGAAGCTGCAGGAGACTCTTCAGCGGATTGTCAACGAGGGTTCCGGCGGGCTCATCTGCATTATCATCTGAAAGTGTGACCGGTCGACTGGCCGGTTATTATTTTAGAAAAATATCATTTTAGAACAAGTGAACCCCCTTTGGGGTTTTTTCTTTAGGTCAGGTTATGATAAGGAATTGCTATATTAATTGGGACACGGTCATATATACCTGTAATTACATATTATGTATGGCATATGCTCCGGTTGTGGAGGGATGACCGGCTCGTTATAAGTCTTCAACGCTTCTGCCTGAAACCTTTGTTTATTCTATCTGAGCCAGTGTAATTCGTTATTGCGGCCAGGTTTGACATTACTTCTGCTAATTGTATAATTAGGTTGGGGTAAAACCGCCCTGTCCTAATAATTTGATCCAGTCGATTAAAAGCCGCCGGTTTCCTGATAAAAAAATTGCAACGGCTCATTAAATGCGTTGCCTGTTCAGCCGGTTAATGCTATAATGTCTACCATGAGTGGAAAAATATCCGCTGATGGAGGACGGGGGGGTGGGCATGGCCAGAAAAGAAAGCCGGTTTTTTCTTGTTCAGGAGGATATCTTGCCGGAGGCTATTCTAAAAACGGCCCTGGCCAGGGAATTACTCCTGCGCGGCGAGGCTGCTACAGTAAGTGAGGCAGTACAAAAGGTTAACCTGAGCCGCAGTGCTTATTACAAGTACAGGGAAGGCGTATTTCCCTTTTACCGTTGGAATTCCGGGGTTACGGTAAGCTTGTCCATGGTTTTGGAACACCGCCCGGGTATACTGTCCAGGGTCCTGGAGACCCTGGCGGAGGCAAAAACCAGTATTCTGACAATTAACCAGAGTATTCCCGTAAACGGCCTTGCCAGTGTTTCCATCACCTTTGAAACAGCAGGTATGGAGTGGGATGTGGAAGATGTCACTGTCCGGCTCCGGCAATTGGAAGGTGTCCGGGAAATAAGTCTGATAGGGCATAATGTGGGTTAGAGAGGGGGAGAACAGGTGTCCAAGAGTAAAATCAATGTCGGTCTGCTGGGCATGGGGACTGTTGGCCGGGGCGTTTACCGCATCTTAAAGGATAACAGGGCAGGAATAGAGCAAAAGGTGGGCGCTCCTGTCGATATTAAAAAAATACTGGTACGCGATCCTGATAAGGACCGTGGCCTGGAACTGGAACAGGGCCTTTTGACCACAGAAGCCGGCGACATTATTAACAATCCGGACATTGATATCGTGGTAGAAGTACTGGGGGGAATCAACCCTGCCCTGGAGTATTCGCTAAGGGCGCTGAAGCAGGGTAAAAGTCTGGTTACCGCTAACAAGGACATGATTGCCGCGCACGGCAAAGAATTGTTTCAAGCGGCCGGGGAAAACGGCTGTGATCTTTTTTTTGAGGCCAGCGTAGCCGGTGGAATACCCATTATCCGGCCCTTAAAAGAGTGCCTGGCGGCCAACCGGATCCGGCAGGTTATCGGAATCGTCAACGGGACCACCAATTATATGCTGACCAGGATGAGCAAAGAAGGGCTCACCTTTGACGAGGCACTTGCCCAGGCGCAGGCCTTGGGATACGCCGAGGCTGATCCCACCGCAGACGTAGCCGGCCATGATGCCGCCCGGAAGATGGCGATTATTGCTTCCATTGCCTTTAACACCAGGGTTTCTTTGGAGCAGGTTTTTCTTGAAGGAATAACCCGGATAACCACAGAAGATATAAAATATGCCGCTGAACTCAATTATGTGGTTAAACTCCTGGGGATCGCCAAGGAAAGCGATGACGGCATTGAGGTGCGGGTCCACCCCGCGCTTTTGCCTGAAGATCATCCCCTGGCCCCGGTTGATGATGTATATAACGCCATTCATGTCAGTGGTGACGCTGTAGGCGATGTTATGTTCTTCGGACGGGGCGCCGGCGAACTGCCTACGGCCAGCGCTGTTGTGGGTGACGTGATGAGCGCTGCCCGCTATAAGCTGCGGGATGTTTCCGGAATGAGCAGCTGCACCTGCTACGGTGAAAAATATGTGAAGCCCATGGGCCTGACTTCAACAAAGTATTATATCCGCCTGAATGTTGCCGATAGGCCCGGAGTCCTGGCAAGCATAGCCTTTGTTTTCGGAAATAACGATGTCAGTCTTGCTTCTGTAATTCAGAAACATACCACGGGGCAGGCTGCGGAAATAGTGCTGGTTACCCACAGGGTCCTTGAGAAAAACTTACAGGATGCCTTGAGAATCATCAAAGAACTGTCAACCGTAAATGAGGTGTCTAATGTTATCAGGGTTGAGGATTAGTATTACCAATCACCTCTGATTTCCTGAAAGGAACGGTACAGGAGGGTTACCCCGATGATTAGAGTTCAGGTTCCCGCTACCACAGCTAATCTCGGGCCTGGTTTCGACTGCCTCGGCATGGCTCTGGAGCTTTACAATACGGTTGAGGTGATTCCGGCTTCCCAGGGGCTGATTATCGATATTACCGGAGAAGGAGCTGCCGAGCTGCCCCGGGATGAGCACAATCTGGTTTATCAGGCTGTTCAGCGTGTTTTTCGCCAGGTTGGGTACTCCCCGGCGGGTTTAAAACTACGCCTGTCCAATCAGATTCCCGTAGCCCGCGGCCTCGGCAGCAGTACTTCTGCCATTGTTGGGGGGGTTATCGCGGCAAATCTTTTGTCCGGTGGAAAGCTGTCCAATAAGGATATAATTAATTTGGCCAGCTCTGTGGAGGGGCATCCCGACAATGTGGCCCCAGCCGTCCTGGGAGGCATTGTTGTGTCGGTTCAGGCGGACGGCGATGTAAAGTACCTGAAAATACAACCGCCCCCGGGTTTGATGGGGGTGGTGGCGATACCGGATTTTGCTTTTGCCACCAAAACATCCAGGGATATACTTCCCGTCCAGGTAACCTTTCAGGACGCTTCCTTTAATGTGGGGCGGGTTGCCTTGCTGGTTGCAGCCCTGCAGCAGGGAGACCTGAGTCTTTTGGGGGTGGCCATGGAAGACCGCCTTCATCAGTCTCTTCGTTCCTCCTATATTCCGGGGTTTAAAAAAATTCTGGCCGCAGCCAAACTGGCGGGCGCACGGGGAGTAACGCTGAGCGGGGCAGGACCTACGGTAATTGCTTTTGCCGATTCAAACCTGGATCTAATAGCCAGGGTTATGGGCGATACTTTTCGCCAGAACGGTGTAAAGAGCAGAGTCCTGGTTTTAAAGCCAAGCCCCATTGGTGCAAGAGCCCTGGAAATAAAATAGATTTTGTCATCATTCTAGACTGTCGATGCCGTTTGACAGCGGTTGTCCGGCGACAAAAGGAAGGCGATTTTTAATGCTGATTGTACAAAAATACGGTGGCAGTTCGGTAGCAAACGCTGAACGGATCCGCTGTGTGGCGGAGCGTGTGGCCGGTGTCCGCGCCGAGGGCCACGATGTTGTGGTGGTTGTATCGGCCATGGGAGACACGACCGACGACCTGATTCATTTAGTGCAGGAAATCACCGACAACCCCCCGGAGCGGGAACTGGATATGCTTCTTTCTACCGGGGAACAGGTATCTATAGCCCTGCTGGCAATGGCCGTCAAAGATTTGGGACAGCCGGTTATTTCCCTGACCGGCGCCCAGGTTGGAATTATGACTGATAGTGTTCATACCAGGGCAAAAATTCTGAATGTCAACACCTCCCGTCTGCAGGATGAGTTAAAGCAGGGAAACATCATCGTAGTTGCCGGCTTCCAGGGGGTCAATAACGCAAATGACATAACCACCCTGGGCAGGGGCGGTTCCGACACCACGGCGGTTGCCCTTGCGGTTGCCTTAAAGGCCGACCTGTGCGAAATTTATACCGACGTGGACGGTGTCTATACCGCTGATCCCCGTGTCGTGCCTGATGCCAGCAAACTTGCTGAAATATCCTACGACGAGATGTTGGAATTGGCCCATCTGGGGGCTGTAGTCCTGCATCCACGTTCTGTGGAACTGGCCATGCAATATGGCATGCCTTTGCATGTGCGCTCCAGCTTTAACCATAATCTCGGGACAATTGTCAAGGAGGCGGGAAACATGGAAAAATCTCTACTGGTAACAGGCGTAGCCTATGACCTGGACGTGTCTAAAATCGGCCTGTACAACGTTTATGACAAGCCGGGAATTGCCTATAAATTGTTTAAGACTCTGGCTGATGAAAACGTTAATGTGGATATGATCATCCAGGGCGCCATGCGGGATAACAGGAACGATATTGCTTTTACCTGCAGCCAGGGTGATTTGAAAAAAGCTCTGGAAGTGGTGGAAAGATTGCAGCCGGAGCTGGGTTCCAGCGGCTATACCAGTGACAGCGGTGTGGCCAAGGTATCCATTGTGGGAGCCGGAATGGCCAGCAACCCAGGTGTTGCGGCGATGATGTTCGAGGCCATCTCTGAACAGGGTATAAACCTGGAAATGATCAGCACCTCGGAGATCAAAATCTCCTGTGTCCTTAAGGCTGAAGAAGTCACGAAGGCGGTCCGCGCCCTGCATCAGAAGTTCAACCTGGCCAGGGGGACCAGTTCTTAGGGTTTTGTTAACTGACTGGTAAAGAGAACAGCTTTATTATGAAAAGTGGACTCTTTTCTTTCTGATAATTTATAAATGCTGCCGACGTATACAGCCGGCAGCATTATTGTTTACGGGTGTGTTTATAAGATGGGTGTATTCAATATCAATCATTATTAGCAGGAAAGTTGACAGGCCTTCAACCGGTACATAATATTTTGATTATATTTCGGTTTAGGACCCGGAACACCAACAGCAGATAGCCCGGGATAATTCCGGCAATCCCCGCCGGAATGTTGACAGTGAACAGAACTTGGGCAGGGCAACATTTATAGAGCTGTTGTTGAGTATTGCGGCAAAGGCTTCCAGGACCACAACCATCAAGGGAAGCCGGAACGAATTATTCCCGGCGGCGCTTTGTTGGTTCAAAAACCGCAACTTCCTTTACTCTAGTTTTTGCCGTTGATAAAAAAGTCCATCAAGGTATGCCCGGTGAGATACAGGCCGGAAGCGGCCGCGGAATCTTCATCAAAGGTCCGGCTTTTTTCTTTCGGACAATCCCGGGCATAAACAGCAAAGGGAACCGGATTGCTGGAATGGGTCATGGTCCGGAGGGGGGTGGGATGATCAGGCAGCAGCAAGATTTTATAGTTTTCGAAGCACTTCATTTCCTCCAGCAACATTCCCAGCATTTCATCCACCATTTCAATGGCACGGATCTTGGTCTCCGGCTCTCCCCTGTGCCCGGCGGCGTCCGGCGCCTCCACGTGAATATAAACAAAATCCTTGCCCTTTTGAAGCTCCTCCAGGGCGGCCCGTACCTTGCCCTTGTAATTGGTTTTAACGGTACCGGTGACGCCTTCCAGTTTCACCACGTCCAGTCCCGCGCAAAGACCAATCCCTTTAATAAGATCTACTGCGGAAATCACTGAACCTGACAGTCCAAACTTGTCCTGGAATTTTGGGAGCTCGGGCCGCTTGCCCTGACCCCAGAACCAGATGGAATTGGCAGGCCTCAGGCCCGTTTCAGACCTCTTTCTGTTGACAGGGTGTGAGGGCAGGAAGCTATTGCTTTCCTTCATCAGGTTAAAAAGGATTTCGCTGCCCCGGCCTTGCGGCAAATAAGGTTTAATGACCCGCCCTGAAATATCGTGGGGAGGCGTCAACTTCACCTCCGGGGGTCCCCCTGTCCAGACCAGAAGATGCCTAAATCCGAAGCCCGGAAAAAATTTCAATTGCCCGCTGCCCAGCTGTTTGCTGACTTCAGCCATTAGCTGACCGGACTCTGCAGTTGTGATCTCGTCTGCGCTGTAGTCCACCATGGTCTTTTCTTCGTATCTTTCCTTTTCAGAAAGCGTTACCAGGTTGCAGCGGAAGGCAACATCCTCGTCGTTCAGTTCAATGCCCATACTTACCGCTTCCAGGGGGGAGCGTCCCGTATAGTATTCTTTGGGGTTATAGCCCAGCACGGAAAGATT
This sequence comes from Pelotomaculum sp. UBA1371, assembly GCA_002305915.1. Lineage (GTDB taxonomy): Bacteria > Bacillota > Desulfotomaculia > Desulfotomaculales > Pelotomaculaceae > DTU098. The sequence goes on along the minus strand of DBRJ01000049.1, from coordinate 51,499 downwards.
TGCTACGTCGCTGCCCGGTTGGAAACCTTCGGGAACCGTCCCGGCCATGCCTATAACGCTGCGGGCAGCCAGATAATCCATGTGGGGGGTGTTGGCGTACTGCAGGGGGGTTTTGTTGTCCAGTGCGGCAATTTTTTCGTCGGCCATACCGTCGCCCAGTAAAACAACATATTTCATCATAAAAGCTCTCCTTAAAAATATTTAAGAAATTTTTATACGAAAAGGTATTCTCCTGATTAGCTGTGAATCCTGCACACCAGGTAAAACAGCCCTCAACATAATTTTAAGATAATCGGTTTTAATTCTTTTTAGTCGAAGTTCATCAATTAAATGGTCTTTTCTTTTTCTGTCCGATAAGTTATTTTAGGGTTAGCATGTCAAAACAGGTAAACTTCTGCAGGGTAGAAAGCAGAAGCTGTTTTTAGAAAACTTGGAGGTGTTTGGGTGGGCGAACTGCGAATACTGTCACCTACAGCAATCCTGGGCTATGGCTTCCCCCTTGAATCTTTTAAAGAGGGTCTTAAGCGGGAGCCCCACGTGATTGCAGTGGATGCCGGTTCAACTGATCCGGGGCCATATTACCTGGGCGCCGGCGTATCTTTTACAAACCGGGGTGCGGTGAAGAGGGATCTGGAATTCTTGCTGGAAGCGGCGGTGAGCCGGAAAATCCCTCTGCTCGTCGGTACGGCGGGGGGGAGCGGCGGCCGGCCCCATCTTCAAAGGGATGCCGGGCTGATCAGGGAGATTGCCAGGGAGCGGGGACTTCACTTCAGACTGGCGGTAATCCATGCGGAAGTGGACAGGGAAAGGGTCAGGGAGTCCCTTCGTTCAGGTAAAGTGGATCCCCTGGGCCCCGCACAGCCCTTGACTGAAGAGGATTTGGACGCCGCGGTAAGAATTGTGGGGCAGATGGGGGTCGAGCCTTTGATGGGCGCTCTGGACGCCGGGGCGGAGGTTGTTTTGGCCGGGCGGGCTTATGATCCCGCAGTTTTTGCTGCGCAAGCCGTTAGACGCGGCTTTGATCCGGGACTTGCCATTCACCTGGGCAAGATTCTGGAGTGCGGGGCTATTGCAGCAAACCCGGGAAGCGGCAGCGACTGCCTTTTGGGTATTCTAACCGAAAGCCTTTTTGAAGTGGAGCCTTTAAACCGGCAGCGGCGCTGTACCGTGAGTTCCGTGGCTGCCCACACCCTTTACGAAAAGGCGGATCCCGTGCTGCTGCCCGGTCCCGGAGGGTGCCTCAACCTAAAAAAAGCAAGGTTTGAACAGGTAAGCGAGACCCGGGTCCGGGTGACAGGCAGCAGTTTTATTCCTTCAGATTCTTACTGTGTTAAACTGGAGGGTGTGAGGAAAGCGGGTTACAGGACAATCTCCCTTGCCGGTTGCCGCGACCCGGTTATGGTGAGGGAAATAGACTATGTAATTGACTCCGTGCGGGAAAGAGTCCGGGATAATTTCAGCCATGTTGATGATTATTTCCTGGACTTCAAGCTGTACGGGCGCAATGGTGTGATGGGCAGTTTCGAACGAAAAAAAGATACCCCCTGCCACGAACTGGCTATTCTTATTGAAGCAGTTGCAGGGACCCAGGAACTGGCGGACACCATTTGCGGTTTTGCCCGTTCCACCATGCTTCACTGCAGCTACCCGGGCCGTGTAGCTACAGCAGGGAACCTGGCTTTTCCATTCTCTCCCTCGGACTTCAGGGGGGGCGAGGTTTTCCGTTTTAATATCTATCATCTGATGGAAGTTGACGATCCCTTTGAACTCTTTCCCCTGGAAATAGCGGATATTTAAAGTAGTTGCCGGCAGGCAAAGTAGTACCATTGATTAACATTTAATAAAATGTTATAATGTATAAAACTTTCATATGATCGCATCGTGTTGAATGAAAATTTCATTCAAGGAACCGGCTTCTGGGGTGGGAGGTCTTTCAAAAATCCTGCCCTTCTTTATTTAATAAAAACGCTTAACTTAAACAGGTATTTTTACTTTTGGGCGCAGGGTTTCCAGGGGATGAGGCCGAATTATTCAACTGCTTTTAGACTTTTATGGCAAGGGGTGAGAAGATGAAAAAAATAAAAATTACCGATCTGGCCGGGGTCATTCGCAGCAAGAATTCCGGCCCCTTCGAGCTGACCCTGGACCTTGTTTTTAAAGACCGCAGAGCTTTTGAGCTGGCCCGCCGTTCCGGAATTTTTACAAAGGAACTGTTCGCCGGACTCTATAATATTAATCTGCAGGATGTTCTCGGGGTAGTTGAGTATGAGCAGGCCAATGCTATCAAGGTGACCCTTGTCCGGTCGGTAGTTTCGGGAGATCCGGGTGATACGGATATTTACGGGGCACAGCAGCATGCCCCGCTGCTGGATCTCGAGGTGCCTGTGGAAGAGCCCTGCGTTTAAGTGAATCCGGGCCGGGCAAATCTTTCTCCAAGAAAGCTGATATTTTGCAGCTGTCTGATAAGATAATGTCTATTTCCAATCATACATAAATCTGGTAATATAAAAAGTGTACTTAAGTGGACGAGTTCCTGTCCGTTTTTACATGTCCGTGATATGGCAAAACGTTTCCATTGGACGGATGCATGGAAAACCTGGACGGAAAGTCCGAATAAAAGGAGGTTGCCGGTGAAAAAAGGAAAAATCGGACTGCTGTTGTTGTGTTTCATTCTGTGTTTGAGTGTGGTTTGCACTGCAGCTGCGGAAACCCCGCTTTCGGCTAAACAGCTGATCTTGAACAAGCTGAAGAATTGGGATGCGGGGCCTGCGGCTGAGCTTTACAATACTTCCTCGGGTACAGTTTCCTACACCGTCAAGGAGCTAGACGGGATGCTTGTTTCCGCCGAACCCCTGAAATCCCTGGCCGGAGCACAACTAAAGCTAAAACACGAATTTCTCGCATCTGAAGAGAAACTGGCGGCTGAATACGAACTTACCTTGAAGCAAGGTCAATACCGGGGAGATATTTATCTTGACTCTACCAGGTTAATTCTGTCCCCGGACGTTTTATCGTTAGTTAAATTATTTGATCCGGAATATGACATGGGCGCAATCGAACACCTTCCCGAATATCTCTTTTTAAGCGAACCTGAAACTGCTCAAATTTGGGATAATATGGCTGTCAGCAGCGGGCAGGAGATTCCGCCGGAGTTGAGGGAACTGCTGGTATTCTTTGTTGAGGCTGTTCCCGGGCAGTACTTTACTACCTCGTTAATTAACCAGAGAGTGACCTTCAGCCTGGATCAGGAGGGTCTGGAGGATGTCCTGCTGCAAATACTTCAAAAGATCAAAAACGAAGACGAGAGATTTGCAGAACTGATAGCCGGTCTTCTTGCAGCTTATGCACCGGGGGAGGACAAGGCGGACATAAAAAGAGAAATTCTGGACAGCCTGGAAAAGAGCATCCAGGATGGCAGTTTTAATGAAAGCGAAGATGAAATACAGGAGCTGCTGAAGAACGTAACAATCAATCAATTGAGCTATGAAATCCCGCTGTTGCCCGGCGGGGAAAGCGAGTTCAACCTGGATCTGGCTCTTGACACGGGCGGCGGCGCGGCTGCAAGCGAAGCTGAGGCCTGGCGCGGCGGGGTCAAAGTGAAGGCCCTGACCTCCGGTCCCAGTGACAATAGAACTGGCGCCTATACCATCGTTTTTGACATCCAGGACGATAAAAACTTGATCATTGAAGGGCAAGTCAACGGGAAATACCGGCAAACGGACAAAGACGCGAATTCAGATTTCCGGGTCCGGGTTCTGGCCAATGACTCCACCGGGGCAAATACGTTTTTAAAGCTGTTGCTGGAGGGACAATCGGAGGTAAAGGCAGAGCAAAATCTTCAAATCAATATACCTGTATTGACCGAAACCAATAGCGTTAACCTGGTAGATTACCTGAAAAAGCCGTCAGGTATAAGCGTACTGGTTGACGGTCTGCCTGTTTATTTCGATGTAGAACCCTTTATTAAGGATGACAGGACCATGGTTCCGCTGAGAAATCTTGCAGAAACCTTCGGGTGTGAGGTGACCTGGACGGAACCTGGACGGATTGATTTGAACCGGGAGGATATATCCATTACCATGTACATTGACAATCCAGTTTATACCGCCGGCGGTATTGAAAAAACGCTGGATGTACCTCCGTTCATCAAAGACGGCAGGACCATGGTTCCCCTGAGATTTATTGCCGAAGAATTCGATTGTCAGGTGGAGTATGAGGAAACTACAGAAACAGTGTTTATTTCCAGGTAATAGTTGGCCCGGGGACTTCCTGCCGGGCCAACCAAAGCCAGTAATATTGCTTGCTGAAGATGTTGAGGCGCTGCCAGGGGCAGTGCTTTTAACCTGTTTAACAGGTGGTTGTTCTTTTTTCCTTGCTGCCTTCAAAAAAATTATTATGAACCTTTACAATTACAACAAAAGAATACTTCAAAAATTATCTTCTTTATTAATCTTCTTTTACGTTAGTTTTAGCTTCGGTTCGAAATAGTGGGTGGCGTAAACGGCAGCCAGCGGGTTGTGTCCGGTCACCCGGTCTTTGACGGCCAGGACGGTGATGGGAGCATCGGAATACTTGATAAACAGGGTATCGTGACCGACACAGAGGCCCAGCAGAACGTTTAGGCCGGTTTTGAGTTTATTCAGGATCAAGGCCTGGGCAATTGGGTTGCACATGGCTTCATGCCGGCCCGGACGGACTTTTTCCTGATCCAGAAGGCCCAGTTCCTCCTTGGGCCTGGAGCCGGTTTTACACATTACGGAAACTACTTCAAAGCCGTTGCTTTCAAATATTTTAGTAACCTCCAGGGCTTCCCGCCGCAGACCGACGCAGAAGGGCAGCCCCAGCCTTTTAAAGCCGGCATGGCGGGAAAATTCCATGATTTCCCGAACCCTGGGCCAGACCCGGTAACCGGCGGACTCCACCCTGGCTGAAAGGCAGGCTAACTTGCCGGATGATTCTGATTCTTTGTAGGCGGCGGAGGCTTTTTCATAAATTTCCGGACAAACCCGCATGGGGCAGTTTGCCGGGAGCTTGTTCAATTCCCCCTTATAGCATGAAAAAATACCACATTTAGCGCAGTTGACCATAACTCCACTTCCTTTCTGCTTTGACGGTTTCGCGGCATAAGGCAGTAATCCTTCAAAATACTGTGAATATCCACAATTTTATATATACCAGAAAAAATTTATGTTCTTAATTGGCGCCGCTGGTTCTCAGGGATATTTCGGATGAACTTTGAGCAATGCCTGACTCCGCTTAGAATCCGTTGTCCTTCTGGAATATTACTTTCCAGGCAGGAAATACTTCATTTAAAGAATCCTTGCGATGGGGGGACGGAGTCGGTGCAGGAGGCAGTTAACAGAGAGCAGCAGGAAGGGATTAGTAGGATGATCGATGGCCTGGTGGAGAGGGCCCGGGAAGCCTTAGGAAAATATTTGGCTCTGGGGCAGGAGGATGTCGACAGGATCATCCAGTCTATGGCTCTGGCCGGACTGGACCGGCACATGGAACTGGCCAGGCTGGCCGTGGAAGAAACCGGCAGGGGAGTATACGAAGACAAAATAACTAAGAATATCTTTGCCACGGAATATGTTTATCACAGCATTAAAGCCCATAAAACGGTGGGTCTAATTAATCAGGACGAAGAGGAAGATTACCAGGAGATTGCCGAACCGGTGGGAGTCATCGCTGGTGTAACGCCGGTAACCAATCCCACTTCCACGGTCCTGTTTAAATCCCTCATCTCCATGAAAACGCGGAACCCCATTGTTTTTAGCTTTCATCCCGGGGCCCAGAAATGCAGCGCCGCTGCAGCCAGGATCATGCTGGAGGCGGCTGTGGATGCCGGCGCGCCGGAAAACTGCATCGGCTGGATCGAACAACCTTCTGTGGAAGCGGCCAGGATGCTGATGGCACATCCCGGTGTGTCCCTGATCCTGGCTACGGGAGGCGCGGGAATGGTCCGGTCCGCCTACAGCAGCGGCAAGCCGGCCCTGGGAGTGGGGCCCGGCAACGTGCCCTGTTACATTGAAAAGACAGCGAAGTTGAAACGGGCGGTTACAGATTTAATCCTGAGCAAGACCTTCGATAACGGCATGATCTGCGCTTCCGAACAGGGGTTGATTGTGGACCGGGAAGTGGCGGCGGAGGTGGAGGGGCTTCTGGTTGAATACGGGTGTTATTTCCTGACCGGGGAAGAGGTAAGGAAATTGGAATTGCTTGCCACCTGTGGGGAGACCTGTTCCATGAGTCCGGATGTGGTAGGCAAATCCGCCTTTTCAATTGCCCAAATGGCCGGCTTCACAGTGCCGGATGGAACCAAAATTCTGATAGCAAGATTGGAGGGGGTGGGTCCGGAATACCCCCTGTCCCGGGAAAAGCTGAGCCCCATCCTGGCCTATTACGTTGTAAATGATGCGGCGGAAGGAATCAAGCGCTGCGAACAGATGGTGGAATACGGCGGGATGGGCCACACGGCTGTGATCCATACCTCCGACAATAATCTGATCGAAGCATTTGCCGACCGGCTTATGGCCGGCCGGATCATTGTGAATGCGCCGGCTACCCATGGGGCTATAGGGGACATTTACAATACAAACGTACCTTCCCTGACCCTGGGCTGCGGTTCCTACGGGAGGAACGCTACAACCGCCAATGTCAGCGCTGTCAACCTTGTCAACGTCAAAAGGGTGGCCAAAAGGCGGGTCAACATGCAGTGGTTCAAGATACCTGAGAAAATATTTTTTGAAACAGGCTCCATCCAGTACCTGGCTAAAATGCCCGGGGTGCAGAGGGCATTTATTATAACGGACAGAAATATGGCGGAATTGGGCCATCTGGAAAAAGTCCGCTATCATCTGGAAAAGAGGCCGGTAAGACCTGTGCTTGAGGTTTTCAGCGGGGTTGAGCCCGATCCCTCCCTGGATCTGGTGCTCCAGGGCCGGGATTTGATGAACCGCTTTCAGCCGGATACGATTATCGCCCTGGGCGGCGGTTCTGTTATTGACGCAGCCAAGGGTATGTGGCTTTTTTACGAGCACCCCGGTGTTGAATTTGAATTTTTGAAACTGAAGTTCCTGGATATCCGCAAACGGACCTACAAATATCCGAAACTGGGGCGCAGGAGCAGGCTTGTGGCTATTCCCACCACCAGCGGCAGCGGTTCCGAAGTCACGGCCTTTGCGGTAATCACCGACCGGGGGAGAGACATCAAGTATCCCCTGGCGGACTACGAACTGACACCGGACGTGGCCATCATCGACCCGGATTTGGTGGAAACCCTGCCCCGCTCCCTGGTCGCCGACACCGGCCTGGACGTCCTGGCCCACGGCATTGAAGCCTTTGTTTCGGTGATGGCTTCGGATTTCACCGACGCCCTGGCGCTCAAAGCTATTGAGCTTGTTTTTCAATACCTGCCCGATTCCTGGCGCAGCGGGGGGCGGGAAGCCCGGGAAAAACTGCATAATGCCGCTGCAATCGCCGGGATGGCTTTCACCAACGCTTTTCTGGGAATCAATCACAGCCTGGCCCACAAAGTGGGAGGTGAATTCGGCATTCCCCACGGGCGCGCCAACGCGATTCTTCTGCCTTACGTCATTGCCTACAACGCCGGGCTGCCCACAAAGTTTGTGTCTTTTCCGAAATACGAGCACCACCTGGCGCCGGAAAAATACCGCCGGATTGCAGCCCACCTGGGGCTTCCCGCGGCTTCCGCAGATGAGGGCGTCCACAGTTTAATTGAAGCCGTACACGGCTTGAACCGCTCCCTGGGGATACCGGCCACCTTTGCTGAATTGGGAGTGGACAGGGATATTTTTCTGAGCAAGCTACCTGAATTGGCCGAGAAGGCCTTTGAAGATCAGTGCACCACCACAAATCCCCGCCTACCCCTGATCCGGGAGATGGAGGAGATCCTGAGGCAGTCCTATGATGGTCTGAAACCTCTCAAAGAAGAGAGGGCAAAGGCTGAGCGGGAGGACAAATTCCATTTACCGGAATTAAATCAGCAACTGCCGCATTCTCCGGCGGCAGGACCTATGGAAGGCAGCACCCTTTTGCAGTAAGAATAAATACCGTTTGTAGGTGTGGTTGTTTTTTAGGCTAAGGTAAAGTTCAAAAGCAGGCAGCCGCTTTTTGGAAAAACTAAGGGCTAGGCGTGGTCATGCTTCCCGCCGCAGGAGCAGATTGCAGGCGCGGGTACAAGCTGCCCTGTTAGGTAGTCACCTGCGACCTTTTCCACTTCTCCCGCAGCTCCGGTGATCACCTTGAAGCCGGCATCATGGAGCGCATTGATCATGGGCCTGCCGATTCCACCGGTAATAACTACTTCAACACCTTCGCTCTTGAGAATCCGGGCCAGGCCGCCGTGGTTGTGCAAAGTTTCATTGTTAATTATTTTTTTCCCGGTTACCTTGCCATCTGAAGTGTCGAATATAATAAACTCACGACTGCTGCCGAAGTGTGGATTTACATTTCCGTTGATGTAAGGCATTGCTATTTTCATCGGTTTTCCTCCATTTATGAAAAATAAAAAGAATAAAGCTTTACAAAAAGACCTCACATAACCTGCGCTTCGTCGCCGATTTTAACTGATCCCCCCCTGACGACACGGCAGAACCGGCCTTCCCGGCTGACAATGTAATGCCTGCCTTCATCTTTATATTTATCTTTACCAATATACATTATACGCACTTCTGCTTCGCCGAGTCGCAAGGTTTTTCCCACAGCCAGAGCTTCCAGAGGAATACCGGAAATAGTAATATTTTCAGTGGGGCAGCCCTCTAAAGCCTCATCCTTTATGTGATTGGGATATTTTTCCAGGGCCTCTACCGGAAAGATACTGACTTGCCTGTCCCAGTTCCCCCCATGGGCGTCACCTTCCAGACCCCAGCCTTCCACAATACGGGCTTCCTTCACCGGAGTCTTGTCAATTCCCCTGACGCTGCCGACATTAATCGCCAGGATCTTCCCCATACATCTATACACCTCCGTTCTTTAAGGGGGCATCTTTAAGTTATATGTTGCTTGACTATGCTTCCAAAACATTATAACGGCAGGTTGATACTGCCGTCAATCATGCTTTATTGTTTCAATGCACTACATTAATGATTTTTTGCGTAAGGGGTGACAGGAAGCTCAAAACAGATTTTCCGGAGCCACTACAGCTTCAATTGTGGCCAAAAGAAACCGGATGGTTATGTTGGAGTATTTAGCCGTTTTTCCAGAAACTCCTTAAATTCGAGCATCCTTTTTTGGTTTTTCCGCATAAATTCAACCAGGGTCTTAATTCTATCCACGGTTTCTTCCCGGATATTGTGTTCTATTTTTTCGGTTTCCTCCAGGATTCCTTCTTTGACCCCAATGAGCATAAGGAACTCCTCAATAGCCTCGTGCCTTTGCAGCAGGTAATTCCCCAGCTCACGACCACGGTTGGTGAATTCAATTACACCGTATTTTTCATATTTCAGGTAATCCATTTCCGAAAGCTTTCGAACCATTTTGCTGGCTGAAGACGGCTGTACGTTCAAAGAACAGGCCAGATCGCCTATTCTAGTAAAGCCCCTGTCCCTTGAAAGGCGGTAGGCCATCTCCAGGTAATCCTCCATGCTGGGGGTAAGGGCGTCCTCCCGGCGTAAAAGCGCGTACCCTCGAATTGTATAAAATTTTACCTTATCTCTGTCCACGGGTTTACCCCCAATCACTGGTTGCATGTAGGGTTGCTTTATCACTCTTTGGGGAAAGTCTTTCCCCGGTTAAATGGACCGGGGTACCACCGGTTCTTTAATACTTAAAACTTAATTGTTTTGCACCGCTACCCGGTTTCAGTCATCTGAACTATTGGTTAATGCGCTGACCAGGCGTTATTGATTCATATGACCGGGCGGCCTGGTACTTGAGCATAATACTTTTTACATCGCGCAACTAAGCCAGGCCCAGCAAGCGGGCTGCCTGGGTCAGGGTGAAAGTCACCAGCAGCGCCACTGAAAGCGGCATCAGCAGGGCAATTAGCGTCCACTTGAGGCTGCGGGTTTCTTTGAAGATGGTCAGCAGCGTAGTACCGCAGGGGTAGTGAAGCAGCGAGAAGAGCATCACGGACAGTGCCGTCAGCCAGGTCCAGCCGTTCTGGACCACCAGAATGTTATGCAGGGCCGCCAGACTTTCCGGTTCAACCATGGTGCCGGCCGAAACATAGCTCATCAGCAGGATGGGCAGGACAATCTCATTGGCCGGCAGGCCCAGGATAAAGGCCATTAGAATAAACCCGTCCATGCCCAGGAGCCAGCCGAAGGAATCCAGGAAGCCTGCGGCATGGCTCAAGAGACTCAAATCGTTGATGAAAGTATTGGCCAGGATCCAGGTCAGGGCGCCGGCCGGAACAGCGACAACCACCGCCCGCCCCAGCACGAAAAGGGTCCGGTCCAGGACGGAGCGGATGATGATTCTGCCTACTTGCGGCTTGCGGTAAGGGGGGAGTTCCAGGATAAAGAAAGAAGGCTCCCCGCGCAGCAGTGTCTTCGTCAGCAGCCTGGAAACCAGCAGGGTAACCGTTATGCCGGTTAAGACAAGCCCTACCACCACCAGGGAGGCTGCCGCCGAACGAAAGGAGGCGGCAACAGTACCCCCCATAAACAAGGTTGAAAGTATGATCAAGGTGGGGAAACGCCCGTTACAGGGAATAAAGCTATTTGTTAAAACGGCAATGAGCCGCTCCCTCGGTGATTCAATGATCCGGCAGGAGATGACACCCGCGGCGTTGCAGCCGAAGCCCATGCTCATGGTCAGAGACTGTTTGCCGTGGGCGCCGGCCCTGCGAAAAAATTTGTCCAGGTTAAAAGCGACCCGGGGCAGATAGCCCAGGTCCTCCATTATAGTAAAGAGAGGGAAAAAGATGGCCATCGGAGGCAGCATCACCGATACAACCCAGGCCAGCGACAAGTAGGCCCCCTCTACCAGCAAGCCGTGCAGCCAGGCAGGGGCGCCGGCCTGGACAAACAATCCGGTGAGGATGTCCTCAATCCGGAAAAGACCGGAAGCCAGGATTTGAGATGGATAGTTGGCTCCTGTAACGGTGAGCCATAAAACAACTCCGAGGAGAAGTAGCATTACGGGGATTCCCAGACAGCGCGAGGTTAGAACATCATCAATTTTCTGGTCCCAGTTTATTTGTTTCCCCTTCCGGCTGACGACCTTACCTGCAATTCTTTCCGCAGAGCTGTAGATCCCGCCGGCAATACGGTCCCGTAAGGCGTTTTTTTCCTCCGGAGGAAGGCTCCCGTAGATTTCATCCAGGGCGTTGTTGAGAGAACCGTGGCTGCTTACCTGATACATAAGGCCCTTTCTTCCCCCCAGTGAAATGAGCTGTTCTTGCCTTCCCTCAGGTAACGCTGCAGCGAATCGATAATGCTGCGGTCGCCGTCGAGCAGGCGCAGGGCTACCCACCTGGGGTTCAATCCTTCCGGAACCAGCGGACTTATTTTTAACTCGATCTTTTGCACCAGCTGTTCTATCTCTGAATCGTAGGCAACCAGCCTGGGGGAAGTCTTGATCCGGCCGGAGGCTACATCGTCAATGGCATCCATCAGTTTGTCCAGGCAGCGCCCGCTTCGCGCGGCGGTAGCGACAACCGGCACCCCCAGTTCGCTGGACAATAATTCTACATCTACACAAATTTTTTTTCTTTCTGCTTCATCCATCAGGTTTAAGCAGACAACTACTTTGGGGGTTATCTCCATTACCTGCAACACCAGGTTCAAGTTGCGTTCCAGACAGGTGGCGTCAGTAACGACCACTGTTACATCGGGACGGGCAAAGCAGATATAGTCCCTTGCCACTTGCTCATCCACCGAGTTTGCAAATAGAGAATATGTACCCGGTAAATCTACCAGGGTAAAATGCTTGTTTCTGTGGTAAAAGTTACCCTCGGCCCTTTGCACTGTTTTCCCCGGCCAGTTGCCCGTATGCTGGCTAAGTCCCGTCAGAGCGTTGAAAACTGTACTTTTGCCGGTGTTGGGATTGCCGGCCAGGGCTACAGTCAGCCTCAGGAACTGGTTTTGCGGCACGGAACGGTTCCGGCAGCTCTTTTTACTGCATGCAAGGTTTAACAGAGCCATTGGAATCCTCCTTTGAAGAATAAATTTTGGTGTGGACTAAAACCTGCCTGGCTACTTCCTCTCTCAGTGCAATAACCGTCCCCCGAATCAGATAGGCAGTGGGATCCCCAGCCGGGCTGCGCCGGATAGTTTTTACTTCGGCACCCGGAATCAGTCCTAAATCCAAAAGGCGGCGTCTGGTCATACCCCGGGCCAGGAGTGTATCAATCCTGCCGGTGTGGCCTACGGGAAGCTGGGCCAGGGCCAGTGTTTTTGTGTTCAAGGCATCAAAACCCCCTGCATTGCTTTATAAGCAATATTGAACCGGCTTTAAGCAGCGGTTAAGAAAGTTGCCTGCGGCTAAATCTCCTTGCTTTTACTTTATTAAAAGAGGGGAGCTTTGGTGTTTGTCTAACTTCACAGATTACGCTCCCGTTATTTAAAACAAAGTCCTTTACCTGTCCGGTTACCCGCCCGGACCAGGTATAAATGGTTTTGTTTGTTAAACAAAACCTGATCGGCGCCTGTGCTATTCTGCGCCGGGCACAAAAAAAAACCGGCTTGGCCGGCTTTTTGTCATTCTATCTATGCTCTTGGATACTCCTTAAGTGTTTTAGATTTTTAACTGGTTGTTTGTGGAGCTTAAAAAAACTCAGTTTATGCTCAAATATATTTTCAAAAATTTTTTACTGTCGTAATAATTTATCCGGCTTTAGGCTTTGCTACAGGATAACTCCGGGGAGCAGACCGGCTGGTTTTTCTTGACGGAGTAACTGCCGGCCTTAAAAAGCCGCATCCCGTTCAGGACGACCAGCAGGGAGGCTCCGGTGTCGGCAAACACAGCCATCCAAAGGCTGGTCAAGCCGGCGAAAGTAAGGGCGATAAAAACACCCTTGACCAGCAAAGAAAAGGCGATATTTTGTTTGATAATCTGCAAGGTGCTCCGGCCCAGCCGGATGATGTAGGGCAGGTTGGCCAGATCATCCCCCATCAGGGCGATATCAGCCGTTTCCAGGGCAGTATCCGTGCCGGCAGCGCCCATTGCTATCCCTAGCGTGGCCGCAGCCAGGGCTGGAGTGTCGTTGATCCCGTCTCCAACCATGGCCAGCTTACCATATTTTTTCATTATTAAGCGTACTATCCGGAGCTTATCTTCAGGCAGCAGGCCGGAATAGACTTCGTCAACACCCAGCCGTCCGGCTACCTTTGCAGCAGCTCCAGGGCTGTCGCCGGTGAGGATGACAATCCGGTCAATCCCCGTGCGGCGCAGGCCTTCAACGGCTTCCACGGCGTTGCACCGCGTTTTTTCAGCAACCATTAGAGCCCCGATTATTTTCTGACGGCTTCCCACAAGAACAGGAATACCTTCTTTTTCTTTCAGATCCTCCAGAAATGCCGCGGACTCCGGGGGTATTCTGTTCCCCTCAAAGAGCTTTTTGTTGCCGGCGTAATAGGTCGTACCTTCGAATTCGCCTGACACACCCCTGCCGGAGAAGGACTTAAAACCGGAACATTTCCCTGGTTTAAGACCCCTTTCTTCGGCTGCGCGCAGGATTGCCCCGGCCAGGGGATGCACTGAACGTTGTTCAAGGGAGGCGGCAATCTCAAGCAGTTCTTGCTGTGAATAACCGGGGGCCGGTAATATTTCCACCACTTCCGGGTGTCCCGTGGTCAGGGTGCCGGTTTTGTCAAAGGCAACTACCTTCAGTGCGCCGGCCTCTTCCAGGTAGGCGCCGCCCTTAATGAGAACCCCCTTTTTAGCGGCCCCGCCGATTGCCGCTACAATTGACACCGGGGTTGAGATGACCAGGGCACAGGGGCAGGATACAACCAGGAGAATTAATGCTTTTTCAAACCAGGGCGCGAAGGGCTGGCCCAGGACAAGGACGGGAAATACCGCTGTGAGCACTGAGCCTGCTATGATCAGCGGTGTATAAATCCTGGCGAAAATATCGACGAACTGCTGGGAAGGAGCCTTTTGTGCCTGAGCCTCTTCGATCAGGTTGATAATCCTGGCCAGGGTGTTGTCTTTGGCATTCCTGGTTACCATTATTTCCATGTATCCGTGTCCGTTGACAGTTCCTGCATAGACCATCTCCCCGGCTTTTTTCGCCACTGGCTGGGACTCCCCGGTAAGGGGGGACTGGTCTACATTGGAAAAGCCGGACTGGACATAGCCGTCCATGGCAATTCTTTCCCCGGGCCGTACCAGGAGTGTGTCGCCGATCCTGATCTCACCGGCGGGAAGTTCTATTTCCAGGCCGTTCCGGCGGACCAGGGCTTCCTTCGGGGAGAGGGCTATCAGGGAGTGGATGGAATTTCTCGCCTTATCCACAGTATAGGTTTGCAGGGCGCTGCCGAGAGAGAAAAGAAAGACCAGGGCGGCGCCTTCCAGCCGCTCGCCGATGGCCAACGCCCCGATCAGGGCAAGGGTCATCAAAACGTTCATGTCCAGGCTAAATGAACGCAGGGAGTAAAGGGCGCTTCGCCCGATATAATAGCCTCCTGCCAGAATAGCCAGGAGATAGGCTGTTTCACTGATTACAGCGGGACTGTCCGCCAGGGACGAAAGGAGCCCCAGGGCAATAAAAAGGCCTGACAACACGGTCAAGAATACTTTCTGCTGCCTGAAAAGGGAACTGTTCAAAGTATTAGCTCCACCCGGAGAAACGGGCCGGATGCCGTAGCCGGAAGCCCGGACAAGTTTGATTATTGTGCTGGAAGGGCAGGTATGCCGCAGGCTCAGTCTTGCCGTTCCAAAGTTCAGTTCTACCTCTTCTACACCGGGCACTTGCAGTAGCCTTGTTTTCAACTTGCCGGCACAGTCGGCGCAGTCAAGGCCCTGTATTTGATAGATGGATAGTACTGTGGTTTCTGACAGGCGGGGATCTTCCTGTTCAACAGTATAGCCTGCTTCTTTTACCAGGGAAATGATTTTGTTCAGGGACAGGGTATGTCTGACTGTTAGTTTTCCAGTTCCAAAGCTGACGCGAGCAGATTCCACACCGGGTGTCCGGGCCAATTTTTTTTCGAGCTTGGCTGCGCACCCGGCGCAATCAAGTCCGCACAGTTTGAGCGAATTTGTCTTGCTCCTGTTGCCTGGATGCAGTATTTGTGTTTGTGGCAAGCTGAAGTCCCTCCAGTTTACAGATGATCAGAGCTTTTTAAATTCCGGTGTGTCAGAGCAATCCAGGGTGCTCCGGCTACTATTATATTTTGTATAATGTGGTCATTTTTATAGCCCGGGTTAGTTAAGAAGGAAGATGGCGGATTAAGTAGAAATAATTATTAATTATATTATGTTTTGCGATAAATGGAGGTGGATGTATATTGACAGAAGACGATATCGAAGTTATGCAAAAAATATTCAACCCTGGAAGTGTGGCTGTGATTGGGGCTACCGCTTCATCTGATAGAATCGGTTATAACCTCCTGGACAGCCTGATTTATGGAGGTTATAAGGGTAAAATTTACCCGGTTCATCCCAAATTGAAAGAAATTCTCGGGCTCCCTGTTTATCCTTCCATCCTGGATATCCCGGAGCGGGTGGACCTGGCCCTCATTGCCTTGAACCAGAGGGATACGGTTGATGTGCTGGAGCACTGCGGAAAACTGGGCATCAAGGGCGCCGTCATTGTTGCCGGCGGTTTCAGAGAAACCGGGGACGAGGGGCGGGCCCTGGAAAAAAGGCTGGTTGAAATAACAAAGAAATACGGGCTGAAAGTCGTCGGTCCCAATACCCTGGGGATCATGAATCTGGAAGCCGGTCTTAATGCCACATTCTACCCGGTCAGTTTGAAAAAGGGGAATGTATCCTTAATTTCACAGAGCGGGGGAATTGGTTTCAGTATAATTCAAAAATGTTCAGATGAAGGAGTCGGTCTAAATAAGTTCGTCGGAGTGGGCAATCGCACTGTTTTGGAGATTTCGGACTGCCTGGAGTTTCTGGCCGGAGATTCCGGTACAAAGGTGATCGGAGTATTTCTGGAAGGAGTGGAGAACGCCCGGAGACTGGTGCAGGTAGCCGGCAAAGTGGCCCATAGGAAGCCCGTAGTTATCTACAAAGTGGGGCAATCCAATGAAATTAATGAAGCGACTTTAACCCATACCGGGAGCATGGCCGGACCCTACAAGCTCTTCCGGGACATATTTAATCAGTATGGAGTATTGCTGGCCGGCAGCGTGCCCGAACTAGTGGCTTCCTGTAAGGCGCTTTCACTGTGCCGGCTTCCTGCCGGAGGGGGATTAGGCCTGTTTACTTATACGGCCGGGCCTACCATCGTAGCCCTGGATCGCCTGGCCGGCAGGAAAATCAGCATCCCGGGACTTGCGCCGGGGACTGTGCGCAGGATCAAAGCAATCCTGGGTGAGAACCTCCCCGTTGTTTTAAAAAACCCCATAGATACCGGGGGACTGGGCACCAGGCCCGGGACCTACGGTCTTCTGGTGGATGCTGCCCTTGCAGATCACAACTTTGACCTTTTAGTCACATTCTGCTGTCCTCACAAAAACTGGCCAAATCCTACCAGGGAGTTGATTGCGGCACATCAAAAGAGCCATAAACCGGTGTTAACCTGTTACATATCCACGGTAAAAGGCGTGGAGGAGGACAGGGAGGCCCTGCAGCAGGCGGGTATCCCGCTTTATTGCTCACCGGATGAAGCAGCCTGGGGTGCTGCCGCGCTGATTCACTACAGCCGGAGGGGAGGTGCCCTTCATGGAAACGCGTAGAATAATCGAAAATGTACGTAAATCAGGCAGGACTTTCTTAACTGAGGTGGAATCCAAGGAACTCCTTGCCGTCAGGGGCATACCCGTTTTATCCTGCCGGGTAGCGCGGGATGAGGAGGAAACGGTTAGAATGGCCCATGAATGTGGATTTCCCGTGGTTTTGAAGGTGAACTCACCTTATATCATTCACAAGTCGGAACACAAAGGTGTATTTCTGAATCTTGGAGGGGAGCAGTCTGTACGGGAAGCTTTCAGGAGCATCAGGAGGAATTGTGCAGCTGTCGATCCTGAAGCGTCTGTGACCGTCCAGCCCATGATCAAAAAGGGTGTAGAAGTATTGATTGGTGTAATAGCGGACAGGCAGTTCGGCCCGGTGGTGGCTTTCGGGCTCGGTGGAGTTTTTACCGAAGTCCTGAAGGATGTTGTTTTTAGAATGGCCCCCGTGAGTACCGAGGAAGCAGAAAAAATGGTCTATCAGATCAGAGGAAACCGCCTCCTGCGGGGCTACCGGGGGTACCCGGCTGTGGATACCCTTTCCCTGCTGAAGATCATTACCGGCATCTCACAACTTGCCGTAGAAGTCGAAGATATCGAGGAAATGGACTTAAACCCAGTTGTCGTTTTCCCCCGGGGCGCCATGGTTCTGGATGCGCGAATAAAATTATGCTAAATCCGGTTTCGCTGAGGTCTGGGGAAAATGTTCACCAAGCCAGTTAAAAAGGGCAGCCCAGGCCTCCAGGTGCCGCCCTGTAAACTGGTGGTCGGCGCCTTCAACGATTCTGATTTCTTTTGGTTCACCCGCAGCCTCATAGATTGCCCGGGCGTTCCAGTCGGGCACTACGCTGTCGCTGCTTCCATGGACCACCAGGAGCGGGCGCGGTGTCAGCAAGGCTGCCCGGCCATAAAGATCATGTTGTCGCAAGTCAGAAAAAAAGCCCTCCCGCACATAGACGGTCCCCTGCTCTCCGGAAAGTGGTACCAGCCTGCCTTTCTCCCTCAGGAGTTGATCTCTTTTACAATTAAAAAGGTCAAAGGGTTCTGACGGCGCCGCCCAGGTGCACACCCCGGCCACACGCCTGTCCGCCCCGCCAAGGCAAAGGGCGGTAGTACCGCCAAAACTCCGTCCGGTAAGTATTATTCTTTCAAAACCCAGAGCCAGGCAGAAATCAACAGAGCTTTTCAGGTCATTGATCTGGCCCGTAAGGCTGATGTCGGCAAAATCCCCCTCGCTTTCACCACACCCGCTAAAGTCGAAAAGCAGGGCAGCATATCCCCTTTTTCCCAGTTCTTCCGCCATTTCCAGGGCTCTGCCCCCGCCTTCCTTACTCCCTGTAAAACCGTGGCAGACAATAAGCACGGCTCCTTTTTTGCGGGAGGAATAGAGCAATCCCGCCAGCCTCAAGCCTCTGGCGTTAGGGTAAGTGACCTTTTCCCAACTGCCTGATCTTTTTAAGAACAAGGGAACACCTCCATTTAAAATAGCACTTGAAACCTGAGTATAATCTATGATAGCTTTTAAATAATCCGGTAAAACTCGACTAATCAGCAGCCTGACCAAAAAAATATAGTAAAAGAAGATAAAACAAATAGATTTGATAAAATATGGCCAAAAAGGAGGACTTCTCATGAATATCAGTAAGGCGATCATGGAAAGACGCAGTATCCGTAAATACGAGAACAGGGATATTCCCTGGGAACTGTTAAATGAGATCCTGGAAGAAGCCCTTTGGGCTCCCTCGGGGACGAACAGGCAAAACTGGTATGTCTATGTTGTCAGAGGTGAAAAGAGAGACCTTCTGATTAAAGCCATGGGAGGTTTAAGAGAGCTTTATAAACCCAAACTGGAAAAAGTATTTCCAGAAAAAATGATCAACCTGACCCTAAAATTTTTCCAAACGCTGGGGGGCGCCCCTGTCATTATCCTGGTTTACATACCGCTGACAGGTGTAGAACTGCGCCCGGACATGACCGGACAGGAAAGGTACGAAAACGAGCGGGAGCGGTTCGTCAATCTTTTAAGCGCAGCGGCCCTGGTCCAGAATATCCTGCTGCTGGCAAAGGCAAAGGGTTTGGGAACTTGCCAGATGACTGCTCCTAAATATAAGGAAGATCTGATTAATGAGATTATCGGGGTGAAGGATAAGGAACTGGTTTCTGTCATACCTGTCGGCTATCCTGCACAAGACCCACCCGCCCCGCCCCGGAAGGGCAACAGGCTTCACTGGCTTGGTTTTGACTAGGCTACCCTGAAGGGGGAGTTAATGACCAGGGATACAGGAAGAAGGGTTAATTCTACGGAAATAAACCTTCTTCTGTTTTTATAGGATGGAGGCGCTTATTCTTATAGCATGGAGGCGCTGCCCAGCGGGTAATACCGGGCAAAGGCTTTTCCGATAACCATGTCCTTCTCTAAAACCCCCCAGAACCTGCTGTCAAAACTGTTATTACGGTTATCTCCCATGACAAAGATGCTGTTTTCGGGTACAGTAACCGGTTTAAAATCCTCCCTGGGTTTTTCCAGTTCGTAGGGTTCTTCCAGGGGAATACCGTTAATATAAACAACCCCGTCCTTAATGGATACGGTTTCTCCCGGCAGGGCGATAACCCTTTTAATCATGACCTCTTCCAGGTGGCTGGCGGGCGGCGCTTTAAAGACTACGATGTCGCCCCGGTCAATAGCTCCGAGTTTATAGGAAATTTTTTCTATAATCAGATGGTCACCGATCCTGAGGGTGGGGAGCATGGATTCACTCGGGATCCAGCGGGCCTCTGCCACATAGGTGCGAATAGCCAGGGACAGCAGTACTGCCAGAACGATGGTCAAAAGCCAGTCCGTTATCTTTTTAAAATTCAAAGCCATTTATATTCCTCATTCCTTAACTGATTGGAAGCTACAGGGTTATGTTAACCAGTGTTTTAGATCGTGTCAAGGCTGCTTTTCAGTCATGGGAAGCAAGTTTTGCAATTTTTAGGGCGTTCTTTTTTGATACCGCTTACTGAACTACTTCTGTTTCCACAGGTCAACAATCTCAAATTTAGTCACGTCTACCAGGCCAAAGTCCGTTATTCTCAACTCGGGAATAACAGGTAAAGCAAGAAAGGACATGGTCATGAAAGGTGACGGCAGGGAGCAGCCGATTCTTTGGGCGGCCCGGTGCAGTTCTTCGTGGAGCCGGGACACCGTGTCCGCATCTTCATTGGACATCAATCCTGCTACCGGCAAAGCCAGGGAGGCCAGAACCCGGCCCTCCGAGACAACAGCCAGACCGCCGCCTGCAGCGGCAACCGTCCTTGCCGCCAGTTCCATGTCTTGAGTATCCGTGCCAACAAGGATCAGGTTATGGCTGTCGTGGGCTACCGTCGAGGCCAGGGCTCCTTTTAATCTACCAAAACCTTTAACCAGACCGACGGCAATGTTTCCGTTTTTGCCGTGGCGTTCCACGACGGCCACCCTGGCCAGTTCATCTGAGGCATCTATTTCAGCGGCGGGGATGATGAGGCATTTGGTGAGGATCTGTTCAGGCTGTACTTCAATGACCCTGACCCCGGCATTCTGCGCAGGTTTCTCTAAGCTGAGCCTTCCCTGGAGTTCCGGAAGGTGTACAGTATTAGAAACGCTTTTAGCGTATTTCCCGGTCTGTGCCCAGAGGTATCGCCCCTCCCGGGCTGCCAGCTTTCCGGCTTTAAACACCAGTTCAATCTGGAAACGGGATAAATCGCCTACCACCAGCAGGTCAGCCTGATAACCGGGAGCAATGCCGCCCAGTCCGCGCAGGTTATAGTGCCTGGCGGGATGCAATGTGGCCATTTGCACAGCACGGACCGGGTCTAGACCGGAACCCACGGCCTTGCGCAAAACATGGTCTACCTGTCCCTCGGCCCTTAAGTCCGCCGGGTGGCGGTCATCGCAGCAGAAAAAGATATTCTGGTAGTTATGATCTGTGACAATTGGCAGCAGCGCGGCCAGGTTTTTGGCGGCGGAGCCTTCGCGGATAATTATCCGCATGCCCAGCCTCATTTTTTCCAGTGCTTCGGCGGCACTGGTACATTCATGGTCGGTAAGGATCCCGGTGCTTAAATAGGCGTTTAAGTCCCTGCCGCCAAGAAGAGGGGAGTGCCCGTCAATGAGACAGCCGTGTTCCAGGGCCGTCCTGATTTTTGCCAGGACGTCCGGCGATTTGGAGCATACCCCGGGGAAGTTCATAAATTCGGCCAGCCCGGGGGAGCGGGGGTGAAGGGCCATGGCCTGCCTGAGATCTTCCGGGCTGATTTCAGCCCCGGAGGTTTCCAGGGGTGTGGCCGGTACGCAGGAAGGCACCATGTAAAAGATATCCAGGGGCAGCCCCCGGGAAGCTTCAACCATAAAGCGGAAACCTTCCAGGCCTGAAACATTGACAATCTCGTGCGGGTCGGCCACCACTGCCGTGGTTCCGTGAGGCACGGCAACGGCGGCAAAGGCGGAAGGTGTAAGCATGGAGCTTTCAATATGAAAGTGGGCGTCAATGAGGCCGGGGATAACGTATTTGCCGGCGAGGTTTAACACTTCCAACCCCTGCCTGTAGTCGCCCAATCCTGCAATAAGTCCGTCTTTGACGGCAATATTGGTGGTTAAGATCTCTCCACTGAATACATTTACTACCCGGGCGCCCTTGAGCAAAAGGTCGGCGGGAGTGTTGCCTTTGGCAACATCAATTAAGTACTCCATAGTTTTCTCTCCATATATATTGTGTTTCCC
This sequence comes from Pelotomaculum sp. UBA1371, assembly GCA_002305915.1. Classification (GTDB taxonomy): domain Bacteria; phylum Bacillota; class Desulfotomaculia; order Desulfotomaculales; family Pelotomaculaceae; genus DTU098. The sequence continues at coordinate 29,944 of DBRJ01000049.1, read as the reverse complement.
GGTGATATCGAGTTATTTAAGACAGTCTCAAGGAGTCAGCTGCAGAATGAATCCTCCTTGGGGTAATCCCTGTCAGGCACGGTCAAAACTCTTCTAATTCAGGGAAAACAGTTTGTCCGTATTCCAGCCGTTTTCTTTTGCTGCAATAATTCTCGTCCTTTAAACTGTTTATCGCGTCAGAGGCAGTTGATCTATAGGGGAGTGTTCTCTTGAGAGTGTGTGAATTCCTGTTTTTAAGCATGGAAAACTATGATGGGATGATAATTCTAAACCCTGAGTTAAAGTAAAGCTTCAGGATGCAGAATCGCATAAAACATGGTAGAATAGTAGCCAGTTTTGGAAGGTTTATTTGCAATTGGCCTGGTAATTGCTGTTTTTCTGCCCGGTTCCCCGGAGCTTTCCCGCAGGCAGGGCGCCGGGAGTTAGCTCAAAGCAAACCCGTCCAGCAAGGCCTTGACGTTTTTCCCCAGGACCCGTTGGTTGTAGCCGCCTTCTAAAACTGCAAAAAACCTGCCGCCGCAGTACTTGCGGGCGTGATTTGCCACTATTTTACCGATTGTGGTATAGTCCTGAGTACTCAGGATAAAACCCCAGTCTTCCACGTGCATATCAAAACCTGCAGAAACTGCGACCAGATCGCAGTCCTGGTTGATGGCAAGAAACTGTTCCAGGCCGTCTATGTTGTAGAGGTGATAGTAGCTGACGTCCGGGGTGTCTTGAAAAATATTACTGGTCCCGTCTCCGAAATGAAGATCTATATCTGCGATCGCGACTTTTTTGACAGTGCCCAGGCGGCGTTGCCTGGCGACTGCTATGGCTATATTATTAAACCAGCAGAATCCCCAGCTTGAATTACGGCTGGCGTGATGCCCCGGCGGCCTGATCAGGGCGAATGCAGGCTCGCCCCGGACAGCTGACTCTGCCGCCAGAATTGCTCCCCCGGCAGCAAATAAGGCGACTTCATAAATAATTCCCTTACTCTTGACGTAATCCACGTGGCTCTGTTCATGAACAAGCAAAAGGTCGCTTTCAACGGCAGGCACCGGCTCAATAAATTCAAAAAAACCTTCCAACTCATCGTAGATGCAATCGATTCTTCCCTTGGCCGCGGCAGGGTCATAATCGTAAACCCCTCTGAATATTTCGTGAAAAACAACTTTCATCTCGGATCTTCCCCCTTCCAATATTATCTTTTTATTTTATTTTAAAACAATAGCAGGATATAATGATACACAAAGTTAATTTTTTAGATATACTTTTCTTTTCTACAAACAGCTTTAGTAAATTACTTTTAGTCTTTAATCAGAAAAAATTAGGTCAGGGTGATGGTGTGGGATCTTTTAAGCACAAACTGCTGGCAGTTATGCAGCATGTGGTTATTGTCAGTCAAGGAAGAGTTCTGCTGTTGCGTTACTCTGCTTATCAGGGTCAGGGAGTCGAGGGACTATGGGGTTTGCCCGGCGGGCACTACATGTCGGGGACCCCGGAGGAAGACCTGTTACGGGAAGTAAGGGAAGAAACAGGTTTGCAGCTTGACCGGGAAATTAAATTATTGAGAACTTATGTGGTGATGTTTCCGGACGGGATTGAGCGTTACGGAGTGTTCTACCTCTGTAATCTGGGTAACCAGCCCAAACCGGTAGTAAGATTAAGCGAAGAACATACAGATTATCTGTGGGTAGACCGGGATTATGCCGGAAACAGCATCTCCTTCATCGGCCCTTTTCACAAAAAGGTTGTTGAAGATGTACTTGAATCTGTTTGAAAGAACCGGAGACGAACATATTATACATTAAAAGAAAAGAAAATGTTACAAATATTACAAATATTTGTTTAGATAAGCAGTAAAATTATCCATATAATACACCGCATAGGAACTGGTTTAACTTGTTTTATATTTGATGAGGTGATTCATTGATGCGTATAGCGCTGGGGCAAATGGAAGTAATTCCCGGAAGACCAGACTTAAATACCCGGACTATCCTGAAGATGGTTGAGGAAGCACGGCAGGGGGGCGCTCAGATGGTCATTTTCCCGGAAATGGCTGTCCCAGGGTATTTACTGGGAGATACCTGGGAACAGGATTCTTTTGTCAGAGATTGTGAGATGTACGGCCGGCAGGTCATCCAGTCGTCCCGGAATGGAATATGTGTGCTCTTTGGTAACGTGGCCGTAGACTGGAGTAAAACAGGTGACGACGGCAGGGTAAGAAAATACAACGCCTTTTTTATTGCTAAAGACGGCGTACTCCACGGCGGTGATAATTTCCCATACCCCTATAGAATTAAAACTCTACAGCCCAATTACCGGGAATTTGAAGATACCCGTCATTTTTACAGCTTGAGAAAACTAGCTGTGGAAATGGGTAAAAAGGTGGAGGAATTATTACAGCCAGTCAAGCTGACGGTTGCCGGACAACCGGTTAAACTTGGCTGCATCCTGTGCGAGGATGGTTGGAGCGACCAATACTATCTCAAACCCATTGATATTTACCAACAACACAGCCCTGTAGACCTCTTTGTCAACATATCCTGTTCACCCTTTACCCTCGGCAAGAACAACAAGCGCAACCGTGTTTTTTCCAGGCAGGCCGGAGATACCGGGGTACCCCTGGTTTACGTCAACAACGTAGGAATCCAGAACAACGGCAAAACAGTATACGCCTTTGACGGCCACAGTACGGTCTATGACAGCAGGGGGCAAATTATAAATTATTGCCCGGCCTTCTCTTCGGAACTTAAAATACTGGACCTGGATCTGGAAGCAGGGGGTAGAAACCGGGATCCGGTTTCAGTTCCCGGCGATTTGGGCACAGGTGTAATTTATCAGGCTATTACATACGGACTCGGTAAATTTCTGTCCTCAACCGGAATCAGAAAAGTAATCATCGGTATTTCGGGCGGTATTGACTCGGCCGTGGCCGCCTGCCTTTACACTCTGGTGCTGGGTCCAGAAAACGTCCTGCTGGTCAATATGCCTAGTATTTTCAACTCACAAACCACAAGGAGCCTTTCAGCCAGGCTGGCCGGCAATTTGGACTGCCTGTACACCGTCATGCCGATCCAGGATTCTGTAGATTATACAGCCGCCCAGCTGTCTCAGACTCCGGTTGTTGATTTAAAAAGCGGCAGGGAGTTTAAAATTCCCGTCACCCCCTTTGTTCTTGAAAATATTCAGGCGCGGGACCGTTCGGCCCGGGTTTTAGCCGGCCTGGCCGCTGCTTTTGGAGGCGCTTTTACCTGCAATTCCAACAAGAGCGAGTTGACCGCCGGATATTCGACCCTGTACGGTGATCTGGCAGGTTTTCTGGCAGTCCTGGGCGACCTCTGGAAGCACCAGGTGTATGACCTGGCGTTATATCTAAACAGCCAGGTTTTCAGGAAAGAGGTCATTCCTCAGGAGATTATCGACCTTGTGCCCAGTGCGGAGCTTTCTCCTGCGCAGGCTGTGGAAGAAGGCAAGGGTGATCCAATTGTCTATCCCTATCATGATTATCTTTTCCGGGCTTTCATGGAGTACTGGAATAGGGCTACTCCGGAAGATATTTTAACGTGGTATGCGCAAGGTAGCCTGGAGGAAAGAATAGGTTGCCGGAAAGGCCTGGTTAATCAGCTGTTTCCAGAACCCGGGGACTTTATCGAGGACCTGGAACACTGGTGGAAGCTTTATACAGGTATGGGTGTTGCCAAAAGAATCCAGGCGCCGCCAGTCCTGGCAGTGAGCAGGAGGGCCTTCGGGTATGACCACCGGGAAGCGCAGAATACTTTTTATCTAACCTCCTCGTACCGGGAACTGAAAAACAAGATTTTAAACCGGTAGGAGAGGGAAGCTGTTTATTCCTATAATGCTCAAAAAGCGCCTTAAACAGGCGCTTTTTAAAAGCTTTCAGATGAAGCCTAAAAACTGTTTTTAAAGGGTAGTTTAATGTCATGCCCGGGACTGACTACAACAACCCCCCTTGCAGTGAGCAACTTGTCGCAGCATCCAGCGTTTGCGCAGCACGGTAACACCTCCTGGATAAATAAATTATAGTATTTTATATGTATATTAACAGCCGGTTGGGCCTAGAACGTTCTAGCTGCAGTGGCAGATAGCAGGTATTACCTGGTATTATTACCGGATATTATTCTGCTGAATAAAGGGTCGCCTGGAAGGTTACTATTATTCTCTTATAACTGGAGCTTAAATCAGCAATATTAAGCTTTTATCCTTGATGTAAATTTCCAGGGTTATTGGCCCGAAACTTTGCCTGCGAAACGGCAGTTTTGGGCTGAATATTTAAAAAAAAGGAGCCGGAGCTCCTTTATAGACGATCCTACTCCTTAGCGTGCTCGATTAAATCTATGGCGCCCAGCAAGACATGCGCCAACCCAAAACCGGCAATACCCCAGCCGATAACAGGATTTGTTTTGCGAAGAGTCAGCCCGGCTGCTGTAACAACTGTGCCCAGTGCGGTTGGAATCATACCTTCTCGCGGCATAAAACCCCCCCTTTTTCTTGTTTGCTTATAGTTTTTGGGAAAACCCTTTGTTATATGTGTGTCAATATGTAGTTTTATTTATGGTGCGGGGTCAACTATAGAAATAATAGACAGATTATTAAAGCTTCATGGAGGGATGGACGATCAACATTTCTTCAATCAATTCTATTTTATTTATTTCCAGATAATTTAATAAAAATCCCAGTTTCTTTTGCAGTAACTGGTTAAACCCTGGAATCCTGTTAAAATTCACTGTAATTTTGTCTTCTTTTATTTCAAGGTACTGCAGGGCATTCACAAGACCTGACGGGGCTCCGGTTTGCCCTGCCGGATCCGGGTCCAGGTTTATTCCAAGCCTGGCCCTAATCTCAATACCCTGGAGGGATATTAACACCGGACCGTTAACTTGAAATTCCACAAGCCTGTTATGTCTGTTAAATGTTAAGCTGTTAATGGACAGGGCAACCTTAACATTAATGGATGTGCCCAGACCGGCGAGGATTTCTGCCGTCAGATTTAACAAACCTTCAGTAATGGAAATATTCAGTTTGTTAAGGGTGTTGCTTTCTTCGATTAATTTTTTTAAAAATTTATTGATCATTTCCTGGTGGATTGCCAGGTTTCCCTGGAGCAGGTTTTTTAGCATACCCACTTATTAAACCTCCTCAGGCAATAATATATCCGGATTCAACGGCCTGTTGCCCCGGTTTTGGCTGCCGCCCCGCCCATTCCCTGGAGGGTGCGGTTGAGATAGATAATCCGGCAGGCGTTTTCCAGACTGGATGTCCACTGATAGGCCTCTTCCAGCTTTTGACCCGCGGCAAAACTGCCGTGGCCGCGAACCAGGGCAATTTTATACTCTTTTAAGAGCGGAGGGAGATTTTCTTCAAGTTCTTTGGAGCCAATAGGGTTTGCCGCGGCAAGTACAGGAATTCTTTTCAGGAGGCAGGCGCCTTCCGCGTCGACCGGAATTATTTGATCTTCAAGCAGGGAAAGAGCGACGGCATGTACCGGGTGCGCATGTACAATAGCTAAAGCGGATGTTCCCGTGTAAATGGAACGGTGGACGCCGATTTCAGTGGATGCCAGGCCCGACTCCCCGTCATTTTTTTGCAGGCCCGTCTCTATTATGTCCTGTTCAGCGAGGTTTCCCAGCATGGAACCCCTTCTGGTTATAATAATTTTGTCTCCGTGGCGGACGCTCAGATTTCCGCTGTGGGAACTGTTTAACCCGGCCAGGAAGAGGTCCCTGCCAAATCGTTGAAAATCCTTTAACATAAAACACCCCTCCAGTATCAGTCAGTCTGATTTGAAACCCGGAAGCAACAGCTTGGCTCCTGTCCCGGTAAGTGGCTTTGCCTTCTAACAAATGACCCCGGCAGCTTACCATCTTAAAAGAGGCCCGTACTCAGGGGTCTCAGCTAGAAACTGTTGGTTATTTTCTTCCCTGTTCGAAGGATATCCTTTTTTAGGCCAAAAGATTAACAAAAATATGGATGTCATAGGGGAGAACAAATTCTGGAACAATAATTATTAATCCAGTATATTGCAAAGGACCTGTCGCTCTATCCTTTAAAACGGCGGCAGGTCCTTTAAAACTTTGGCAACGTTTATGCTTCACTGTCGGAGGGGGACTTAACAGCAGGCTTGTAAATCTTTTTGGCTGCTACTGTTCTTAAGAGAAGTCCCAGGAGGACTCCCAGGGCAAGGGTTACAACCATGGCCGTCATGGTATGGAAGTAGTGCCAGAAAAGGAGGTAGCCTGTAGAAATTAAAATCGACATAAGCATGAGCGGGAAAGCCACCTTCATAAACCCGATAAAACTAATATGAAGGCCCCTTTTTTCAGCAATACCGATAACCACTACGTTGGCTGAAGCCCCAACGATTGTCCCGTTGCCCCCGAGACAGGCCCCCAGGGAGAGGGACCACCAGAAAAAGTTCAAGTCTGCGATTCCGCCAAGCTGGCCCATATCCTGAATAAGGGGGATCATTGTGGCCACAAAGGGAATATTGTCAACAAAAGCGGAGGCAATGGCCGATAGCCAGAGGATGAGCATGCCCGTGGGGACGATCCGGCCTCCGGTCACATCCAGGGCCCATCTTGCCACAGCCTCGATTACACCAACTTCTTTCAGGGCGCCGACGACCACGAAAAGGCCGATAAAGAAAAAAATAACAGGCCACTCCACAGCGTGAAGGGCATGTTCCGGGTCCTGCCTGGTAACCAGGAGCAGGAGGCTGGCTCCGGAGAGGGCGATGACGGATGATTCCAGATTAATGTACTGGTGCAGGATAAAGCCCAATACGGTAAGGCCCAGAACAATCAGGCATTTGCGCAGGAGCCTGGGATCTTTGATGGAATCCTGTTCATTTAGTTTCATAATACCGGCCTGCAGTTCCGGGCGCATAAT
>DBRJ01000049.1:0-23006 GCA_002305915.1 Pelotomaculum sp. UBA1371 | reverse complement strand
GGGTCGCCAATAAGTGTTGCCGTGCCGCCGATGTTAGAAGCGATAATTTCAGTTATTAAAAAAGGCAGGGGTGACATTTCAAGCTGCCTGGCAATGGCGATGGTAACCGGAACAATCAGGAGGACAGTTGTTACGTTGTCCAGAAAAGCTGATATTACTGCAGTGACGAGGGCCAGAGCATAAATAAGTTTCATGGGCTCTCCCCCGGAACCCTTGGCCGCCTTCACGGCGAGGTATTCAAAAACGCCGGTCTGCCTTGTTACTCCTACAATGATCATCATGCCCACCAGAAGACCGATGGTGTTAAAATCTATGGCAAGGACTGCTTTTTCGGAAGGAATAATCCCCAGGATGACAACAAGCGCCGCGCCGACAAAAGCTGCCACCGTCCGGTGAATTTTCTCCGATACGATTATTGCGTAAGTAACTAAAAAAATTGTGGTGGCTATAATAACCTGGTTATTCTCCAGCATAACATCCCTCCGTGGCACCTTTTATCTATCTATTTTAATGATTTATGTTCAATATATAATTTTATTATTAATTATAATACTTGTCAAGACTTTTTAAATAGTAAGAATATATAGACTTTGACCGGTTACCCGGGTTTTATAATGAGTATGAAATATTCCCGCAAAACTATCAGGATTAGTAAGAAACCTGTTTCAATACAGGAGCCGGCTTGAGAACCCCGGGTTAATATAATATAATGAATTAGTTGTGTTTAAGCGTAATTAGTCGCGTTCTAAATAAAACAATGGGAATAAACCCGTTGTTATAGTTCAAATAATAGTTATAATGAGGTGTTTTAAAAAATGCCGTTTGAGGAACCGGTGGGTTTTTTTGATTCGGGGGTAGGGGGGCTTTCGGTCATGAGGGAAGTACGCCGCCTGCTGCCGGCAGAGGATTTGGTTTATTTTGCTGATTCTGCACACTGTCCTTACGGCCTTAAACCGCCCGGGGTGATTCGTGCCCGGGCTTTTGCCATCTGTGATTTTTTACTTGCCAGGGGCGCCAAACTCCTTGTGATTGCCAGTAATACCACATCTATCGCAGCCCTGGACGATTTACGCCAGCGCTATAATCTTCCCATAGTGGGCATTGAGCCTGCCGTCAAGCCGGCGGTTGCGGCAACACGCAACGGCAGGATCGGGATCCTGGCTACAGGAGTAACCCTTGCGGGGGACCGGTTTAACTCATTGATTGAGCGTTTTGGTAATGGTGTGGAGATTTATCCTCAGCCCTGTCCCGGTCTGGTTGAAGTGGTCGAGACAGGCGGCTGTAATAAACCTGAAGCTGAATACCTGTTGAGAACCTACCTCAGTCCGCTGTTGGCCAGGGATGTTGATACCATTGTGCTTGGCTGCACTCATTATCCCTTTCTTCGCCCGGTGGTGGAAAGGCTGGCAGGAAAAAACATAAGCGTAATCGACAGCGGAGAAGCAGTAGCGCAACATGTTGTTCGTGTGCTTAGAAAGCACGGCCTGCTAAATCATACAACCTTAAAAGGCAAAGAATGTTTTTTTACAAGTGGTGAACCCGGGGTAGTGGAACCGGTGGTAAGGTTCCTCTGGGGAGATCCCGGGGTTGTAGTGGAACGGGCGGCAATATAGAAAAGTTATTTGTTTTTAAAACGATTGGCTTGAACATGTTTATGATAATTTTTTCTTTGTTGCGCCGGTTCTTCTTCCAGCCGGATGGTTTTAATCGCTTCATAAATTAGAACAGGCTGACTATTTTCGATCCTTATTTTCAGATCGCCCCAGCCCAGCTCACGGATGAATTTAATTAGCTGCTTTTCTTTGTTGCTTAAGCAGTGGATAACCCCAAGCTCTTCCGGCATTTTACCAACCTCTTTCATAGTAACGATTTGTGGTTAAGTAGATATTTGCTGTGACATATTTTTCTTTTATTAAGAATGCTAATTACTATAATTATTCTAGATAAAAATGAATAATCCTTCTGTAATGATAGTCGGTATGCAATTATATCTTAATTCTTGAACATGGTAGCAGGTCCAAGTTTATGTTTTTTTAACAATGTCTCCCTGGGATATCAGGGCGTAAGCGCTGTTATACTGGATAAGATAACAGTTTGAATTGATCCCGGTAATGATTTCTATGATTTTACCCCTGAGAAGGCTGCCGTCCGGCAGGCAAACTTCAACTTTATCACCGACCCTGTAATCGTTCCGGACCATGATAGCCTCCCTCATCCTAATAATTGAAACAGCAAAAACATTTTAAATTGTTAAACAATATATTGAAACCCGGGGAAGTTTCATTATAAAATTGACTTACTAAAGAAGCTTTGCTGGAGGCAGGTGATTATTATTTATTGTAAGGATTGCGTGTTTTTTAAACAGTGGAAGTATTTTGACGCTGCCATTTGTACAAGACCTTCCGGGAACAAGCCGGTGGAGGCTCTGAGTAAAGTATGCCAGGATTTTATCCCCCGGGGGCCCTTTAGTGAATGGGGTGAAGAGACATGCGGCCCGACCTGCCGTTAAAAACTGTTGAAAAATATTTTTTAAGGCCGGAGCTACCGGCCATTTATTTTTAATGTGGAACTGACTGGAGCCGCATACGCAGGGGTGCAAAACAAAACAGTTGTCAAGCAGTTGTTTGTAGAAGGAGCAATGCTGCTAGAAAAGAGGGATGTCAGACTATTAGCGTTGCTTTTGAACGGCTACTTCCACCGCAGGGTTGCGCAGTTGGAAGGTTAAAATCGATTATAAGCCTGGTGCCGGGGACGGCTCCTTTTTGTTCAGGAAACAGGAAAGATGGCCTGTAATAAGGGCCTTTTCCAGATAACCGTAAAAGGTTTTTTCCCCGGGTAATACCTTTTGCCCGCAGACTGCGCACTGGTAGTCTTCTTTACCTGCGTGCAGGATGATGCCGTCCACATTGCAGGAGGTCCAGAGAACTGTCATAGTTTCCAGTTTGCTTTTCAGGGGCTCAACAGGTGTACAAGCGGGGTGGAAATAACGGCGAACCTTTCTGCATGATTCACGGCAACGGTAAACGACGACAGGAGTGTAAGGCAAAATTTTTTTCCCGCATTTCAGGCAGGAACGGGTATGCCTCCCGTTTCCCCTGAGAACATAACGTGTTTCAGCTGGTTTTCGCCGGACTTCACGATCTTTTAACAAAACAAGCCGGGATTCATCAGCATATACCCATTTTTCCACAGCCCTGTAATAATCGCGGTAATTGCGATCCACCAGGTGAATTTTATCCGGGAAGCCTGCAGCAACAGCCTGGCAGTGAAAAAGGTATTCGGCGCGCTCATGGGCGAGGCCGTCTATCTTACTCAGTTCCCAGTTATATTTGTTTTCATTCAACCAACTATGAAACGCATGAAAAATATTGCCGGAGCATACGTAAAGGTAATCATCCCTGGCAACACGGGCATTTAACATCATTTGGATTAATTTACTACAAGCCTTTTCTTCCAGACTGGTACCGTCGTCCCAGGTAAGGGGTATCGTAGATGAGTATATTTCACCTGTTTTTGGACATGCAAGCACGATGACTTCTGAAAACGCCCTGCATCCCCCGCCGGCGTCTTCAACCTGCCATTCCTTCAATATTGTACCTCCTTGAATTCCTTCCCTGCGCTGCTAGATTTTTCGCAATTGTAACGGGTAGCATTAGAGCAGCCCGGGTGAGTAATAAAACCTGTAAGACGATTATTTTTGGAAAAACATACGTACGGCCAGGGCCACCAGGATTATCGCAAATATTTTATTGAATGCCTCATTTGAAACATACTCCACCAGTCTGGAGCCAATCTGGGCGCCCAGGATACCCCCAAGACCAAGAAATATCCCCATGCGGTAGTCGACGTGATTGAGTTTTCCATGAGCAAAAAGGGCGGATAAACTGATTACCAGGATAGCCAGAAAGGAAGTTCCGACGGCTCTTTGGGCCGAAAAGCCGAGGTAAATCAATAGTGGAACCATGATAAAGCCGCCGCCCAGACCTGAAAAACTGGCGCCGATACCAACCAGTACACCTAGACCAACCATAATAGCTGGATTCATTGTACGTCCTCCCGGAATATTATATCATGATTCTTTAAACAAATAGTATTAAACATTAATTGTTTAAATGAATCTGAAACCGCTGTAATCTAAACAACATTATCATACCCTAAAGCGGCATTATATGGTACCATTTTAAAATAAATATAGCTTTTAGTTAAATATATTAATTTTAATTTTGCGGCGCCAAATAATACTCGAATTGGTAATAAATTTGAAAATGAACCTGTAAGATGATACACTATTACCAGGTGATGAAATTGAATCTAAACTGCGGCCTGATTGGCCTGCCGATGGTCGGTAAAACAACAATCTTTAATTTATTGACTGGCGCCGGTGCACAAACATCAAATTTCTTAACAGGCAAGACAGAAACCAATGTTGGCGCGGCCAGGGTGCCCGACGGCAGGGTTGACTATCTAAGCGGTCTGTACCACCCCCGTAAAACAACCTATGCCCAGATCCAGTTCAGCGATGTGCCGGGACTGGTGCGGGGGTCAAGTCAGGGGAAAGGAGTGGGGAATCAGTTTTTAAACGCCATCCGGAATGTGGATATGCTTGCCCATGTTGTTCGCTCCTTTTCCAACCCTGATGTGCCGCATGTGGACGATACCATTAATCCGTTGAGGGACATAGAAACCATCAATATGGAGCTGCTGTTTGCAGATATGGAGCTCATCGAAAAGAGGATTGAGCGGATAAAGTCCGGTAAAAAAATTAAAAAGGAAAATGTGATTGAACTTGAAGTCCTGGAAAAATGCCTGCGGGCCCTGGAAGATGAAGTATCCCTGAGCAGGCTTGAGCTGCTGCCTGAAGAAAAGCTCATCCTGAAAAACTACAGCTTCCTCACCGAGAAGCCGCTAATGCTGGTCATCAACACCGATGAAGAGCAGTTTAAAGGGAATTCTTACCCCGGCAAAGAAGAACTTGAAACCTATGTTTCCGCAAGGAAACTTCCCATCCTGGAGATAAGCGGTAAGATAGAGATGGAGATAAGCCAGCTTCCAGACGAGGACAGGGAATTGTTTCTGTCCGACCTGGGGATTGCCCAGTCAGGGATTGACCGGCTGGCCAGAGCTGCCTATGACTACCTGGGGCTGATTTCCTTTTTTACCGTGGGAGATGATGAAGTCAAAGCCTGGACCATTCTGAAAGGGACCGAAGCCAGGAAGGCGGCGGGGAAAATTCACTCGGATATTGAAAGGGGCTTTATCAAGGCGGAGGTGGTGAAGTACGACGACCTCAAACTAATGGGAAGTATGGCCAGAGTAAAGGAAAAGGGTATGTACCGCCTGGAAGGCAAGGAGTATCTTGTAGCTGACGGTGATGTTATTAATTTCAGGTTTAACATTTGATCTAATATCTAATATTTAGAACTTAAAGCAGCATTTTTAGACTCATTCAGTATTATTGACCCGGGTAACATTTCACCAATCAAGCCACCAGTAGGGTGGTTTTTTACTATTTGGAGTACCATGCCGCTTAAATTGGCACCAGCGTTCTTTGATAGGCCGGAGTCTCCCAAGGCATAATACTTGAAAAGACGGAATACACACCAGGGAGGCTGGATTATGTCTAAACAAAGGAACGTGGCTGAAGCTATCCTGGAGCAACTATCAGCCTGGGGCGTTAAATATATCTACGGGCTGGTGGGTGACGATATTTTTTATTTGATGGATGCCCTGGCGCGGCGGAACACAATCAAGTTTTACCAGGTTAAACATGAGGAATCCGCTGCTATTATGGCTTCGGCCCAGGCTAAACTGACCGGGGAAACGGGCGTCTGCCTGGCGGACGGGGGGCCGGGCACGGCTCATTTAATCAACGGTCTGGCCGACGCTTTTATGGACAACGTGCCTGTGCTGGCCATTACGGGGCAGGTTGCGCGGAAAGACATAGGAACGAACAAAAAACAGTATGTAGATCAACAATCTTTGCTGCGGCCGCTGGTTTCCTACACAGGCCTGCTCTGCGACCCGGCTGCTACGCCGCAGGTCCTGGAAAACGCCTGGCGGCCGGCTGTTGCCGGCAGGTCAGTAAGCCACGTCAGTGTGCCCATGGACGTGTTGCCCATGCCCTGTGAAGCAGCAATTATCCCGCCTGCTCCTTATCTGGGTTCCCACCCCAGGTCATCATCGGAGGTTGTACAGGGGGCTCTGGAGCTGATGCGCAAATCACACCGTCCGGTTATCCTGTCGGGGGCAGGAGGGAGAAAGGCGGGAAGGTTTCTGAGTGAACTGTCCCTGCGCTGGGGCGCGGCCATAATAAATACCCTTGCCGGAACGGGCGTTGTGGACAGGTATCATCCTTATTATGTAGGGGGTCTGGGTCACGCCGGCAGTCCGGCTTCTGCCAGGCTCTTGAGTCAGGCGGATTTATGCCTGGTTGTGGGGGCGAACTGGTGGCCTCAGAATTATGTTCCTAAAGATATACCTGTGATTCAAATCGATCTCAACCCCGGTCATATAGGTTCCACTATCCCGGTGGCCTATGGTCTGGTGGGTGACGCCGGGAGCCTGGTCGAGCAGCTTTCCAGCGCAATCACTCCTGATTCTAACCGGGAATGGACAGGTTTGATCCGCAAGGAGATTAACAGCTGGCTTAACCAGTTGGAGCAGGAAACATCAGTTCAAAGCTCGCCGGTCCATCCGGCCGCGTTGATCCGGGCTATCCAGCAGGTAGCGCAGGATGATGCCGTCATCTGCCTGGACACCGGGGACCATACTGTCTGGTTTGGCAGGGTATTCCGTCCGGTCCGGCAACAGGTACTGCTGTCCGGCAAATGGCGGACCATGGGTTTTGGCCTGCCGGCTGCCCTGGCCGCAAAAATCAACAGGCCGGCGCAAAAGGTACTGGCTCTCGTGGGAGATGGGGGCTATGCCATGACCATGGCCGATTTCCTAACTGCAGTGAAGTACAACCTGGATGTTAAAATTGTGATTATGAACAATTCTTGCCTGGCCATGGAAAAGAACAAGATGGCCGCCGGGGGTTTGCTGCCGGAGGGCACTTCCCTGCAAAATCCGGATTTTGCAGGTTATGCAAATAACTGCGGGGGATTGGGTTTGAGGGTGGAGCATTCCATGGACCTGGAATCCACGCTGAGGGATGCCCTGAACAGTGAAGGTCCGTCCCTGGTGGATGTGAAAACTTCCGCTCTGGCCGTACCGGGAACAACTATGCCTGTTTAAGAGCCGCAAACTGCGGCTGGCCCCTGTTCAGGAGGGATTTTTTGTGGAAAAAAGCGCATATGTCAGGCTGGATCCAAAAGAGTTGAAAAAAAGGGCTGAGCAGGCCGTTGCCTTGCTGGAAGAGTGTACAGTGTGCGCCCAGGCCTGCCGGGTCAACCGCCTCCATGGTGAGCTGGGGATCTGCAGGGCAGGCAGGTACGCCGCCGTCAGCAGCTACGGCCCGCATTTTGGGGAAGAAGCCCCCCTTGTTGGCAAAAAAGGCTCCGGGACAATATTTTTTACCCACTGCAATCTCCGCTGTGAATTCTGTCAAAACTGCGAGATCAGCCAGGAGAGTAAGGGTGACGAAATTTCACCCGGCGAACTGGCGGGCCTGATGCTGCACCTGCAGAGGATGGGCTGTCACAACATCAACCTGGTTTCACCAAGTCATTTCGTTCCTCAATTTCTGGAAGCCCTGGCGCCTGCCGCCGCCAGGGGTTTGAAGATTCCCGTGGTTTATAATACCGGTGGGTACGATTCCCTGAAAACACTGGCTTTGCTGGATGGTGTTGTGGATATTTATATGCCGGACATCAAGTTCGGAGACGATGACACCGGAAGAAAATACACCGGTGCCGCCGGCTATTTTACTGTGGTCAAAGGTATTATTAAAGAGATGCACAGACAGGTCGGAGACCTGATCATCAACGACACAGGGCTGGCTGTGCGGGGTCTTTTGGTCCGGCATCTTATTTTGCCCGGCAATCTGGCCGGGACAGAGAAGGTGTTGGAGTTCCTGTCCAGGGAGATTTCCCTGGACACCTTCATAAATCTAATGGACCAGTATTACCCGACTTTTAAGGCCTTTAAGTACGAGGAGTTGAACAGGCGGATAACGCCCGGAGAATTCAGGGAGGCGCTGAAGTGGGCGAAAAAGGCCGGTTTAAACCGGATCTATACAGGGTGTAGGACACAAATTTAATTTTCATAATTCTTCATATCCTGAGCTTTTCTTGAAGTCCCTCTGCCGTTGATCTATAATCAGGAAGTCAAAAAATATTTGGTATTATGATCCTTTATGTAGAACTAAAAGTGTTCCACAGACGTCATTTAATACAGGAGGTGGATCTATTTTACAGGGACAAGGCTTCCGGTTCGGTAGGTCTTGAGCTTCCCCCGGTTGCCAAATATTTACCGGACAGCCATGGTCCAACAACTGGCAAGTTGACTGACTGGTTAATAATATGCACAAAAATAAGATGTTTAAAGCTTCTTCGACATCTTGAGGAGGGTATCAGCTTTGCGCGGTAAACGTTCCATAGTTAAGTTTTGGAGAAAGATCATCATTGCCGTTCTGGCGCTCAACCTGGTCTTGCCGTCCTGGGCCGGCGCCTACCAGGAGATCAGTAAAAAGACCGGCGAAGAGATCCTGACCAGGGGAGCGGTTCTGCAAACCGTTGCCATTCAAACCAGCGAGGGACCTTTAAATGTTTATGTTCTGAAGATAGACTTGACTGATCCTTATTTGAAGGTAGATACGGTGATCGGGGCCGACGGCACTTTAAACAAGAACCAGCCTGTACTGGAAATGGCCAGGCGCACAGGTGCGGTAGCAGCCATAAACGGCGATTACTTCCAGATGAAGGAGAGCGGCAGGCCCATTGGCCTGGTCTATCAGGACGGACGGCTGATTGAAAGTCCCGCCCTGCGCAACGATATGTACGGCTTTGGTTTAACAGTGGATAAAACGGCGTTACTGGAGATCTTCGAGTTTTCCGGACAGGTTACGGCCGAAAATCAAAAAAGTTTCCCCCTGTCCGGGATCAATAAACCGGGTTATCTGTTTATGTCGGGTATATCTTCGGATAGCGAAACCCTTAACCTGTACGACCCCATGTGGGGAGCCACCAGCAGGGGAAAACTGCCGGATCTCACAGGGGTGGTGGAAGCCGTTGTGAGTAAGGGGGTTGTCCAGCAAGTCCTGGTCGACCAGCCCGGAGTGCCGATACCAAAAGACGGATTTATTCTCAAAGGGCATGGACAGGCTGCCGCTTACATTCTCGAAAACCTGCCGGTGGGTTCCACAGTAAGCTATACATACTCGGTGCGTCCCCGGGGTGAGGAACTGCTGGCTGCTGTGGGGGGACAGGCCCTTCTTGTAGAAGACGGACAACTCCCGGCATACTTTACACAAAATATACCAGGAAACAACGCCCGGACCGCTGTTGGAATTTCCAGGGATGAAAACACCCTTTATCTTGTAGCCGTGGAAAAACAGTCTGCGTCTGACGGAAGCCTGCTGAGCAGGGGTATGACCCAGGAAGAACTGGCAGGATTCTTGATCTCCCTGGGCGTCTGGCGGGCTGTTAATCTGGACGGAGGCGGCTCAACAACTCTGGCAGCCCGTCATCTGGGGGACACCGAAGCCAGTTTGATCAACCTTCCCCAGGGCCTTGCCCAGCGTGCCGTACCCAATGCCATCGGTTTGTTTTCCACAGCTCCCAAGGGTGAATTAAAGGGGCTAAATATAAGCGGCCCGGCTGTGATCCTGACCGGTACCAAAGGTAAGTTTGCAGCGAAAGGCTACGATGAATACTACAATCCCTTCCGGATCGGGCCGGCTCAAGTTGAGTGGACGGTTTCTCCCGCCCCGGCCGGAGTATTTGAAGGGAACATCTTTATTCCCGGGGCCGGTGGAAGCGCAACAATCACGGCCGAGTACGGGAATGTGAGCAGCAAGTCGACAATACGGGTTATCGGACCCGAGTCCCTGTCCAGTTTGTCGATTGCACCTGCTTCGTTGGAGCTTGAACCCGGGCAGAGCGCAACGCTGTCTGTGAAGGTAAGCACGCACTTCGGGGAAATCTTTGACCTGGAGCCAACTGATCTGAAGTGGTCCCTGGACAACAGGGAGTTGGGCCAAATTGTTGACGGTAAATTTACCGCAGCAAATAAATTCGGTTCAGGATTTATCCAGGCCTCCTTCCAGGGCCTTACCGCCAGCGTCCCGGTGCAGGTTCAGCCGCCCAGCTTTAAATTGCAGGCAGTTCCTGAAGAGAATTCTGAGATTAACATCGAAAACCGGATTCAGGTCCTTTTCCCTGCCTGGAGTGTTGCCAAGCCAGTTGAATTCAGGCTGATGGAGGCTGAAATGCCGGCTGAGCTGCCCTCCGACTGCCTGTCTGCCGGCGCTGTTCGGGTTGAACCAGCAGAAGAAGAGGAAATAACGAGTACACAGGTTCCCTGGCAGCTGAACTGGCAATACAATGCGGACACAATAGCCGGTCGTCCGGCTATCTGGTTATGGGACACTGAAGCTGCCCAGTGGCGGGAGCAACCGTCTGGTACGGAGACCGGGGAACAGGGCGACGGCTCTATTTCAGCAAGGCTCTGGGAGTTTGGTACAATTGTCCTGGTGGATGACCAGCGCCCCGGGCCGTCCTTCAGCGATACAGGCAAACACTGGGCCAATGAGGACATCCGCAGCCTGGCAGCCAGGGGAGTGGCCAAAGGTTTTCCGGATGGGAGCTTCGGACCCGACCAGGGAGTAACGCGGGCGCAGTTTGTATCCTTCCTGGCGGCCGCCCTGCAGTGGCCGGCGCCTGAAAGCGACCCCGCCTTTAAGGATGGTATCCCGGCCTGGGCTGGACCGGCTGTTTCAGCAGCCTTTTCCCGGGGTGTTATCACGGGTTACCCGGACGGTACTTTTGCACCGGAGGCCCGGATTACAAGAGGCGAGATGGCAGTGATGATCAGCCGGGCGCTGGGTCTGGAAGATACGGTAGAGCAAGAAAAAAAAGAAGAGCAAGAAGCGATGGAAGGATCCAAAGATCCGAAAAATTCCCAAGAGCAGGTGGAATATAAAGATTCCAGTACCATTCCCGGATTTGCCCGGGATGCCGTGGCGAGAGTCTCTGCTGCCGGGTTGTTCAAGGGAAGTGACGGACTTTTCCGGCCCCTCGACGGAGCGACCCGTGCTGAAACTGCAACAGTTGTAAGCAGGGTAATCAACTGGTGGGTTAAGTAGCCTTAAGTTGATGCCCAAAAACAGGTTAAAAAGCAAGTTTAAACAATTCGGTGTTTTAAAAGTAGAAAGTTTCCTTTGAGTGCAGGATATTTGGCGTCTATTACAGAAATATGTAGTGATAAAAATATGTAAAATCATTCAACAGGTGCCCTTAAAGGGAGAATAGGGAATCAGGTGCAAAACCTGAGCGGTCCCGCCACTGTTACCGGGAGCAGCCGCATTTGCGCCACCGGTGTTTGCCGGGAAGGCTGCGGCAGGCGATGAACGAAAGCCAGGAGACCTGCCTGTTGTTGAAGAGACCCCTCGGTGAGAAGGGGTAACCCGATGGATGATGGAAAAATCCACGGCCTTTTTAGGCTGTGGATTTTTTTAAACTTACCGGTAGCAAAAATAAAATGTAAAGGAGTAGGTTTGAATGCTGCTGCAAGAGACAATAGGAAAGATCGGCGCATTGGACAGGGGAGCCATGGAACAGGCCCAGAAACACCTGGACAGTTTGATTAAACCTCCCGGAAGCCTTGGTATCCTGGAGGAAATAGCAGTCCGCCTGGCCGGTATCACAGGTGTTCCCAGACCTTCAATCGAGGATAAGGTAATAATTGTTATGGGAGGCGATCATGGTGTGGTAGAGGAAGGGGTGAGTATTGCTTCCCAGGAGGTCACCGCCCAGATGTTGCCGGCTATTCTTAGTGGGGTCGCCGGGGTGGGCGTCCTGGCTAAACATGCGGGGGCGCGGCTTATTGTAGTAGACGTGGGCGTTGCCGGGCCCGTTTGTCCGGGAGTGCAAAAGCGGAAGATTAGGCCGGGAACAGGCAATATTGCCGCCGGGCCTGCAATGAACAGGGCAGAAGCAGTAAAGGCCCTGGAAGTTGGAATTGAGGTCGCCAATTCAGAAATTGACAGGGGAGCCGGCCTGCTGGCTATTGGTGATATGGGTATTGGCAACACCACACCCAGCAGCGCCATTCTGGCAGTTCTGGGTGGTTATAAGGCCATGGAGGTAGCTGGAAGGGGGACTCTGATCAATAATGAGGTTATGGAACGAAAGATCAGAACTATTGAGCTGGCTTTGGCAGTCAACCAGCCCGATCCTGACGACGGACTGGATGTTTTAGCCAAGGTAGGGGGGCTGGAAATAGCGGGACTTGCAGGGGTTATCCTGGCTGCTGCGGCAAGACGGGTTCCGGTATTAATTGACGGGTTTATCACCACCGCGTCGGCTCTGATTGCCAGCAAGTTACATCCCGGCGCCCGTCAGTTCATGATTGCATCCCACCTTTCCCAGGAGCAGGGACACCGGTTGATGTTGAAGCTTTTAGGCCTGACTCCTGTTATTCATCTTAAAATGAGGCTGGGTGAAGGTACCGGGGCCGCCCTGGCCATGCACCTGATTGAGGCGTCAATTAAAATTATGCACGAAATGGCGTCCTTCCAGGATGCGGGCGTTTCAGATCTGGATGAAGAGAAAATAATGAAACTATAATTTTTCTTAAGTAGAAAAAGGATTTTGAGTTAGAACAATTATTGGAACGTTGGCTAATTAAAATATGTCTGGTGGAAAGAGCAGAAGAGTGGTAAGATGTTTTTCAGGAGGTTTTTATTTTGAACCGGTTATGCCTTAAAAATTTAACACCTGATCGCAGGATCGATACAATTACGCTAAAGGTAAAGAAGCTATGAACTGGGTTCTTACACTGTTTATGAACAGCCTGGCCCTGTTGATTGCAGACGCCCTAATCCCGGGGTTCCGGATCGAGGGTGTGTTTTCGGCCCTGCTGGCAGCCCTTGTTTTAGGGCTGATCAACACCTTTATCAGGCCTGTTCTGATTCTTTTTACTCTTCCCATAACAATCTTAACCCTGGGTTTCTTTATCATTATTATTAATGCTTTTGCCTTCATCATCGCTTCATGGATTGTTCCCGGGTTTACCGTATACAGTTTCTGGGGCGCTTTCTGGGGCGCCATCATTACCAGTCTGGTCGGTTGGCTATTAAATAGTATCTCCAGCAGGGAAGTATAATTGAGTAGCAGGAAGTTTCGTTTTTTGCAAGAAATACAGATATAGATGTATTATAACTATTATGACCATCATTATAGCCATGTATTGGATTTAAGATGAAAAGGGGAAGGCTATTGAAATGTGGAGAGAGGGGGTATTGTAGATCATGTTTCCAAACCTGGGCATGTCAGAGCTCATCTTAATCTTAGTTATAGCACTGGTTGTTTTCGGGCCGCGCAAATTGCCGGAAGTGGGAAAATCCCTGGGAAAAACACTAAACGAGTTTCGAAGGGCTTCGGCTGCCAGCTTTGGTGAAGTGGAAGAAGCAGTAAAGGATATTAAAGACATCAAGGAAGAGGTTCAGCAGGCTGCCAAAGTCGCTGTGGACAAGCCTGCTAAATAGACTCAATAACAACTCTTCATAAAAGCGTATACTAAAAAATGTTTAAAAAATACAGACAAAATGCATCTTAGACATTAATGCTGAGTTTAGGGATTATTATTATGTGAATAGCTGTTACCCTATTTTCTATAGCTTAAAAAATAATACCCTCAGGAGAGTTAATTCCCCTGAGGGTTTATTATCTGTATTTACAACATTAACTCAATTATAACCTCAGGCATGAATACCCTTTCCGTAAGCTACGCCGCTGCCATGTGTATGTTTTTCTTCCTTGGGCAGAATCGGGAAGTTCTCCACGACGAAGCAGTAGAGCAGGACGAGGGCGCTCCACATGCCGATGGTAATCAGCCATTCCCAAATGGTGGGGAAGTAGTGCCCTCCCATGGCATCGGCCATACCGGTAAAGACCACGTTCATGCGGTTGAAGATAACACCGGCAACAACCAGGATTGATGCTGTTAATACACCCCAGAGTTTTGTCCGGATGGAGTTAATGGAATACATGATGATTGGAACAATTACGAACACAATCATTTCTATTAAGAACATATTGCTTTCAAAGGAGCCGTTGAAAGCCATGGAGAAGACACCCCGGTAGACCAGATCAACAATCTTAACTATGAGGTAAATGATCATCATAACCAGAGTAACCTTGGTCAGGCTTTCAAAAATGTGCATTTCCGGTTCTCTCTTATAAGCCCTTGCCGCCAGCGTGCCTTCCACGGTGACCATGGCCGGTCCAAGGAAGAAAGCGGACCAGACAAAGAAGAACGGGATCAGCATGGACCACCACAGGGGATAAAGCCGGTCCACCGCAACGATATACAGTGAGCCCAGGGATGACTGGTGCAAAGAAGGTAAAACAATACCAAGAATCAGCAATGGTGTCATGAGGGCGCCCAGGATCTTTTTCAGGGGAGCGCATTTTACCTTTTCAAAGAAGATATCTCCAAATTCCAGGACTTGAACTGTGGTATAAAGGGAGATACACCAGAATACCTCAAATAACACGGAGTGGTAGCCCCAGTAGAAGAAGGGCCGCCAGAAGTTAAACCACCGGCCGATATCCAGGAAAAGGCTGACCATGGCAATGATGTAACCTATCAACGAAGTTAAGAGCGCTGCCCGGGCGATGGGCAAGTACTTGTCCTTGTGCAGGACGTGAACAATTAAAGCAGTGCTGAAGCCGCCGCCCGCCAGGGCGATACCGCAAAGCAGGTCAAAGCCGATCCACAATCCCCAGGGCCACTCGTCACTCAAGTTGGTGACTGCGCCCAGGCCGTATACAAACCGGTAAAGGGCGGCTGCAGCAGCAATAAGTACGAAGATGATCAGGAGAATCCTGAAGGGTGTAATTTTAAACTTCCAGTTTTTACCGAACCTCACGTTTATTCACCTCCAATACTAGATTATTCGTCGTCGACGGGAGCATACATATCTTCTTCGTTGTGGACTTCGGCGCGCCTTTTGGTATAGGCACGCATAGCCGTCAGGATGGCGCCCCAGCCAAAGAAGATTAGGGGGGTCCACTTGAGGACGTCCCAGGTATAAGCAGGAATGGATTTTTCCGATACATTTGTTCTGAAGCCCAGCTTATCGAAGGGAACGTCGGAGATATAAATCCAGGAAGTTCCCCCGTATTCTTTTTCACCATAGATATGTTTTACGTAACTTGGATTCTGGTCTATTCTTGCCCTGGCTTCGGCCAGCAGCTCCTCCCTTTCGCCATATTTAAGTGCTTGTGTGGGGCAGGATGTCACACAGGCAGGCTCCATACCTTCTTCTTTCATGCGGTCATAACAAAAGCGGCATTTTTGCACGAAAGGGAATGTTTTATCCCACTCGAAAGAAGGTACACCGAAGGGACAGGCAATCATACAGTAGCGGCAGCCCACACAGTAATCCTGGTCAACTTCCGTTGGCTTGTAAATCACGGCGCCTTCTTTGGTCTTGACAAAGGCATGGGTAAAGCAGGCTGATTCACAGGCGGGTTCAAGGCAGTGCATGCACTGTCTTTTTACAAAGCGCCACTTGAGCTGATCGCCCTCTTCAATGATGTGATTAGTCACAACAGTCCAGTTGGTCGAATCTATCTTACCGGGGCTGTCCCAGTTATTGCTGAAGGTACTTGGATTGGATGGTAAGTCGTTCCACGACTTGCATGAAACCATGCAGCTACGGCAGGCAATACATCTGGTAATGTCTACCAATACACCTTTAGACAAAGATTACACCTCCCTCACAGGTTAAAACTATATACAAGTTGACTTAATCCTAAGCTTTTTGAACATTGCATAGAAAAGCTTTTGATTCCGGAATCATTGTGTTGGCGTCCCCAACGCAAGGAGTGAGATCATTTGCCGTTGCGCCTGAAGCAATACCCTGGTAACCCCAGTGCCAGGGGATGCCGATGATTTCAACCTCTTTTCCGTTGACCCTCAGCGGCTTGATGATGGGCAGAACATTGGCTTTGCATTTAATCTCGCCTCTAATTGAACTGACTTTGACCATGTCACCGGGCTGAATTCCCAGTTTGCCTGCCAGGCCAGGAGAGATTGTGACAAACATCTCCGGCATCAACATGGCCAGGGTCGGGCAGCTTCTGGTCACGGCGCCGCTCTGATAATGTTCCACAAGGCGGTGGGTCGTTCCGATATAAGGATAATCCGGACTGGCCGTTTGGGCTACTTTTGCAAATTCGCCTTTATAGAGGGCGGCGATGGGATTGCACTGTTGTTTGCCCATAATGTTTTCAACCGGACTTTCAATGGGTTCGTAGTGTTCCGGCAAAGGACCGTCCTTCATTCCCGTTGGCGCAAAGAGACGACCCTGTCCTTCAGTATTCATAATGAACGGATTGGCGGCTGATACATTGGGTGGAATAAACGCACCTGTAGCAGCATCCTTGAAACCGAAGTCGGGTACATCATTGGTAATCCACTGGGAACCGTCCCAGGCAACCAGCGCTCTTTTGGGATCCCAGGGCCGGCCGTTGGGGTCGGCCGAGCAGCGGTTGTAGACGATCCGGCGGTTTGCAGGCCAGGAGAAGGACCATTTGGGGAAGAGACCAAGGCCGCTCTGGTCTTCCCGGCTTCTTCTCTGGCTGGCGGGTACTTTCAGTACCGGGTCTTCAAACATATAGCCGGTGTAAATCCAGATCCCGCAGGCTGTGGAGCCGTCGTCCTTGAGCTTGCCGAAGGAGTCCAGCATAGAACCATCCGCAACATTATAACCGTTCATTTCTTTCGCAACGGCCATGATGTCAGGTTCGCCGTGGTGCTCCGCAAGCTCGGGATAGTCCCAGGTCATATTTAGAATGGGATCGGGAAACTTACCGCCGGACTGGTATTCTTTTTTAATGGCTTTCATAATCCGGTCGGCAATCCAGAGGTCGCTCTTTGCCTCCCCGGGGGGATCAACCGCTTTCCAGCGCCACTGTATCCAGCGTGAGCTGTTGGCTACGGTACCTTCCTTTTCGTAGGAAAAAGCAGTGGGCAGCAGGAAAACCTCTGTCTTAATATCGGCGGGATTGACGCCGGGACGTTTCCAGAAGGAAACCGTTTCCGTTTCAAATAAGTCGACGCCGACCATCCAGTCGAGGTTTTCCAGTGCTTTTTTAGCCGCAATAGCTGAGGGGCCGCCCACAGCCGGGTTTTGTCCCCAGGCGAAAAAACCCTTAATCTTTCCTTCCGCCATCCTCTCAAAAATGGCCAGGTGGGAATGATCCTTGCCGGTATGCTTGGGCACCCAATCGAAACAATAATTATTTTCTGCCGTTGCTTTATCACCAAACCAGGCTTTCAACATGCTGATGATAAACTTAGGCCTGTTGGACCAGTAACCGCTTTTGGGTGTTTCCTTTTCAAGATAATCTTGAAGGGTTGGATGTGCTGTCGCGCTAAAGGACGGGTTGTAACCGGGGAACAGGTGGTACAACATAGCCTGGTCGGTTGAACCCTGTACGTTTGATTCACCCCGCTGGGCGTTGACGCCTCCGCCGGGAATGCCGATGTTGCCCAGCAACAGCTGCAGTATGGCCGTTGCCCGCACGTTCTGGGAGCCGTAGGTGTGCTGGGTAATGCCCATGGCGTAAAGCAAATTTCCGGCTTTATCCGGCCTCCCGGTGGAGCAGTAAAGTTCACATACCTGCCTGTAAATATCTTCCGGCGTGCCTGTGATGCTGCAAACAGTTTTGATATCGTAACGGGAAACATGCCTCTTCAAGATTTGAAATACACACAGGGGATCCTGCAGGGTCGGGTCCTTTCTAATGGTATCCCCGTCTTTTTGATAAGCCCAACTGGAAGTGTCGTAGCTGAACTTACCGTCTTTTTCGGTCAATCCGGAGAAAACACCATCGTTGAAGTTGTAATCCGGGCTGATCAGGTAGGACGCGTTGGTGTAATTGAGTACGTATTCGTGGAAATAAAGATTGTTCTCGATGGCGTAATTCATCATGCCGTAAAGAAAGGCGATATCGGTACCAGGCCGGATGGGAGCATATATATGTGCCTTGGAGGCTGTTTTTGTGTACCGGGGGTCTACCACGATGACTTTGGCGCCCCTTGTAGCCATGGCAATACCCGCAAAACGCATCACCTGGGGATGGTTTTCAGCGGGGTTAGCCCCGATCATCAAAAACACATCGGTATTTTTGTAGTCGGGGAAAAGATTAGTCATAACACCCCTACCAAATGTCTGGCCAAGACCGGCCACAGTGGAGGAGTGTCAGAGACGGGCGTGGTGGTCCATATTGATGACACCAATTGAGCGCAGCATCTTATGCATGATGTAGTTTTCTTCATTGTCAACAGATGCGCTGCCCAGATGGGCAATGGCCTGAGTACGGTTAACGGTTACACCATTTTCGTCTACTTCTTCAAAGGTTTCATCGCGTGTCTTTTTGATCCTCTTGGCGATTTCAGATAGAGCCCAGTCCCAATCCTTTTTCTCCCAGGCACTGCTGCCGGGAGCACGGTAGAGGACTTCTGTCAGACGGCGGTCATTGGTAATGCGGTTGCGTTTTGCGTCGACGATAGTATTGGCTTCGCCAAGTGCTATGCCCTTACAGCACATGGAACCTTCATTGTTAGGGTTATCGGGATCCCCTTCGATGTGAATAACCTTTTTACCATCTGAGTAAACAAGAAGGCCGCAGCCACAGCCGCAAAAAGCACACACCGAGGCGGTTTCTTTGGTCTTTTTTAACTTGAATTCACCAAGCTCGAAGGTCGGCAATTTATCTACCGCCGTGCTTGCCAGGGCCGGCGCCCTACCGGCTCCTTCAAACAAGGCCAATCCTGCAGCTCCAACGCCCAAGGATTTTAAAAAATCACGGCGACTAAGTTTTCGCATGAAGTCACTTAACCCCCTTTACTATAACTCTGAAGATAATCTCTCCTAATAAATATAAGGGCTATTAAGAAAATACCTGTACTCTCCAGACAAAGAGTAACAATAACTTTTAATCTCCCCTTGGAATATCCTCATCTGTAGAACAGCACGGGATATTCTTTTCTCTTATTTCCCCAGACATACAATTAGCACAATGCATATAATATTTTTTTACAGCTTCCCCGGTTGCACAGACCATGTTTGCGGAAACTTGTCTGGAATCCCTTTCTCTAAATCTGTCTTTTCCGCTTGTTCATATTAAAATGATTGCAGCAACTGGGATGAATCAACTCCTTTCCAGGTGTTTTTTATGGTGAGTGGTAACAAAAACTGATTTTTAAGATTTTACAATCTACTAATACAAGCAAAATCTATTTCTGTTCAAGTGTTCATTGACAAGGCAGACAGTTCCTCACGTTTTTTTTTGCGCTGGATCCTTCGCTCGACAATCCGGACGATCAACGTACTCAGTTCGTACAGCAAGTAGATAGGTCCGCTAACAATCACACATGTAATAATATCTACTGTGGGTGTAATGACTGCCGCCAGAGCAACAATGATCAGGACCGCGATACGCCGGTTTTTGGCGAAGAACGAATATGAAACAAGTTCAAGCTTGGCAAGGAAATAGCAAATTAAGGGGAACTCAAAGACAACGCCGAAGGGCAGTAAAAAGCCAATTGTAAATGAAATGTATTTATCAATGGTTAGCATGGGAAACAGTTGGGGTCCGGCAAACTGGAGCAGAAAGGTAACGCCGAGCCGGTAAACACCCAAAAAGCCGAAAGCAACTCCCCCTACGAAACAGAGAAAAGAGACTAGAACAAAAAGCGTGAAATAGACTCTTTCATTCTTTTTCAGGGCGGGGATGATAAAGCTCCAAATCTGCCACAGGATTATCGGCATGGCAGCGAGAAACCCCATAAAAATTGACAGTTTAATCTTTACCCAAATAGCTTCTGTAACGCCTGTAAAGAAGACTTTCTGGCCGAGCTTGGTAATCGGTTCCAGAAGGACAGCCAGAATCTGATCACAAAAAAAATAAGCAGCTATGGCAAATATGATTGTACCGATAACAGAAACAATTAAAACCCGACGCAGTTCTTCCAGGTGTTCTAATATAGACATTTCCTCAGTTTTTTTACTCACTGTTTTTCCCCCGCTACGATGATGTATTGCTGCTTTTCCCGGAAAAACCCAAAACTAACTTAATTAACCGCAAAAAACCCCGGCAAGTGATGGCAATACTGTTAATTACGTGAAATCCTAGAAGGCAAAGTTATAGTACTTTGCCTTATTTTCCTTAAACCGGTTTTATAATGTTATCCGTTCAAACCTTTACTGTATTAGCTTTTTACTGCTTTTGCTACTTGCGACCCTTCTTTTTTTGCTTCAGTTGCTTCTGTTGATGCATCTTCCATGATTTCATGGGAGGAGCGGCGGAATTCACTGATGGTTTTACCTACGGCCTTCCCCAGATCCGGTAATTTACCCGGACCAAAAATTATTAGAGCAAGGAGCAATACCAATATTAACTCAGGTGCACCGATGTGTGGCATCATGACAACCCCCTTTCTTGGCTTATAATTACGACATGTTTGAACAGAAATCCTGCCCGGGGAAGATTATTTAGCAGTATCTTTTGCTGGCTAGTCAACTCTCTGGTTGAAATAGCCTTCCTGCATGGCCAGAAGGTCCAGTTGAACTGTATTAACATCTTCCCAGAACAAATCCAAGGAATCATTAGCAAGATAACTCTCGCTCAAAATTTTTCCATTTATGGTTTTGATGTAACCGCGACATTTGTCACAGAAGTAAACCCGGTACTTTTCCAGCCCTTCAACTGTAAAAAATTGGGATTCATTGTCCCCGCAATAGGGGCAACCCAGGCGCCGGTAGCGCCACTTTACTTCACATAAGCCACAGTACAGATATCTTGTTCCGGCATCTTTATTGAGCAAAGAAAATGTGGGTTTTCCCCCGCAGACCGGACAAGTACCTTTTAACCATTGTTCCGGATCGTAATAAGAACTCATTATTCTCCCATACTCTTTCATAAAAGGTTTAACTGTGTGGCTTAGTAAAAAAGTCAAGGTTTCAGGAGATATATCCCCTTCAATCTTTTCTGTAAGATTTGCACCGGGTGTAAAGGCCTGTGAAACAAAGAGTTCCTGTGCTTCAACCTCACCGGGTAAAGCGGCCAGAAACCCCGATAATTCATCCTTAAGCTCCGGCTTATACTTCCGAACAATCCCGGCGACCTTGTTCAATACTGCAAAAAAGTCAGAAGGTTTAATACGGGGGGGGCAAAGGTTGATAAGAGGTATTTTTTTTTCTTTCGCCAATTCCAAGCTTTTTTGGGAAGATACATTAATGGTAATCATATCCCCGGTCACTGTAACACCGGCAAACTCCCTGTTAAAATCAAGAAACATTTGTTGTGATGCTTGATTTTTCATATTCATTCTCTCTCTTTCCATATGGAATTTTGGCAGGACTATTCGAAGCAGTTCGTTTGATGAGGTGGTGTCAGGAACTCAATCAAACATAAAATGGAACCAGTTTTGGTTATATTATGTTATTCAAGAAATATTTTTATTTTCCTTCTTTATAGAACATTTCTTTCGATAGTCCCTGGCAATTGTTCATACATTAACCATACGCACGGCTATGCGGACAGAATCACTCCTTGATAAATCAACACATCTGCAACAAATAGAGAAAACATGATCTAAATTTGGCACAAAACCAATATATCAAATATTATGTCATCTCACAATATGTTTCAAATGGTAATCAATCAATTCATTGTTTGTGCGTGTGACCGGGAGCAAAATGTGTTATATTTTATATGAATGTTTATTGCAGATAAACAGTCGTGCCAAAAATTAGCATGATAAATAAATTTGCACGGCAGTCATATATTGGAGGTCATATGAAGACATTTGGTTTGTTTCTTTTAATATCGTTCCTAACCGGCAACCCGTTATTGGCCCTGTTGATCCTGATTCTGGTTGTCTTCGTTATAGAACGCCGCTTTATCGGGGTGCTCCCGGACATTTTCGAGCCATGGCGAAGGGCGGGGAGAATGAGGCAGTTAAACAAAGAAGTTCAGGTCAACCCGGCCAATGCTGAGGCACATCTTGATCTTGGAGAAGCATACTTTCGTCAGGGAAAATATAAACTGGCAAGTTCCTTCCTGGAAAAAGCATCGGGGAAAATGGCCGGTCACCCCCTTTTCCATTTTTACCTGGGTGCTTGCTATTATCACCTGGGGAAAATTGAAGAAGGCAAGAGAGAAATTGAAAAAGCTGTGGCTGCAAATCCAAAAGCGAGCCTGGGAGAGCCCTATGTCTACCTGCTGAGGATTTGCCTTCAAGAGCGGCAACCCGCTCACATAATTGAAAATATCTGCAAACAGCTTCTTAATAGCGGAACGCCTAAAACTTTTTATCTGGCGGGAAGAGTTTTTATGGAAGCGGGCGACATAAACAGGGCTCGCAATTTTTTTGAGGAGACCATTGAGAATTACGATGCATGTCGCGGAGCTTTAAAGCGCTTATATCGGAAATGGGCTATCCTTTCAAAAATATGCCTTTACTCTTTAAAATAAATTATTGAAGTGTATAAGAAAGATCTGAGACAGGCAAAAGCCCCTTTTAAAAATGGGGCTTTTAAATTGCCCTGGTCTTTCTAAAATCCGCTATTCCAGTAAAACAATTTCAATTAATCACTGGCAGGAGCTTAGAGCGGATAGGAGAAATCATAGCAGTAACCTTATGATAATGCAAAGATACTATTGATAACTAAAAAAATAAAATGAATAATACTAGAAGTTGCATTTAAGGTAAAATATAATTATTGAATTGGGGAGAAGAGTGTTTTTTGCCAGGATAAAAACCACTTTATCTAAAAAAATAAAGCCTTGCAAGGCTTTATTTTACTGGTGGACCTAAGGGGATTC
>DBRJ01000035.1:5467-13913 GCA_002305915.1 Pelotomaculum sp. UBA1371 | reverse complement strand
TGTTAACGGTCAATAAAAATACAGCATTTTCGGCCAACAAAAATACAGCACTTGGCCACCTGTAAAACTGGAAATTTTATTGACTAATTATCATCAATATCGAATATCCGTTCCCTGTGTTTAAGCCGGTAGCTGTCACCAGTCATGTTAAAAAGTTCACACTTGTGCATCAGCCGGTCCAACATGGCTGCCGTTATTACGGGATCGCCAAGAAATTCACCCCACTCCTCGAAGCCCTTATTGGACGTCAGGATAACCGAAGTTTGCTGGTACAGCCGGTTAATCAGGCTAAATAACAAGTTCGCTTCCTGGCGGGAGATGGGCTGGAAGCCCACCTCATCCAGGATAACCAGGTTTGCACGGTAAAGCATCCTCAGCTGCCGCCGGCTTCGGCCCGAAATGGTTTCGGTCTTGAAAAGATTCATCAATTGGTCCATCTGGGTAAAATAAACCCGGTAGCCGGCATTCACAGCCTCAATTCCCAGGGCCACTGCAAGGTGGGTCTTGCCCACACTGGGAGGGCCGAGAAATATGACATTGTAGGCGCCTTCAAGCCAGGACAATTCAGCCAGTTGCTGCATTTGTCGTTTTGACACACTGGTCTGGAACACGAAGTCAAAGTCGTCCAATGTTTTGTGAAAAGGCAAATTAGCTGCCTTCAGCCTGCACAGCCTTCTGCTGTCCTGCCGGTTTTCCTGCTCGGCACAGAGCAGCGCCTGAATGGTTTTAAGAGGAGACCATTCCTGTTGTTTTGCCTTTTCAAGTATGTCTTCCAGTTCTTTGGCGGCATGCTTCATGGATAAACCGCATAATTGTTCTTGCACATTCGAAAGAAGGTTCATGGTGTTTCACCTCCCTTGGCCAGATCCGCATATTCAGATAGCGGACGCTTTTGAGTCTTCACTGACGGGAGGAGAACCACTTTAGGATCTTGCTCAAGCTCTCTGATTTCCTGTTGCTGGACGCCCTCGAAGTAGCGGCAGGCATCCTTAAGTTCCGTGGCACTGTAAAGGCTGTTGGTGATGCAGTAGCTTAGAGCCTTCTGACATGCATGAGGAGAGAAGTCTTTGAGCAGCCGATCTATCAAATGGAACTGGTCGCGCACATAGCGGCCCTTGAGCTGCCGGATCTGCTGAAGAAAAAAAGCAGCCTCACCCGATTGCATCTTCTGTAGCAGGTTTTTTTGCAGAGTGTCCAGGGTGTCACTGTAATCTCTGCCGTGATTGTTGTTGCGCACCAAACGGCCTTTTTCCAAAGATACCGGATGCTCTGCCAACAATACGGGATCAATATCATCAAATATCTTTAAAACATTGTTTTCTTCTTCAAGCCTAACCTGTCGGCCCGGTCTGAAAGATCCCAGTGGCAGGGTGTAACGACATCCCTTGTAGAATATGGTATTGTCCTTATGGACCTGTCTTGTTACAATAGGGGTGAGCATTTTTCTTGTACATGGTACCGGCTTTAGGAAGAGCTTCTCCTGTAGAAAGACTTCGGCCGGTATCTTTTTTGTTGTGCCATGCATCCTGGCATTGCCGGTCCTGGTCAGCCAGGCCAGGAAATCATCATTCCAGAGGTCTGGTTCCATGAACTTGCGGTGCCGGGCGAAGTTATTCTTAAAATATTTCACCACCGCTTCGACGCGGCCTTTGCTTGGCGGATCTGCTGCCCGGCAGAGGTATACAGAGAAGCCCATGCGCCGGCGGAATTGTTCAAATTCCTTGGTGTAGACGATATCGCCGTAGTTTTCGTCCACAGCTACCAGCCTGTCCTGGTCAAATACCAATTCGGCCGGCATGCCGCCCATATACTCGAAGCATTCTTCCAGGGCCGCCACCAGCTGTGCCGAGGTGAGAGGAACAGTATACCACCAACCCCATTTGTAACGAGAATGAGACAGCACACAGGCGATACAGTAAAGTTTCCGGTAGCTAAAAGTGCGGGCATCCCTGACATAAACCGATCCGATGTCTACCTGCATCTGGCGTCCCATCGGCGGGTCTTCCACCGCTATAAACTGGCGGACTTTTGCAGTGCTTTTGGGTAAATTGTGTTTCTGGCGCAGACTTTTTACAAAGCGTCGCGTTGAGCGTTCTGATACTGCAACATCATAGTGCTCTTTGAGCCAGTCCAGCACTTGTGAAGCTGTAATGCCGGGGTATTGGCGGAGCCAGTCCAAGATGACACCTTCATAAAGAGCCAGGTCTCGCCGTCGTTGGCGATTTAATGTGGTCTTTTCAAAGGTATCCCGGTCCATATCCCAGTACTTGGACACCGTTCGAAAATTGACCTGCAGCTTCTCGGCCGTCTGGCGCTTGCTGAAACCAAGGTTTTTTAGGGTTTGCAGTTCTGTGTACATAGGCCACCTTTTCATAGGCACTCCTCCTTGAAATGAGATCTGCATTCATGGTAACACATCCCATTTCTTCCAGCGAGGGTGCTGTACTCAGTGGCCGAAACTGCTGTATTTTATGTGGCCATTTTTGCTGTATTTTATTTTACCGCTAACANNTGAATCAGTCTAGTCAAACCAGGCATAAAAAATTGGACAAATACAAGAAAGAAATAACTAACTGGCTCAAAGAATATCCTGATTTGTCGGCTGCCCAGGTGCTGGACTGGCTCCTGGATAAACACTCTGTTAGTAACATTTGTGAAGGCACAGTTAGAAATTATGTAAACTTCCTGAGAAAGGAGCATGATATCCCAAAATTCATATTTAAACGGCAGTATGAGGCTGTAGAAGACCCACCCATGGGACAACAGGCCCAGGTGGATTTCGGAGAAATAAAGCTTTTGGATCCAAGCGGACAGTCCGTCAGACTCTATTTTCTTGCCTTTGTGTTAGCCCATTCCCGCTACAAATATGTAGAATGGTTGGCCCGTCCCTTCACTACCAGGGACTTAATACAAGCCCATGAAAACGCTTTTGAATACTACGGGGGGATGCCTAAAGAAATAGTCTATGACCAGGACCACCTGGTGCTGGTCAGTGAAAACCATGGAGACCTTATTTTAACAAAGGAGTTTGCCCAGTACAAGGACAAGCGACGGTTCAAAATTTACATGTGCCGTAAGCAGGACCCAGAAACAAAGGGTAGGATAGAAAATGTCATCGGCTTTGTCAAAAAGAATTTCGCCCGTAACCGTATTTTTAACCACATCGATAAGCTCAACGAAGAGTGCCGAGCCTGGCTTGAGCGCACCGGCAACGGGAAGATGCACAACACCATAAAGAAAATACCGGCCCAGGTGTTTAGCGAAGAACGCAGGCACCTGACGCCGGTAACAGAAAAAATCGGAGTACAAAAAACAACTGTTACCGGCAGTATAGCAGTTTCTGTTAGAAAGAACAATACCATTGTTTACAAGGGCAACCGTTACAGCGTGCCCCTGGGAACTTTTAAAGACCCGAAAAGCTTTGTCTATATCGACCTGTCAGAGGCTGATCACCTTAAGATCATTGACCCGCAAACCGGTGAGGTTATCGCCCGCCACCTTGTCTGCAGAGAAAAAGGAAAATTAATCAAAAACAACAATCACGGGCGGGACAGAAGCCGGAAAATACAGGAGCTAATCAACCACTTCATTGAAGAACATCACGATCTGCCTGAATTAGGAGCCTTTTTAGATGGTGTTCGTTCCGCCAAACCCCGCTACATAAGAGACCAGCTGCAGCTTATCCAAAGCACACTTCAGGATATGGATAAGGCAGTAATTGAAAGAGCGCTTTACTATTGCTTAAAGAACAGGCTTTACAGCGCCAGCGATTTTGGTGATGTGGTGGGTTACTTCCGACAAAACGCCAGCCTTGTTACTGAGCCGTTTTCAAGTGCGGAGATTAAGACAATTGACCCGGAAAACAGCTACAAATTAAAAATTAAGCCGGAGGTGCGGGATCTAATTAACTATAAATTTTTACACACAGGAGGCGTTTAATGGAGCCCGGTCTATCCCTTATCAAACAACATCTAACTACGTTGAACATACCGGCGGCGGCCGGCATCTTGGATGAGCTGTTGCTGGAGGCTCAAAAAAAGGATTTAACCTGCCAGGAATTTCTCTACCAGTTAGTGGCCCATGAAGTAAACACCCGGGAAAAACGCCGCCTGGAAAAACAGCTCAAATGGGCGGCCTTTCCGGAATACAAGACCCTTGAGACCTTTGATGTCCGCGAGCAAAGATCTTTAAGCCAGAAGCAGCTGAATCAGCTTAAAGAATTACACTGGCTGGAGCAGGCTTATAATCTCCTACTACTTGGCCCGCCTGGTGTCGGTAAGTCGCACCTGGCAACTGGACTGGGCATAGAGGCTGTCCGGCGTGGCTACAAAGTCCATTTCACCGGTATGGAAGAACTAGTGGGACTGCTTAAAACCCAGGTGATTACCCGTTCTTCCCGGACCAGGATAAAAAGGCTAACCACCTCTGACCTGGTCATTATTGACGACTTGATGTTCATGGCCATCGACCGCCAGGAAGCCAATCTTTTTTTCCAACTAATTAATAAGCTTTACGGTCAGACCTCTTTAATCATTACTTCCAACAAGGGTCCTGAGGAATGGGGAGAAATTCTGGGTGATCCGGCCATCACCACGGCCATTTTGGACCGTATTCTTCACAAGAGTGAAGTCCTGGCTTTAACCGGAGAAAGCTACCGACTAAAGCATAGGCAAACCATCTTCGGGCCTTCACAGCCTGATATTCTCAAGACACACAAAGAGTGATTTATGAGGCAACCATTTTTGGAATTTATTAGGTGTTAAAAATTATTTATCGAAATTTGTTCATTTCTACTTGACGGTCACACCCAGGCACCTTGCAATTGATCGAAGTGCGATTCGATATATCGGTAATATGGTACGATGTGTGAGCGGTGGGGTCGATAAACGTCGTGCTCTATTATGGGGCAGGTGTTTAACACTTGAAAAACCAACCTAATGCAGAACACGTGTTAGTTATTAGGGTAACACAAAACCCTGCAGGATTATCTTAGCCACTGTATCTTTAACATCTGTAAAAAAATTATAAGAGACCAAAACAAACTAACCAATCTGGATATTATTTGCAACCTATAAAGCTAACAAAATATTGTTCAATATTCTTAATTTTCGACAACCTTTTTGGGAAATCCTGCATGACATCCTAAAATAACCCAATAGCTAGTTTTGTGTCGTGAGCGCTATAAATAAATTAAACCCTAAGAGAATTACATTTTTTCATTCTACTTTTAAGACCTTGTTACAACCTGCATTATTATATTGCTTCCAAATAATCAAATTTGACTCCTGTTTCTTTCACTTTCCCAGGCTGTTAGTTCAAGGCGAAGGGAATCAATTGAAGAAATTTGTCGTTCCAAGCACTGTTTATTGCAGAATAAAAATAGAGCACTTCGGAAGCTAAAAAACCGAGCATAAAACTTGAAAGCCATATATGCGCCATAATCGTATCGGAATCGATACAGGATGCATTTATGGGGGATACTTAAGTGCTCTTGTGCTGGAGGAAGGATTAATCAAGAAGGTTATTCAAGTTGGAAAAAAAGAAGTAGTTTAATACTAAAGATAAAATTGGCGAATAGCCGTTTGGGGGGATATAGTTGAAAAAGCAAACTCTATGCCGAAAATGTGGGAGTGCTGACTTAGAGCAAAGTTCTTTTTTCTACGAGGATATTAAAGACATGAGATATGCCTGTAATAATTGTGATTATTNNATTATTCCTGGACAATCGATATAAATAATAAAGAAGAATTAAAACAGTGGCAGGTTGATTTGGAATTCATACAATATGAGCCATATATCCCTCATACAGAAAGCATGAATATTTACGCCCAAAAAGGTGACAAGGTAATATACTTTAGGGATACAGGTTATGGCAAAGATAGAGAGAATGCCAGGCTTTATTTGCGAATGGGACAGATTTATACTGTTGAACGTACAGTTGTATTCTCTGATTTAACAATAGTTTTTTTACAAGAGTATCCTGGAATACCTTTTAACAGTGTTCAGTTTAAGGATTTAAAACATTGATTATTAATTTAAATTTAACAAGAGCCATCGGCCGTGTTTATTTAGCCGGTGGCACTTGTGCTAACAACTGTGGCGGTGAAACCTTTCGAACCAGGCAACCTTTCAGGAATAAGTATTTAAAATCAATGTTTTAGCAGTGATTTTGCAGGCCCTGTCTGGCCTGGCCAGAAAATGTTTCACGTGAAACATTATTCTTTATCTCCCAGCAGAAGCTCCAGGATCCTTTGTAATTCTTGCTCGCCTTTAAAATGAATCTCCAGGATTCCTTTTCCAGCGGCTTTTTCTTTAAATTTAACCCTCGTCCCTAAACGGTTTTTTAATTCTGCCTCCACCTGCGTCCTATCCTGCTCCCGGAATGTTTCACGTTTTTTTTGTTTGTCTTTTTTCTGAGAAAGTGCCCGGGCCATGCTTTCCGCCTGGCGTACGTTAAGATTTTTACGTACTATTTTTCCGGCTGCCGCCACCTGTTTTTTCCCATCCTGAATGGCCAGGAGCGCCCTGGCATGGCCTGCATTCAACTGCCCCGAGGCAAGCAGGTCTTTTATTTCATTGGGCAGTCCCAGAAGTCTGACCATATTTGCTACAAAGGATCTGCTTTTACCAACCCTCCCCGAAACTTCCTCCTGGGTCAGTCCATAATTATCCATTAACTGGTGGTAGGCAAGAGCCTCTTCCAGGGGATTCAAATCCTCGCGCTGGACGTTTTCTATTAATGAAACAGCGGACGCCTCCAAGTCCCGGCATTCCTTGACCACCGCCGGGATCTTCCGGTAACCCAGAGTTTTGCAAGCCCGCCAGCGCCGCTCCCCGGCAATCAACTCATAGCCGCCGGACTGGAGAGGCCTTACCACAACCGGCTGGATGACTCCGTGTTCTTTGATTGAGGCAGCCAGCTCAGCAAGCTTATCCGGGTCGAACATCTGTCTCGGCTGGTGAGGAGCTATCGTTATCTCATCAATATCAATTTCTTTCAACCGATCGCTACCGCCGCTTTCTTCCGTAGCCTGAATCAGTGCCTGCAGGCCCTTACCCAACCCCCTGCGCTGCTTACTCAACTCCCATCACCTCCTTGGCCAACTCCCGGTATACCTCGGCTCCGCGAGAACGCCTGTCGTAGACCATAACCGGTTTGCCGTGGCTGGGCGCTTCACTAATCCGCACGTTTCTCGGCACTATCGATCTGTAGACCTTTTCCTTGAAGTATTTTTTTACTTCATCCACAACCTGAATGGACAGGTTTGTCCTCCCGTCAAACATGGTCAACAGCACACCTTCAAGACTGAGTTGCCTATTCAGGCGCTGCTGAACCATCTTAATTGTATTCATCAACTGACTCAACCCCTCCAGGGCGTAGAATTCACACTGGATTGGGATGATTACGGAATCCGCTGCCGTCAGGGCATTTATCGTCAACAAGCCCAGGGAAGGCGGGCAGTCGATAAAAATATAATCATATTCATCCCTGATTTCCGCCAGAGATTTTTTTAAAACACTCTCCCTGCCGGTCACGTTAACAAGTTCAACTTCTGCCCCGGCCAGTTCAATGGTTGCCGGGATGAGATCAAGTCTCTCCAGGGCGCTGGAAACAATTACATCCTTGACATTCAGGCTGTTAATCAAAAGATCATAAATGCAGCACTCCAGCATGTTTTTATCAACACCTACCCCGGTGGTCGCATTCCCCTGGGGATCAATATCAACCAGCAGAACATTCTGCTCCATCAGGGACAGCCACGCGCCCAGATTAACGGCTGTGGTTGTCTTGGCCACACCCCCCTTCTGGTTGGCTATCGCTATGGTTTTCCCGATGATTTTCACCTCCCGGTTTTTTGCAGCTTTTTTATAGAACACCGTTCCTGTTTTCCCCGGTTAAAGAGCGTTACTTCTCCAGGTCCTACTATTCAACATTTTCCTGTGGAGATCCTTCTTAAAGCTAATTTGATCTGTTTAACAAATAACCTTTCCGGAAATGTACAAAATCGAAAAACCCCTTTTGGGGTTTTTCCTTAAATAATTCTTTTCCTTAGGATCATTTTGAACGCCTCTTTTACAGTGGCCTTTTTTGCGGTATGCCGGCACGCCTCGGGTATTTTCCGGGAGTAGGTCCTGTTTTTCGGATAAGCACAAGTTTTCTCTCATCTCCCGTATAGGGAAGTTTTAACTTTAATATTTTTTCCAGCCTGCCCCCCAGAAGAAGCAGGGCATTCCCGGCTAGTTTCAGTTCTTCCTCCAATTTAGGCCCTTTCATAGCCACAAAGTAACCTTCAACTTTAAGAAAGGGCAGACAGTATTCGGCCAGCACCGCCAGTGAGGCAACAGCCCTGGACACCACCCGGTCCCAGCTTTCCTTTCGGGCCGGACTCTGTCCGAGATCCTCAGCCCTGGCGTGGATAACCTCTATATCCCTTAACCCCAAAGA
>DBRJ01000035.1:0-5442 GCA_002305915.1 Pelotomaculum sp. UBA1371 | reverse complement strand
CCGGGAAAGCCCGCACCCGTCCCGATATCTATTAAACTCATACCGTCTTCAAAAGAAACAGCTTGAAAACAGCTCAGTGAATCCAAGAAATGCTTTACCGCAACATCTTTTTCTTCCAGAATGGACGTCAGGTTGATACTCTTGCTTGCTTCCCCCAGGAATCTGTAGTATTCCTTAAATTGCTCCACTTGTTCCATGGATAACTCAAGCCCCATTTCAAGGGCTCCCTGAACAAGGGTATCCTTCAATATAATCATGCCTTCCCGGCGCCGGTTACTTTGTTCCACTGCAAGCCGAACGGTTTTTGTTTTATTATGTTCATGCCTTCCCCCCCGACTTATATTCCATTTATGGAAATACTCGTTAGATAATTCTTGTCTGGTACTTTTTTTAAATCTGTTTCTTATTTTNNGGCCTGACCGATGGAGCCGGGTCTAATTAATTCCAGTTTTTCCCTGGCTTCTGCCGAGAGGCCCCTGACCCTGCTGTAATCCAGATCATCTGGAATTCTCTTTCCTTCCAGCCGCCTGAATCGCTCCACCTGGGCTTCCTGCTTTTTGATATAACCTTCGTACTTGACTTGAACCTCAACCTGTTCGCAAACTTCTTCCGGCAGTGGAGGATGTTCCAGAGGAAGTTGCAGGATCTTTTTATAGGTCATTTCCGGGCGCCGGAGCAGCCCGGCCAGCGATGAACCCTGTTGGGGAATCCCGGCGGTTTGCAATTTTGCTAAAATCAGCTTTATTTCTTCGCTCACAGGCACCACTGTCCGCTCCAGCCTTTCTTTCTCAGCGGCGATCAACCTCTTCTTTTGCTCAAAGGACCTGTATCTTTCCGGCGTAACAAGCCCAATCCGGTATCCTTTCTCAGTTAACCTCAAATCAGCATTGTCCTGTCTCAGTAAAAGCCTGAATTCCGCCCTTGAAGTCAAAATTCTGTACGGCTCTTCAATTTCCTTGGTTACTAGATCGTCAATCATAACCCCTGTATAAGCATCAGACCGGCTTAGAATAAAGGGTTCCTTGTTTTTTAAATAATGAACGGCGTTAATTCCGGCCACAATACCCTGGGCTGCCGCCTCCTCGTAGCCGGAAGTACCATTAATCTGCCCCGCCGTAAACAGCCCCGGCACTGACTTTATCTCCAGAGACTGTTTTAACTGAGCAGGCGCTACGAAATCATATTCAATGGCGTACCCCGGGCGCATCATTTCTACTCTCTCCAGGCCCGGCAGGGTCCGGAGCATGGCCAGTTGCACATCTTCCGGCAGGCTGGTGGACATGCCCTGCACATACATTTCATCAGTATTTTTTCCCTCCGGCTCAATAAAAACCTGGTGAGCAGGCTTGTCTGAAAAACGCACAACCTTTGTTTCGATGGAAGGACAGTAGCGCGGCCCCCTGCTCTGGATGGCGCCGGTATAAAGGGGCGCCCGGTCAAGATTGTCCAGGATGATCCGGTGGGTCTTTTCGTTGGTATAAGTCAGCCAGCAGGGTATTTGTTCGCGGCTGGTCACACCGGACATAAAGGAAAAATTATGTACTTTTTGGTCACCCGGCTGGATCAACATGCGGCTGAAATCAATGCTGCTTTTGGCAACCCGGGCCGGGGTTCCTGTCTTAAAACGATCCAGTTTAATACCCAGATCTTTAAGACTATCTGAAAGACGAATCGAAGGGAATTGGCCATTGGGCGCCCCGGGATAAGAAAGGTCACCAATAATGATCCGTCCCTTCAAGTAAGTTCCTGTGGTCAGGATTACGGCGCCGGCCTCAAATCTGGCACCTGTGCTGGTTACTACACCACAAACTTTACCCTTTTTTACTAAAATTTTGTCCACAAGAGCCTGTTTTAAATCCAGTCCCTGCTGTTTTTCCAGGGTCTGTTTCATCCTGTTCTGGTAGCTCATTTTATCAGACTGGGCACGTAAGGCGTGGACGGCCGGTCCCTTGCCGGTATTCAGAAGCCGCATCTGAATGGAGGTATAATCCGTATTCAGGCCCATTTCTCCCCCCAGAGCGTCCACTTCCCTGACCAGTTGAGACTTTGCCGGTCCACCCACAGCCGGGTTGCAGGGCATCAGAGCCACATAGTCCAGGTTCAAGGTCAGGATCAAGGTGCGGCAGCCCAGCCTGGCTGCCGCCAGACCCGCCTCACACCCGGCGTGCCCCGCTCCTACAACAATGATATCGTATTTTCCAGCGTCATATTCCAAACCGGCCACCTCATTTCCCAATGCAGAAATCTTCAAAGATTCTGTCCAGGAGGTCCTCCGTCGCTGTTGACCCGGTAATCTCGCCAAGGGCTTCCCAGGCTTCCCGCAGATCAATTGCTACAATATCCACCGGCAATGCCTGACGGGCCCCTGTAATAGCTTCTTGCAGATGGCGAGCGCTCCTCTCCAGGACTTCCTTATGACGAATATTGGCTACAAGCACGGTATCTGACCCGGTAACCCGGCCTCCCGTAACCATTTCAAAAATTTCTTTTTCCAAACGGTCGATACCGGTACCTTTCAGTGCTGAAATCCATAAAACCGGCCTTTCCCGGACCAGCCTCCGGACATCGCTTTCCTTGATGCGGATTTTCGCTTCGTCCACATCCACCTTATTGATCAGGATCAACGCTTTCTTTTCCTTGATCAATTCCAAAATGGCCCGGTCTTCATCGTCTAATCCCCGGACAGCGTCAAGTACCACCAGCACCAGGTCTGCCCTATTGATGGTTTCCCTGGTCTTTTCCACACCTATCTTTTCAACAAAGTCACTGGTTTCCCGCAGCCCGGCGGTATCAATAATTCTCAAGGGAATTCCCCGGATATTAATAACCTCTTCGATTAGATCCCTGGTTGTACCCGGAATATCGGTTACTATTGCCCTGTTTTCCCGGAGCAGGGCATTCAAGAGAGATGATTTTCCCACATTTGTATTGCCGATAATGACCGTGCTGATCCCTTCCCGGTAAACTCTTCCTGTATCGGCTCTGCTGATCATCTCTTCAAATTCCTTTAAAACCTTTTCTCCTTCCCGGATAATAGCCTCTCCGGCATTTTCTTCCAGGTCTTCCTCCGGGAAATCTATATTTGCCTCCACCCGGGCCAGCAGACCCAGGATTTTATTCTGTAGTTCAGTAATTTTTTTAGAAAGATTCCCCTTTAATTGAGAAACAGCTAAACTTAGGCTTCTGTCTGTTTTCGAGCGAATTATATCGATAACGGATTCCGCCTGGGCCAGGTCCAGTCTTCCGTTTAAAAAAGCGCGCTTGCTGAATTCACCTGGTTGAGCCAGACGGGCTCCCCGGGCCAGAACCTGTTCAAGCACCCTGCGCATCGGCACAATCCCGCCGTGACAGTGGATTTCCACAATATCTTCCCTGGTATAGGTGTGAGGCCCTTTCATATAGCATAAAAGAACCTCGTCCAAATCCACTCCTTTTTCATCTACAATGTGGCCGTATATAAGCTTGCGGTTCTCATTCAAAAAATTAATTTTTGAACCGGCTCTAAATATCTTCCCCGCAATATCTGCGGCGCCGGTCCCGCTGACGCGTACAATTCCGATTCCACCCTCCCCCAGAGGAGTGGAAATGGCGGCAATGGTATCCTCAATCAACGCTGGCACCTTCCGGTATTTATTTTTAAACCCAGCGGGCCGTCATTTGCGCGCTGGGTTTAAATATTATTTTTTCGGTGATATAATAATCTTCCGGCAGGGTTCCTCTCCTTCACTAAATGTGTGTATGTCGTCACGCCCCTGCAAAACCGTGTGAATAATGCGCCTTTCCTGGGAACTCATCGGTTCAAGGACCACGTTCCGCCCTCGCTGCTTGGCCTTGTCCGCCAGTTTCAAGGCCAGTTTTTGCAGTGTTTCTTCCCGTCTCTTACGATATCCTTCAACATCTATAATGATTTTTTTACGGGTTTCAGTGTTTTTATTCACAGCCAGATTCACCAGATACTGAAGTGCATCCAGCGTTTCGCCCCTTCTGCCTATGAGAATTCCCAGTTCATTTCCCTCCAGGTTAATGAGCATTTCATGATCCTTTTCTTTTATGTTCATGCCAACCTGAAGCTGCATTGATTTAAAGATACTCTTTAACAAGTTACCTGCTTTTTGAGCCGGTCCGTCCTTTAAGGCAACTTCTACCCGGGCCTGCTTTCCTCCCAAAAAGCCTAAAAAACCCCTGGTGGGTTCATTGATGATCCTGATCTCCACCTCTTCCCGGGAAACCCCAAGGTCCTTAAGTGCCAGTTCAACAGCTTCATCTATAGTTTTCCCGGTCTTCTCAATAACCTTCAACTTTTCCCAGCCTCCCCTTTCACAACCACGGCCTGCTTGTTGATATAATATTGCTGGGCCCAGCCTACCACGTTAAATACAACCCAGTACAGAGAAAGGCCTGCCGGGAACGTACTGGAGATCCAGGCAATAAAGACGGGCATGGTATACAACATCATTTTCTGCGTCGGATCCGTTGCCGAAGTTGTCATTTTTGACTGAAAATAGGTTGTGACTCCGGCCAAAATTGGAAGAATATAGTACGGATCCTTATCACTAAGGTTCTGAACCCAAATAAAGCTGGCATGATCGGTATTCACATACGGAAAAGAAATAAGAGACCTGAACAGGGCAATCAGGATTGGCATCTGTATCAGTAAAGGTAGACATCCGGCCGCAGGGTTGACATTGTGTTCCCTGTATAAATCCATCATTTTCTGCTGCATCTTCTTGGGATCTTTTTCTTTGTACTTTTGCTGAATCTCCTTAATCTTTGGTTGTATTTGCTGCATGGCCAGCATTGATTTCATCTGCTTGTGGGACAAGGGATAGAGAACCATTTTTATGATAATCGTCAACAGAATAATAGCAATACCGTAATTTGGTATACCAACTGTTTCAGTAATATAATAAAGCCAGTTTAAAAGCCAGGTCATACCATCTACAATGGCATTAAAAATCTCCAAACCACTATCCGCCTCCTCATCCGGCCTGTGCAGGCCCAGCGGTTAATTTCTTTCTAAACAGGGTCGTAACCACCTGGGTGAAAAGGGTGACATTTTAAAACCCTTTTTACGGCCAGCCAGAAACCCTTCCAGGCGCCGTATTTTTCCACTGCCTGCACCGCATAGTGAGAACACGTAGGATAAAACCGGCAGGTTGGTTTTTTTAGCGGCGAAATTACCTGCTGATAAAACCGAATTAATAGAATTAAAACTATTTTCACAGGGAACATCCCCCGTCAAACTTTAATCTTTTTAAAAGCTTCAATAAACTGGCTTCAACTTCATGATAGCCCGACCCAACTATCTCCCGTCTTGCAAGCAATACAAAATCAAAACCTGTGGGAAAAAGCCCGCAATTCAAACGGCACGCCTCCCTGAACAGGCGTCTAATTCTATTCCTCGTAACGGCATTACCCACTTTTTTGCTTACAGTGAAACCG
>DBRJ01000045.1 GCA_002305915.1 Pelotomaculum sp. UBA1371 | reverse complement strand
TCGAACCCCTGACCTCTTGAATGCGAACCAAGCGCTCTCCCAGCTGAGCTATAGGCCCATATTATGATTGATATCATAATCCGGTAACGGGTCAGCTTACATTATAAATCATCTACATATCGTTCGTCAAATAATAAATCTGGCTTCCGTCCGGACAATATCATTTACTATCTGGACTTCTTTATTAATTCGAATATACCCGTTGCAAGTGTTGCGACAGCAGGGATTATGTAAGAAAACACAGAATAATGTCGTTGAGGATTTTCAAATAATCTTAATTTAAGTAATCTGTATTATAATATAGGCAGGCGGGGAGCAGGGAAGGGGGAGCAGTTTATCGAATCTGGCGCTGCGGCTCAAATGTTTAAGTAAGACCTGTACTAAGTACAAGACCTGTTCAAGCGAAAGTTAATTATAGAATGACAAAATTTAGAAGAAATGGGTGCAGAACATGAAAAAGATTTTGTTGGTTTTGCTAACAATTGTGCTGATAGCTACTTTATTAACTGGTTGCGGTAATGGAAAAAAGGAAGGTGAAGCTCTTGTTGTGGGAATGGAACTGGCTTATCCGCCTTTTGAGACAAAAGATAATCAGGGTAACCCCACAGGTATTAGCGTTGATTTTGCCAATGCCCTTGGTGCATACCTGGGCAAGCCTGTGAGAATTGAAAATATTGCCTGGGACGGCCTTATCCCGGCCTTGCAGACCGGACAGGTGGATGTGGTTATTTCTTCTATGACTATTAAAGATGAAAGACGTGAAAAAATTGATTTTTCCAAACCCTATGCCAAAGCACTGCTGGCGATACTAGCAAATAAAGATTCTGATTTGAATTCTGCGGAAGATTTGAACCAGCCCGGCAAAAAAGTTGCTGTAAAGCTCAACTCCACCGGACACCTTTATGCCCAGGAAAACCTGACC
Organism: Pelotomaculum sp. UBA1371; assembly: GCA_002305915.1. GTDB lineage: Bacteria > Bacillota > Desulfotomaculia > Desulfotomaculales > Pelotomaculaceae > DTU098. Next base: position 28,886 of record DBRJ01000045.1, on the reverse strand, counting down.
AATGCCGAACAGATCGTCCTGGCAGACGAAAGCGCCTGTGTAACGGAGGTAATCCAGGGTAAAGCCGATGCCTTTATTTACGATCAGTTGACTATTTATCGTAATAACCAGCAGAATCCCGATACAACCAAAGCGATTTATATCCCATTTCAGTCAGTTGAATACTGGGGCGTCGGTATTAAGAAGGGAAATTCGGAATTGACAACAAAAGTAAATGAATTCATCGACGAATTTTATGCCGGGGGCGGATTTGACAGGTTAACCGAAAAATACCTGGCTCAAGAAAAGAAAGTATTCACTGAACTTAATTTTCAGTGGTTTTTCTCCGATGTGAATGAATAGTACTTATGAAACTCTTCAACTTTTTCATCATTAAAGAAAATAACAAGGGGACCAGACTACAGGCGGTAGTTAGTATAATCATCGCCTGTGTTGCTTTTCTGGGATTTTTCTTCTGGTCTGTAAGCAGGCTTGGACTGACCCTGGACTTTTCGACACTCTTTGTTTTCAGGTATCGTATATTTGACGGTTTTATCACAACTATTGAATTAAGCATTGTCAGCCTGATCTTAAGCTTGCTTATAGGTTTTGTTTCAGCTCTCGGCACTAAATCAAGAATTTTACCCCTGGTATATTTTTGCCAGGTTTATGTGCAGTTTATCAGGGGTACCCCGCTGATTATGCAGGTTTACCTGTTTTTCTACATCATCGGCACCGCCTGGAATATAACTGACCGCTTTATTGCCGGGGTCTTGATCCTTTCGATATTCTCAGGGGCTTATATTTCCGAGATTATCAGGGGAGGTCTTGACTCTATCGACGCTACCCAACTGGAAGCGGCTAAAGCCGTTGGTCTTAACAACAGCCAAACCTTGCGCCTGGTAGTTTTACCGCAGCTCACCGCACGCATTCTCCCTGCTCTGGCCGGGCAGTTTGCGTCCATAATTAAAGACTCCTCACTTTTATCTTTAATATCGGTAATCGAGCTCACCCAGACAATCAGAGAAATCAGTGCCACCAACTTTGCTATATTTGAGTGTTATTTATTTCTCGGGCTGCTGTACTTATCCCTGACCCTCCCGCTGTCAATGCTCACCAAGGTGCTGGAAAGAAGGTTTAAGTATGAGAATTGAAATAAACAATATCTGTAAAGATTTCGGCAACGGCAGAATGGTTCTCAATGATTTTTCTTATTCCGGTGATGTTAAAACACTGGCCGTCATTGGCCCTTCCGGTGGTGGGAAGTCAACATTGCTGCGCATTATAGGAGGACTGATCCCTCCAACATCGGGTGAAGTAATACTTGATGGGCTAAGGGTAGATTTTACTGAAAAGAATTTGGTTGCCCACCGCCGCAGAATTGGTTTCGTATTTCAGTCAAAAGGACTGTTTGCTCATCTCTCGGCCATAGATAATATAACCATGCCCCTCTGCAATGTCTACGGGTACAATAAAAAAGACGCCTTAAAAACCGCATCTGCCCTGCTGGAGCGTTTCGACCTGGAGCAGGATGCCCACAAGCGTCCCAGCGAGCTTTCAGGCGGCCAACAGCAGAGGATAGCCATAGCCAGGGCCATTGCAGCCAGGCCGAGTCTGCTGCTCCTTGATGAGCCTACCAGCGCCCTCGACCCTGAGCTGACCAATGAGGTGCTGGCTATGATCAGTGAACTGACCAGAGAACAGCTTAGTATAATTCTCGTCACCCACGAAATGGGTTTTGCTAAAAAAGCCTGTGAGAAGGTGATGTTTTTATCTGGCGGCAAGAACATTGAATCCGGTAATTCAATGGAGTTATTTGCCAGGCCTCGAACACACGAATTAAAGATATTTCTTGGCAAGGTTCTGGAGTGGAAGGCCTAAAGCCTGCTATTGGCGTATTCTTACATTGAGAAAAACAGGGGGAGTGGCGCGCGGGTGGTAATTTTTAACCCGTTTGAACATGTTAATAAAAAGGATGTTAAAAAACGGGTGGCCAGGCTCAAAAAGAAAAATCCTCATTTGAGTAATGAGGAAATATGCCGTATTCTAATCAGGAAAAAGAGCAGGTGGTGTACCGCCGCCGGAGTTGTTACAACCATGCCCGGGACAGTGCCCGTACTGGGCACACTGTTTGTCATTGTCGGCGGTACTGCTTTGGATCTGACCGCCATGGCCTTTTTATTAACCGAGTTAATTCTGGAAGTGGCTGAGGTATACAACCGCAACCTGGATCTCGACATGACTTCCCGGGAGGCGGTATGGGTGCTAATTTCATCGATAGGGTCCAGTGCAGCCGGCAGGGGATTGTCCAGTTTGACGGTAGCCCAGCTTTCCGGGAGCACCTTTTTGCGGCTGGTGGAGCACGCCTTACTGGCCCTGGGTATCAGGACGTCCCAGAAAACAGTCTTGAGGGTGATTCCCGTAATCGGGATGGTAGTTGCCGGCTGGGTAAACTATTATACCTGCAACAAGGTAGGGTCCTTCGTTATCAAGCACTATAGCGAAAACGCTAACCCTGATTCATGGGAAGGAAAAACCATCGATGTGGAAGCATCTGTAGAATAAGAATAAATATCGCAGGCTTCCCTTGAGCCAGTCTTTTTAGTCTTACTAGTTCAGGATATTTTTTGAAGTGAATCCTGCTGCTGTTTATGTCTTTTACCGGCAACTTCCTCAGAGTAATCCGATGAGATCAGATATACATTTACCCAGAGGTCGTGTTCGTTGGCCTTTCCATCCAACTCCCTGGCCAATTCTTTAAATTTTTTAGTTACCCGGTCCTTAAACGCTGAGAACTCTATCAGCAGTTCTACAACATCTCGCTGGGTATACGAAGCACCTTCACGCAAAATTTTTGCCAAAACAGACCCCTCCCGCAGTTTAATAATATAGGATATTATAACAACAATGACATAATTTGTTAAGTAATTATAATGTCTTATTTCCATAGATCTTAACGATTAACTGGATTTAAAACTAATCAGGCTTAACTCAAAAAATAAAGGGGCCTTTTAAAGGCCCCTGTCAGGTATTAGAAATTTGAGTAACGGCCTATATTGGGAGTATTCATTGCGTTATAGGAATGACTGCCGAAAAGGCCGGAACTCAATTGGTTTGCCGACTGCCCCATGCTGTAGGTTGGAATATAATGACTGCCCATCATGCTGGTAGAACCGTACTGAGTTGTCTGTACCGGGTGAGCGGGTTGAACAGCAAAATTACCGGTGCTTATTTCCGCATAGCCACTTGGACCTATACCTGTCCCCATGGTAGCTGCGCCATATCCGAGCCCGGGGCTTTGCTGGGAACCAAGGACACCCTGGTTGGCCAGGTTGCTGATGTATTGATTGGAGGCGTACTGAGGCGTGTTAAAACCAAGTCCGTAACGGTTTGCCGCCATTGAACTGATGTACTGGTTCCGGGAAAACTCGTCATTACGGTTCTGGTCGAACTGGCTTCCAAAGGTGCCAAACTGATTTTGCAAGTTGGAAGCATAGCCGAACTGCCCGGTGCTGAACTGGGGACTAATCCCAGTACTGAACTGAGGGCTGATTCCACTACTAAACTGGGGACTGATCCCAGTGCCGTATTGGCCGGTTGTAAAGGGCCTGTTGGCAATCTGAGCTGTGACGCTCTGGGCGACATTACTGATGACATTGACATCCTGGCTCAGGCGGTTGCAGAGCTGCTGAATTGCCTGAAGCTGCTGGGCGGCCATGCTTTCGTTTTGTTGCAAACGCTGGAGTTGAGCGGCATTGTTAGCCTCTGAGCGCTGCAACTGGCTTGCAACCTGACTGATTGTGTTTACTTCTTGCCGCAAATCCTGGATCTGCCTTTGGAGCTGGTAAACTTGATCCATTATCGTTCCTCCTAAAACTGAGATTAGGCATATGCCTTTTACCAATATTATTCTTCAGAGGAGCCAGTGTTATTAGTGGAAGATAATGCCACTGTCAGGCAAGGGAAGATATTATCGACGGCGTTCTATTCAAGAGAAGCATTTAAAACCAGTTAATAATTTTAGTAATATTTTTGACTGGAAAGGAATTCAGCTACTTTCTTTTAACGCTGCATAAATACGGGTAACCCGCTTTTTGCTGTACGAAATTCTCTATTCCAGGTGAGACTGCTGTGAGGCGCAGGCTGTGATTTAAGCAAACCCAGGGGGCATCCTGGATAATTATTTTCGTTGCTTCCCGGTAAAGCTGCTCCCGCAAAGACCGGTCTGTCGATTGTTGCGCTCTGGCCAGCAGGAGATCTACCTCTCTGTTCCGGTAGCGGGCAGTATTGAGTCCACTTTCAATTTGGGCGGAGGAGAGCAGTGTGTAAAGGAAATTATCAGGGTCTCCGTTGTCGCTGATCCATCCATAAAGAAAGGCGTTACCTTCTTCTTTAAGAAGCGCTTCCTTGAACTCGTCCCAGGGATAGGCTTTAATCTCCGTTTCTATTCCCACTGCTGCCAGGTCGGCCTGAATGGCTTCAGCAAGCTTTTGACCTCCCGCGGGATTATAGGGTCTCTGATTGGTATAGGTAATGATAGTGATTTTCAAGTCGCGGGCAAGGTCCTGACCGGCAAGTATTTCCCTGGCTCCGACCGGGTCATAGGGAAGAGGGCGAATGTCCGGGTTGTATCCCAGGACTCCGGGGGGCAAGGGACCTCCAGCCTCAACAGAGGCTTCCCGGAACAGTTTCTCTGTGAGCTGCTTCCGGTCTATGGCCAGGCTTACTGCTCTTCTTAAAGCAGGATTGTCGAAGGGCTCTTTGTCGTTATAAAATCCCAGATAGTTCAAGTCCAGACCGGTGCTCCGCAGGACGCGGCAACCTTTCTGTTCAAGATAACGGGCATCTGCCGCAGTTATCCCGTCAGTGATGTCTGCCAGTCCGAATCTTACAAGCAAAGACCTGAGCCGGCTGTTTTTAATAACCTTAAAAACAAGGGTGGTGCATTCCGGTGGACTTGCCCAGTAATCTCTGTTTGCTTTCAAAGTAATCCGTTTCCCTTTATCCCAGCCTACAAACCGGAAGGGGCCTGTGCCAACCGGGTTTTCAGAAAAAGCTTCGCCCAGGGCCGTGGCTGCAGTGGGACTGACTATGGGCGCGGCTGCAATCATGGCCAGGTTGTTCAGGAACGGGGCGTAGGGGAATTTTAAAATGAAACTCACGGTGTATGGATCGACGACTTTGATCCGCTCAACCATACCAAAGGTAAATGAAGCATAATTAAGGCTGTTTCCAGCCCGGGGTGGTATCTGTCTCTCCATGCTGAAGCGCACTGCTTCCGCATTAAAAGGGGTACCGTCATGGAACTTGACGTTTTTCCGCAAAAAGAATGTCCACACCATGTTGTCGGAGGATACTTGCCATGATTCAGCCAGGCAGGGTTCAACTTCCGTGGTACCCGCTTTGAAACGAACCAATCCTTCATATATATTGGTAATCACTTTGCAGGATTCCTCATCCTGCGCCAGGGCAGGATCCAGGGTAATTGAGTCCTGCTCCCTGACGTAGGTCAGGCTGGGGCTTTCCCGGCCGGCAAGTCTAGCCGCCACCGGGACAACTTCTGTGTTAAAGAGAAAAAGAAGTGGGAGCATCAGCAACAAAACCATGGTTATGTTTCTTAGAAAACGCAAGATAGATTCACCTCATTTAAGCGTACTATATGTTACATACTGGAAATAATATCAAAATCCTTCTTATTATGGTAAATTGTTTCCTATCCAAATTGCGGCAGCAATCTTAAATCTTCAAGTATGAGTTTGGAGGTAGCCCTATGACCGTTTACTTTGGACCCGCAGGCGCTTCCGCATCCTTTTACGCGGAGGGGCACAAATCTTCCCTGGAGATGCCGGAATGGCTGTCAAAGCGCGGGCTGAACGCTTTTGAGTACCAGTGCGGCAGGGGTGTGAACATAGGGGAGGAATTGGCCGGCAACCTGGGCCAACTGGCTGACGCCAGGGGCATAAAAATGAGCATTCACGCTCCCTACTGCATCAATCTGAGTACGCAGGATCCTGAAATAAAAGTAAGAACAAAGGGTCATTTTTTGAAGTCCCTGAAAATTGCCAGGGTAATGGGGGCGAGAATCGTGGTATTTCATCCGGGGGCGGGAAGGGGCGGCGACCGCAGGGATATCCTCAAGCGAGCAAAAACTTTTTTTAAAGATATTCTAAGGGAAATTGAGGCTGAAGGTCTCTCTGACATTTTACTTGCACCCGAAACAATGGGTAAAAAAAACCAGTTGGGTTCCTTGGAGGAAGTTCTGGAATTATGTGAAATGGGGAGCCAGATCGTGCCGGCCGTTGATTTTGGGCATCTGCACGCTCTATCGGGCGGAAAATGCTCCGGTAAACCTGCCTATGCCGCAATTCTTGACCAGATCGAGAAGCGTTTGGGAAAGGAAGTTGTGAAATATTTACATATCCATTTCAGTCCCGTGGAATATACCGGGGCAGGTGAGAAAAAACACTGGACCACCCTGGAAACCGGGTTCGGGCCCGATTTTGCTCCACTGGCCGAATTAATTGTGGAGCGGGAACTGCAGCCGACAATCATCTGTGAATCGAACAAGCGGCAGGCAGAGGATGCCGCTATTTACCGCGATATCTACGAAAAAATAAAGCGGGCAGTTTAATCTAAAAGGCAACAGAAGCGGACAGGACTTCCTTATTTACGGAAGTCCCGTCTTCAAAATTTATAACTATTCTTTTTACCGGTACCATCTTATTAATGGGTTTCAACATCACTGGCGCCGTTTTTTCGCAGGATATCCGCCGCACTGTTTATTTTAGCTTCCTCTGTCCGGACAGAGGCCAGGATTTTGCCCTCACGGACTTTTCCTTCGTAATACTTGCCTCTTTCGGCAGGGATGCCCCAATCTATCAGGCCGCCTGCTATTCCGCCTGTCGCAGCGCCGGAGAGCAACCCCGCAATTGGACCGGCTGCTACAATCGGCCCTATCCCCGGGATGGCCAGTGCGCCTGCGCCTGCCGCCAAACCGGCCAGGCCGCCCAGAACACCCCCGGTGCTGACACCTGAAGATATACTACCTTCGTTTACTCCCATTTCACCGGATTTTTGCTGCCCGGTTGCCTGGCTCTTATCAGCGGCTACAATGGATATTTCCTCGTGGAAACCACTGTTGCGTAAAGCCGATACAGCTCTTTCAGCCTGGTCTCTGGAGTCGAATAAACCAATAACAGTCTTTAACATGCGAATCCCCCTTTTGCTTTGCCATTTTTTTTTATATTGCCACACAGGGATGATTCTTATACTTAATATTTCAAAAAGGTAGTATTTTTCCCAAAAGGTCTGAAACATCAGTTTATTTTTTTTTGAGTTCTGATATAATATCTTTGTTTGCAGTCAAACAAGTTTTTTAAGGAGGTCAGAATATGCTGCCGACCCCAAAAAAGTTTTTTATCACAGCGGGCAGCGCCGAAGGTAAGAATCACCTGAATGCCTTTGATAATGCTCTTTTAGCGGGAAAGATCGGTAATTTAAACCTGGTCCGGGTATCAAGCATTCTGCCCCCGGGCGTGCAGTATTGCCCCAACCTGGAGATCCCGCCGGGATCCCTTGTGCCAACAGCATACGGATACATTGTCAGTGATACTCCGGGTGAATTAATCTCTGCTGCAGTAGGTGTAGGTTTTTCTAAAGACACCTTTGGTGTAATAATGGAATATTCAGGAAGGTGCAGCAAGGAAGAAGCGGAAAAGGCAATTATCAGTATGCTGGAAGAAGCTTTTGAAACCAGAGGAATGAAGCTGGAGGGCACAAGGATCGCTTCTACCGAACATCGCGTAGACAAAATCGGCTGCGCTTTGGCTGCAGTTCCGCTATGGTACTAAACCGTCAATGAAATGGTAATAAAATAAGAAACATGGAGGCGATAAGTTGGACCAGAAGTTTGATTTGTGGTTTACGGAATACCAGACAAAGGATATGGCCTTGTCCTGCAGAGTGAAAAAGACGCTGCACCGGGAGCAGACACAGTTTCAAAACCTGGCTGTGGTCGATACGGACCAGTTTGGCCGGATGCTTTTACTGGACAATGTAATTCAAACAACGATTATGGACGAGTTTGTCTATCATGAAATGATTACCCATGTCGCCCTCAACACCCACGCGGCCCCGAAAAGAGTCCTGGTTATCGGGGGCGGCGACGGGGGAGCGGTAAGGGAAATCGTTAAGCACCCATCCATTGAAAAGGTTGTTCACTGCGAGATTGACGGCGCCGTGATCGAGGCTTCGCGAAAATACCTGCCCGAGATTGCTTGTGCCTTCGATGATCCCCGGGTGGAAATAGTCGTGGACGACGGGATCAAGCACGTCAGGAACAACAAAAACATTTACGACGTTATTATTGTCGACTCCACTGATCCCGTCGGCCCTGCAGAAGGTCTTTTTTCCGCTTCCTTCTACAGCGATATCTATGATGCTTTGAAGGAAGACGGTATCTTTGTGGCCCAGACGGAATCACCCTTTTTTAACCGTGACCTGATCCCCAGGTTGTACCGGGATATATCCGGGATTTTTCCGCTGACCCGGTTGTTCTTAGCCTGTATTCCGAGCTATCCCGGGGGTCTTTGGACTTTTACCATGGGCTCCAAGAAATATGAGCCCCTGGAGGTGGATGTGGACGGTATTCCAAGGATGAACACACGTTATTACAGCCCGGCTGTTCACCGGACCTGTTTCGTGCTGCCCCCGTTTGTAAAAGAACTGTTGAAATAGCTGGAGGGAGAGAATTTTGCTGGATCTTCTAGAGAGAGGACCGGTCTTCATGGGCAGCATAGATAATTTTGAACGGTCTGAAGTTGTTCTAATCGGAGCTCCCATGGAGGTTACCGTCAGTTTTCGTCCGGGCACCCGGAAGGGTCCTGAGCAAATCCGTCTGGTTTCGCCCGGGCTGGAGGAATACAGCCTGGACCTCAACAGGGATCTGGTAGATTGCTGCTATTATGACGCGGGTGACGTAGTATTGCCGCCCGGAACGCTCCAGGAAAGCCTGCGCCGGATCGGGGCGGTTACAGCTAAAGTCTTAAGCAGCTCTAAATTTCCCCTTGTAATTGGCGGTGAGCACCTGGTGAGTCTTGCTGTCATTAAAGAAGTTGCCAGGGTGTACCCGGAACTTGCCGTTATCCAATTGGATGCTCATGCGGACCTGCGGGAGGATTATTTAGGCGAGCGCTATTCCCACGCTACGGTAATGCGCAGGGTGGCCGACCTGGTAGGCGGGGAGAACATCTACCAGTTGGGCATCCGCTCGGGTACAAGGGAAGAAATTGAGTTCGGCCGCAAACATACTAACTTGTTTTTTAACGAACTTATACAGCCCCTGCAGGAAATCATACCTCTTCTAAAGGGGAGGCCTGTTTACGTTACACTTGATATCGATGTGGTCGATCCTGCCTACGCTCCCGGTACAGGTGCAGCGGAACCCTGCGGGTGCACCTCCCGGGAAATCATCAGGGCGCTGCACCTGCTCGGGGGGATTAATGTGGTGGGCTTTGATCTGGTCGAGGTGAGCCCTGTTTACGATTTCTCGGAAAGGACTGCGCTGCTGGCGGCAAAGCTGGTTCGGGAAGCCATACTATCATTTAGCCGGCGTCCTTAAAGATTGAGTTCCGGCTCTTTTAAGGGTGTAATTACAGAAACTAAAAGCGTGCAGCGAAAAAATGTCGTTCTCCTCGAAAATACCATTTGACTTCAGCCGCTGAATTAGGTATACTTATCATTGTCAGCGATGGCGCCCCTCCAGAAAGGCGTTATCTTGGCAGAATACGGAGCTGTGGTGTAGTGGCCTAACATGCCTGCCTGTCACGCAGGAGATCGCGGGTTCGACTCCCGTCAGCTCCGCCATTTTCCGCCACGGTAGCTCAGTTGGTAGAGCAGCGGACTGAAAATCCGCGTGTCGTTGGTTCGATTCCGACCCGTGGCACCAACCTTGACAAATAAACAAAATATGATATAATGTAGGATATGCGGAAGTGGCTCAGTGGTAGAGCATCGCCTTGCCAAGGCGAGGGTCGCGGGTTCGAATCCCGTCTTCCGCTCCATTTGATCGGCGACATAGCCAAGTGGTAAGGCAGAGGACTGCAAATCCTCCATTCCCCGGTTCAAATCCGGGTGTCGCCTCCAAAGTCGATAAACCCGGTAATATTAAGGGTTAATAGACCGTCTACCGTAAAAAGTAGGCGGTTTAATGCGTTTACCGGGCTTACGACGGCAGGGGACTTGCGGAAGAGGACTATTTGTCGGATAATTAATCCTCTGCCGCTTTCGGGAAATCTGCCAAAAAAAGCATTGAGCAAATCTGCTGAGTTGCTGTGGGATTGACTCCTTCAAGATAAGATAGCGGATGACCAATCAAGCTGCAGAGGAGCTGATGATTAGAGTAAAATATGCTAAATAATGGGTGATGATGGTCATCCAGTACACGCAGTCAGGGGAGGCCGACCTCCGAAGGGCATTCGGAGAACTCTCCCGGGTATAGAGTATCAACCGGTATTTTTGGAACGCTGTAAAGCGTTTTTTTAGTTTCTTTGGCAGGATGATTACTGATAACAATCACCTAATTATGGATATTGGCATAAAATGTGGCAGGAATGGTGTCTTGGAATTAAGTGGGATAAAAAGGGGGGATAAAAATTTTATCAAATGAAGATTTTGTTAGACAGTCTCTGGACTTAAACCTGTTCTTTTTAAGAATTATGAAGGAGCATTCCTTCTTCTTGGAAGCAGGCTTCACTCCTGTAAATGCAGACCTGGCACGGCAGGCAGATGCATTTAAAAACCAGTTTGAGACTTTGCTAAAAGAGGTTGTTTTTATCGCCAACGGATTTATTAGTCCGGATGTAGCGTCTTCGGGAGAGATAGTAACCGGTTTTACCCTCAATGCTGAAAGGGCAACTACGTTTTTTACCGGGATTCAACTTGACACCAGCATTACCATGGCAGAGCTTTCTCTGACAAAGGGGGGTAAACAATCAAACATACAAACGCTGGTACAACGGGTTGCTGATATAAATCAGAGAGTCATTGTTCTTTTGCCAGGTTTAATAAATTTAAAAACCATAGTACTGGACAGTATGTTAACTTGCAAAATATACACATTCAACTATCCACTCTTAATTGACCACATCCGTAGGGAAGCTATATTATTCTTGGAACTGCTCACAAGATTGCAGAACAGGGTTGTTATAGATATAGCCAGGTTTGCCCTGGAACAAGAGTCTTTCTGGAATAAAATTATGGCTGAACATGCGAAATTCATCAGGGGACTTTTAGATCCGACCGAAGAAGCCTTGTTCCAGACAGCCGATAAATTTGGCAGGGAATTTGACATGCTGACTGCGAAAGCACTGGCAGCGCAAACCCAGATAAACCTTTTGCCGCAAGTTACCCGGAAAAGCCTCATGGAGACAGCAGCAATACGGGATTTTAAACGGCAAGGCACGGAAGGTATACTTGCGTGTAAAATAAGGTCTATAATCATACCTCTGCTGGGCGACCATGTTCTAAGGGAAGCAAATCATTACCTGCGATTATTGAAAATTTTTAGTATGACTGTTTAATGGTAAATCAATACAACACCCCCAAAGGATGCTTATCTTGCTAATATATGATTTTCAAGCCGTCTACTGAAAGAGTAGGCGGTTCTTCGCTATTTAGGGCACTCTAAAATTATTTTCTAGTCTTCTGCAAGCTGAATCTCCACCAAGAAGATCATTGGTTGTTTGCCTGGAAAAAACACAACGAAAAAGCCTTGAGAAATCAAAGCTTTTACGTTGTGCCAGGCATAGGGCATTAAACGAACAATTCCGGGGTGAAAATGCTGTTCAAGGCTCATTAAATAACGGGAGCACACCTGTACCATTAAATATTCCCGGCCAGTGTTCTTAAATTTTGATTTGTTATTGCCCCTGGTAATCAAGCATCCCTTATTGCAGTTTAACGGCTCCCTAAACGGATTTTCTGCCGGCNNCGGCCAACTCCATCAAATTGCCGGGTTGCTACCGCAGGCAGGACAGTTTGAATTTTTCCTGATCTCAGTCTTATTGAATTCCATAGTGAGGGCATCGCAGGTAAGCATTTTGCCTATCAACAGGTCGCCCATCTCCAGGAAATACTTTAAGACCTCGGTAGCCTGGATCACGCCTATGATTCCCGGCAGAACTCCAATTATACCAGCCTGCGCACAAGTCTGTACTTTGGCTGGAGGCGGGGGCGTTTGAAAAACACACCTGTAGCACGGACCCTGGCCTGGTATAATAGTCATAGCCTGTCCGAAAAATCTTAGCACGGCGCCATGGAAAAACGGCTTCTTGGTCATGACACAGGCGTCATTGGCTAAAAATCTTGTCTCGAAGTTGTCGGTACAGTCAACAAAAACATCATAGTCATTAAATATATCCTTTACATTGGACGCTGTCAGCCTTTCCTGGTAAGTAACCACCCGGCACTCGGGATTCATGGATACCAGCTTTTCCCCGGCAGAAATAACCTTGGGCCTGTCAATGTCATTTGTGGTATGCAGGATTTGCCTTTGCAGGTTGGATATACTCACAACGTCGTCGTCAATAAGGCCGATGGTTCCCACCCCTGCTGCTGCCAGGTAATAGGCCACGGGAGAACCCAGTCCCCCAGCCCCGATAAGCAGTGCCCTGCCTGATATGATTCTTTCCTGACCTTCGGACCCCACCCCGGGCAGGACAATATGCCTGATGTAGCGTTCAATCTGGGCATCTGTTAAACTCAAGCCGACAATCACACCTTTCATTGTTTCAGGTTAACCCAGGCTGGTCCTGGCCGGTCATAATATGTTTATTTGAACGAGATTTAAAATTCTAACCCCCACCAAGGAAATAGTTAGTTAAAAATTTTAACAAAGTAATAGTGTCGGGAGCAGAAAGGCACTCATTTTTGTTTTCATCTAGAGCAACAACAGTACCCGGTTCAGTTTTTGATTCAGCCCTTGTCCACCCCATTGCTCTCAAGCTTTCCCAGTAGCGGGATGTCCAACCGTAATCTTCCTTCCAAAATATTTTGGTATCAACGAAGGGTATATACTGGTTTATTTCGTCAATATCTTTTTGCTCATAACCTTCCCGGTCAATTTCCTTTTCTTTTTGGGTCATTTTAATTCTCCTTACATGATGATTGATTAACTGTTGTACCTGTGCCCTTGATCCATAGGATATCAGGTTTTTTAAAACTTTTGACATTTTGAACACCCGACAATCCCCATTAAACTAGTAGATATTATATTAATGATTTTGGCTGGCACACCCTCCCTTTGAAATATTTTTTAGCAGGACATTTAAAGCTCAGATTACCTACTAACATTATTGTTTTACTATACTTTATTAATATTTATACTATACTGTTAGTTTTTTGTCAATAACATGACCTGGACAAACTTGTTGCTGTAAAAATACGGGAGCCGTAGATTTTTGGTTGCAAGTCATGGAAAAGGAGGGAGTCCTGGTTTTGGATTATAGTTGCGAAGTTTTCTTTTTGAAATAACAAAGCCGCCGGGATGACACCCGGCGAGCTTCAAGTCGAAAATAACTAAAAATCATCACAATATCCGGTTTGGTGTTTCTTATGTTAGCGGGGATAGCTTAACCCCAGTACACAAGAATGAAAGTTATTTTCACTCATTGCCGCCGCAAGTTTTTTTAGTGGAAAGGTTTCTCAAATTACTATCTTTGCAATAAGACCAGGCAAAATACCTATGTCTCATTAAGCCATATAAAGGATGCGGCTTCACAGTTTTGATAGCTTAATATATACGCCCGTTTTAACTTTACTCAACTCTCTGCCAAACGAGTACCGTTTCTTTAATATTTGACGCCTTTCCAATAAATCGGAGTATATACCTCTGCAATCTCTGGAAGTTGAACATCTTTCATAGCCCATGTTAAGAATTCTTCAAAACCTGTACGATCAACAATATAGCCGATATGTTCTTTGCCGCCGGGTGCGGCAGGATCAATGTAACTATCTACATAATCATAGGTGTTTAATATAATTTTGATGATGCTGTCTTCATCCACCCATTTAATGAAATCCTCACCCAAACGAGGATTCTTTTTCCCAGTTCTGCCGAAGAGTGTAAAACGGTACAACTTCTGCTTACCTCTGGTCCAGGCTCTTGTGGGACAAGCAAGAACACATTCGCCGCATCCAATACATTTATCTGCATTACGCTTGACTTTGTAGTTGACCTCCTGCAAAGCGCCAACGGATTTTTTCTTGCACACCTTTACACAAGCTCCACAATTCACGCAACGGTCTATGTTATATTGCGGCTCAGTCATTCCCATAATTCCGAAGTCATGCATTCTTACCTTGGCACAATCATTGGGGCAGCCTGTGAGTGCTATCTTAAAATGCAGATCATTTGGGAAAATGGCTTTTTCGATGCGCTGCGCAAACCCGGTTGTGTCATAGCAGGCGTAAGGACAAACCCGGTTGCCTATACAAGCTACAACATTTCTTGTACCAGCAGCGGAATAGCCTTTCCCGGGAACCTGTTGGTTGATATCGAGTCCCTCGATAATCGGTTGAAGCAGTTCGTTTACTTGAGGCATATTTTCAAAGGCAATGCCCGGTATTTCAAACCCCTGCCTGCTTGTAATGTGCACGGTTCCATTCCCGTAGGTCTCGGCAATATTTTGAAGCAAGGGAAGATATATTGCTTCTAAGTGGCCACCTGGAACACGTACTCTGGATGCCGTCATACCTCGCTTTTTAGTTACCCTAAAGGCGTTTTTCTTAAGCAATTTTGTATTTATATCCATCCTATTGTCCTCCCTCCTTAGTCAATCAGCTATCGGCCTTTGGTAAAATTGAACACTGGACCATCCAGACAAATATAGGTGTCATTCACCTTGCAATGTCCGCATTTACCAATCCCGCAACTCATTTTTCGTTCCTGTGAAATCCAGATATTTTGTTCGAGAAATCCTGTCTTCAGCAACTTCTGGGTGGTAAATCGCATCATTGCAGGTGGCCCAACAACTACCGCAACTGCCTCCTCAACATTTTTCAATGACAGCTTAGGGATATATTCGGTCACCAGGCCAACCTGATATGTTGAATCTTCTTCTGCTTGATCCACGGTCAAAATGACTTCCGCTTTCTTATTCCATCGCTCAAAATCCTCAAGGAACAGAATGTCCTTTGGTGTTTTAAAGCCTGCTATCAAGATCAGTTTTTTTACTTCCTGCGGATGTTCTGAAAAATATTCGACTACGCCGCGTACTGGCGAAAGGCCGGTACCGCCGGCAACTATGACCAGCTCTTTGTTTTTGTAATTTTCAACATCAAATCCATTTCCATAAGGACCACGCAAAAACAACTTGTCGCCGACATAACGCTCAAAAACCTCATTTGTCACTTTACCAACGCGGCGGATAGTAAGATCAATAATGCCATTATTTATTCCGCTAACGGAAATTGGAGCTTCGCCGTATTTGGGAATGGAAACCTCAAAAAATTGGCCCGGTTTCACAGCTCCTTCATAGGTTATGCGGAATGTGTATTCAATATCAGTATGTTTTATGACTTCTTTGATTTCAGAGAGATAAGGCATATACTCATTATGCATTGTTATCGCCAACCTCCTTTACGACGCTCTCCAGTTTGTTAATACAATGGGAAAAAGAAATGTACTCCGGACAGATATCATCACATCTGCCGCAACCAACGCACATATGGTATCCAAAGCGTTCTTTATAATCGTATACCTTGTGGAGAACTCTAAAACGCATCCTCTGCCCGTTCTTCTTCCGGTAGGAACCACCACCTGCTACATCGGTATAACCATCAACCATGCAAGATGCTGCTACACGACGACGCTCACCGACCTTACCGTTATCCGTATAAAAAATATCCTGCATGGTGAAACATGTACATGTTGGACAGACAAAGTTACACCTACCGCAATTAATGCAGCGGTCGTCGTATTCATCCCACATTTTTGAATTTGCTGCATCTATAGAAAGTCCATCCGGAATTTTTACATGCACTCCAGTTTCTGTCACGTGTGAAGGTTGCACATCCTGCTGATTCAAACAATGACTTGATAAAAGAGATTCCCAGGCATTACAGTGATTGTCCATCACATAACCGTCTCCAGCTTGTTCAATGCTCGCATCATAGGTGTCAATTGTGTTGGTCTGCATATCGACACAAAAACAGTTTTCAAAGGGATTTTGGCAACCCAACAAAATAAATTTCACGTTCTCACGCAATCTCTTGTAATAGTAATCCTCAAAACCGTTTCGAAGATAGATCTCATCGAGTCGTTTCACTGCGTGCAAATCGCAACTGCGCAAAAAGATAATTGCTCCTTTTTTCGGAGCCTCCGCCTCTTTAACCTGATCCTCCGTGAAGAAAAACAGCGTCTGTGAAAGCGGGAGAAGGATTTCTTTGAAGGAATATTCTGATTTCTGGTTGAAAATAATGTCACTTATCTTACTTATTTGTCCGTATCGAACGGAGTTAGTATCTGAAAAGGCGCCACCTCCGATCATCCGAATTGGGGCATAGACCAGATACTCGTCCATCAATCGCTTCAGTACAGCATTCATGCCGTCTTTTGTAAAATAGAATCCCATTTGTTTACACCTCTTTTTTTAGGTATTTATAAAGGATCACACCAGCATTCTACCATTCCTGCTGATTACATGACTAACTATTTAATTTTTCGGGCTGAATCTTCTTAATTTAATGACGCATTAATCATAACCATAGTGGTATATTTTAAAATAAGGCCATTAATTCCGGAATTTAGTCGAGTTTCGAACTTAGGCAAGGGGTCTTGCATATGTTTTTGCGGTTATTTTAATGTTAGAGCAGTCCAGCAGCAGGGGGAATTAATATTAAAAAACAAAACGGCGGTAATCCTTATACAGTCCGCCATGCCGTTTTGTTATCTAAGTTACCTTGTAACCATAAATTAGAGATACGGTAAAATAAGTCTTTCTTATTAAGCCAATCCTAGGATCTTTTTGGCGTTCCCGCCCAGTATTTTTGATATCGCCTCTTGAGAGATATTCAGGTTCCTGATTATTTCAATATTCTTTTTAACATTCACACTGGGCCAGTCAGTTCCAAAAATAAACTTGTCGGCAAATCGTCCCATGTCAGGGAAAAATTCCAAAAGCTTTTGGGGAGGTAAGCCTGAAACTTCTATATAAATATTTTTGTGGAGGCGAGACATGATTACTGCTTCGTTATACCACAGGCCCCGTCCACCGTGGGCCATAATAATTTTCATGTCGGGAAAGTCCAGGGCCACATCATCATAAAAAATGGGATTGGCATATTTTATCCTGGTACCTCGAAAAATTGAAGACCCTGTATGGAAAACCACAGGTATGCCCAGTCTTTCGGCAACAGCGTATAAAGGGTAAAGGAAATTATCATTGGGGTAAAAATAATTGTATGAAGGTAAAAGTTTGAGTCCCTTGAAGCCGTGATTGAGGCACAAGTCCTCCAGCATATCGCCCATATTCGGGTGCAAATAAGGATTAATAGTGCAGAATGGTATTAACCTCGGACTGGCCTGACAAAAGGCTTCTACCATTTCATTTGTAGCAACACCGGTTGATAAGGGTGAAATCTCGGCTAATACGACGGAATAATCTACTCCATTTTCATCCATTAACCGCAAATAAGCCTGGGGGTCGCTGTGGATTCTACAAAACTCTACGTATTCTTCTTTGGAGGGGAAAGCGCTTGAAAAGAAGTTAAAAGCATCTTCGCCAAAGGACTCGTATTCTGACAGGTGGACATGAAAATCAATAACGGTATCTTTCATATAAATTCGCTCCAATCTTACATTCCAAATCTCTTCTGACAATATTCTATCCCGTCAAATAGGATTATTAGAAATATTTGTTTGTAATTGGATTAATCGTTTTTACTTATTAAAGAGCCCGTTCGAAACCATAGCTCATTAACCTATGGATCATTTAAGCTCATTGGATAAAATGCCGGCTTTTTATAAAATCGATAAAAACTCAATAAACTGGAAATTTAATAAACTGATATGGTTTGTTTTGAGTCTGGCCTCTTTTTTTAGTTACCTTTGATGATTTTCTCAAAAACAGGTTATTATGATAATAATAGACTGGTAGTTGTGGAATTCCGCATTATTGTTGTATCCTTTTATATTGACAACCCTGGTGTTGAATTTCTAATTTAATTCTATTGAGAAAATTAAAGGTATTGATGAAGTCAAAAAGAAGATTTGCTACCTTAATATGAAGTATTCTATATTTAATTGAAATTATTTGCAGTTAAATCTTACTGCTGATATGTTCAGAGAAATCAGCGTAAATTTTTAAAATATCCAGGTTTGTATGATAGATGAGTTTGTTGAGGGGAGGTATATTAAATAACTCAAGAAGCTGATCGTAATCTTTGTTTTTGAAAACATCCAATTTGTGGCGGAGAAGGTTGCATTGATGCAGTTTCTCATTTAAGAATGAAGCATTTTCTTCGTAAGATTTATTATTAACCAAAGATTCGGCGGCAAGAACTCCACTTACAACTGAATTATAAAGTCCAAAGCCGAAAACAGATTCCATTAGTCCGGCACTATTTCCCACAAAGATCATGTTTCCAATTTCCCTTGGACGGCAGATACCCGTTATATGCTCTATAACAAAACGATCTTCTTCCCGGTAGACTATTTTCTCTGTTTCTAAAAACAGCTTCCAGTGATTTTCCAATTCACCTTCTTTAACATCCGCCGCTGCTAAAACAATGGTGGCGGTATTTGAATTAAAGGGTCCCAGATAAGCATATCCGTTATTTGCGTATTTTTTATTAAACCAAACAAACCAGGTACAGGGATCAAACTTGCCGGATACAACTGCTCCTCTTACCCATCCCCGGAAAACATCGGTCCACAGTCCCAGTTCCTTGGCAATATAGGGTGAACCGGTAGCCACGATGATCTTGTCATAATGTGCAGCCAACTCTTTATAATCGGCGACGGTATTGAATTTTACCGGAGTTGTAATCATTTCATATAATTGGCTGGTAACTGAACGGGGGGAAGGTCCCATTTCGAAAATATATCCCAGTTGCCCCACTGTCCGGGATATTTTATTGGGACTGAATCTAATAATCTTTGTTAAAGGGTTAATAGGTTTAAGAGTAATTCCGTAATTTTTCGAGAGATCAAGGAGCGGGTCTGTCACCGGCCTGTGCATAATTTGAAGAATACAAATAATAAAAGGGGTTCTCTCACCGCAGTGGTCAAACTGCTCATAAATATCAGGCTTGAGTCCGTATTTTTCGAGAGTTAAAGCGCAGGCAAGACCTGATACTCCGGCTCCTATTATGCAGACTTTCAAAATTATCACCTGAGTTAGCTTGTATCATGCTTTTCTGAAATATACACGATTTTAATACTATGCTCAGGTTCCGGGCACAGAAGATTATTTGTAAAAAGCTGCGGAAGCTTCCAGGGAGCCGATCGCTTCACCCCTGTGGTTAGTTATGGTGAGACGCATCTTTGAACGAATCTGTTTAACCTCTTCTTCAGTTAACCAGCCAAGTCTGGCCAGGGCTTGAATTACCGCCGGCGCCAGGGCCCTGTAGCCCCCGTCCTCAATTTTAAGGCATAGAGCCATCCCGTTATTCTTCAGGCCGACGCAGTAAACGGATTCTGAGCCCAGTTTTGCTACTAAACGCCCTTCTGTTACTTCCATTAAAATAGTGTCCAAACGGTTAGTTCCTGCAACAAAAAAAGGGTAGGAAGTCATAGCGTCACAAATTTGCTGTAAAGCACTTTTGCGGCCGGCGCCTGTGGTCTCCGGGGGCTGTGCAAGGGAGGAAAAGGCCATGGCCATGTTTAAGATTGGTAGACAGTACACAGGAACGCCGCATCCGTCTATGCCAAGCTTGATATCATCCTGCTTATAATATGTTGTTTGGGATATGGTTTTTAGAATTGTTTGCTGAACCGGATGACCGGCCTGGTAGTAGCCTTTTACAGGCCAACCCTTGAGTATGCACAGGGCCAGCATGCCGGAGTGTTTTCCGGAACACGGGTTGTGTACAGGTAGAAAAGGCTTGTTGTTTCTTAGCAGGTTGCGGGCTGCAGACCCGTTCATGGGAGCGGCTGGGCCGCACTCCAGGGCATCTTCTGTAAGGCCTATTTTTCTCAAGATACTTGCAACTGCCTGGATGTGTTCTGTTTCTCCGCCGTGCGAGGAGCAAATCACGGCAAGCTCTTGAGCTGTTAAACCGAAAAACTCAATTCCTCCTTCTTCAACCAGGGGCAGCGCCTGCAACGGCTTGGCGGCAGAACGCCAGAATGTGACTGCTTTAGGATCCCCCAGGGAATAGATAACCTGGCCTTTTGCATCAACTGCCACCAGATGACCCCTGTGCCTTGACTCAACTATTCCGCTCCTCATGACATTGACTAAAACCTCTGGAATCATTTTCTTCACCCTTTTTTTGGTGTTTTTTTAACAGGGCAAATATAATTTGTGCAAATCTTTTATTATTAACAGGATATTCCTGTCCGGCCGGATAAATATTAATCGGTTTGTTCTTTATTCATTCTTTTTGGTTTTATACCAGATATAATTACTGATTTGCTCAAGCGCTTTTTTTAATTCTTTGTTGTCTTTCAGGACATACCCTTTATCCCAATGATCAATGAGCAATTGGATGAATTTTGTGTAACCTGCAATACCAGTAAGCATCCAGAGGTGAATGTAAGAGACATACCTGGTTTCAGAATGATTCTGGTCTTGCTTGTGGGTAATTCTAAAATCGCTCAGGGCGTTACCATCATCTCTCCAGGATAAAGTACCCTCTTCCGGAATCACTTCTTTTCCACAAACGTCGCAATACAGTTTGAACACAAACAATGCCTCCTCTTGTCTGAATACTGACATTTTAAACAGAAGAGAAAAATAATACAACCAGAAATATATAAGAGAGGTGTAATTTTTAAATATTTATTATAATAAGGTCTGAAACCAGACGATAAACTTGTTGTATAATTTTACGCAACAGGAGCTTAAATTCAAACGATAATCACCAGGATAAAAATATGGCAAATATGTTAGCGATCCCAATAATTGCCCCAAAATATCCCATTTATATGAATGATTGTATTTTATCGACAAAAAATACGGTCATTAATTACTTCTAAGTTTTAAAAATTATAAATACAAATAAGAAAGCCCGATAACCTGTTGTACTTACGAATCCTTTCGAATATCTTTGGATTCTCTAAATAATCAAGATTATCTTGTTATTCTAAATCATTTAATTATTTTGCGGTCCAAATATTAATAATTTTAGAAAACACGTGAATCTAACCCGGATTGCAGCATGGCATCCCTTTTGCATAATTATTGTTGGAATTATTTATTTTTTTTTTGAAGGAGGGGATGTGCTATAGATTTAAGTTTATCAGAGCTATCTTAACGGATAGCTAATTTAACTTATCCGGTTTTTCTGGCTGTGGCACCAGCAGACAGAATCATCCGGTTTAAAAGGGGGATAGTTCTTTAGTCGTTGTCAAAAAGGGCCTGGAGCCCCAAAGGAGTATTTTATGTGCGTCTTTTTGCCGTAAATTTCCTGGTGTGAGGTGTAGGGTTTTTTTAAGCGTCAATATGTCCTTGGGGAAAGGAGAGTAATATGGAACTAGCGAAGAATTTGCAGAAAACCTTGAACCAAAAAGCAAATCCGAAAACAGATTTATATGTCGATCTGGCTGAATCCGTCACCGGTATTATACTGGTAGGTTTCCTGTGGATGCATATGCTGTTCGTGGGTACTATTTATATCAATAACGGTGTTTTATTTAATTCGCTGTCGGAGGGACTGGATAAATACTACCTGGCTCAAATTGGTATACCCGCGACAGTACTGGTTATTCTCATCCACATTTTTATGGCCGGGCGCCGGGCGCCAATGCGTCTGCGTGATCTCCGGATTGCCTGGCGGTTGACTAAATCGTTAAAACACACAGATACCTGGATCTGGGTCGGTCAGGTAATCACTGCCCTAATCATCGGTATTATGGCAAGTATGCACTTGTGGGAAATCATGACGACCTGGCCCATTGAGGCAACAAAGAGCGCCCATCGTGTGGCTCTAGATGGTATAGCTTTTATGGGCGGTTTTAGCATCAAATATTACCTTTGGTTCTATGTTGCTCTATTGCTGGCAGGTGAATATCATGCCGGTTTTGGTTTGTACCGCATTTTTGTAAAATGGGGCTGGTTCGAGCGCCACAAGATGGGTTACGTTCTAAAGGGCATTACCTTGATTATTCTTTTTATCGGATTTGGAGCTCTTTATATGTTCATAAGACTTGCTGAAATGGTTCCATTGGGAGGTGCCCTACATTGAGCGCTAAACATACTCATATAACAGATGTTGTCGTCGTCGGGGCGGGTCTGGCCGCAGAGCGGTCCGCCATTGAGGCTGCTTCAGCCGGCTTAAATGTTATCATCCTGAGCCTGGTCCCGCCACGCCGCTCCCACAGTACGGCGGCCCAGGGCGGCATGCAGGCTTCCCTCGGAAACGCGGCTATGGCAAAGGGTGACAACCCTCAAATTCACTTTGAGGATACGGTCAAGGGTTCCGACTGGGGCTGTGACCAGGAAGTTGCCAAGATGTTTACGGAGACCGTTCCGATCATGATCAGGCAGCTCGATTACTGGGGCGTGCCCTGGAACCGGGTTGTCGCAGGGAAAAAGAAATTGCCCAGCGGCCTTGAAGTAGAAGATACAAAGGATAAAGAGGGCTTGATCACCGCCCGTGACTTTGGCGGCGTGGCCAAATGGCGCTGCTGCTACACCTCGGACGGTACCGGCCACACTGTGCAGTTTGTCGTTGACACAGTGGTCTGTAAAATGGGCATTACTGTTCACGACAGGATGGAAGCCATCTCTCTCATACACGACGGTGAAACTTGCCTTGGCGTAGTGGCCAGATGCCTGCGAACCGGTGATCTCAATGTTTACCTTGCAAAATCCACCGTCATTGCCACGGGCGGCGCCGGCCGTCTGTACGCGGCGTCCACCAACGCCGTCATAAATGAGGGCACAGGGGGCGCCATTGCCCTGAATACCGGACTTGTTCCCCTCGGCAATATGGAAGCGGTACAGTTCCACCCCACGGGGATGCCTCCGGTCTGGATCCTGATGACAGAAGGAGCCCGTGGAGACGGCGGCTACCTGCTGGACAAGAACCTGCACCGCTTTATGCCTGATTACGAGCCCAAAAAGAAAGAACTTGCCTCCCGTGACGTTGTTTCCCGCCGGATGATCCAGCATATCCGGGCGGGCTACGGTGTGGAGAGCAAATATGCTCCACAGCACTTGTGGCTGGACATTCGCCACCTGGGACGCAAGTGGGTTTGGACAAACCTGCGTGAGATCGCTACCATCGCCATGAACTTTAACGGATTGGATCCGGCCAAGGATCTTGTACCGGTCCTGCCCACCCAGCACTATACCATGGGCGGCATCCGGACCAATAAGCACGGTTTTGCTTACGGCCTGAAAGGCCTCTTCGCCATAGGGGAGGCAGCCTGTTGGGACCTGCACGGATTCAACCGTCTTGGCGGCAACTCCCTTGCGGAAACGGTCACTGCCGGGTATCTAGTGGGCATCCAACTTGCCAAGTACACCCTTGGCGCGACTCAGAAATTTGATTACAAACTGGTTGAAGGTTTTGTCAAGAAAGAAGAGGAGCGGATCAAGAACCTGATTTCCGGTAAGAACGGTAAGGAGAATGTTTGGGAAATCAGAGCTGCAGCGCAGAATGCCATGATGGATCACGTGCATATTTTCCGGACCGGCAAGTCTCTCCAGGAAGGTGTTGCAAAACTGCAGGAGCTGTACAAGCGCTCGCTGAAGATAGGATTACGTTCTTCCGGCCAGGGAGCAAACCCGGAACTGGCCCAGGCACTCAGGATGCCCGGCATGATCCGTACATCCCTTTGCATAGCCTATGGAGCGTTAATGCGTACTGAAAGCAGGGGCTCTCATTTCCGGGAAGACTTCCCGAAGCGGGATGACGTCAATTGGCTCAAGCGCACACTGGCCTACTGGAAGGAAGGGGCCGACCTGCCCACGCTTGACTACGAACCTGTTGCATGTCCATATATGCCTCCGGGCGACCGTGGATACGGCGAAGCAACCGCCCCTGCCAAGGGCAAATAACGTGGTACAAGGAGGGCAAAGATGAGCAGAAACATAACATTATCTATTTTCCGTTATAATCCCAACATACCTGGTGACACACCCAGAATGCAGGATTATAAACTGGAAGAATATTCAGGCATGACCTTGTTTGTTGCGCTGAATGAAATCCGCGAAAAACAAGATCCCACTTTGATGTTCGATTTCGTATGCCGCGCGGCAATTTGCGGTTCCTGTGCCATGCTGATTAACGGAAGGCCGGGTCTGGCGTGTAAAACCCTGACCAAGAATTTGCCAAGCCGTTTCACGCTTATGCCGTTGCCGGTTTTTAAGTTAATTGGCGATTTATCCGTGGATACCGGCACATGGTTCAGGAATTTGCAAGTTCGGACCGAGTCCTGGATTCACACCAATAAAAAGTTTGACCCCAATGCTCTGGAAGTCAGGATGAGCAACGAAACAGCAGAAGCCATTTATGAGCCGGAACGCTGTATTGAATGCGGCTGCTGTGTGGCCACTTGCATTACCGCCAATATCCGCGAAGATTTTATTGGCGCAACAGGCATTAACCGGGTTTCCCGCTTTCTGATCGACCCGCGTGATGAGCGCACTGACAGAGAGTACTTCGAAGTTGTAGGAAATGAAGACGGTGCTTTTGGCTGCGTGGGCTTGATGGCGTGCGATGACTACTGCCCCATGGAGGTCCCCCTGCAAAAACAGCTGGCCCTTGTCCGCAGGAAGATGGCTGCAGCCGGCTTGAAGCTCGACCTGAAAGGCATGAAAATATCCTGATTATTGTTTGCAAAAAACCCGCGGCGTAAAACTTACCGCGGGTTTTTTATTTTATATTATTTTCGTTTTAGATTAAGAAGGGCTTACAACATTTCACCGGTGAATTATAATTAATTGACAGGCTGCAAGGGTGTTTACAATGACGGAAATTAAGGCAATTGACCTCAGTTAAACAAGAGGTAATTATATTCTCTCCGTCGGTAATATCCTTGTAGATTTCAATTATTTCAACAGGATGATTTGCGGCTTTGCATATTCTTTTCTTGGTAACAATCCTTAATTTTTCACCCATAAAGCTCACCGTGCCTGCAGAAAATTAATTATAAATAATATATGCAAGGCTGATACCAGAAAGAATATCTTAAAGTGAGTAAAAAATTGTTACATTATAAATCAATTCAGGTTAAGAATAAAGATAATCAAGTTTTATAGATTTATAATGGACAGAAACTGTACCTTATTTGAGCAATTATTTCTTTATTAGAAATTTTGTAATACATTTAATGAAAGTAGCGGCAATAAATCCCATAGTATTTTTGTCACTATCGCACATAGCCTTAGTGTAGGAGGGGGATTATGTGTTTACAGTTTTTATTGCTGCAGACATAGAGGGTATTACTGGTTATGTCGACTGGCCTGAAAAACCGCCGGAGGAATTATGGTTTAGGGAGCAAATGACAGCCGAAGTTAATGCCTCTATTGAGGGAGCGCTGGATGCAGGGGCAGATAAAATCATTGTATCTGATATCCACTGGCGAAAACAAAATATTATTCCCGACAAGTTATTAGGAAATTCATCATTAATACGCGGTTCGAAAAGAAAGCTCATGTGGATGGATTTGGTTGAGCGCAGTAATATCGTCTTCCTTATTGGTTTTCATTCAGGTTTCGGACCGGGAGATGCGGTCTTACCCCATACTATGGATACGCGGATAACGGAGCTTAAAATAAATGGTCAAAATGCGGATGAGGCTTTACTCAGCGCTGCAACAGCCGGTTACTTCGGAGTACCCGTTGGCCTGGCAACTGGAGATCTGGCCTTTGTTAAAGGGATAAAAAAAGTCCTGCCGGATATTGAGACCGTAGCCGTCAAGGAAGCTGTTTGTGCCTCTGCCGCCCTTAACCTTCATCCAAAAATTTCGCTGCAAAAAATAAAAAAAGCTGCAAAACTGGCTGTTCAAAAAGGTGCAAATGATGTTCTTAAACCCTATACCCCGGGAAAGAGTGTTGAAATGAACCTTGAATTAAGCTGGCCTTCTTACGCGGATGCTTTGAGCCTTATTCCAGGGGTTATCAGAACCAGTGGTACAGGGGTTTCCTATAGCGGGAAATGGCTTGATATTATGGGTATCTTATCGTTGTTTGTAAACTGGGTTGGTAATAAACACCTGATTTAAAGAAATGTCATGTTATGGCATTCAATAAGCCTGAATCTTTATAATCCTGCAAATGGTTGTTTGTGAACATATTGTTTGGTATAATAAATAATGTTTTTTATCTATTATTTTTCACCTATTATATGAGAGGAGTAAGTATGTGTTAAGCCTGGACAAGCAGTTAGAAGTAATCAGGAGGGGCGTTGTGGAAATTGTCCCTGAAAATGAACTGGTTGATAAGCTTAAGCATTCTATAGAAAGCGGAAAGCCCCTGAGAATTAAACTAGGGCTTGATCCCACCGCACCAGATATCCACCTCGGGCACACTGTTGTCTTGCAAAAATTGAAACAGTTTCAGGAATTGGGACACCAGGTAACCATAATCCTGGGTGATTTTACAGCCCGCATCGGGGATCCCACCGGAAGATCCGAAACACGCAAGCAACTCACTGAAGAGCAGGTCCTTGCCAATGCCCGCACATACGAGAAGCAGATCTTTAAGATTCTCGACCGGGCGCGGACAGAGCTGGTTTTTAACAGCCAGTGGCTGACACCTATGAATTTTGCCCAGGTAGTGGAGCTTTCCGCTAAATGTACTGTGGCCCGGATCCTTGAGCGCGATGATTTTGCCAAGCGTTTTAAAGAGTGTTTGCCGATAAGCATTCACGAATTGTTTTACCCTCTCATGCAGGGTTACGACTCGGTGGCGCTGAAGGCTGACGTTGAACTGGGCGGGACAGACCAGAAATTTAATCTTTTAATGGGACGCACCCTGCAGAAGGAATATGGTCAGGAACCTCAAGTAGCCCTGATGATGCCGATTTTAGAGGGTCTGGACGGCGTGCAAAAAATGAGCAAAAGTCTGGGCAATTATATCGGTATTGACGAATCGCCCCGGGAAATGTATGGAAAAACCATGTCATTGGCTGATGATTTAATGCTCAGGTATTTTGAACTGGCTACCGCTGTTTCACTTGAAGAACTTCGCAGCATTGAGGCCGGTCTGAAAAACGGCAGCAAGCATCCTCGGGATGTTAAAATGAGGTTGGCCCGGGAGATTGTAACCCAGTACCACAGTCAAGAAGCGGCACTGGCGGCGGAGGAAGAGTTTAAAAGGATTTTTCAACAGAAAGACTTGCCTGATGAACTGCCGGAATTTCAGGTGACCAGGGATATGCTGGAAGAAGGAGTAATCTGGTTGCCGAAATTGATTGCCCTTTCCGGTATGACCGGCAGTACTAGTGAGGCCAGACGTCTCATCCTGCAAGGCGGTGTGAAGGTAGACGGCGAGAAGGTTGAAGATGCCGGCAGCAGTATTAAACCTGTTTCCGGTATGGTTATACAGGTAGGTAAACGTAAATTTACCCGTTTTGTTTTATAAACCTTCCATAATTAGTGACTCTTCTTTAGGTATAGTTGCCAGATTATCTATCCTTATTAAAGCGCTTATGCGCTTTTTTTATGCCGTGGAACGTCAAGTTATTCTTCCGGAGAACCGTTTGGTATTGCTCTCAATTGCTTATTTCAGACATAGATTAATATACATAGATTAAATATACTGTGATACCTATCAATAATAGAGGTGGTAAATTTGTTTAAAAAAAGACGCAGGGCAGCGCCGGTTGTTGTTTCGGTTGCCTTCTGTCTACTTGCAGCTGGTTTACTATTGTTAATAGATCTAACGCTTAGAAGTGCGTTTTATAATATTGCCGAAATAAGGGCTATTCAAATAGCTACCGAGGCCATTCATAGGACCCTGCAGCAGGAAGTTACCGGCGGTAACATACAATACCAGGACTTCGTCTTCATTCACAAAGACAATCAGGGACACATCACTCTTATGCAGGCCAATACAGTAATGGTAAACAGGGTTGCCGCAAAAATCACTTTATCCGTGCAGAAGACTCTGGAGGAATTGAGGTTGCAAGACTTCGAGATACCTCTTGGCGAAATTCTGGATATTCCTCTTTTGGCTAATTATGGACCCAGGATTAATTACCGGATAATGCCGATGGGGACAGTAAGAGTAAATGTTGTTGACCAGTTTGAAGCAGCAGGTATCAATCAGACAAGACATAAAATCTATTTGAATTTTGATACCAATGTCCGTATTGTCATCCCCTCCAAAAGTGGAGAGGCAGTGGTTGCCGCCCAAATGCCCCTTGCCGAAAACATCATTGTAGGAAGCGTCCCTGATACATTTGTAAATATAGCCGGAGGAATTCTAGGAGGAAGTCTGATAAAATAATTGTTAAGGGCAAGTATAAAACTAAGCGTTACGAAACAGAATATTCTTAAAATAGGATAATAAATGAATAAAACATTTATTCTAACTTTGTGTCCTTGACAATTACCCGGTTGATATGGTAAATTGTTAACTGTTGTTGTCGTTTGAAATCAAAAAAGAAGAAGTACCAGGTAATACCAGTTGAAAGCAATTGAATTATGGTGTATAATGAGTTTTGCCGTAAAAACGACAGTAATAATAAGCGGCAAAGAAGCCAAAAAATACTACTTGACGTAAAAGCGGCAA
>DBRJ01000027.1:162078-163351 GCA_002305915.1 Pelotomaculum sp. UBA1371 | reverse complement strand
ATTACCCATATTTGGATGTTGATAAGGATTTAGCGTACAAAAAGGTATTAATCTCGGACTTTCCCGGCAAAATGCTTCTACCATTTCGTTCGTGGAAACACCGGTTGTCAGAGGAGTTATTTCTGCTATTATTACGGAATAATCTATTCCCTTTTCATCCATCAACTGCAAAAAGTTCTTGGGATTGCTGTATTTTTTGCTATATTGTTCATATTCTTCTCTAGTAGGGTACGCACTTGCCAATAACTCATCGCAATTTACAGTGTAGGACTCGTATTTGGCCAGATGAACATGAAAATCAATGATAGTTTCCTTCAATTACTAAACACCACCAATTTATGTAATCTTTTTAAGATTACCACCTGCACAACTTTTTTTCAATATATTTTTTTATCAATTTATTATAGAATTCCTGTTAAAACTGGCATGTATTTTTTAGAAGTATGAGAGATTACATATGGGAGAGAAGAACACTCATAAATAGGCGGGTAAAGGTTATAAAGCCGTTATTTTGCCAGTATCCTGCATCTCCTGAAACTTCCACAGTGAGACAGACCAGGGAGAAAAAATAACAACATTTCGGAGGTTTTAGACTAACCGGGAGGTTTGCGTAAATACAATCTCAAACACAAGCCTCCCGATAGGTTAGGTTTATTTTTAGGGGGAATAATTGATGAAACGGGAAAAAAATGAATTGTTACAAATGAATAAGACGGTAAATATCAGAAACGAAGTGGAAAATGACTATAAGAAAGTTGAAGAAATCACAAGGAGGGCTTTTTGGAATTTATATGTTCCGGGATGCATTGAACACTATTTAGTTCATGTTATGCGTTCTCACGAGGACTTTCTGCCAGAATTGGATTTTGTGATTGAAGTTGATAATCAAGTTATTGGAAATATCATGTACACAAAAGCAAGACTGGTTGATGAGTCTGGGGAAGAAAAAGAAATCCTTACCTTCGGTCCTCTATGTATTATGCCGGAATACCAAAGATTGGGTTACGGAAAAATGCTTATGAAGCATTCTTTTGAACAGGCTGTTGCACTTGGCTACGATGTGATTGTGATCTTTGGAAACCCCAACAATTATGTAAGCAGTGGTTTTAAGAGTTGTAAGAAATACAATGTATGTCTTGAGAATGGTATATACCCGGCGGCAATGCTGGTAAAAGAACTGAAACCTGGTGCCCTGGACGGAAGGAAATGGGTTTACTATGACAGCCCGGTGATGAAGATAGACGAACAAGAAGCCCAACGCTTTGATGAGACT
>DBRJ01000027.1:136580-162020 GCA_002305915.1 Pelotomaculum sp. UBA1371 | reverse complement strand
CCAGAGCAAGGCAACGCTTGCGCACTGGGCGGTGGATTATTCTGAACGGGTGCTCTTACCGTTGTGGAACAAACACTACCCGGACGATCCACGTCCTCAAAATGCATTGAAGGCTGCTCGCGAGTGGTTATCAGGAGCAATAAAACTGCCCCAAGCGAAAAAAGTAATCCTCGAGTGCCATGCGGCTGCCCGCGAAGCTGCGGCGAGCCCTGTTGCGCAAGCTGCTGCCAGGGCAATTGGTCAATCTGCTTCGACTATCCACTCAGCACGGCATTGTATCGGACTTCCTTTATACGGGGCGATAGCGGTTGCGTATAACACGCTGGGAACGAAAGTTTCGTGGGAGCAGCTGGAGCAGTGTGCCGCCGCCGAGTGCGGGTGTATGCTTGACGCGCTGCGGGCCGTTGCCGTGGATAACGAACCAAACCCGGCGAAAATCGATTGGAAATGTTGACTGCGATAAGCTGAGGGCCAGAAAATAATTTATGAAAGTTATGAGGGGTAATGTTAAGGAGAAATATACTAGAGAAGATTTAGAAGAAGTTCTGTAAATTGTTTCTTCAACTATCAGTAGATGTGGGAAAAACACGCTAAAATTTGCTGAGGGTGCCACCCGGCACACACTCCTTAATAATAGGATTAAAGTACGGTTATAGTATTTCTATCGCAGTAAGGGAGATTATTATATGATTGACGTCCGGAACATGACCAAAAAGTACGGCAAGCTGGCGGCCAATGACAACATCAACCTGTCCGTAGGCCGCGGTGAGCTGGCCGTACTGCTTGGACCCAACGGCGCGGGCAAATCAACACTGATCAAGTCAGTTTGCGGCCTCCTGCGTTTCCAGGGTACTATTACCATCGACGGGTATGAGAATCATACGGTAGAGTCGAAACGGCTTTTGGGGTATGTGCCGGAGTTTCCCGTGCTGTACCCGATGCTGACGGTGGCGGAGCATCTTGAGTTCATTGCTAAAGCGTACCGGTTGGAGGCCTGGGAGGAAAGAGGGGAGGCCTTGCTTCGCCGCTTTGAGCTGGACGATAAAAAAATGAAGCTGGGTAAAGAGCTTTCCAAGGGAATGCAGCAGAAGGTCAGTGTCTGCTGTGCGCTCCTGCCCCAGCCCAAAGCTGTCATTATGGACGAACCGCTGGTCGGCCTTGACCCGCATGGGATCCGCGAACTGAAAGCGGTCATTGCTAAGCTGCGGGACAGCGGTTGTGCCCTGCTTGTCAGCACCCATATGATCGAAAGTGTGGAGGAAGACTGGGATGTAACCTACATCATGGTCAAGGGCCGGATCGCCCGCGTTTGCCGCCGTACGGACCTCGCGGCCGGCCAAAGCCTTGAAGACGTGTATTTCACCATCACGGAAGGAAAAGGCCAGGGGGACACGCCATGAGCAGTCTTGTTTTTCTGCTGGTCAAAAGCGCCAAAAATACCCTGCTGGAGCTTCGCCGGAAACCGGCGAAGCTGGCGTTATGGGTGCTTGTGATTGCAGGGATTGGCGGGATTTTTCTCTTTTCCCTGTTTACACGCCAAAACGCGGCCGGTTCCCTTGATCTCGTCTGGCTCAAGGGCATCCTGTTCCTATTCATCCTGCTGTCTGTCGTGATCGCCATCCAAAAGGGCCTGGCCAAAGGAGACGTTATTTTCGACATGAACGATGTCAATTTACTGTTTGTTTCACCGGTCAGTTCCCGCTTGATCCTGATGTACGGCATCGTGCGCATGGCGAAAACGGCTTTCCTGGCAGGCTTTTTTATCCTGTTTCAAAGCAATTCCCTCAGCACGGGCTTCGGGGTAGGGTTTGATGCGGTGCTCCTGGTACTGCTCGGCTTTATGCTGGCCGTCGGTGTGCTTCAAATCCTGTCGCTTCTGATCTACAGCCTGACCAACGGAAAACCGGGGCGGAAACTGGTTGTCCGAATACTGGCCGTGGCGGCCTTTCTCCCGCTTCTTGTTTATACCGGCGTGCAGATTGCAGGAACGGGTGATCTCCTTCCTGCGCTGGAAAATACGCTGCGTTCGCCGCTCGCTGCTTGGACGCCTGTGGCAGGCTGGGCGTCGGCAGGCGCCGTTTCCCTGATTTCCGGCGATACGGGCAGCGGGTTCTTGTTTTTCGGGCTGCTTGTACTGTCCGGAGCGCTGCTGGTCCTCTATATTGCCTTGAGCAATCCCGATTATTATGAAGACGTGCTGGTTGCTACGGAAACTGCGTTTGAGAGAAAGCGCGTCCTGGCCGAAGGGCAGATCAACCCGGAAGCCTCATCGTCGAAAAAAGTGAAGGTTGTCAAAACCGGTATCGGCGGTCTGGGACCAAGCGCCATTTTTTATAAGCACCTACGGGAGTCCTTTCGTGCCAACCGGCTCGGTCTTTGGGGAGTGTCTTCCGTAATCTTGGTATTAGGCACGGCCCTGTTTTCTTTGTTCCTGCGCGGCGGGGACGGCCGGATCCTTATTCTGCTGCAAATCCTGATGTGGATGCAGATCTTCATGATTGGAACAGGGCGCGGCCTCAAAGAGCTTTATATACATTATCTCTACCTGATTCCCGAAAGCTCTTTTCAGAAAATTGTTTGGAGCAATCTGGAAATAGTGTTCAAGGTACTGGTGGAAAGTCTGGCTGTTTTCGGCATCGCGGGCCTGATCATGAAAGAGCCTTTTGGGCTGGTTGCTGCGGCCACCCTAGTTTACACCCTGTTTTCTTTTTTATTGCTGGGCATAAACTATCTTTCCCTGCGCTGGACAGGCGCGGACATTAGCGCCGGACTCCTGGTTTTCATTTACACCATTGCGGTGATCGTCATTATGCTACCCGGCCTGATTGCTGCCATTGTCCTGGGCAGTATGCTTGAGGGGAACGGTATGCTGATCGGACTTGGGGTGCTGGCCTTATGGGAATTGCTGGCTGCGCTTGGCTGCTTCGCGCTGTCCAGGGGCGTTTTGCACAACTCCGATATACCTGTACTGAGAACCGGGAAGTAACGCTCTGTATTATTGATTATTGATTATTGCCGGAGAATGAGCCGTAAATACCTCAACCTTAGGTTGCGGATTCGTATGATTAACAGTATTACTTGGGATAAATTTAGCATGGTTGGCCGGAAAGGTATCCGGGTTAGCGCTTAATGGTGTAACAATAATACAGATATCCAGGATCATCGGGATATCGAAAAATGTGATGGACAGGATTTAGGGACATGGGACCTGTCCCTCTGTCCCTTCAGTCCCTTTAATCTCCTTGTAGAGCACACAGCCGACGAATAATAACCCTATATACCCCACCAGGGGATAAAACACGCCGACTAGTTTGGTGAATGGAAATAGGCTGATCATAAAAGTGCCGGCGGACACTATGACTGCAAATATCCTGTTTTTTTTGAGATCGCCGGCAAAAAACCTGCTGCAGACAGTCCACATCATGGTCGAACAGGAGGAAAAAATACCCAGGATCAGGATTACCGAAAATGCGGCCCCAATCACGGATGATATTCTCCTTGCCAGATACAATGTGGGAACCGCCAGGGCGACCGTATTCCCGGCGTTCAGCAAAATGGCCGTATTCATGATCGTAATTGTTGCAATCAGAGCCAGAGCGCCAAATAGTGCCCCCAGTCTGGCGGATTGCCTGTTAGTCGCTTTGGCGCCCAGCGCCGTATAATAGGTGCTGCCGCAAAAAAAATTCAATGATAAATACGATGCAGCGCTTAAAATCCAGTTCGGAGAAGCCTGGATGTTCTGCAAAACCGGCTCATAATTTGTGATTTCTGAAATATTACCAATATCCCTTACCACCGTTATTGTCCCCACGAGCAACGTAAAAATGATGATCACCGGACTGGTCACCGACACAATTTTAACCATTTTCTCGAACCCGATCAGGTACACGCCTAAAACCAGCGCCGCCAGCAAGGCCGACCCGATATAGGGGTTGATGCCGTAATATTCAGAAAGGGTGGCGCCGGCGCCGGAAGTAAGTACCGAAATAAGCAACACCAGCGTTACCGAAATCAGCCACGTGTACAGTGTTCCCAGCTTGTTTCCGCAGAAGTACACAAAGTGGCTGAAATTTGCCGCACCTTTATGATCATAACCGGTCGTGATAATAATCCGGCCCAGGATCAGGAAACCAGCCAGGTTCAATACCACCACACCATAACTGGCATACCCGTAGCCCGAGAAAAACTGCAGTATTTCCTGCCCGGTAGCGAACCCGGAACCGATCACCCAGGCCATAAAAGCTCCCGTGTATTTTATTACCGCCACCGGGTTGCATCCTTGATTTTTCTGACGGATCATTGTAGCACATCTCCGCGCCTCTATATTCAACACCCCTTAATCATAGCATCAAAAAGCGCAAAGATACATCAATATATTTAACCGTTTAACTGGCCGACAGATAAGCCGGGTGTGTATTTTAGCTTTTATTTCTTCCGGAATCCAAATTGAGTAGCTGTTACCAGGTCATATAACAATACACTCCAATACTCCAGGCTTTTAATAGACGTTATTATTACAGGGATAGCCATATGGTTTGAATTTCCTTTGTGCTTTAACAAAATCAAAATATTTTTATAAATGCAATATATCATGCTATTGACATACCGGAGCCAGTTCGTTAGACTTTAATTGGGTCTATCGGGATAAACCTAAGGAGGCAGCAGCTGTATGGAAAAATATAAGCTGTTTGATGCAGAGTACAAATTTGTCAGTATAATCTGGGACAATGAACCGGTCAACTCTACTGAGCTTGTAAAGCTATGCGCAGATAAATTGGGCTGGAAAAAGTCTACTACCTACACTGTATTAAAAAAGCTTTGCAAGCGCGGTGTCCTGCAGAACAAGGACGCAACTGTTACTGCATTGGTTAAGCGTGAAGATGTGCAGAGATATGAAAGTAGAGCCGTGTTGGAAAAAACATTTGGCGGTTCGTTGCCGAAATTTCTGACTGCCTTCCTAAACGGCCGCAAGCTATCCGAACAGGAGGCCGGGGAGTTGAAGCGGATTATCGAGGAGGCTTCGAAATGAGCTTGCTGCAAGATTTATTTGTCACTAATGTAAACATGAGCATCACTGCATCATATGTAGCTATTGGCGTAATTCTTGTCCGCCTGCTGTTAAAAAGAGTACCAAAGGTTTTTTCCTACGTTCTTTGGCTTCCTGTGCTTTTTCGTCTTGTCTGCCCATTTTCTTTTGATTCAGCTTTTAGCTTTTTCAATCTGATAAACCTGAATACGAGGCAAGGGAGCGGGATTACTGAGGGGTTGCTGCAAACGCCTGTAATACAGTCAGGTATTGATAGCATTGATAGTGCTGTAAATGCTTCTCTGCCTCAGGCCATTCCGGCGGCAAGCGTGAGTCCCATGGAGATATGGATGAACGTTTTGAGCCTTGTTTGGATTTTTGGTGTTATTGTGCTGCTGATTTACACTATTGCTGCTTATGTAAAAATTAAAAAAAAGCTTCAGACTGCGACTCGCCTGGAGGGCAATATCTTTGAGACCGATGCCATCGGCACAGCCTTCGTATGCGGCTTTATCCGCCCGAAAATCTATGTGCCTGCAAATATTGGAGATGCCAACCTGTCCTACATACTGGAACACGAGCGTACACATATCCGCAGGAAGGATTATCTGATCAAGCCGCTTGCTTTTTTTACGCTAATTTTTCACTGGTTCAATCCGCTTATGTGGCTTTGTTTTGCGCTCATGAGCCGGGACATGGAGATGTCCTGCGATGAAAGCGTGCTGCATAAACTGGGTGACAGCGCAAAGAGCGGCTATTCAGGGTCGCTGCTGTCGCTGGCGGTGAGTAGTAAGAGACTTTTAACGGCGAATCCTTTAGCCTTCGGCGAGAGCCATGTAAAGATTAGAATAAAAAATGTGCTAAATTTTAAGAAACCTGCATTTTGGGTCATTATAATTGCAGTTGCGGTGGTTTGCCCGGCGGTTATTGCTTTTTCGGCGAATCCTAAACATGAGCAAACTGATCATGATTTGTATCTTGGTTACTCAATCCAGACATTAATGAACAACAAAACCCCCTATGTGGGAAATAACTCTAAAGTCATTGGACTTATTGATGCCACTCCCCTGCCCAAGGGTGTTGTACGCGATACTGTAGAGCTTCAAACAGCTGCTTTGCCTTATGGTATAAAGATTAATTTTAATATGAACGACGCTTCTGACACAAAAAGGCGGGACGCTATAAGTGGTGATGCATTTTACCGGAATTCTATCGTGCTCTTTAGTTTGATTGACAATGTGGATATCATTAACTGTAATATTATGGATAAGACCGGCGATTATGACGGAGCATCATATAGTATTACCTTGACAAGGGGAGAGGCAGAAAAAATTATTGGCGAAGACGTTCGTAGTTTTGCATACAATGCGGAAACCCTTAGAAAACTTATCGATATGATAAACAATATTCCATTGGGGGGGAATCGTGATCATAAGGCAAGGCTTATAGAGGAAAATCTCGCTGCAATTATGTCCTTGCCGAAGGAGGCCTCAAATCCCTATGCTTATATCAACATGCACAGGGGAGAATATGAAAGCATCCTGAAGATGGGAGAAGAAGCGCTGCCATACCTAATCGAAATACTTGAGGGAGAGGATAAAGGACTTCGGGGCAACATTGCCATGCTCCTTTACGGAGATATTATTAAAGGATTATTGAAGGAAAACAGGGATATAAGTGATTTTGATCCGGGACAATAAGAACAGCCCGTGGCTTATTTATGACCAGGGATATTGATTGAGGTTTACAATTGTTTCAAATATACCTGGCGATACCGGCAGCTGAAGCCCCGGGGAAGTAGCGCAACTAAGTGGCCATCGCCTGAAAAATGTCAGGCAATAATTTACTGATCTTCTAATGTTTACAAGTATAATGGGATGGATTTCACCCGCTATTCAAATACGGGTGGGAACACCATTGAATATGCCGGCCTTGTTATTACGGAATATCTTACCGGACGCGTTACCACGGCGCACGAGATAAGAAAGGAACTAAAAGGACTTGGTCTTAACTTTAACGCATCCAGCGACAGCGAAGTCGTTTCCTCCCTCATCGCCTATCATACTGCGGAGAGTAAGGTTACTCTGGTCTGGAGGCGAGGAATGAATATAACTTGATATATGTTAGATATCTAACTATAATATAACTGTAAAAAGAAATGCAACTTTGAACAGAGGAGGAAAGTAAATGAAAATTGAAGAAATTTACAAAAAATTTGATGACATTGGCTGTTTAACATTCGCAACAATTGACGGCGATTATCCTGAAACCAGAATCGCTCATTTGTTTGCCTGGGATGAAGAGGGATTGTATTTTCGGACCATGACGGTAAAACCATTTTACAAGCAGTTGAAAGAAACTGGAAAAATATCCATATGCGGCATGTCAGCATCCCCAAATGTTGAGATAGGAGAAGATGGCCTGCCTAACTTTGAACCCGGATATACCATTAAAGCAACAGGCAATGTAAAAGAAATATCATTTGAAGAATTGAAGGAAAAAGCAAGTAAGAAGCCCATATTTCAATTAGGAGTGAAAGATACCCTCAAATATCCTGATACGGTAACATTTTGCATCTATAGTTTTAAGGGTGATTATTATAACTATGATTATGATTGCCAGAGCCGTGACCATAAGATTATAAGAGAACATTTTAATTTTGGAGATTTTCCTGACCGGTTTAAAGGATTGAAGATTAATACGAAAACATGCATCAAATGCGGTAAATGCGAAGAAATATGTCAATCAATCAATTTTAAAGCAGTATATCAGAATGAAGAAGGGTATGCAATTGATGTAGATAAATGTGATGTTTGCGGAAGTTGCTCAAAGGAATGCCCTGTAAATGCAATAGAGTCTTATTGTTAGTGGGGTCAGGCTTGAAAAATTCACTAATTATTGGTATGATTTCCATGGGTGATAATCTATGTTGAGGAAAAAACGGATACATTATCCGGGAGCCTTATACCATGTAATGGTTAGAGTTTAGCTTTTATTTCTTCCGAACAGGAATCCAAACTTCACTATAAGCGTAATCTTTTTTATGTTTGTCCATTTTAGTAAAAGAAAAAGAAGGGGCATTGATTACTTCATAACCGGAAGTAGGAAGCCATTCTGAATATATTTTTGCCATTGTATTCTGTAACGTAGAAGGAAATGGCCCTTCCTTTGGAAATATTGCCCAGGTGAGGGCTTCGACCGGCACTTTCTCTAGTTGTTCACTTACCTGATTTTCGGTCGTTAAAACACCTATCAGGTGTGTTAGATATCCTTCTTCTTTTAAGAAATTAAAGTCAGCATCATAGGAAGCATTGACAATTTCATAGGGCTCTATATTTTGAAGAGAATGCATTTCTTCTTTTTGTTTATCAGTTATACTTTCTGCAAGCTTTACAATCTCGTTATTAACACCTTCAAATTGCATAGGAACACGTTTACTTACACCGACTAGATTAAAAGCCGGTTTGTCTTCAATTCTAAATTCCATAGGAATTCCTCCCTTGACGGTTATTACGAAGGAAAGTTTGGGAAACGATTTACTTATGCCTTTTTTTATCACATCTGAGGGTAAAAACCCACTCCATTTTTTAAATGCCCGGGTAAAGCCGTCCAATGACTGATAACCATATTTCAAAGCAACATCCGTTACTTTTTCTCCATTTAATAAGTCCTTATTTGCTTCCGACAATTTTCTGTTTTTGATATATTCACTAAGCGTCAACCCTGAAAGATAAAAAAATATCTTCCTGAAGTGATAGTCAGAAACTCCGGCATATTTAGAAATTATTTCAAGAGATAGATCGCCGGTTAAATGCTCTTCAATATAGTCAATCACATTATTTAATTCCTTTAACATTATCTCCCTCCTTCCTCTTTTTCATATCTACATAATAACAAAGCTACTTTAGCTAAACTCGACTTTCTTAACTCAAAAAATATCGAATTATATACTTCCTTATTTTTTCTAAATTCTACCTAAATATTTCCTATTACTGCATAAATGATAAGGATCGGTTTAACGTTACTTGTGAACTGTTGAGCAACCATAACAAATTATAGCATATAATGTTGCCAGAACTGGTTTCTATGGGTCATTCTGTGGCTGCCACCTGTAAGGTTTATCACTTCGCTCATGTGATTAACATCCAATATGCAGTAGCTGTTGCCAGGTCATCCAGGTTTAAAATGCTGTCAAATGTATCGGGGTAATACCAGCAGCTGAAGCCCCGGGGAAGGTGCGCAACTACGTGGCCATCGCCTGAAAAAATGTCAGGCAATAATTTATTGAAGCTGGAAACTCTCTGAATAACCATTGACGATAACCTGTGTTTTACTGTACAATGGGCGTGAACAAAGGCGTTCATCAAATAATGTGAAAGTCAGTTAAAAAACCGGTTTCGTAGCCGGTTGGTTAACTGGTCACATTATGTGATGTGCGCCTTTTTAAATGATTAACAGTTCTACTATAAAGAAGGGCCAAAGAAGAATACCGTCCGGCCGGTATATTGAATAACAGGGTATGGGTATGCGTACCGCAAAGAGAGCGGTGGCGGAAGGGATATTGAAAATGTATATGAGAATTAGCGGAAAACCTCACGAGGAGTGCGCCGTGTTTGGTGTCAGCACTTTGAGGGACGAAGCGGCCGGCATTACCTATAACGGTTTGCTCTCGCTCCAGCATCGCGGCCAGGAGGGCGCGGGCATTGCCGTAACCCTGGGCGGCAGAATTCTTTTTTACAAAAATGTAGGCCTTGTCGTGGTGGAAATATGAACGAGCCTGGGGTCAGCTTTGAAAAATTCACCAATTATTGGTATGATTACCCCGGGTGATAATCTATGGCGAGGAAAAAACGGATACATTATGCAGGAGCCTTACGGCCCAGTAATAAATAGCTGACCAGAGCGGCCATAGCCGGTATCGTAGCCAGGAGGTACATCACACTGTAACCAGTTACCCCGGCTACAGCTCCCCACATGATTGAGCTAAGCCCGATACCCATGTCAAAACCCGTAAAAAATGTACCATTGGCTAACCCGCGCCGCTGGGGAGGCACAGATATAACAGCTAAAGCTTGTAAGGCCGGCTGTGCTGCTCCAAAGCCCGCCCCGTAAAGAATGGCTACCAGCCAAAACCACTGTATGCTACCCGCAAAATAAAGCAAAAACATGGCCCCTGCAATAAGGATAATACCGGGAATTATTACAAAGCCAAACCCAATCCTGTCGGCAAGACGGCCGCAAATGGGCCGGGCTAAGGCAAGCGTCAGAGCGTAAATAGTAAAAAAGGAGCCAATATTACCAATACCCTGTTGAGCGGCGTACAAGGCTATAAATGCAACGACAGCGCCATATGTCATTGTGATAAAAAACACAACTATGGTTGGTCGCAAAGCTGCTTTTTCGATTAGGTTAAACCCAGGCTTGGTCGTGTCCGGTTTATGATAATTTATGGTCAAAGCCAGCACAATTGCTACTGTAAGCATACCGGCCGACAGCAAAAACAGCACATTAAAATTGAAGCAGCTGATAATATAAAGACCTAAGGCCGGCGCCAGAGCCATGGATAAAGTACCGGATAAGCCGTAATACCCCATGCCTTCTCCTAGTCTAGACTTGGGAATGACGTCGGTTGCCACCGTGCTGGATGCGGTGCTGGTGAGTCCCCAACCTAAGCCATGAATAAAACGGAAAACAAGCAGGATTAATAAGGAAGGTGCCCAAATGTAGGCCAGAACACTGGCGGTAAAAATAAGCAATCCCATTAAAAGTATACCTTTACGGCCGTATACATCCAGAAAATACCCGGTAAATGGACGAATGATTACTGCGGAAAAAGTAAAAATTCCAACCACCAAACCGGCGGCAGTGTCACTACCCCCTAAATGCTTGGCATATACAGGAAGAGTAGGCAGCAACATTTGGAACCCTATAAAAGTAAACAAACTAATCAGGGTAATAACAACAAAATCACGGGTCCAAAGTTGTTCTTCCTGTTTTATTGCTTTTTGTTCCATTAATCTTTTCTCCTTTTTATTGCCCCTTTAAAAAATTAATGTGCTTAAAAATATTTCAGGATGCTTACTATATTCTAACTGATTCCAGTTGTATAATCTACTTTCCAGGGGGTCAGGCTTGAAAAATTCACTAACTATTGGTATGATTTCCATGGGTGATAATCTATGGTGAGGAAACAACGGATACATTATCCGGGAGCCTTATACCATGTAATGGTTAGAGGTAATAACCGAGAAAAAATATTTAGTAGTGAAATTTCAAAAATAAAATATATCCAGATTATATCAAAATACAAGAAAAATCTTGGCTTCAAGTTATTCGCATACTGTATCATGGATAACCATACACATCTACTGATACAGGTGGAAGATGCTCCCTTATCTTCAATAATGCAGCGCATCCAGCAGGTATATACGCAATGGTACAACCGTAGCTATGGAAGGACAGGGCATGTTTTTCAGCAAAGATATAAAGCAATGCTTTGTAACAAAGAAAACTATTTACTCCAAGTGATAAAATACATCCACTTCAACCCTGTAAAGGCCAATATGTGCCCAGATATAAACTACAAATGGAGTAGTCATTTCCACTATACTGGTATAGTAAATGATGGACTAGTTGATACAGATGAAGCGCTGGAAATATTTTCAGAGAATAGGAGGCAAGCAGTAAAGGAGTACCTGCAGTTTATGGGTCAGGAACCGGGGGATCTTACACTCAGAGAATTCAAGGTGTTCCAACCTGAAGAGAAGATGTTATTCCAAGCAAACATAGGAGTTCGTTCCGAACAATTAAATATAGATGAGTTAGTGGAAAAAGTTTGTAATCAAGAACAAATAAGCATTAAAGAACTGGTCAAAAGAACAAGAATCCAGAAGGTATCCGACATACGTAAGGCGATAGTTCTATTGAGCGAAAGGCACTGCAATGTGACAAATACATTGTTAGCCCAAGAGCTTAACTTACCTCTATCAATGATATCGAAAATAAAGTCGGGTGAGAGCAAAGGGACGGGTTATGTACAGGAAATTATCTGGAGGTTTGAAGGAAATAAGTGAATAATTCAAGCCTTACCCCTTTAGATGTAAAGTTGGGTAAAGATAATTTATGGACAAAGGACTTTTTAATTATTTGTATGGCCAATTTTTTTGTGGCTCTTACTTTTTACTTATTAATGACTACATTAGCCCTTTATGCGGTTGAACAGTTTAACACTTCTCAGAGCAAGGCAGGTTTTGCTTCCAGCATCTTTGTAATCGGCGCCCTGTTTTCCCGCCTTCTGACAGGGAAATATATTGAAGTAATTGGACGTAAAAGGCTGCTTTACAGCAGTTTATTCCTGTTTTTTATTGCCACGCTTTTATACTTTCCAGTCAATAACCTGGGATTGTTACTGGTAGTCCGTTTTTTACATGGAACAGCTTTCGGTATTGCCGGCACAGCCTTATCGACTGCCGTAATGGATTTAATACCAGATGAGCGGAAAGGGGAAGGTACTGGTTATTTTTCGTTAAGTGTAACTGCCGCAACGGCACTGGGACCATTTCTCGGACTTTTGATTACGCGGCACGCAGATTTCGAGATGCTCTTTGTTGTCTGTGCTTTTTTTTCTGCCCTCAATACTATCGTAATTTTGTTTGCCAATATACCTGAAGCTTATATAACGGAAGAACAGATTCAAGAGATGAAAAAAGGGTTTAAAATATATGATTTTTTTGAAGAACGGGCTGTGCCTGTTTCAATCATGATGGTCCTGCTGGGGATTGCTTACTCGGGAGTTGTAACCTTTTTTAATACATACGCAATCGAACTAGAACTGAAGGATGCAGCCAGTTTCTTTTTTGTGGTATACGCCCTGGTACTCTTTGTTTCAAGGCCGTTAACCGGCAGGCTGCTTGATCTCAGGGGAGATAATATTGTCATTTACCCGGCTTTAATAACCTTCTCTTTGAGCTTATTATTGCTCAGTCAGGCCCGGATTGGTTCTATTCTTCTCATGGCCGGGGCATTACTGGCTCTGGGTTTTGGGACAATGATGTCCTGTGCTCAAGCGATTGTCGTAAAAGAATCACCAAAGCACCGGGTCGGCCTGGCAACATCCACCTTCTTTATTTGCATGGATGGCGGGACGGGAATAGGCCCGTTTCTGACGGGTATGCTCGTCCCCTTTGTTGGTTTTCGGGGAATGTATCTGACGCTTGCGGCTGTTGTACTTCTGTCTATTATTCTGTATTATTTCGTCCACGGGAAAAATGTGGCTTTAAGAAGACAATACTCCCGGGCACTTAATAAAACTTGATTCATTTAAACACTAGCTGCCGGTTATCAAAATAAAAAGTTAGAAATGCACACTTCTACTCGACAATGGTTAAGTACTACCACAAAATGAGATGACCATTTATGCAGCAAGGTGTAAAACAAAATATTTTAAGCGGGCTGACCAGAGCGGCCATAGCCGGTGTTGGTTTCTAAAGGGGGTCAGGCTTGAAATATTCCTTTGTAATAAGTGAATATTTCAAGCCTGACCCCCTTCTTTACTTGACAAATATCTTTCATATGTAATATTATCTTTACAGGTGAAATAAATTATTATAGAAAGGTGTTTGATAACAGTTGAGTACGCCGGACATTTTAATGACCATTGATTTGTTGATTGTAATAAGTTTGTTGATTGGAGTTTTGGCGCTTATAGCAAAGTTCATAACCAATAGGCTGACTATCAAACAAAAAAACTGGTGGATTGTAGCTCACCTGATGTTTGTGATAGTTTACTTCAGCGGCCTGCTGGGTACACTTCTGCTCACCAACATGACCATAACGGCTGTAACTGACCTGGAGCAGATCCATGCTGCTCACATCTTCAGCAAGTACTGCGACTGGTTTTTGATTATTCCCGGCGCCTTCGGCAGTCTAATTACAGGGGTGTGGCTTGCTCTAAGAACTAATTGGGGGCTCACCAAATATAATTGGATTGTAGTTAAAGTATTGGGGCATATTGGTGCGATTCTTTATGGAGGTACGTTAATGCGCATCTGGTTTGACCGGACTGTTGATTTGAGTTCAGCTGCTCAGGTAAATTTTTTGAGTAATACCGTTTATCTTTATAATCGCCAGATGTTGATCATTGGCACGTTAATATCCCTTGCTATTCTAGTCTTCCTGGTCA
Organism: Pelotomaculum sp. UBA1371; assembly: GCA_002305915.1. GTDB lineage: Bacteria > Bacillota > Desulfotomaculia > Desulfotomaculales > Pelotomaculaceae > DTU098. The sequence goes on along the minus strand of DBRJ01000027.1, from coordinate 147,813 downwards.
TTATCTCCGTTTTCAAGCCATGGGGTAAAAGAAAGAATCTCAAGGAGGCATGAAGATAAGGGACTGCTGAAGATGCCGGGGGAAGCAAAATATAAGAGCTTAAGTTAAAAAAACCGAAGTGGTTGGCAGATCAAGTGAAACGGTTTGCTTGCCCCAGGCATAAAATAAACAACAGCACCACATAGAGCACATAGAGCACCACAAATATTTCTCCGGCCGGTGCCATACCGGTGTTTGGATGCGTGCCAGATACCAAAAATAAATTCGGGTGGAGCAACGGGGCGGTTATTTACAGGAAATTATCTGGAGGTTTGACGGAAATAAGTGAATAATTCAAGCCTGACCCCTGTTCACTTTGATAATCTTATTTAGTAAAATATAAAAGTGAACTCTGAATAACTGATTGTTTAAGGTGAGGTGACAAATACATCAGGGTTGTCGCAATCGTAAAAGGAGTTACCAAGTAACAAATAGCGTTTACAGGGAGGTTTTATTTGAAGGAAACCCTTTACAAGAGTTTTGGGAATAGCATAAAAAGGTGAAATACAATCGTAGTACATATATAAGGGAGAAATGCCAATGGACATTATTATAAGAGATAATTATGCTGAAATGAGCCGGTATGCAGCCGGGATTATTGCCGGTTATGTGAAAAACAAGCCAAATTGTGTACTTGGCCTGGCGACAGGAAGTACACCTATAGGAACCTATAAAGAGCTTATCAGAATGCACAAGGAAGGGCTTGACTTTTCACGCGTTGTAACCTTCAATCTTGACGAGTATCTCGGATTGGGTATTGATTTGGATAAACCTTATGATTTAGATCAGAGTTATGCAAGGTTTATGTACGAGGAACTTTTTAGTCATATCAATATCAAAAAGGAAAACATACATGTTCCCGACGGACGCACCAAGGATCCTGAAAAGTATTGTCAGTGGTATGAGGAAGAGATAAAAAAGGCGGGTGGAATTGATTTACAGCTTTTGGGGATAGGTGGTGACGGTCATTGGGCATTTAATGAACCGGGTTCATCTCTGGCATCAAGAACAAGAATACAGGCATTAACAAAACAAACACTTGATGACAATTATGAAAGCTTTTATAAAAAAGCCGGCGTGGACAGGGATAAAATGCCACATTTTGCTATAACAATGGGGGTTGGAACCATTCTTGAAGCAAGAAATATCATTATGATAGCAAATGGAGTAAAAAAAGCCGACGTGGTTGCAAAGAGCATTGAAGGCCCCGTAACTTCCCAAATTACAGCTTCAGCGATACAGTTGCACGGCGGAGGAATTACTGTTGTGCTCGATAAGGATGCTGCTTCAAAACTTAAGAATCTGGATCATTATGTGCATATAGAAAGGTTAAAGTGCCAATATGGTTTATCATGACTAAAAAAACTCTTCTTTTTCTTCTTTAGTATAAAACAGCTTCATACTTTCTTGATCGGACAGTGTTCCTTTAAATTTTAGGAGATATGATATGGCATTATTCCTGTTCATCAGGGCTTTTTCTTCTAATGCCTCTAATTTTTCCGGAATACCTTTATTAAAGAGCATTTCCTTTATTTTGTTAAAAATGCCCATATCACCATAAAGGAATTTTCCTTCAAAAAGAATTTTTGAGGCAACCATGGCTTCAAAATTATCGAAATTTAATTGTCTTTCTACTTTAAAGATGTCTTTTATTATATAATCAATTTCTTCTTTGTAACTGGGGTTTTTTAATAGAAAATTTTTTTGGTTGTATATGGATAAATCAAGGCATTTAATAATGCTTGCGGGCAGACCTTGAGTAACTACGACAATATCAAGGTCGGATCCTTTAACCAATTCGCCTGTGGATGATTCGGGCCTGGGCTCAAGGTGTGACATTCCATAAGCTACATCGCCTGCAATTATGAAGCATGCACATTTTTTAATGATATGTGAGTTCTCTTGAGAATCACATATTTTTTTTATCACCTCTTGGGCCAATTTAAATTTTTTATTGCTTATCTCTATGATTTCTTGATGGAGTAAATCCGCCTTTTTGGCTATTTCCTTCATATTTTTTTCTGTGCCGATTATGGTATAGCCATAAAACTCCCTTATTATGGACGGTGAAAGCCTTGCATATCCATCCACTTGCTGATCAAGCCTGACATACCTTTTGCCAATCGTTTTTTTGATTATTTTCTCGCTACTGTTACAGATTTTCCATAAATTGAATCCGTCCAGTTTTGTTTTTTCAATAAGCATTTTACCAGTTAAAGGTCCCTGGGTTTCCAATAGCTCAAGAATTTTATCCATGGCTCTAAATCCTTTTATAAAAACTAACTAACCGGGGAATTTTCATATTGAACTTCTGCTTCTTAGTTTATGATTCAAGATTTCTGTCAGTCCCGGGTATGCATTATTATTCATTTGATAACAAATTACTCTATGATTGAGGATATTGTCAATAATCTGTTAGGCGAATCAAGAAAACCGTGCCTCCAAATGGATCCAGGGATGGGCTATAATGAGAAGGGTAAGCAAATTCATTTGAACATCGCCAGGTTGGTTTGCTTAAGTGCAGTGCAGAACTGATCCATCTGTAAATATATGTGATTTTATGTAATTTTGATCAGAAGAAGGATTTTTCGCGTTGACATCAAATACTAAAACATTAAACAATTTACGAAACAATTTATGTGATAAATTTTGAAACAGTTTATGGGGCAATATATGGAATAACTTTTGGCTAGCTTGCAAAATGATATAAAGGGGGTTTGCTATCAGGTAAAGATGAAGACGTTTGTACTTAATAGAAAAACATAACAAGAATTGATGGGAGGATTATCCACATGAAAACAAAATTGATAGTTGTCTTAACCTTAAGCCTGTTTTTATTGAGTGCTGGCGTAGCCATGGCGGTAAATCCGGCAATTTTTATTAACGGAAACGAACTGGCTACAGAAAATCCCGCGTATGTTGAAAACGAAACGCCGATGGTACCTTTAAGAGCGGTTTTTGAAGCGTTGAATCAAGAGGTACTATGGAACGCTGAGGATCGTTCAGTAACATCAGGAAATGTATGGCTCCAAATTGACAATAGTGTTGCTACTGTAAATGGAGAGAGTGTTACTCTGGAAGTTCCACCCACAATCGTAAATGATAGAACGTTTGTGCCTTTGAACTTCATAGCAGTAAGCCTGGATAAGGAAGTTCTTTGGGATGCTACCCTGTTACGCGCCGATATTAGTGACAAGCCTGTTCCAGATGAAGGTACTCCAGCTGAAGAAGGCACACCGGAAGACGAAGTGACCCCGGTGGATGAAGGTACCACAGAAGATGAAGGAACTGCTGAAGACGAAGGTACCACTGAAGANNGAAGGCAACGCTGAAGAAGATGGTACCACTGAGGATGAAGGTAATACAGAAGAAGGTATAGAAGACGAGACAGTAGTGGAATAGTTCGGACCTATTGTGTTTTGACTAACCTGTCGTTTTCAATGATTCATAGACAAGGTAGGTTTGTTGTTTTTTAAACAAAAGCCGGATATATAAAACCCCTGTGCGGAACCGAATCCGGCAGGGGTTTTATAGGTTTTTTGATACCCTCTAATCCTAATCGCCAGGTCAGACATTACTTTTCCAGCCCCTCATTTTATTATTATCAATAACTTTTTTCAACAATTCCATCAGCTCCCGGGGACTAATACTTAGCTCCCGGGCCAGGCTTTTGGGGGTGTTTTTATCTGTAAACAACTGGAGCTGATTAATCTTTAATTCAATCTCTATTGCTACAGAGGAGTTGCCAGTGAAAAAACTGTTTATTTTAATGACTACCTTGACAATAATACTTTCCATGGGTGCCATAAAACCGGTTCAAGCCCAGACTCAACCGGGGGATATCCAGGTGTTTATTGACGGATTGCCCGTTGACTTTGATGTGAAGCCGGTAATAGAAAATGATCGTACCCTTCCTTGTTAAAATACTATTGACAGCAGGTGACGAATGCGTTAGTCTAGCAGTGACTAATGTATTCGTCATTTTTGCTTCTAAATAATGAATACAGCGCTTGGCTGGCTGCATACCCCGTATAGTTTATAGTTTTAATTGGTAATGGTGAACTATTCAGCCCTTTACTTCGTCATATACTATAGAAGCATTATAATTAACATAATTTGGAAATTAACTTGAGCATAGAAAACATATCTTAAAACCAGGGTGGGCTTAACGCGACCACCATAATCCAGAACAAAAGGATGGACCAAATATTGATAAAGACTGAGTTTAAAGCAGTTGTTCCGGTTGTAAAGCTTCTTGTTCAGTCAGTTGGTGATGTTAGGAGTAAATGGAGATGAGCGCAATAAAGCTGAAAAATTTCTACTGGTCGGTGGCTCTGGTTAGCCTGGTTCTCGGTTTAATCCTAGCGCTGCTATACCGGAATAATATGGACATACAGCAGGATGAGGCAATCCGCAGGACAAATGAGTTGGCAGACCAGGTTGAACAGATGAAAAAAGAACACGATGTCCTGCAGGGACAATTGAACAGGATGCTCCTGGAGTTAGAGGATTTGTCTACTGGAACCCATGCCAATCAAATTAAAGAAGAAATGGAACAGGTAAAAATATTTGCAGGTATGACCAAACTGACCGGCAGCGGCGTGGAAGTGACCTTAAAGGACAGCAATATTTCAAAGGATTACACTGAAAACCCCAACCTCTATATCGTGCATGATGAAGACATATTAAGAGTAGTTAACGAACTCAAAGCGGCGGGGGCCGAGGCTATAGCTGTTAATGAGCAACGTCTCATAACTACCACCGGGATCAGGTGCAGTGGCAGTACCATTAAAATAAATAAAAAAGATCTTGTTCCTCCTTTTGTCATAACTGCCATCGGCAATCCTGAAACGCTGGAAGGCGCTTTGAAGATGAGAGGCGGGGTGATTGATCATCTTCAGTTTTTTGGTATCCAGGTTTCCGTAAAAAAAGTGGAGAAACTTGAGATACCGGCTTATTCCGGTGGTATCAAGTCAAATTATATGATGGATCCAGAAGCTTAAGTATTCGTCAAACTAATATCTTATTCATAAAGAGAGGTTTTTATTCTGAACAGGGCTTTTTTCTTTTCACTTACATTTGTTACCATCTTTTTGGGGATGATGCTTGGCATCCATTATCATACTACCAGTGCCGACAACGTCGTCTCTCTGGACAGAGAGCAGGAATTAGCCCTGGAGAAAAAAGTTTTGGTAGAGGATTTATACGGGCTGCAGAAAGAAATTTCTGAGTTGTCCGTTAAACTGGAGAAGCTCGGGCTGGGAGAGAAAGAGGCCGCTGAAGCCCTGGCCAGAGAACTTGCAAAAATAAAGCGGTTTGCCGGTTTATCCGCTGTATCCGGACCGGGAGTGGAAGTGGTTGTGCAGGGTCAGCCGGGGGATGACGGATCCGGTACTGTTCAGGCCTCGAAGGTCTTAGACGAACATCTTATGAAAATGCTTAACGAATTATTTAGCGCGGGCTCAGAGGCTGTGGCCATTAACGGCCAGCGGATCACGGCTGTCAGTGAGGTGCGTCTGGCCGGCAACCACATCAATGTTAACGGAACTCCTCTGGAGCCTCCCTACCAGATCCTTGCTATCGGCAATGCCTCAGATTTAAAGAACAGACTGGAATTAAGAGGCGGCCTTGTCGAGTATCTTCTAAGCGAGTATGGTATTTCTGTCGAAACCCGGGAAAAGGACAAGGTTGTAATCCCAGCTTTTAAGGGAGAGTTGTATTTTGAATATGCAGAGCCTGTTAAAGAGATTTAATTCACTTATCTTAACCCGTAGAAGTATTAGAGCATGACCTTCAGCAGGAGGAAACCGATGAATATTGCCGTGTTTTCCGATAGCTACTATCCATACATAAGCGGGGTTGTCCGTTCCATTGAATTATTCAGGCAGGAGCTTCAGAAACTTGGCCATAACGTTTATATTTTTGCACCGTCCTACTACCGGCAAGGGGAAGAGGAGGGAGTATTCCGTTTTCCGTCCGTAACCGCTCCCACCAACAAAGGATTTTCCCTGGCTCTACCCTTCGCACCCGGAGCCGGTAAAATGATCCGGGAACTGAAAATTGACCTGATCCATTGCCATTCACCATTCCTGCTGGGCAGCGTGGGCGCCCGCACAGCCAGGCGGCACAACCTGCCCCTGGTGTTTACCCACCACACCCTTTACGACCTTTATATCCACTATGTGCCGCTGTTTCCGGCCCTGGCCCGGAAGCTGGTGCTGGGTTATGTACGAAAATTTTGCAATAACTGCAATCTGGTAATCACCCCCACCAGCATAGTTGCCAGGCGGCTGCGAAAACTGGGCATAACCGCACCCATCCAGTCTATTCCCACCGGCGTCAAACTGGAGGAATTCGCCGGCACGGACCCGCGCTGGTTGCGCCGGGAATACGGTATCGGACCGGGGGAAAAAGTGTTGCTTTGTGTGGCCAGGTTCGGTAAGGAAAAAAACCTTGACATGGTATTGGATGCTTTCTTGCTGATTAACAGGGCTTATCCGGCAACACGCCTGTTTCTGGTGGGTTTGGGCCCTTATGAAAAAGAGCTGCGGGCTATAACAGCCGGCAAAGGCCTTGATTCCCGGGTAACTATTATCGGCCGCCCTTTATCCCGCCAGATCCTTGCCAACTACTATGCAGGCTCCGACCTGTTCATTTATGCTGCTGTCACGGAAACCCAGGGTATCATTATAAATGAAGCCCAGGCAGCGGGCCTTCCGGTTGTAGCTGTGGGAGTCAACGGAATTGCGGAAATGGTCAAGGAAGGATTTGATGGTTTCCTGACCCCGCCATCGGCAAAGGCCCTGGCTGAAAAAACCTTATTCCTCCTTCACAACGGAGAGCTGAGGCAGCGCCTGGGCAACCAGGCCAGAGAATCCGCCGAAAAAATCAGCGCGGCGAGCACCGCTGCAAGAATGGCCGGGGCTTATCAAGCATTGTTAAGCTGAAGTGTTTTTATTATACTGACATTGAATGTAATATAGTTGATTCTATTAAGACTGGTTCACATGAGACAAGCACAAAGAACTTAGGCAACAAACAGGGGGTTTTGGCATGATTTTAGAACGTATTTATAATTTAGCTTTACCGAGGCTGGCGGGCAAAAAAATAAAAGAGGTCAGGGTCGGACTGGGATTGATGGCGGTTGAACTGGATAGCGGTCCAATAGGTGTTACCTATGTTTTAAGAAGTGAAGTAGGTCATGGCTGTGGGGTTCTTCCCCAGGCTGGAAATCTTATTGGAAAACCTGCCGGGGAAATTGCCGGATGGGCTCTGCAGGGTAAAAATGTTATAACTGTAGCTATGGGATTAGCGGTATTAAATTCTGTTGCTGAATTCGACAAACTGGAAATGGAGCATGAACCTGACGACCCTGATGCGGCGTTTTCCACGGAAATACGGCCTGAAGATACAGTTGCGATTATAGGACATATCGGACCCCTTATTTTCAATCTAATAAACAAAGTCCAGCGCCTGTTTATCTTTGAGCGGGGAGAGGACGTTGGCGGCGGGGTATACCCGGAGAGTGCCCAGCCTGAACTTTTGCCTGAGTGCCAGGTGATTTTCATCAGCAGTACATCAATTATCAACGGAACACTGGAAAACCTTTTAAAATACTGTACCAAAGCCCGGGATGTGGTTATGGTTGGTTCCAGCACACCCATCTACCCTGAAGCCTTCAGCGGTACCGGAGTAACCGTTCTCTCAGGAACAAGGTGGTTTCCAGAAAATAGGGAAGCAATTTTAACCGGTATCAGCCAGTGCGTTGGAATGAGGCAATTAATTAAATACGGACAGAAAATATCGGTAAGAGTTGAAAACTAGGATTTTGGCAGTAATACTACAAATATAAAACGGTTAAGAGGTGTGATAACGTGAAAAAATCATGGTTGCTCCCTTGCGCCTTATTACTGCTCCTGCTTCTGGGAGCATTGGGCGGCTGTTCCGGCCAGCCGGGACCGGATGAAAAGAATTCTCCCCAGCAGTCTGCTCAGCCACCGCAGGCTGCCGCCGCAGTATTTGCCGAATATGTAGAAGTGCCGGTGGACGTAAAGCCTGCCGTGCGTCCCTATGCGGTGGAACCCGGCCTGGCAAATATCACCAACAGAGATATGTTTGAATTGTCTCCGGCTGCCAGGGAACTCCTCATTAAAAACGGCTTTGTAGTGGTCCCCAACCAGTACGAAAAAGAATTTTTCTCGCTGTACGAGAGAAACCGCTATGAACTGTTTCCGCTGTTCATAACTACCGATTCTGTTCTCCACAACTACCACCTGTTTTTTGACCACCTCTTGCGGGTTGTGGAAACCGAAAAACTAGCCGGAGAATTGCAGAAACTTAATCAAGCAATGTTGTCCCAGGCCCAAAACCAGTATAAAGACCTTAAGGGCACTGAGTGGGAGAACGCCGCCAAAAGGAATGTGGGCTTTTTTGCCGTGGCAGGCAAGCTCATGGATCCGGAGCTATCCGTCCCGTCAATGGTAAAGGATGTGGTAGCGAAAGAGCTGGCCCTGATTAAAAACCACCAGGGTATCGCTGTTTCGCCGCTGATGAACGCCGGCGGGAGCGATGAGCCTGACAGCGCTCTCCAGGAGGACTACTCCCAGTACATACCCCGGGGGCATTACGAAAGAACGGAGCTGCTGCAAAATTATTTTAAATCCATGATGTGGTACGGCCGCTTAACCTTTCGCTTAAAGAATGAGGATGAGACCAGGTCCGCAGTTTTAATGACCCTGGCCCTGAACCAGGGAGATAACAGGGTTAGCTGGGACAAGATCTATGCCACCACCAGCTTCTTTGTCGGCAAGAGCGATGACCTCTCTTATATTCAGTATAAGGAACTGATTGACAAGATTTATGGTGCGGATGCCTCTCTGCAGGCTGTGGTTTCCAGCCCTGAGCAGTGGAAGGACTTTTTAGCGGCAGCCGCTGAGCTGGCGCCCCCGGCCATAAATTCCCTGCCCATTTTCGATGAAACAATCCAGCCGGACCGGGAAGCTGAAATTAAAGGTTTTCGTTTCATGGGGCAGCGGTTTACCATTGACGCCTCCATTTTCCAGCGGCTGATCTACCGGGAGGTCAAGGAAAACAGCCAGGGTCAGAGGAGAATGCTGCCCAGGGGTCTGGACATCCCCGCCGCCATGGGCTCGGCGGAAGCCTATTCCATTCTGGACTCCATGGGGGAGACGGCTTACCGGGGCTACCCTGAAAACATGGATAAAATGAAAACATATATAGCCGGTTTGGGCAAAGAGACCTGGACCCAGAACCTCTACTGGAGCTGGCTTTATACGCTGATGCCCCTGCTCCAGGAAAAACCGGAAGGATACCCGTCGTTTATGCGCAATTCCGCCTGGGCCGGAAAAGAGCTCAACACATATCTGGGTAGCTGGACGGAATTAAAGCATGACACCATTCTTTACGCCAAGCCGGTCTATGCGGAAGCAGGCGGCGGCGGGGAGATGATTGACGATCGCGGTTATGTGGAGCCCAACCCCGAGCTTTATGGCCGCCTGGCTTCGCTGGTGAAAATGACCAGGGACGGACTCCAGGCGCGGGAACTGTTGAACGAGCGGGACCTGGAGAGCCTGAACAGGATGGAGCAGCTGATCCTGGACTTAAAAACTATTTCCGAGAAAGAACTGACTAACACCCCATTAACCGACGAGGAATATGATTTAATCCGCTCCTACGGCGGCCAGCTGGAGCACTTCTGGCTGGAAGCCCTGCGGGATGAGGGCATCGACCACCGCTCCGCCATTTATGACCGGCCAGCCGCGCTGGTGGCGGATGTGGCCAACGATCCCAACGGCCGGGTGCTGGAAGAAGCCACCGGCAACATCTTTGAGATTTATGCTGTTGTGCCGGTGGATGGTAAACTGAGGATTGCCCTGGGCGGGGTCTATTCTTACTACGAGTTTCCCTGGCCTCTAAATGACCGGCTGACCGATTCCAGGTGGCATAAAATGCTCAACGACTGGCAGGTTCCGCCATTGCCTCAATGGACTGACGCCTTTATTGCCCAGGAAAACCAATGAAGAAGCTAAAACCTGAATTAAAAGAGAAACTAAAAAGAAACTAAAATGAGATAAAAATGTAACTGGAATGCAACTAAGATGAAGCTGGAAGGATACTGGACTACAGTGCCTTTGAAGCGGCACCGGTCAAAGGACTGAAAAACAAAAAAAGCATTTTCAGGTTAATTATGAAACTAAAAAAAACTTTGCTGTTTACCATAATAACTGTAATTATTCTTGGCGGCTTCGGCTGCCTTTTCTTTAAAGCTGTTCGGCCGGGTGCCCCAGGCAGCTCTTCAGCTGAAGCGAATTTCGCAGCTTTTAAAGAGCAGGAGCTCCGGCTGCCGGTCAGGCAGGAGCCTGTCTGCCTGGTTGCCGTCGGGGATATCATGCTTTCCCGGGGTGTGGCCGGGGAAATCAGGAAACACGGGGGTGATCCGGGCCACCCCTTTGCAAAAATGAAAAGATACTTGAAAAGCGGCGATATTGTTTTCGGCAACCTGGAAAACCCGGTTACGCCGGGCCGGGAAATCATGCTGCCGGAGAGGGTTCTGCGCGCCGATCCGGGCGTGGCAGCGGCTTTGCGGGAAGCCGGTTTCACTATCCTTTCTCTGGCCAACAATCACCTATCTGATTTCGGAACCCGGGGCATTCTGGACACTTTTCAATATCTGGAGCAGGCGGGTCTTGGGTATGCCGGGGCCGGAAAAATGGAAAGGGAGGCCTATGCCGCATGTTATACCGAAGTAAAGGGGCTCAAGCTGGCCTTCCTGGCCTTTTGCGACCCCGTCCTGGCGCCTGGAGACTGCCTGGCTGGGGCCGGTCATCCCGGTGTAGCCGGCTTTGACCAGGAAAAAGTACAGGCCGCCCTGCGGGAGGCCCGGGAAAAGGCCGATATTGTGGTGGTGTCCATGCATGCCGGTACGGAATACGAGCCTGCGCCGGAACTTGCCCAAATCCGCTTTGCCCGCATGGCGGTGGATGCCGGAGCGGACCTTGTTTTGGGGCACCACCCCCACGTGTTACAAAGAGTGGAGGAGTATAAAGGAAAGTTCATCTTTTACAGCCTGGGCAATTTCGTCTTTGATCAGAAGTGGTCCCGGGCCACGCGGGAGGGCCTGCTGGCCAAAATATTCATCACCCGGGATGGCGTGGAGAAGATTGAGTGCCTGCCC
>DBRJ01000027.1:76326-136505 GCA_002305915.1 Pelotomaculum sp. UBA1371 | reverse complement strand
TGGACCGGGACGGCAGCCCCGAGGTTTATTCTCTTCAGGACGGTAAATTAAAGGTCACAGACGGCTCCCGGTTAATCTGGCAGTCCCAGGATGACTGGTGGGTGGATGATTTCTTTTTGGGCGATTCCGACAACAACAGTATTCCCGAGCTGAACCTGCTGGTCTGGAAAGCGGGGAGTTTCGGGCCGCACAAGCCCTTTTGGGTTACAGAGGAGGACTATAGCGTCAAAAACCACCTCTTTATCTTTAAGCTGGTTGAGGGCGTTATTAAGCCGGTGTGGCAGTCATCCAACCTGGACCGGCCCAATTATAAAGCGGGCCTTGCAGATCTGGACGGGGACGGCACAAATGAGCTTGTGGTCATGGAAGGGGAGTATGACGATCCCGGGGTGCGGGAAGCCGGCGTCTGGAGGTGGAACGGCTGGGGCTTCAGCAAGATCTCTTACGGGGAGCCCCAGGATCTGTAATACCGTAGTATTCATGGCGCTATTAATAATTCCAAAGCCCTGCTTGCACCTCCTTTTTTACTCAATTTTAGAAAATACTTGATAACCATTTGCTTTAAACCATTTTTTTGCCTTATCAGGTTTAAAATCATGGTTTTTTTGATTTTCCCGACTAAAGCAATGATTTTTTCAGGGCTGTAAAACTGCGTGGTACGAAGCACAATCCATCTGATGCCTTCCTCAACATATTTTTGGGCTATTCTTATAACTTCCTGATCGTTAAACTCGCCTTCTTTTTTTACTATACCCCAGCTTTCTCCCAGCGAACAGTACCTACAGTTCATCGGACAGGCCCTATAGCTCCCCATAAATACGCTCTGTCCCTGCATACTACTGAGGCAACTTCTCTGGCAGCCATGGATAGCATGAAATATTCTCCGTCGGCGGTTTTTTAATACAATCACAAGATTAAAATGAACAAGAAGATTATGCAAATCTTGCTGGATAAGAATTGATAAACGGAAAAATTTTATCGAATATCGATATAATTATGTTGTATTACAATAATGTATTTGTTATAATGCAAATAATTAAGGGTGCATTCCACCCGGTTCAGAAAGGAAGAAATCTATGTGGAGCAGCGAGAAATCCATCATTTTGAGTAAGCTGAGTGTTTTGTTTTTTATGGGTTTGCTTTTAGCTGCAGTGGTGATGGCGCCCTGGCTGACCCGCTGGTTTGTGGACTTTTCCCAGGCCGGGCTCAAGGTAGAAGAAGCTGTGTATTTTATGGGAACCATCTATGTGGGAGCTGTTCCTGCTGCTTATCTGCTCTATAGTCTGTTGAAACTGCTGGCCCGGATTGAAACCGGTCAGGTATTTACCGCCGAAAACGTAGAATTATTGAGGCGGATCTCCTGGAGTTGTTTTGCGGGTGCGGGAGTAGCTCTGATTTCCCTGTTTTACTATTATCCATGGTTCTTTATGGCGGTGGCTGCTGCTTTTATGGGCTTGATCGTACGGGTGGTTAAGAATGTAGTCGCCCAGGCAGTGGAACTGAAAAACGAAGCCGATTACACAGTATAGGGGAGGGGGAGCAGGCATGCCAATCATAGTAAATTTGGATGTAATGATGGCCAAAAGAAAAATATCCTCCGGCGAACTGGCTGAAAAGATCGGCATCAGTCCAGCCAATCTCTCCATCCTTAAAACCGGCAAGGCTAAAGCTATTCGTTTCTCGACCATGGAGAAGATCTGCAAAGCACTAGATTGTCAGCCCGGAGATATTCTCGAATATAAACCGGACCAAGAGTAAGGAGGGATCGTTAATGGATGGGCTTTCGATGAATAAAAACGAGTCAGCTATGATTCCAGAACCCCCGTCTTGGGGCGGGACCGGGGAAAGCGCACCGGCTGTCCCCCTATTGAAAAAGGTAAAAGCGCCCTTTGCAGTCGACCGTAGGGACAGCTATTTCGCCCTGTTTGCCTTTGTCCTGGGTTTTCTTTTTGTCCGCTGGGTATTATTCTCCTGGCAGGGATGGGGAGTGACCTTGTTCACCCTGTTATTCTGCGGTTCAGTGACCGTGTATATGCTGAAAAAAGGAGTGCAGGTCCCCAGGGCCGGCTGGTTCTGGCTGGCGGTGGTGCTGCTGATTGGACTAAGCTTCAGCCTGTGGACCAACAACGGCCTGGTTCCCTGGCACGGCCTGCTGTTATTCTGCAGCGCCGTGTACTGGATCCTGTGTGCCGCCGGACTGCTCATCCTGGGCAAAACCAGCGATTTGCTTTTATTGGACAGCTATAATGCCTTGCTGGTTATTCCCTTCAGTAATTTCGGCTGCCAGTATAAGAGCCTGGCCCTTCTGGGCAACGATAAAATTGCCCGGGGAAAACAGGTTTTCCCTATAGCATTAGGTTTATTCTTAACCTTTATTGTGGCGGCCATGGTTTTACCCCTGCTGCTGGCAGCGGACGGCGGTGGTTTTGCTAAACTCATCAATGGGATATTGGACGGATTCAGGGGGATGGGCGATAAGTTTTGGGAAACATTCTGGCAGCTCATTCTTGCTGTTCCCGTTGCAGCCTATATCTTCGGTCTGGTTGCCGGCAGCGCTCATAAAAGAGGAGCCTGTTCCTTTGAAAAGGACAGCACCCTTCAGAAGATTTCAGGCTTGCGGATACTGCCCATGACTACGGTTTATATTCTGATGGGCCTGTTGTGTATGCTTTATATAGTATTTATCGGGAGCCAGGTGCCTTATTTCTTCTCTGCCTTTGCCGGCCAACGGCCGGAGGGGTGGCAGGTTTATTCGGAATATGCCCGCGCTGGATTCTTTGAGCTGTGCCGCATCGCAGTCATAAACCTGTTTGTATTGACAGCAGCCAACATTATGAGCCAAAAGCACAGCAGGGATAGTGTGTTCCTGAAGGTACTCAACGCATTGCTGGCCATGCTCACACTGGTGCTTATTGCCACGGCCTTCAGCAAAATGGCCCTGTACATCGAGGCCTACGGATTATCTATGCGCCGGCTGCTGCCCTGTGTTTTTATGATCTTTATGGCCGTCATATGCGGGGGAGTCATAGCGCTGCAAAAATGGTCGTTCTCCATCACCCGCCTGGCAGTTGGGGCAGGGGTGGTTATGTTCTGTATGCTGTGTCTAGTAAACCCGGACAGCCTGGTGGCCGGATACAATGCAGACCGTTATTTGTCCGGAACGCTGGAGAACTTTGATGTGGAGATATTATACCGGTCCGGACCGGCCGGTGTCGATTCGGCCCTTCTGGTATATGAACAAACCAATGATCCGGTGCTGCAGTTTAAGCTGAAGGAATATCTGCTGGCTCAGCAGCGGCAGGTTGATAGGGTGGCCGGAGAGCCGGGCGACAATTGGGAAAGTGCCCGGGCGCGGCACAGGATTACCGGATACTTCAATTAACAAAGATAACATTTACCCTGACACTCAACTAAAATCAGCTCAGGACAGGTTTAGCCGGCATGAGCCTGTTAACGGCAGAATAAAACTGAAACCCAAAAAGAAAAGAGCCTAAAAAGCTCTTTTCTTCTAAAATATTTTAATTCTTAACAAGAACTACATTAATAGCTTTTACTAATGCACTTACTTTGTCGCCTTTTGAAAATTTTGCTTCTTCCAGACTGTCTCCCGTCATCACGGACGTGAGCCGGATTGCGTTATCCGTTCACCCGCCAACTCACATGGTCACCTGAGCCATAACATTATCCCTTTTGATTTCCTCAATCTCGCCATAAACATTATTCCGTACGCCGGCTTCCAAAAAATCCACCTCCCATAAACATTAGTTTAGAAGTTTGTGCTTCGGTTCTTATAAGACTATCAAGGGCAAGCTATGCAACCAGACACCTTAAAAACTGTTGGCTGGTTCCCCTGATCACTCAGTTATAGCTTTTCTTTTTTCGGCTTTAATTATGCATTAAATTAATTTATTTGAAATATATAGTTTGTCTATTTATAATGGTCTTTAGGAGTTGGAATAGGAATACCGCCTGCAAATATTACGACTTACCTCCCGCAGTCTAATCCTGATTAATTTAATATATTTATGAAACATTGTGACATAGCCGGACTGGTTACCCTGGCAGTATTGACTGTACAGTCCGGGTTAGTTTATTAAACAAACTCTGCTCTACCAGGTTAAGCCGGAAATAAAATCAGCGGTTTCCTGCCTTACCGGTTTTGAAAAAAGCTGCCCGGTTGGACCGTATTCCACTACCTGGCCGGCCATCATCAGTAACGTCTGGTGAGCAACCCTTTTAGCCTGAAATAAGTTATGGGTCACCAGAACAATGGACAGCGTACCCGACAATTGAGTAAGGAGTCGCTCGATCAGCATTGTGGAGGCGGGATCCAGACTGGAACATGGCTCATCAAGCAATAAGACCTCCGGTTCTACAGCCAGTGCCCGGGCAATGGCCAGTCTCTGTTTTTGCCCGCCGGATAGCTCCCCGGCAGGGTGCTCCAATTTGTCCTTTACTTCCTCCCAGAGACCGGCCTGTTTCAAGCTGCGTTCACATATATCACGCAACTTCCGCTTATTCTTTTCACCATAATACCGCGGCCCAAAAAGAACATTTTCCCGCACGCTCATGGGCAGGGCCACAGGAGTTTGGAATACCATGCCAACTCTGCGGCGGATTGAGGCTGCATCGTTTTTTTGATAAATGTCCTCACCATTGAGCAAAATCTTACCGCTGCAATTAAAACCACGATCCAACTCAGCCGTCCTGTTAATACTTTTTAAGAGCGTTGTTTTGCCGCAACCGGATGGTCCAATAACGGCAAAAATCCCCTGTCCATTGAACTCCAGGTCAATATTATGCAAGACAGGGTATTTTTCGAAAAACACACTCCAGTTCTTAACCTGGATAGACATATCAGTAACCTCCTTTTCCCTGCCGCCCCTTGAGCAATAACGCGGTGATGTTTAAAAACAGGAGCAACAGCACCAGCAATAGAGCTGTGCCATAGGCTTTCTCCATAGAAATATGCTGGCTGAATAAGATATACAAATGGTAGGGCAGAGCCATAACCGGCTCCATTAAGCCTCCGCTCATCCCGGCAGAAATAACGGCCGCAGTTACCATGATCGGAGCTGTGGCCCCGGCAGCGTAACCCATTGCCAATAAAATGCCGCTTAATATGGCCGGCGCCGCCTGAGGGATAATGACCCGGTGCAGCATGTACCAGCGGGAAACACCCAGCGCAGCGCCGGTCAGACGGTACTGCTCATTTACAGCCAGCAGCGCATCCCTTGCAGTAAGCACGATGACCGGGAAAATCATGATCCCCAAAGACAGGCCGCCGGCCAGCAAGGAAAATCCAAAACCCAAATAGACCACAAAAAAGGCATAGCCGAAGAGTCCGGTAACGATCGAAGGAATCCCGGCCATACACTGAATGGTTATATTGACAAGGGTTGTAAATTTTGAAGACTCCCCGTATTCGGACAGGTAGATTGCTGTGATCAAGCCGGGCACAGCGGCCGCAAGAACAGCGATTAAAACAAGCAAGAGAGTGCCTTTAATTGCTGGCAAAACCCCTCCACTGGTACCAAGTGGCAAACCCCTGGGTGCAGTGGTTAAAAACTCAACTGTCAATGAGGAGCCGCCACGCAGAAGAAGGTAACCAATAATTCCGGTTAAGACCAGCAGTATGGCCAGGCCGGCGCTCCAGAACGTTGCCAGTAAAAACCTGTCCTTAAAGCTTCGTGAAATCAATTTTTCCTCACTACCCTGCCATAATCTTTTCTTATAACCGTTAAAACGAGGTTGATTATAAAGAGAATGATGAGTAAAACCAGTCCGGCAGCAAATAGAGCCTGGTAATGCGGACTGCCGGCTTCCGAGGTGCCCAGTTCCAGGGCAATCAGGGCGGATAGGGGTTCCCCCTTGCTAAACCAGGATGTTGGCAAATGCAAGGTGTTTCCCGCCAGCATTAAAACCGCCATTGTTTCTCCGGCCGCCCGGCCAAAACCCAGGATCAGGGCTCCCAGCAAGCCTTTTTTAGCTAAAGGCAGCAGCACCCGCAGCGCTACATACGGCCTGGACGCGCCGAGTGCTAGAGCCGCCTGCCTGTATTCTGCAGGAATGGAACGAATTGCAGCCTCGGAGGTGGTTACAATATACGGTAAAACCATCACGGTCAGGACCAGTGAAGCACAAAACAGCGACTCGCCGCTGGCCATATCAAAAGAAACCTCAAACCACTTGACTAAAACCGTTGCCCCGACAAAACCATACACCACCGAGGGAATACCGGTGAGGATGTTCAAGACCGGCCTAATAACCCCGGCAAGCCAGGCGGGGGCAAACTCCGCTAAAAAAACCGCCCCGCTAAATCCCAGGGGCGCAGCAATAAACATCGCCCCAAGAGCTACCCAAAGGGTGCTGAGAACCATCGTCCCCAGGCCCAACTGCGGGGGGCTGGCAAGAGGACTCCAATCAGTCCCGGTAATTATCTTTAATCCAAAGGAAGACCATACCGGCCAGCTTTCCCTGGCGATAAAAACAACAATCGCCAGCAGCAGGATGGTGGCACAGGCCGACACCACCAGGCTAGTAAACCTTGCCAGAGTATCTGCCATTGGCTTGCTCTTCTTTAAACTTCGCATAACACCAACCCACAAAAAACTGTGGGTAGTCAAATACCCAACTACCCACAGTTTTTTTGTTTTTTTTGTTGCGGCGCCGTCAGATTGCTAATTGGCGGCAGGGATGAAGCCCATCTCTTCCACCACCTGGCGCCCCTTCTCGGACATCAGGTAGTCTATAAAGAACTTCAGCTGCCCCTTGGGCTCCTCCTTTGTGAATATCAAAAGCGGGCGGGCGATCTTGTATTTTCCGCTGCTTATGTTTTCCGCAGTCGGAGCAATACCCTCAACACTGAGCACGCTAATTTTACCTTCGTTCTGTGCTACCATCCCGGTGGAAACATAGCCGATTGCGTCCGCATTTTCCATTACCTTGGCAGCAAGGGCGCCCATTGAAGGAATTTGGAGGGCCTCCTTGGCGATAGGCGTTCCCTTCATTACTAACTCGTCAAATACCTGGCTTGCTCCACCGCCCAAGTCTCTGACAGCGACAATAATAGGGCGATCCGGCAGCCTCTCATCAAGCTGCTTCCACGTGCTTATTTCACCGGCAAAGATTTTTTTGACTTCTTCCGTCGTGACATCAGGCTTGACCTGAAGCACCGGATTTTTGGGATTAACGGCTATGGTCAGGGCATCTGTGCCCAGCCTATAAATGGTCCCGTTGGGCATTTTTTCTTTTTCGCTATCTTTTATATCCCGCGCAGTCATACCGATATCCACAGTACCTTCGGTAGCCGCCTTAACACCAAAACCGGAACCGCCGGTTGATACAAAAATAACAATCTGCTCCTCAGGCAAACTGGCGTCAACCTTGTTCCAGGTTTTATACTTTTCCGTGAAATCGTCGGCAATTTTGGCGACAGTAGGCGCCAGGGTGCTGGAGCCTCCTATTTTAATCGATTGATCCTTTGCTGTGGCCTGATCAGTAGTGTTTGCTTGCTGCCCACATCCTGACACTAACATAAATGATAGAAGCAAGAAAACGACTGTTACGTATTTGCTTATTTTCATTTGTGGCACCTCCCAGGTTTCTCCCTACTGAATTATTTTCTTTTTTTAACATCAGTAATTAAGGTAATTCCATACCCTCCGGCTTCCCGGCTCAGGTAAACACTACCACAGGTAGCCGGCAATTGGTTCATCAACTGTCGTGTGAATCCAGATCCAGTCCAGGGATTCCCACATCTTACGGTAATTAGCTATAGCAAAAACCACTTATATCTGTATTGCTTTCCAGGTGGGAAGAGGTACCTGTCCCCCGCGTCCCCCTATTTTACTTCGAAAATGCTGCCTGTCTCATTGATAAAAACCCGATCCGGCATTTGTTCTTGGAACATCTGGGTTGCTTTCGGACCGGTGCAGTGGGATAGGCCGATTTCTTCTACACCAAGTTCTTTAAATCTATCGATGGTGCTTTGAATTTTTTCTTCCGAAGCATCCAGTAGATGGAAACCGCCGATGACCGCATAGACCTTTTTGCCGCTCCTCTCTTGAATGCTATTCACGATATTCAGAATACCGGTGTGGGAGCATCCGGATACAATCACCAATCCCTTGTTGGTATCAATGGCCAGGGCAACTTCTTCATCGAAATCATCTAATTTGTATTGGCCATTGTCTTTCACAAGCATATTCGGCGCCATTTCATCATTCGAACTCAAGTGGAAGTTACCATATAATGTTACATTTTTCCCAATGCGCATGCGGTCGGCATTGATGTATTCCACCGTCACATTTTTTGCTTTTAAATCCGCCTTGCTAAAGTTAATTCCTACCGGGAAGTAACCAGGAGTACCATCCGTAAAGTCGAATTTTTGACCAATGGGATCGTGGTAATATTTATTGTCAGCTAAATCAAAGAAACAGTCCTTGACATAGAGAATTTTGCCGGAAGGATCATAAGCGTTAAAGTAAGGTATGACACCTCCACAGTGGTCATAGTGAGCATGGCTTAAGACCAGGGCATCCGCTTTGCCCAAGTCAATGTTAAGTGTTTTCGCATTAGTTAGAAAGCCGCCCTCTTTAGAAGTATCAAAGATGATTCGATCATCACCATATTCGATATATGCCGAAAAACCGAATTCATTCATCAAATGTGGGTGATCATCGTTCTTATTTTCAGCTAGTGTAGTGATCTTTAAGCTTTCTTTGGGCTCCTCCTTCTTGTTAGAAGTCAAAAGGATCTTCCCGTCCTTGAAATCCACATCAAAGCCAAGAGTTTCTGCAAACTGGCGCAGCTTAATAGTTGTTATGCCATCTTCGGTAACGCTATCGACAGTTAACTGTTTTCCATCCAGATAGATCGGAAAAGAAGTTGCGGCTAGGATAGGCGCTGCCCCTAACAGTAAAACGAACAACACAGCTGCAATTAAAATAAACCCTCTTTTTTTCATAACTTCCTCCTGGTAAGTCAATTAATATTTGTATTACATTTATATTAAACACCCGGCTATTCTTTTAGAGTGCCTCACTTATCTATTTTCCAACATCTCCAGGAAAGCTTCAACCCTGGTCTTAATTTGTGCTGAATCTTCCTGCCCGTAATCTGTTTCCAGGTTTAAAAGGGGTATCTTGTGCTCTTTGAGTGCCTTGCCCACCCGGTTGGCCTCCACCAGATAGGGGTCGCAGAAAGCCAGGGTGCAGTTGATCACCCCATCCGCTTTCATTTCTCCGGCCAGACTCACTATTCTTTCCATCCTGCCGTCATTGGGTGTAAAGCAGGCGCAGTTGATGTCCAGGTAGCGGCCGGCAATAGCCTCCACCATTTGCTCCAGGGTTTCCCCTTCTTCCGGCACCAGGTTCTCAAAATAGCGGAGCCCCGTGCACATTTCCTCGGCCACGATCACAGCGCCGCTGGTTTCTATAACATGGGGCACCTTCCAGTTCGGCAGGGCCATCGGGGTGCCTGAAAGGATCAGACGCGGCGCACCGGTTACAGCAACGCCCTTGCCTTCCTTCACCCGGACCTCAAGCTCGTCGCAAAGGGCGTTTACCTGGGCGGTAAACCGGGGCACATCGTCATACATGGAGATTTGCTCGATTAAGAGGCAGTCCTTGCCGCTGATCGGGGCGGGGTCATGCCGGCGCAGCTCATTTAAGCGCAAGAGCGCCCGCCGCTTGGCGTTGGTGTCCTTGATCGCCTGACGCATTGACTCTGCTGTAACCTTATTGCCGGTATACTCTTCCACCGCGGCCAGAAAGTCTTGCACCTCGCTCAGCCACAGGGCTTTGTCTTTTTCGCGCTTCATCTGGGGTGTCTCCATCACATGCACCGGCACAAAGTCGTTGAGTATCTCAAAGGCTTTCTTTTTACCATCGCATGTCGTTTCCCCCACGACCATATCGCAGGACTCAAAATACGGGCAGACCTTGCCCAGCTTGAATCCCATGAAGGATTTAATCAGCGGGCAGATATTTCTGGGCAGCACTTTTTCAGCCTGGGCTGTACCGATCTCCACCCCTGAACACAGGCCTACCTGGATCCCGCCGGCCGCGCGCACAATTTCTTCGGGGACGTAAACACAAAAAGCGCCGATGACTTTGCCGCCCGCAGCCTTGTGGTCCTGCAACTCCTGAATGCGCTGGCCGTGCACCTCACTGACCACAAAATCAAAATACTCCATGCCCTCCGGCCTGTTTTCCTGGCTCATGTAAACACTGCCGTAGGTAGGCGGCAATACCTTCATTAACTGGTCGTGTGACTCCAGGTCCAGCCCAAGGGACTCCCACATCTTACGATGATCAGCCATAGCAGCATTTCTCCTTTTAGTTTAATTAATCACTCAACTGGTAATATAAGAAGGTCTCAAACTTATATTAGGATTTGACACTGAACATAAAAACCCTTTATCTGGCCAATCTAATATTTTTATTGATTAGTCTTGGTTGATAAGATAATTTAATATTATTAATGTAAAAAGCAAAAAAAATGCGGCTTAATTAAACCCACGCGGCCAACGGCCGGAGGGGTGGCAGATTTATTAGAAATATGCCCGCGGTCGCAGGCTGATAAGGTAGCAGGAGAGCCGGGTGACAATTTGGAAAGTGACCAGGCGCGGTACAGGATTACCGAATACTTCAATTAACAAAAAAAGATGATATGGGGGGTAAGGGGGACGGGGCTGTTGACGCCCTGGAGAAGCGATGAATAATAAGGAAGTGTTGGTAGAATTTCAATACTGCATGATATGGGGTGGTGAATTGATGAAGGGTAGGGGTAGGAGTATTGTTTGATTGTCATAATGCTTATACCGGTGGCGCTAGCTATTGCTGCCGGGTTTGAGCCAATGAAGTGGACTGTTACCTACAGCTGGGGCAACAGTATTATTACCAGTGAGGTTAAGAGTTTTACCGTTAACCCCCCTCTGATCATATTTTTAGGAGCGCTGGTCTACGGGCTTTTCCGGAACAACCTGGCCTTTCGCGCGGCGTCCGCGGTATCATTTCTATATATCTTCCTCATTTTTTAACATCTTTCAGATATATTACCGGCAGAAGAATATAATACCGTTCTCCCATGTACCAGGTAATATAATAACAGGCAGGCTGCCCCGACGATTGCCGCACCTGTATACACGCCTCTGTAGTTAGTAAATGGAATAACCAATCCAGTCAAAATAGGACCAATGCCCATCCCCAGGTCTAAAAACAATAAATAGGTTGAATTGGCCAGGCCCATACGATGCATTGGGGTAATCTTAACAGAAATTGCTTGAGTGCTGGACTGTATAGCCCCGATGCCTATTCCGAGCAAAGCCCCTGATAATAAAAGTGTAAAACCATGATGGGCGTTGCTAAACAAGGCCATGCCAATTATATATATTATTATTGACGAGTACATAATTAAGTTTTCGCCTAACGAATCAAACAATCTACCTATAAAAGGCCTCGAAATTAAGATTACAGCAGCATATATTATAAAAAAGAAGCTGGCCGCATCCGACAAATTAATTTCTTGCGCATACACCGCCAGGAAAGACACAATACTCCCATAACAAATATAAATAATCATAATAACATTTGAAATTGGTATTACCTTAGGCTCAAAGAAATTGTTAAATTTAAAACCGCTTACTTCCTGCAACTGTCCTTTGGTTAATTCAATTACAGAGAAAGACAATAATCTTAAAAACACAACACCGACAGCTGTTGCCATCGCATTGGCAATAAAAACCATGTTATAACCACCAAGCTGATTCAGAAACATACCTAAAAATGGACCGATAGCAGTTGCCAGCGTTATGCTCATTCCAAAATAAGCAATTCCTTCACCACTCCTACCCTTAGGAATTATACTGGCAACAATTGTTCCTGTTGCCGTAGTAGCAATGCCAAATGCTACACCATGTAAGAACCGTACGGCATTAAGAAGGTAAATACTATTGACTACCAAATATATTAACGACATAAGCAAACATAAAATAATTCCCGCAGATAGTGTTTTCTTATGACCAATCCGTACGATCCATTTCCCGGCAAACAAACGTATGATGATTGTGCCAATAACGAATATACTGGCAGAAAAACCTGCTTCACCTGGCGATGAATCAAATCTGCTTATTGCATAGCCGGAAATAATCACTATTAGCAGGTAAAAATTTAAGAAAGTTATAAGGTTGAGAAAAGTTATAATTACAAAGTCTTTTGTCCATAACTTTGGTTTTTCCAAATTAACACCAACTTACTCAATGTCGCTAACAGCAGCGAAAATAAGAAACGATTAAAACCTTCCCATTATATTCTATCTCACCAGCCAAACCAATTATATTATCAGTAAGGACAGAATTTTTAGCGATTTTCCATCTCTGTAATCCACCCAAACGAGTTTAACGCAACAATATTTGCCCAGAATATGATTAGTTAAATCATGTCGTTTTATGGAACCTGTCAGCCTCCAACGCCGTCATATATAAAAGACATGTAATTATTGACTCAGTGGAAGGTGGTTCCCGGAATGATGAACAGCCCCAGAGATGTGGAGCCCTGTCTTGTGATTAATTAATGCCGCTGGTAAATGAAGGATTTCGTATGATTGAACCGGTTACGCTGAAATATTTTTACGGACGGGGTAAAAAAGCTTAATACCAGGAAGGAGTGTCGATGACATGTTAAAAAGGTTACTTTTGGCGGGGGTCGCTGTTTTGTTGATTCTGTCTTTGCCAGCATACAGTATTGCGGCAGCGGACAGTAAGCCTGCCCTTGTCCTTGATGGAATTAAAATTGAAGCTGCCGCCAATATTGACGGAGGTAATGTTTATCTACCGTTGCGGACGGTCGGTGAAGCGCTTGGCTATGGAATACAGTGGTCGGAAAAGGATAAGACGATTTCCGTTACCAGGCCTGGTAAAAATATATTAATTGATTTAAACAATCATCAAATAACGGCAGATGACCATGTCTACTATATGAGCAAAGATTACAAGATAATCGCTGACAGGGTGTACCTGGGGGAAGATTTCTTTTCCGGCAATTTGGGACTTGCAGTTCGCTGGGACAGGCAAAACGAAATAGTTCAACTCCAGAGAGTAACAGATAATGCAATTTCCATAAAGACTATAAAAGAGGCTTCTGAGACCGGTATAATCAAGATAACATTACAGTACCCGCAGATTGACGGTTTAAGTGATAAAACCGTGCAGGACAGTATCAACTCACTCTTAAGGGAATCAGCCATGGAGGCCAGGCAAGAAGGGCTGAAAAATGCTGATGAAATGGAAAGGGAGAAAGCTTCCGGGTTTCCAGGCAGCCCAAACAAGTGCGAAACCTATTTCGACTACAGCCTGAAATACAACCAAAACGGACTGCTCAGTGTTGTATTCATGGATTACCAGTATACCGGGGGAGCTCATGGCCTGACGGTGCAAAGCTCCCGTACCCTTGATCTGAAAACTGGCAAGGAATATCAGCTGGAAGATTTGTTTAAAAGTGATACGGACTACGTTTCTGTAATTAGTAAAGCCGTCAAGGATGAAATCGGAGTAAGGATAAAGGAAGGAATATTGCCTGATTATTCCATTGCGCCCTTCAATACCATCAAGGACGACCATGATTTTTACCTTTCCAACAGCGCGGTTGTGGTCTATTTCCAGCAATACGAACATTGGCCCTATGCCGCCGGCATACAGGAGTTTCCGTTTGAGTTTTCAGCCTTGCGCGATATACTGAGGCCTGAATTCAGCTTTTTGCACGCTAACCAATAGAGTTGTCAGGGGGCTTCTTTGGTATCATTTGCCGTATCCCAATAGTCCCATGATCAGGGCCACCATACCGGCGGCGATGAGGGGCCCCACGGGCACGCCCCGGAAGAAGGCTACGCCCACAATGGTGCCCACCATGAGCCCCACCATCACCTGGGGTTGGGAAGTTAGGAAACCAACCCCCCGACCCCCTAAATAGGCAACGAAAATACCCATGGCCAGGGCCACCAGCCCGGTGGGGCTGGCCAGGGTTTTATGTATTTCAGACCAGCCAATCCCTCCGTTGGCAAAGGGGATTAAGATGGCCAGGGTGATAATGCCTATACCCACATTGAGAGCGTTTTTTTCCAAAATGGGGAACAGCGCTTCGCCGTGCAGCAGGCGCAGCGCCAGCAGCACCCCCGCAGCAGCAGCCACCACGTAATTTTTTCCTACAATGCCCAGTAAAATAATGGCCAGAAGCAGTATAACGGCCTGTCCCCAGGATGCCAAAAGAACTACCCCCTATCAAACCCTGTGCTTCCCTAAATCAGCACGGCTGTTTTGCTCCGATCGGCGTACCGCGAATAACGTGCATGGCCTGTCCGAAAGAGCGGTTTTCCCCGGCGGCCAGGCCCGCTTTATCGCAGCACATCAATTTCTCTGCGTATACTGGGAATTATATTCCCTTCTTGTAGGTTATAGCGTTTCCGCAGCTTCCGGTAGGCAACTGCCACCATAACGACCGCCTAAAACAAATGTACAGAGAAAAGGTTAAGGTTATTGAAATCAAGTCCAGCGGGACAAATGGAATTATTGACGGCAATGCCCCAGGCGCTGTCTTAGAATAATCTTAATCTATAAAACAAATTAAAACAAATATATCATGCCCGCTGCGAACTTTAAATAGTTAATAGCAACGCTTTAACCGATGTAAATGCAACCCTGAATGCCGACTTAATATTTTTAAAAAAGCGGAAGGATGAACTACACAATAAAAGAAGTATTAACCACGTAATAAGATTCAATATCTCATGTTTATAACTAATTGAGTGGTGGCCATTTCCAGGTAAGCAGGTTGCAGAATAAATTGGCAGGGCATATGTCACATTTTTGCATGATACCGCCCAATTCAAATTGGGGTACTTCTGAGAAATTCCCGGCTATTTCGGAGTAACAGGATTTGAAAGGATGGGGTTTTATGAATAAAATCGGTTTTGCTTTTTCTGGGATACTCGTTATAACCGGAGTTATTACATTGCTGAAGACTACAATAATCAATTTGGTTATGCCTAGTACTGGACGGGCTGCATTTCAGGCTGCCAATGGCAGGCAGTTATAATCCCAATGATTATCTTATTGATTTTAGAGGTGTGAATTTCGCAGCTCTTTGCCTGATTATTATAGGTATCATCTATGGATATATATGTTATAAAAGAGAAACAAGCAAATGAATCATAGGTCTGCCATTTCTTGAACGACCCTGGTGAGATATAAGCCACAAGCCTCACAAGGTAAACTGCAGTATTTTACCCGGAGGGGGTGCAAGTTATTTTATATTATTTAATAAACCCGGCTATCACGGGTTTTGCGTCCTTGCTATGCCTGTTTATTGGTATTTCAGCGGAAAGTAGCATAAAACGTAAATTTTTCATCACGTTGGCTTGCTTTTTGGCAATAATATTTATTGATTCATTATTCAAAATTTATTTTAGTGGACCACCAATTGAGTACCAGCAGGGGCTCATGGTTGATCCGCTGCGGATTAAAATTTATTGACAAGGCATGACGAATGGGTTAGTCTAGCCTTGACTAATGTATTCGTCATTTTTTCAAGAGGTGATTTTGTATGAAAAAGAACCTGCCAAAGATTACAGATGGGGAATTAAAGGTGCTGGAAGTTTTGTGGGACAAGGCGCCGGCTGCGGCAGGCGAGGTTGTTGCGGCATTAAAGGAACGGGCTAATTGGAACAGAAACACCACCTATACTTTTATAAACAGACTGGTGGATAAAAATGTCGTCAAGAGAGAAGAGCCGGGATTTATCTGTACTCCGCTGTATACCAGGGATGAGGTTAGAGTTTCGGAAGCACGCTCATTTCTTGATAAAATGTATGATGGTTCGTTGAAAATGCTGGTAACAAGCTTTATCAACACAAAAGCTGTGTCGAACCAGGAGCTTGCCGAATTAAAACGGCTGATTGAAAACAGCGCACCCGAAAAGTAAAGAGGGGGACAGTGGGACAGGTACGCTGTCCCACTTGGCAGTTAGCAGGTACACTGTCCCGGTTAACAGTAGTAAGGCCATGCTGTAGTAAACCATGCTGTGCAAGACAAGCAACTGTCACATTCCCGGGTGGTCTGTCATGGAGTTGACAGTCCCCTGGGAAAAACTTTGTTGTCTAGTTGCGAGCCGGCTAAAGGTGCATGAAGTTCTCTTTAGCAAAGAGCCTTCCGCTACGCCATTTTTGATTGTCAGTTGTAATTGGGCATAAATTCTCTATGGCACAGAGCCCTGGAATAACATTGATATTCAGTTGAGGACCAGTGTTTTCCCGGGTGCTTCAATTTTTTTAACAAGCTCATTGCCTCCTGTGGCAAGATGTTCATAAAAATCTCCTTGAAAAAACCATTGACATTTACGTTGCGTAAAGGTGTATATTTGCTTTGTCAGGAGGTGAAGCAATGGAATATACAGTACAAAAACTGGGACTTATGGCCGGCATCAGCACCAGAACACTAAGATATTACGACGAGATTGGAATTCTTAAACCGGCCAGAATTAATTCTTCAGGGTATCGCATATACGGTCAGGCTGAGGTTGACAAATTGCAGCAGATACTCTTTTACCGGGAGCTTGGCGTAAGCCTGGAAAATATTAAGGATATAGTAAATGACCCCTCTTTTGACTGTTTAAAGGCGCTCGGGGAACATCGCGAAAAGCTTATTGAAAAAAGAAAACAACTGGATTTGTTAATCGCAAATGTTGATAAAAGCATAGCTTCTCTAGAAAGGAAAATTAGTATGACTGACCCTGAAAAATTTGAAGGCTTTAAACAGAAAATTATTGATGACAATGAAAAGAAATACGGAAAAGAAATAAGGGCCAAGTATGGCGATGAGCAGGTCGACAGGTCAAATAAAAAATTCAAAAGCATGACTGCAGCACAGTATACCGAAGTAGAAAAACTGGGCGCCGATGTGCTTGAAACACTTAAGGCAGCTATGGCAACGGGCGACCCGGCAGGAGAGCTAGCCCAAAAAGTTGCGGATATGCATCGCCGTTGGCTATGCTTTTACTGGGACCATTACACTAAGGAAGCCCATGCCGGTGTTGCCCGGATGTATGTGGATGATGAGAGATTTGCTGCCTATTATGACCGGATGCAGCCCGGTGCAGCAGTGTTTCTAAGAGATGCGATTCTAATTTACACTGGAATGGACAGTCAGGAGTAAGAGGACGCTAATTCCTATAACTATAAAAACCGCCCTATAGAACCCACCCAATATAATCCATCCAATAACAGCTTTAGTTTATTCTTAATCCTCCCTATGCAACACACGGGGAGGATTAAGAATATCGTAAATTAGAGTAGTCTTCAGGACTTGCTTAAACCTTGTTTAAACCTTTAAGACTGATGCCAGGCCATGAGACCATGATAGGAAGCATAACCGTAAAAGCCAAAAGGTTCACCCTGGTTCCGCACACCCCTGCCTCACAGGGGTGGCAGGTGACACTGGGCAGGTTGGACAGGTTCCTTGTCCAATCCATCTTTATGGTTTAAAATGGGGGCAGAGGAACAGGTTTCTGACCCCATTCATCTGTTGGTATTCAATGTTATGGAAAGAAAGAGCCCTGGCCGTCAGAAATAAGTCTTTGGCATGTGCTGCGAAGGAGTTGAACCATACCTGGAAAAAAGACAAAAAGTAGTTATTCTTATTATCCTGATAATCGTTTTTTTGCCCATAGCTATGACAGAAATGGAACTATGGGAATATGAAAACATCATGTTTGTAATGGAGGCCATATATATTATCCCCCTGGAACTGCTGGCCATCTTTCTATGTGTACGGTTCTACCGTGCATTTCACAATCCTTTTTTTAAGTTTCAGAGTATTGCTCTTGCTATGGGTGTATTAGTGACAGGTTTTAAAGAGTTGCGGCTCATACTTTTTTGGAAATCTATTTATTATTTTTATGAATCTCACTATCGGATATTCGACGCTTCCATAGGCATAATAAGTACAATTGCCGGGTTGGCCGGAATACTGTTCGCCTTATACGCGCTTTTGCAATACAGGGAGAGTTGGGAACAGGCCGGAGAGGAGTCTCTTATTAAAAGGTTTTATACCCTTATCCCTGCTGCTGAATACAACAGGCTATTCTGGTATATCATTATCGGCATCCCGCTGCTTTTGATCTTGCCCCTTTCAATAGATTATTTTTCCGGCAGTATTACCGACATAATAAATATAGTTTTTGGCGCTGCCCGGCTGCCGGCGGAACTGCTCGGCCTGCTTCTTAGCCTGGCCCTGCTGCGCATCTACAAGAATAATCTTTTTAAATATCTTGCTGCTGTTCAAATAATACCATTAGTAGTTACAGTTCTTTCTTTCTTCAACTCTTACCTGTTCCTCTTCCTTAACCGCTTCTTGAATAGCAAGCCACCACTTTTTAGCCAGATTATCTTGAGCCACATTACAGGGTTTCATAAAGTGGTTCTTATCGGTTTGCTGATTTATGCATTACTGACTTACAGGGAGTCAATGAAAGAAACGGCAATATAGAAATCTCCAGTGCTGCCTGGTTAAGTCCGGGAATACCCGGACAGCTCCATGACCGATGACGCGCTGCTGGTCCTCGGCGCTTACACCGGGGATGCCGCTTACCTGCAAAGGATCCTGGCAGAGTACCCCGGGGGCGACACAATTGCAAAAGCGAAAGGCCTTGTCAAAGAACTGGAACATCCGTATTACAGGCCGCCTTATACCTATGGATATCCGCTTCCTTTCAAAATCGTGTCCCTGGATGACAAAGCTATTCCGCAGGAAATCAAGGAATGGGCTGCCTCCAACATTTTGCAGCCTTTTACCGGCTCGAAGACCCTGGGCGAATGGAGTTATCTGCTTGTCGCCGCAGGGGAGAAACCTACGGCCGGTTACAGTGTGGGAGTTATCAGTGTCTCCGGTAGTTCAGACAGGTTAAAAGTATATTACCGGCTTGACGGACCGGCGCCCGGCCAGGTGCAAGCGCAGGTAATCACCCGCCCGTATGTTTTAATACGTATCCCGGCTTGCGGGCTCCCTGTTGAATTCGTGGAGGGAAACCCCTGGTAAAAACCTGATAAAACAATTGAAAAACGCTCTGGCCAATGCTTCCGGCATTTAGGAACCCGGGGAGATTCAGCCTGTTAAGCGGCAACTCATGCAGTATCCTGGCCGGGTGGAGGAAAGTCCGAAACCCGGACATTTATGATTTATTCCTGCCTTAATAGTTTCCGTGAAATAGGGTTATGCTTTCTTCTGCAGCCTTTGCTCCATTTCTGACCAGATTAAATAAGACAGACCAATTAGCCCCAGGATTATACTGATTTCAGTCAACGGGGTGTTTACATATTGTAATGAGGACTGCACTACACTTTGAATCCCGCTCATAGTTTCAATTTCTGATTCAGATACAAATATGGCGGCGCTTAAATACCCTGACGCAAAATGTTAATACAGCTAAGGCAATAAAGCCAAAGCCAACTCCTCTTTTGGATCATAATTTGGTAATATATTTACCCTGAAAATAATTTGATTATACATCTGGAAAAATGAATTTAAGACTAAAGAAGTGACAACGGGTTTTATGAATCAAGAGGTGATAAAGCTTATGCTGAAAACTTTCAGGAAGGACAAAGGGCTGGCAAAAACTCCCTCTAAGGGTGGGGATAGATCGCAGGTCTGGTGGCGCCTGATGCGCCCGCATACCCTCACGGCTTCTTTTATTCCGGTTTTGATTGGCACATCCCTGGCGCTGTCAGAAGCCGGCCGTATAGATCTTTCCCTCTTCATAGCCATGCTCACCGCATGTATTCTTATTCAGGGAGCCACCAATGTTTTTAACGAGTATTATGATTTCAGGCGCGGGCTGGATACTAAAGAGTCGGTGGGTATCGGCGGCACAATAGTTAGAGATGGTGTGGGAGAGAAGACAGTCTTTTATTCAGGCGTCATTCTCTTAATAATAGCGATTTTATTGGGTGTGTTTATATGTTTCAAGAGCAGTTGGCTGGTTGCGCTGGTTGGAGTTGCCTGCATGCTGACGGGTTACCTGTATTCCGGCGGGCCTTTTCCGATTTCTGCTACGACTTATGGGGAATTTCTGGCAGGTTTTTTTATGGGGCCAGTAATTATCTCCCTGTCCTTTTTTGTCCAAACCGGTATGGTCCAGCATAAAACTATTCTTTTATCGATACCCACAGGTATTTTGATCGGTGCCATCTTAATGTCGAATAACATCCGGGATCTGGAAGGGGATAAGGAGCACGGGCGCCGCACCCTGGCCATTGTTCTAGGCAGGGACAGGGCGGTAAAGTTCCTCTCGGGAATGTTTATTTTTTCTTATGCGTGGATTCTTTTTTTAGTTTTGTCGATGATGGTTTCACCCTGGCTGCTCATTGTCTTTGCCAGCGTTCCCAAGGCTGTTGAGGCGATAAGGGGCTTTCGTGGCAAAAAACTGCCGGTGGAAATGATGCCCGCTATGAAAAGCGTGGCCCAGACGAATACGCTTTTCGGACTTTTTTTGATTGTGGGGATTCTCTGCAGCTAATTTCCAGAAAGTATCGGGGAGTCTTAGTGAATATAGAGTGTGTCAGAGAGTCTCTGGGAATATCAGAGATTTTCTGTTGTTATAGCTCCTCCTTCAGTTCCCGTCTCAAATAATACAGCGCTTTTGACCTTCCCACCTGGATAATGGAAACTCAAAGTATTTTGATTTTACATCAGTAGCTTATACTGAGCTAACTATGATCTATAGAGGAAACAAAGAAGAATTTATATATTCAAGAAGGAAAAAGTAAAACCATGTAGAATGTAAAATTTAGGAATAATTGTTTTAGAGGATTTAAGGACGCAGCAGTAATCTTCCAGATTAAAAAGTGCATCAGGAAAGATTTCGACTTGTTAAAAGTACTTTCAGGCTTGCTGATACCGGTGCCTGAACAATATTTAGTGAGTTTTTGCTTACAAAGAAACACATACGGTGATT
The DNA here is from genome assembly GCA_002305915.1 of Pelotomaculum sp. UBA1371. GTDB lineage: Bacteria > Bacillota > Desulfotomaculia > Desulfotomaculales > Pelotomaculaceae > DTU098. The sequence continues at coordinate 115,503 of DBRJ01000027.1, read as the reverse complement.
TCTTTATTTTTTTAACTTTTTGGCCCGAAGTCTTTGAAAGAAATCTTTTTTATACATTTGATATATTTATTTGGTAAGGCAATTCAGAGCTTTTATCCCATGGGAGTGATCCGGTCGTGAATACCACCAGTTTGAAAAGGGATGATAAAGCCACCTTCGACCCTTCAACAGGCGCAGAACGTGTTATAAAAATAACCAGGTTTATTTTTCTGAAATATAGACATAAAGTGAATTATATTGGCTTGAATCACTGGCTGCTGGGACTTGTAGAACTCCATGGCAGAATGCTGGAAGAAATGGTCGAAGGGATTGATATCACATCATTAAAGCATTCGTTATATAAGAAGCTTGATGAAAAAGATGCCGGGGCTCCAATGTCCCAGGAGGAGCTTGTAAGGAAAGCCGGCTTTATTGCTTACATCCGCAGGAGAATAGAGGTTACGGAAAGGGACCTGGCGATAATAGTCCTGGCAGAGGCAGGTTATTGGATTGATAATGATACAGATATAAAAATTGGCAGTGAACTTGAAGAGGATGCCTGTCAGAAAACCGAATACCGTCCGCTTCAAGAATTCAACGAGAAAGAAATGAAAAAAAGATTTGATGATATCTTCGATATAATCGATGAAAATTTTAAAAGAACATTAAAAAACAGTACTACAGTAGAAATAAATCATACAAAATCCTGGATAGATACGGCAGGAACCTGACCATGGAGGCATGTAAAGGTAAACTGCGGAGACTGGTCGGCAGGGAGGAAGAAATCCAGCTCATAATCGAGACACTTTGCCGCCGTACTAAAAGGAACCCGATCCTGGTTGGCCCTGCCGGTTCAGGGAAAACGGCCATAATCGAGGGGCTGGCGAATAAGATTGTATTGGGCAAAGTGCCCAAGGAATTGCGTAATGTGTTTGTTTATGAGCTGCAGCCTTCGGTGCTTGTGGCTATGGCGGCGGAGGACGGCGGGTTGGAAAAAGTAATAAAGGAAATGCTTGCCGAGGCCAGTCAGCCAGATGTAATACTGTTCTTTGATGAAGTACATACAATAATAGGCTCCGGTGGTTTACCCGGCACGACAGACATTGCCAGCATGCTGAAGCCGCCGCTTGCACGGGGGGACATAGCTTGTATAGCGGCTACCACGGAAGACGAGTACTACCGCTTTATCGAGCCGGACCCGGCCCTGGCCCGGCGCTTCCAGCCCATCCGGGTACAGGAATTAAGCGCGGAGGAAACCTTACAAGTAGTATCTAGTTTGCGTGATGAACTGAGAATATCGCGCAAAGTAAGGGTGTCTGATTATGTACTTCGCTGGCTTGTGTATTTCGCCCAGCAATTCATTAAGAACAGGCACTTTCCCGACAAGGCTGTTGATTTACTGGAGCATGGTGAAATAACCGCTGAGATAGCTGAGATAAAGGAAAAACAGGAAAAAATGGGAAAGATGCTAAGGTTTTTAAAAAGAGAAAACTGACAATAGCTGCTACATTTTAAGGGTAAATACCCTTCTTTTAATCAAAGAGGATAACCGCCAGCATAGAACGATTGTCTTGGGAACGTCGTGCTTGAAATTTGTTCCCTAAAAACGCGAAAGAAAGGCCGGGCGCGGTGGCCCGGCAATCAAACGACAGCAACTTCCGGCAGCAGAGGTGTCTCCGCTCCGGGAAGGCTTTTTCCTCGTGTAGCCTCGAAACCAACTGAAAGACGGGTACTTGGCCGCTATTTCCAATACTTTTGCCGCCGCTCCTCCACGTAATATCTCGTTCCGTTGGTTGAACTCCTGGAGCCTCTCCCTGCAGACGTCGCGCTCCCTGGTGAAAAGGATTTTTTTAGCACAAAACGAATATACAACAAAAAATGAAAAGGGGGTGTTCATATTACAGGTTTTTTGGCCAAGAACCTCTTCCGAAAAAAGCAGACTATTAGATGCTGCCCAAATTAAGATGAGGAGATCAAATGGAATCTGGAGGGGAGATGTTATGATGGCAAAAAGCAAATTTTTATCCTGGTTGGTTTTATTGACGATGATCTTCACTTTTCTGCCGGTGATGACACCGGCAGTACAAGCAGGTGCCGGAGGTGATAGTGTTTGCACCGCGGTCTATGTCGATGATGGAAATATTGTCATTGATAAAGACGGCATTTCGGTAGGTGGAATGTATATGGGTTTTGGCCCGGACGGCTATATCATCACGCAAAGGGATTCAGTAAGGGAAACGGTTTACACTATTACAGTGGAAGAAAATGTGGATACTAATATTACCCTTTGCGGCATCAATATCAATACAACAACTGCCAGCCCATTTGCAATTAAATCCAATGCCCGGGTCAATCTTATCCTGGAGAAGGGTACTAATAACATCCTTCGCAGCGATGACGGTTCTGATGTGCCGGAAACCAACGGTTTCGCGGCTTTGCAAATGGCGGCAGACAGTGAGTTGGTGATCGACGGCCAGGGAACGCTGACAGCAACCGGTGGAGATTATTGCGCAGCCATTGGAGGGGGAAAAGGAGAAAATGGCGGGACCATTACCATCGAGGGAGGAATTATTAACGCCCAGGGTGGATATTCTGGTGCAGGCATCGGAGGCGGTGAAGGTGGAGATGGCGGGACCATCACCATCAACGGTGGAACAGTTGAAGCTGTCGGGGGAAACCGTGGTGGTGCCGGCATTGGAGGCGGCGGCATAGGTTATGAAAGTACAGGCAGCGGTGGAAACGGGGGCACAATTATTATTACCAACGGCAACGTCACCGCTGTCGGTGCATTTTGGGGTGCGGGCATTGGCGGGGGTTACGGTAACAACGGAGGAACCATCCATATTTCCGGCGGAGAGATCTCCGTTACCGGAGGATCGACGGCTGCAGGCATTGGCGGCGGTGGTGCCAGTGGTGGAGATAGTATGGTGGACCTCAGCGGAGGAGATATTACTATCAGTGGTGGCAAAGTCGTTGCTACAGGAGGTTTTCACGGTGCTGGGATAGGAGGTGGCGGCGACAATCAAAGCGATCTTATCTGCGGCAGCGGCGGCAGGATCACCATTTACAGCGGTGACATCATTGCAACCGGCGGCCCATATGGTGCAGGGATCGGTGGCGGCCGTCGTGCCGATGGAGGAGAGATCACCATTACCGGCGGTACTGTCCAGGCTGTCGGCGGCGGAGTTACTGTTGCCTTTTTAGGTGAAGGTGTATACGTTATTCGAGGGGGTGGCGGTGCAGGCATCGGTGGTGGCGGCACCAGCCAAAGTATACTACCCGGCGGCCCAGGCGGGGAAATCACCATCAGTGGCGGCACGGTCACAGCCATTGCTGGTTACTATGCTGCAGGCATAGGCGGAGGCCGGAGTGCCCACGGGGGAGATATCACCCTCAACGGTGGTACAGTTACAGCTACCGGCGGTACCGTCGGGTTCAAGTACGACGGCACAAGGAACACGGGAGGAGGAGGTGCCGGCATCGGGGGCGGTGGCGCTTATACCCCCGAACACATTGGCGGCAGCGGAGGGAATGTCACCGTAACCAACGACCCCGCAATAACGGCTATCGGTAATGATGGCGGCGAACATATTGGGAAAGGATACAACGGTGTAGATTCCGGCAGCCTTCAGGACGGGGCAGGCAATGACTTGAGTTACCTGCTTTTTAAGGTAACCGGTAGGAGCGGCGCGGCTGTTTCCGATGCGTCGGTCACTGTAAATAATCACACCCACATTACCAACAGCGACGGCCTGACGGGATGCGTTGTACCGAGAGGGAGTGAGGTTACCTATAGTGTGACCGCCGCAGGCTATAACCAGAGGGGCGGAAGTATCGCTGCTGTTTCCATCAGCAATGATGTGTCAGTTACCCTGTCCCGCATTGGCAGCGGAGGCGGCGGATCATCCGCCAGAGGAAGCAAAACATCCGCTCCAAAACTCAGCGTGGGCGACATATCTGTTCCCTACGATGAAAACGGCAACAATGTTGAGCTTAACATCGACGAGGCTACCCTTGGTAAGATTCTTGAGAACAGCGGCAGCACAGTAACCTTCGATTTGGACAGCTTACCCAATGCTGCTAGTGTTACAGTTCCGGCCTCTGTCTTCGAAGCCCTGGCAGAGAGTGGAAAAGGCTCGGAATTTAAACTGCCGGCCGGGACTATAAATATCGGTCCGGATGCACTGGCTTCCATCGCCCGGCAGGCAGAAGGAAACGATATTTCCGTTTCCATTAGTACCGTGGACCCAGCAGGCCTGACCCCCGCTCAGCGGCAGGCAGCGGGGACAGGTACGGTCTATGAAGTCTCTGTCTTAAGCGGCGGACGGAACATCTCCGATTTTAACGGGGGCAGCCTTACTCTTACCCTGCCCTATACTTTGAAGGAAGGGGAAACTGCAGAGGGCGTCTCTATCTGGTACCTGGACGATGACGGCAACCTGACCAGCATCTCCTGCACCTATGACCCGTACGGCGGAACCGTAAGCTGTACCCTGACCCACCTATCCTATTACGTGGTTGGGTACCAGGCACAGGGCAAGGATGTCTGGATTAACCCGTTCACGGACGTCTCCGAAAAAGATTGGTTTTATGAAAGTGTGGCCTTTACCGTACAAAACGGACTTTTTGCCGGTACCAGCAGTACTACCTTCAGTCCCGATGACAACATGACCCGGGCAATGCTGGTAACAGTTCTTTGGCGGCTTGCAGGGAAGCCTGGGGGAGGGCAAATCACTTTTGCTGATGTATCCGGTGAAATGTGGTACGCTGATGCAGTTGCCTGGGCTTCTGAAAAAGGCATTGTCAGTGGTTATGGCTCAGGGCTGTTTGGCCCTCAAGATCCCGTTACCCGGGAGCAGCTGGCCGTTATCATGTATAACTATGCCAGGAGCCGCGGTCAAGAGGTTTCAGCCTCAAGTGACTTGACCTCTTTCACCGACGGAAGGAAGGTGTCTCCCTGGGCCAAGGATGCCGTAGAATGGGCAGTGGCCAAAAAGCTTATTACCGGCAAGGGAGACGGCAGCTTGGAGCCCGGGGGCATGGCGACCAGGGCCCAGGTTGCGACTATCTTGCTGCAGTATGAAAAAAATAAATGAATCAGAAACAGGAGTCTCAAAACAATCCGGCCAAACTCATGTGGAGTCACCCGGGAGCATAAGGAAAACAAGTTTTGGTTCCCATGGCATTACGCCGGAATCCTGTTGTGACCGGGAAGATAGTTCACGTAAATGAAAACCCCTAAAGAGGGGTTTTTTTCTGACCAATTCCAAGAATGGTATTGGGTGACAGGGGGACGGTATTGGTGACACCTTCAGACGGGCAGTTTGGTCAAATGCGACAGGGGGACGGTTCTCAACTGTCGCATTTAGACCTGAAAACTTATAAGTGGGCGGGACCTTATCGATTATGGGGTTTCCGCCGGGTCCGCAAATAGGTGCAATTAGTAAAAACCTATTGGAGCTTGTGTTAATAGTTTTAATAATGATTGAATGTTTAAAAAAAGACCGCAGAAGGTTATTTGGAAAAAATACCCTTCTGCGGTGATACTTATTTCATTAGAAAACTCAAAGTAGCGATTAATTATTATGGAACGGGACAGGATACCTTGTACCCTGTCCCGCCTGTGCTTCTATCCGGCAAAGTGTTCTTGAATGAAAGCGGGGGCGCCGGCTTCTCCCAGGAAGCCGGAGATTACATCTCCGTTATTTCGAACAAAGAATATTTCATAGGCCGCCTGTTCGTCGTTTCTATAATACTGTCTAAGACACCACTCCAGTTGTTCCGGGTCGGTGATTTTTAAGATACCAGGTCTTTCTTCCAATTCCGTAAGATCCAGGCGCCGCGCTTTCGCATACGGTCCGTGGAGGTCTTTGTCGTCCCTGACGGAAACCCTGTCTATAAACGCGCAAGTAATGTCCGTGCCCGGGAGCAGCCGGACCTGTTCATATTTTCCGGTATCTTTGAGCCACTGTTCGAAATTGGTGTATGTTTTTTTCCACTCCTGGCTGTAAGAGCGGGTCTGAATGTTTGTAAGTTGGAGATTGATACTAGCCCAGGGTGGCTTGCTGTTTATATTAACTATTTCTTCGTAGGTATCAGCATAGATGTCGGTCTTCAGATGCTCGATGGCCTGGGCAATTAACACCGGATCGACCAGGCGCAAGTGCTTGTCTGACTCGTAACCGATAATATCGATAAAGTCGACTTCAGCCGGATTGACTCTGAATATTTGATTATGCATTTCTTTATATTCCCGTGATTCGTAGATCGGTTTCAAACTGCCGGTATAATCCGGGATGTAAATATCATACTGCCGGTACATACGCTTGCCGCCGGCCAGTTCATAGGCCAGGCAGATGCGCTCTGTGTTCCTCCTTTGAGACAGGGAGGGTTTTTTATGATCCGGGCCGTTGGCGATTATTTGCCGGTGCAGCGCATGAATACGGGCTATGTTTTCTTGATCTGTATAGATGGCCTTGACCGGTGTGTACATATAGTCAACAGCCTGGGCAGCCGGGTCACTGGCAGGCTGGTAGGTTAAAGGGTAGAATGAGCTGTCCATGTAGATGCTTTTTATTTCACTAATCCCGGGCAGCCTTTTTTCATAACCGGTCCAGTCGAAATGTAACAAGCCCAACAGAACGACCATGGCCAGGGCGTAAATGCCGTAATTCCTGAACTGGCGTCCCTGAAATACATGCAGGGATTTGTTTAAGAGTATTTCAATCAGGAAATAGGCCAGGAGAGAACCAATCAAATAACCAAAATAGGTCCAGGCTCTACTGTCTTGAACCGCGTTGAAATAACTTCCCAGCAGCAGCATAAAGCAAAAGGTTACCGAGTACTTGAAGACAGGGCGCAGCACCTGGAAAGTAATGGCGCTGCCGGCTGTTTCGGTATGACGCCGCAGGTAAAGACTTCTGCCGACAAAATACAACAGGATACTGATGCCCAGGTAAACGGCCATTTCTCCGGGTTGAAAAGGATTTCTGGAGATATCGGTAAGCCTGGTCAAAGGAGAAAGGTATTCTATTTTGGATGAAAGATAGTAATCATAAGCGAAACCGTAAACATACTGGTTCAGGTTATGCAGCAAAAGTACGGACAGCCCGCTGGGCAGGAACAGCAGAATATAGCTTAAAACACCCTGCATGGTAGTCATGCCGGTAACCATACCAACAGCCACGCTGCAGATAAAGAACAACAGGTTAAACAGCAGGCAATTGGCTAACCAGGTTAGAATATTTATGCCCTTTACATCTTCAATTCCCAGTCCGGACACCAGCGCCCAGGAAACCAGGGCGGTAAGGATAAGCGGTACAAACAGAAAGATTATGCCTGTAACGACATGGGTGTTATAGAGGGCTTCCCGCCTTACGGGTAAAGCGTGGGCCATATCTGCCGCACGGCTGTCCTGTAGATAGCGGAACAAGAGCAATCCGGTCAGCACGGGAACTACGATCAATACCAGGATCTGAATTGGGGAGTAGTAATCAAACTGGAATATGCGTAAATATGCAGTTGTGTCATTTGTCCGGAGATCTTGCGTCCTGCTGTACAGCATGAAAATTTTTAGTGGAACAATTGCAAGCAGGGCCAGGAGGTAGCCGGCGCCGATCCAGGAAAACCTTTTTAAATCATTGAGCAAAATGCCCCTATTAATAAAGGACGTTTTTAATTTCATAGCCTCTATCCCCCATTTCGTAGATGAATATTTCCTCCAGGGTGAGCGGCAGAATGTCCAGAATTGCCGGGTGATAAGACTCCATGCGGCTGATTATTTCTTTAAATGGGCCGCGGGCGATGAGAATCAGCACACTGCCTCTTTTTTCCTGATAAAGTACCTGCAGATCCTGCAGCAGGGCCGGGGGCGAATCGCCGCTGAAGGCAATTTGAATTTTGTGCACGTCCGATTTCAAATCATCTAAATCCCTTTGGAGCAGCATTTCACCCTGATGTAAAATGCCTATGTAATCGCAGATATCTTCCAGGTCACGCAGGTTGTGGGAAGAAATGATTACGGTCATTTTTCTTTCTGCCACATCCTGAATAATGAGGTTCTTTACTTTCTTCCGCATCACCGGATCTAGCCCGTCCAGGGGCTCGTCCAGGATCAGTACATCCGGCGCCGAGGACAAATTGAGCCAGAAAGAAACCTGGCGCTGCATCCCTTTGGACAGGGTTCTGATTCGCCGTTTAGTTTCCATATTAAAAACTTCTCCCAGTTTTTCGAAACGGGCCTGGTTCCACCGGGGGTAGAGACGGGCATGGAAATGAGCCATGTCTCTAATCGTAAAATTGGGAAAGTGATATGGCGCGTCGGGAATAAAAACAGTGCGTGCCTTGATGGGGAAGTTTTCAAACACCGGTTGAGAATCTATGGTGAGCGCGCCTGAATCGGGTTTGTAAATACCGGCCAGAATCTTTAAAAGGGTCGTTTTTCCGGCTCCGTTGGAACCGACCAGGCCGTAAATGGAGCCCCGGCGCACCGACAGGCTGACTTCCTTCAGGGCTTCCGTTTCCTGGAAACGCTTGCTGACCCTTTCTATTTCAATCATCCAGCTTACCTCCTTCTTTTTTAGCTAGCAGCTTTTTGAGCATGGTGATGATTTCCTGAGGGGGTACGCCCAGATAGAGCATTTCAGATATAATTTTCCCCAGCTCGTTTTCCAGAGCCTGCAGCCTGGCATCGTTGGTACCCGGAACAGCAGGCTTGACAAAACTGCCTTTGCCGGGCACGGAATAAATATAACCCCGGTGTTCCAGTTCCCGGTAGGCCTTCTGGATGGTGTTGGGGTTGATGGTCAGCTCACTTGCCAGTACCCTTACGGCCGGTAATTGTTGATCTGGTTTCAGCACATTGTTGATGATCAGCTCTTTGATTTTTTCCACCAGCTGTTCATATACGGGCGCACGGCTACGCAGGTCCAGTTCAAACATAGAACCCCTCCTTTCAGTACTAATTGTACTAACATAAATAATACAGTTAGTACGAAAATATTATATAACCATTACCTGGGTTTGTAAACAGGTTTTTTGGTTTTAAGTGCCATTAAATTTACCGCAAGGGGGCTGCTTTTGGATTGGCGGAAAGGTGGGTTATAAAGATAGCAGACGGGGCGCCGGCCACTTCGAAAGAATTGGTGCGCGATGCTGCCGGAGATGATAAACTAGGAGATATGATATAAGAGAAACAAGCCTAAGAGGTAGACAACATGATCTTGACTGGCGTTTTGGTCAATGCCGGGGCCATCCTGCTGGGCGGTATAGCGGGAACTTTCCTTCGCCGGGGGTTACCGGAGCGGCTCAATAAAACTCTGATGCAGGGGCTGGGGCTCTGTGTGCTGTATGTGGGTATCAACGGTGCTTTGGTAGGGGAGCAGGTTCTGGTGGCAGTGCTGTCCATTGCCCTTGGCGGGTTGTTCGGGGGGTGGCTGGATTTGGATCGACGGTTAAACCGACTGGGGGATTTTTTGCAAGGGTTACTTAATCCGGGACCGTCCCAGGGCAGCTTTGCTGAAGGTTTCATCAATGCTACCTTGTTTACCTGCGTGGGGGCAATGGCCATCGTGGGGTCCCTGCAAAGCGGGTTGAGCGGTAATCACGAAACTCTTCTGGCCAAGGCGCTCATCGACGGCATTGTGATGGTCGTCATGGCGTCTACGCTGGGTATCGGGGTATCCCTGGCAGCTGTTTCGGTATTCCTCTACGAATCCCTGCTGACCCTTTCGGCCAGGGCGGTTGCCGGATACCTGACGACACCCGTGATTAATGAAATGAATTGCGTGGGCTCCCTGCTCATTGTGGCTATCGCTTTAAACATGTTGCAGTTGACCAATATTAAGGTAGCCAATTTAATTCCCGCTGCTATTATGCCCGTCTTCCTCTTTATGTTGCATCCCTGATCTGGATCTGAAACTAACAAGTTCGCTTAAATAAAAGGAATGCAATAATAGAGGATGCGAAAACAAAAACCCGGAGGTTTATGCCAGTGGTTTTAACTTTACCCCCGGGTTTAAAACATTATGCCGGTTTGGTCTTGATTCTTGGTTCTGGGCTGTTTGGCGTCATTTCTTTGCTTAGAACTTAACTATTTTGTTCCGGTATATACTTTTTCCGAAGGCTGGCCCTGTATTCTTCAACCTGGCTGGTTAGCTTGTTATCATTTTTGATCACCACATTGAGATATTCTTCTAAATCCTTTATAAGCTCACTGCTGCCGTTGTTGGCCACTGCATTCAAATAAGCCTCTCTGGCCTGAGGGTTAAATGTTTTGGTATCATAGCTGAAAAGGGGAGTGTTGTTACAGCCATACAGGATAAATGTAATGTATTTTTGATATAGCTGTTTTATTTCATCAATTTTTTCGGACCCGCTGTGGGTATTAATAAACCTCTCCTGGTTTAAAGCTCTTTTTACTATTTCGTCCCAGCTAATAACAAGAGCTGCGTCTTTTGCCGGAACAGTGTTGGATTCAACGGCCATAATGTCGATATAATCCTGTAGATCAGCGGTAACGTGGTCGCGGTATTTTTTATAAAATTCGTAATCAATGATGGGGAAGTACGTTCCTTCAGCAGTTTCCACCCTGTAGCCGCTGTTGTTGGTTTTGGTTATTAACTCTTTAAGTGCGGGATCTTTGATAGCGGATTGTTCAGTAATGGATTTATATTCATTATTTACTCCAGCTTGGATGTCATCGTCAAAAAACAAGTTTTCCAACTGGGGGAGGTATTCCTTTTGTAATTTTTCAAACTCATTCACCATCTTTGAAGCATCTTCCCGGGAGACATGCTTAATGTTGTTTTCTATAAAAGCGGCAACTTCTTCAACAATGGTATCCTTTTGAGTATCACTCTCGGTTAGGGACTGAAATTCATTCATTATTTCAGCGGTTTTTTGCTCCCCGGTTTTATCAGGCTCTGTTTGGTTTTCACCATTGCATCCCACAGCAGCAACGACCAGTCCCAGGCAAACAATTATAAGCGCAAATTTTCTCAACAAATTTCTTACCTCCCTAATAACATTCCTTATTAACATTCCTTAAATTTTAAAGACCTTCTTATTACACCAGTCTGCTTTAACAATTATGCTGCAGGGGCGGACCCAATTATCCTATTCTGCATCCTGGGCAGGTGTTGCCACAGCAATGGTTTTTAGAGTTTGATTCAATATGGTTGCCAGCTCTGCCCGGGTTATTTTCTCGTCAGGGCGGAATTCGTTGCCAGGGTACCTCATTATGTCGGCGTTGAAGACAAAGCTGATGGCCGACTGTTGTTCCCGGGTCAAATCAGCAATATCCGAATAATTGGGCCACATTAATGTGGTGATCACTGATAACTTTTTTGCAGCGAAGGAATTAGCTATGGCGCTGGCTACTTCTGCCCTTGTAACCCTTTGCAGGGGGTTAAAATTTCTATCAGCAATATTAAAGATGTTCCAACGGTCTACAATAATTGAGGCCTTACTATACCACAGGTTATCTTCCACATCATCATAAAAATCAGAAGGGACAGGTGCTTTTTTTAGCTTGAGATAATCATAGTTTAAATCAAAGGTCCTGACTAAACACACAGCAAGCTGTGCCCGGTCAACAAAGGCATCCGGGCTGAACTTATCCGCTGCGGTGCCAATCATTATACCTTTTTCATATACAGCTTCGATGTCAGCTACAGCCGGGTTGGACTGAATGTCATCAAAGGGTGTCTGGGCAGAACCTGTGTGCGGAGCTACCAGGAGAAAAAATAACAATAATAATAGAAGCAGAAATCTTTTCATGTTTTCCCTTCTCCCTTACGATTTATTTGTATCTATATGTGTTGGACGATGGAAGGGGCCAGGAGGTTCACTTGCCTGGTGTTATTTTGAAAACAGGATTTATCCCCCATCTTCAAGGACACTGCGGGCATGCCTTAAATCCAAAACCGAGCAATTTTCCCTTTAGGATCAGTTTTAGCATGGGTTATGATGTATATGATTACAACTCGGGGATGAGCAAGGACCAGTTTCTGAATCATATTGATGCTCTTATGTATCAGAATAAAAAAATAAACCTGCCTTGAATTCTTTGAACCATTAACTCCAACCAATTATTTATCTGCAAATAAATAGGCTTATTATGCCCAGGAGAATCCATATTGTTTTATCAGCTTTACAATAAACGTGTTCTTTGCAGGATTTTCCTGATCAAGCCTTTAATATTTGGAAAGCGAAAGCATTGGCTGCTTTCGCTTGCTGTACCCATGCTTTACTCTCCGTAAAGCATGGTAGTAACACGCCGGGGCGAGGGGGGGCCTGGGACTTATCCTGTTTTCAGTGGACCGTTGTCTCATCTAAAACTTCCTGGCGGTAACGGTCAAAGCCAAGCCTGTCGATAAATTTACCCAGGCGCTCGTTGGTGCGGGCTTCTTTTTTGTAGAAGTTTACGGTGCGGTCCAAAATTTGCAATACCTGTTCGCTGGTTTGGTGCTCGGCCAGTTTTTCGCCGAAGCGGGGGTTCAGCCCGCCGTTTCCCCCTACATAAACAGTGAACCCTTTTGGTGTTCCCATGATGCCGAAGTCAATCATCATCGCGTCCATACACTTGTTGGGGCAGCCGCTGACGCTTATTTTGAACTTGGAGGGCAGGGTCATGCCGTGGTAACGCCTGTCAATCTCCGTTCCCAGACCCACGGAATCCTGCTGTCCCCGTTTGCAGAAGGTAGTGCCGGGGCAGAATTTGACGCTGCGAACGCAGAGGCCGATGGCTGCGCCGGGTATCATATCCAGGTCCTTCCAGGCAGCGTCAATATCCTCCTCTTTAAGACCTACAATGGCGATGCGCTGGGAAGAGGTTACCTTGATGGCGGGACAGTTGTATTTTTTGGCGACGTTGGCTATTCTGACGAGAAGTTCCGGATCGGTAATAATTCCACCGGGAATGTGGGGGGCAATTGCGTAGGTCCCGTCCCTCTGGAGAATAGCTCCTTTTTCCAGCATGTCCCGTGCCGGTGCACTGTGCTGAAATCTATCATCAAGCTTGTTTGGCATTTCATTGGTGTTTTCCACGGATGTACCTCCTTAGAGTATTTTGATCTTATTTTCTCTGAAATGGGATGGACGTATGTACAAGGAGTAAATAAAAGCGTGCTGTTTTGCCGCAGAAAAGCTTTACGGTAAAGGATGCCGGGTATAATAAGGTCTAGCCCCCGGAATGAAGAATAATATAATTGGGTAGTTTTTGTTTTCTGCCGGTGCTTTTGTAAGATATGGCGATCCAGGTGGCAGGTAAGTATCATCTAAAAGAAGAACGGTTACACGGAATTGAAGGTGTCAGGTATAATACTTAATTCAAATTAAAGGAGTAGGACATGAGCGATTATCTTGTACGGGGAGTTGGTGCGGGCGGTCAATTCCGGGTTTTTGCTGCTGTTACGACGGACCTTGCCGAAGAGGCCAGGCGCAGGCATGATACCTGGCCTGTGGCCAGCGCCGCTTTGGGAAGGTCTCTGACAGCAGGGCTGCTTTTGGGCGCCAATTTAAAGGGTGATGACCTTCTGACCTTGAGAGTGTTCGGAGACGGGCCGCTGGGGGCGATTGTTGTTACAGCCACTGCAAAAGGAGAGGTTAAGGGTTACGTTCAGGAACCCCACGTTGACCTGACGCCGGAGGTGAAAGGAAAGTTGCCTGTGGGAACAGCGGTGGGCAAGGGTATTCTTTACGTGACGAAGGACATGGGCTTGAAGGAGCCCTTCACCGGAAGCGTGGAACTTGTATCCGGTGAAATCGGCGAGGACGTAGCGCAGTACCTTTTGACCTCGGAACAGACTCCCTCAGCTGTCGCCCTGGGTGTGCTGGTCGCCCCCGAGGGCTTTGTGGCGGCTTCCGGAGGTTTAATCCTCCAGCTGTTCCCGGATGCGGGAGAGGATGTTTTAACCCGCCTGGAGCAGAGTCTGAACCAGCTGCCTCCGGTCAGTACCCTTGTAAACCAGGGACTGACGCCGGAAGAAATTGTAAGTAGGGCTGTGGGGGGCCTGGAGGTCCAGTATCTTGAAAAGAACCCTGTGTATTTCAAATGCACCTGTTCCCGGGACAGAATCAAAGATATTTTGGCGGCCATGGGGGAAGCGGAGATAAAAAATATTCTGGAGGAGCGGGGCGAGGCGGAGGTGCGCTGCCATTTCTGCGGGGACTCATACACGTTTAACGCTTCAGAATTAGAAGACATTATATCAGGGTTATAAGAATTCCATATGACAGGCCTGTGGTTAATAAAATAATTATATTTCATCTATGAAGGTTCTTTATATTTCTGTAATATATATATAAATTATTTATTTTATCAACCCGGAAGGAAGGATACGGATGAGTAAGAACGTAATAGACTGCCGCGGGATGGCCTGTCCCGGGCCGGTTTTAGAAACAAAAAAAGCCCTGGAAGAAGGCCTTCAGCAGGAAATGTTGATCATTGTGGACAATGCCGCAGCCAGGGAGAATGTCTCCCGCTTTGTAAAAAATGCGGAGTGTAGCGTTGAAGTGGAGGAGAAGGAAGGCTGCTATCATCTCTCCATTGCCCGGGCGGCGGGTGAAACCCGGCCTACGGCTGCTGAAACCGCAAATGGATCCTGTGACTGTGAGGCTCCCGACGGTATTGTTTATTTTATTACTACCAACACCCTGGGGCAGGGCTCACCCGACCTGGGTGAAGTGCTGATGAAGAGCCTGATGGTGACCCTGGCGGAACAAAAACCTCCCCGGGCCCTGTGTCTTTTAAATACAGGTGTTTTTTTAGCTTTGGAGGATTCACCGGTTATCGGACAGCTGAAAAAGTTGTCAGCCGGTACAGAAATACTGGTTTGTGGAACCTGCCTGGATTACTACAAGGTCAAAGAGAAAGTGGCAGTGGGTGTGGTTTCAAATATGTATGAGATCAACAGCCGTTTGACCGGACCCGGCAAGGTAATCACTGTGGGGTAGGGCACCATGCCTGTTTTCGGCGGCTTTGCAGGGCCATGGACAGCCTTAAGATAGGCAGTCGAGTTAATGCCGGAGGAATTAAAAGTAGAATCAATGGTCAAATAAAACCAGGACATTTAAGAGTTTAAAGGGTAAGTTTACTTGCCCGTACTTCATCTCCCCAACTAACACATTAACTGCAATTACCGGCGAAACAATATTTTTATTGCCCAGGCTCATCGGTAAATTTAGCAAGTATCGAATGTAGAACTCAATGGACAAAACATATTTTTATCCGCAACCTTTCTCCGGGCGGTCTGTCTGGCTTTATGCCAACGGCAGGCTGCCTGTTCTTTTTTTAAAATTATTTATTTCCCGGTGAAGTTATCAAGCACGGGTTTTTAAGTCCCGGGGGCTTTCCGGAGCAGTTCTTCACGGTAAAGCCGGGTGGCGGCCTGATTCCCAGAAAGATTTGCACCGCCCGTAAACTTGACGCCGTACTGCTCCCCGGCTTTTTCCAGGTAACCAGGCCGTCCAGGACATCGGCCTGAAAGGCTGAGCCGGGAAACGGCGGGAGGGTATCCTTGACAGAAAATGCCCTCCTTACCTTTATATACCACTTTACCGCAAACATGCGTTCGGGCTATAATATTGCCAAACAAATGTTTGGGGTGATGCTTGTGCGCTGCCCGATCCTGCTGGCTGATATGAATGCCTTTTATGCCAGTGTGCACCAGGCCATGGATCCCCGGCTTAAAGGAAAGCCGGTCATCGTGGGGGGTGACCCGGCCAAGCGCCACGGCATTGTCCTGGCGGCATCCTATGAAGCAAAGGCCTGGGGAATCAAAACGGGCATGGCTGTGGGGGAGGCCAGGGACCTTTGCCCTGAAGGCATCTTTCTCAAGCCTGCCTACAGCCATTACGTTGATTTCTCTACCCGGATTGTCCGGATTATGAAGGACTTCAGCCCGCTGGTGGAGCCTTTTTCCATTGATGAGGCCTTTTTGGATGTGTCCGGCTGCGGCAACCTTTTCGGTTCCTCTCCGGAAATCGCTTTGCAGTTGAAAAACCGGATTAAAGATGAGGTGGGCGTGTTGTGCAGTGTCGGCGTGGGTCCGAACAAGCTCCTGGCCAAAATGGCGGCCGGCATGCAGAAGCCCGATGGTCTTACCGTTCTGGATCTGCCGGATGTGCCGGCCAAAATGTGGCCGCTGCCGGTCCGGGAGCTCTTTGGAGTGGGCAGTCGCCTGGAGAAGAGGCTGCGGGACTTAAACATCCGGACCATCGGAGACCTTGCTGCCTACCCCCTGCCGGTGCTGCAGAAGAGGTTCGGCCTGGTGGGGCACGTCCTGCACCTGTCGGCAAACGGTCTCGATTACAGTCCCGTTGACCCCCGCTCCCTGGAACGGGTAAAATCAATCGGGCATCAGATTACACTGTCCAGGGATTATTATGGCTACGATGTTATAGAAGTGGTTATTCTGGAGTTGTGTGAAATCGTCTGCCGGCGGGTGCGTTTGGGCGGCTACTCCGGCAGGACGGTGAACCTCACCCTGAAGGATGTAGAATTTTTATGGATTTCCCGCGCCCGCACCCTGCCTCAGCCCACCGCCTGTGCCGTTGACGTGTACCGTGTGGCTGTGGAATTGCTGCACCGGCACTGGCCTTCCTGGAAACCGGTCAGGATGATCGGTGTGTCCCTGGGGGGGCTGGTTAAAAATGCCCCGGAACAAATGGATTTGTTCGGGGAGAAGGAAAGGACCCGCCGCCTGCACGCCGCCTGCGACTGGATTAAAGACCGGTTCGGTGAGCAGAGCATCCTGAGGGCGGTTTCCCTTACCCCGGCAGGGGTGTTCCGGGACCGGAAGGGAGAGAATGGGCATGGCTAACATCCGTGACTATTACCGGAAGAATTTCCTCTACGAGGGGCACCGGCTGATGCTGCCGGAAATGCGGGACAAGGTGGCCCATACCTGTTCGGATTGCAAGTTTTTAATCAGGATTGTGGGCAGGGACGAGGTCAGGCCGGGCTGTGCCGCCATGCTCCCCCGGTATGCCGGCCTGGCCAGGAGGGTTCCGGCGGAACTGAAGGCGGTGGATGTGCTCAAAGAGGTGGGCAGGGAAGGCCTGAAGCAGGTTACAGAGGGAATTGCCCCGCACCGCCAGGCCTGCGGGAAGTTTCAGCAGGGGACGAAGCACTCCCGGAGTCAATCTGTTTAAAAAAATAAAAACCGGGCCAAAGAGGGGCAGACCCCGGCCCGGTTCACTGTCATTAATTAAGTTACCAGGGGCACCAGCTTGAGCTCTCCGCACGCGGCGAGACGGTCGGCCTTGATAATAACCGCCCCCGTTATACCCTTTATGGAAAGGGCGAACTCCGCTGCTTTTTGAACCTCTTCCCGCTCCTGGACCATGTTGCCGGCTGCGGTGGCCACCGCATCAGCCAGGGGGGCGGAAGGGGAGAGGACCACCGCTGCGTCCGCCCTGCCGAAGCTGAGGGACGGACCCACGGTACCCGATGAGGTGCAGATTGCCAGCGGGGTGTGCTCCGGCCTGATTTCCAGGGCCAGGCGGTTGGAGAGGGGGGATTTGCCCGCAAAAATTCCAACCCGGCGCTGCCTGGTGCTGCGCAGGTAAATGTCTCCGCCGTTCTCCACAATGACATCCTTTGTCCGCCTGGACAGGGCCCGGCCTACATACTGGGCAAATGCTCCGGCCACGGCAGCCATAGGGCCGACCCCGGCCAGGCGGGCCGCGCCGGCCATCTCAACCGCCATGGACGGGGCGCCCGGCTTCAACTCGCAGGGGGAGAGGGCATGGAGGAAGGCGGGGTGCTCCTCGATATACTTTTCCAGAAACTCCCTTTGCCTGCGCACCAGCTCTTCCACCCAGCGGGCCATTTCCGGGGAAAACCTCTCCCGGCGCACCCCGATGTCCAGGTCGGTCTGGCCTACGATCACCTGGAAATGAACCAGATCATCCTGGCGGAATGTTTGCCGGTAGGAACGGTCCTGATACTCCAATTTAAAACCTGACCTCCATGGCCTTAAGTGGGCAGACTTTGACGCAAATCTGGCAGACGATGCAGTGATCGCTGTCAAATTTAACTTCCATTGAAGGCCTCTCCAGGTGCAGGGCGCCGGTGGGGCAGATACCGGTGCAGGCGCCGCAGCTGGTGCATCTTTCCTCATTGCGGAAGACTTCTTCGGCCAGGGGCTGCACCGTAACACCCTGGCTTATTAAAAACTCGATTCCTTTGTCGTAGTTTTCCCCGCTAAGCTCCAGAACCAGCGTTCCTTCTTTATTGGGATTGACGTTGGCCTTTAGAATGTTGATCACCAGATCGTAGTCCTTGACCAGATAATATATTATGGGTTTATCGGATATATCCTTGCCGAAGCGCAGGACGATTCTTTTCGGCGCCAAGCCGTTCACTTCCTTTCTGTTCTGACCCTCTGCCTGCAATGCGGGCTTAACTGCCCTAAGGCGGCCGGTTGTTGTTGAGAACACACTAAAAGCCGTTCCTTTCTTTAAATAAACATATTTCTACTTAGACATCATGCCAATGAAGCGGCGCCGGCGGAATGGTGAAAATTCTATGATCAGGCTGGATAGAATTGTTTTTTTTGGTCCGGGCGGGACGGTGGACCATCCCGCCGGAGAAATCTCCACCAGTCCCGGGAGTTATTACAAACTTAGGTGCCTTTTATTTCCAGTGTCCTGGCAGTAATGCCGTCCTTGCAGGAAGGGAGCAGTTTCACCGGTTCGGTCAGGCAGAACTCCCCTTTTTCAATCCACTGCTTGAGGATTCCGGCTATTTCCCTGGCCTTGGGGTAGCTGGACAGGGGAGCAGTGGGCACTTCCCTGCCGTTGACGGAGATCTTGCCGGATTTCAGCTGGGCGTAGCTGACGTAGCCCAGGTTGCCGGGAATGCGTTGGCCGTAGGCCTCACTGTAATCCACCACGGGAGCATACAGGTCGCTGTCGCTTACCGAGACGCAGCGCATTACCTCCTCGTTGAGAATGGGAATGGGAATTCCGATTCCTACCATCAGCGTGGCTCCATAGCCCAGAATACTTGCTCCAACCAGCCAGTTGGGCTTCATCTGTTTTAAATCCCCAATCAGAGAAAGGGTACCTCCTGCCGGCCCGTAGCTGTTTCCCTGCCCGTCCTCCTGGATGCCGGGGAAGTGCTGTGTTCCGCTCCAGGCTACGTAGCCGGTACCGCCGCCCAGGAAAATCCTGGTGCCGATTCCGATGGTTAGAAAGTACGGGTCGTTCAGGAGCGGGCTCAATTGGCCGGCGCTGCAATAGTGGGCGTTGCCCAGGCCGGGTTTCAACATCCCCAGATAAGTATAGATGGTCCGGTCGCTCAGGTTTACCGCACAGTTGTAGTTCTGGTAAGCGTTGCGCGGATTGAAGAGTGTGGCCTCGTTGATGTCGTCCAGGGTGATGCAGGTTTCCAGCTCCCGGCGGGGGTAGCAGTCGGTTCCGTAGGAAACTGCTTCCAGCTTGATCGGCTTGCGGGCCACAAGGTCATGGATAACATGCCCGCCTCCGTAACGGAATTCGCCCGGGTAATTGCTGTTGCAGGGGTCGTCCTCGGGGAGTTCGGTAGCGCCGAGGTAGGCGTCCACGGCGGCGATCCCGCTGTAAGCCGGAATCCCGTTAAGCCACACTTTTTGCATTCTGATGCGGGGTTTGGGGTGTCCAAAGTTCAGGAAGACGCCGGAGGAGCACATAGCGCTGAACGTTCCCGTGGTAACCACGTCCACCTGCCGGGCGGCCCCGGAGACGCCCTTTTCCTCCACCAGAGAGAGGACCTCTTCGGCAGTGAGTACTACCGCCTTGCCGGATTTGATTTTTTCATTAATCTCGGCGTAGGTTCTTTCAATTGCCATTGTTTAACCATACCTCCCTTGTTTTTGCTCTTCCCGCTTTTAACAAATTGAAAACCTCTTCAAACAGAAGAGGCCAGAAAAGTTAAACTTCTCCCCTTATCTGCCAGAAGAAAATATCTCCTGCTGGAATTAGCACCATTTTGAGAAGTCGTTCTTCTCAACGGTTGCCGGGCTTCATTGGGCCAGTCCCTCCGCCACTCCGGATAAGAGCAATGGATAAAATTTTAGTTGCCTTAAACCCTAGTGTATCAATTATACCAGTAGGTGTCAACGGTTAATGTTTTTTATGTTTAATTGTTTATAGATAGCTGTTGAATTAAACACTCGTGTTCCGAACCCGGGTTTTATCAGCGCTTTTCCTCCTTTGCAGACTGGCGGCGGCTTTTTTACCTGCCAGGATTAGCAGCAGGACCCAAACAGAAAACAGAATGATGGTGCCGCCGGGTGAGAGGTTCAAATAAAAAGAGGCAAAAATCCCTATAAGAACAGAAATCAGGCTTAACCCCGTGGAAAGGAACAGAGCTTCCTTAAAGCTTCTGGCAAGCTGCAGGGCGCCGGCTACCGGCAGGATCATCAGGGAAGACACCAGCAGAATTCCCACCACCCGCATGGAAATGGCGATGACCATTGCCGTCAGTACCGTAAAACCCATACTTATGGCCCGGACTGATACACCTGCGGAAGCTGCAGCATCCTCATCAAGTGTTATAAAATAAAGCTCTTTGAAAAAAAGCGCAATCAAGCCCAGGGTGGCTAAACCGATCCAGGCGATTAGACGGAAATCCTTATCATCAATTAAGATGATGCTGCCGAAAAGATAGCTGAGGATGCTGGTATTAAAGCCCTTACCCAGGCTCAGTAGAACAGCTGCCAGGGCCAGCCCCGAAGACAGGATAATGGCAATGGAAAGCTCGGAATAGGTCCGGTAATTCTCCCTCAGCTTTTCAATCAGGAAAGCGCCGCAAACAGAAAAAAGGGAGGCGGAAAGCACGGGGTGGGCGCCGGTCAACAGGCCTGCGGCGACTCCCGCCAGCGAGATGTGGGATAGCGCGTCGGCAATCAGGGACATTCGCCTGAGCACGATGAACAGGCCGATCACCGGGCAGGTGATCCCAACCACAATACCCATTAAAATTGCCCTGTTCATATATCCATAATGAAATATTTCCAAGAGCTTTCCCTCCCGTCAATCAAGCGCTCCAGAGTCTTTTTCGGCAGGACACACCCTGCGGAGAATCACTCAAATTATGACAGCAGGAGCAAAGGTGCCGGTCAAGACATACCTGGCGGTCCACTATTGTCGATATGGCTTCAAGGTCGTGGGAAACAAGCATCAGGGTAAGCCCTTTTTGAATGACCAGAGCTTTTAAAAGGGAATAAAAGCGGGCCTGATTTTCCGGGTCCATACCAGCCGTTGGTTCGTCCAGGAGCAGCAGTTCCGGGTGCCCTGCCAGGGCCCGGGCAATGAACACGCGCTGCTGCTGCCCGCCCGAAAGGGAGCCGATGGGTTTATGAAGGTGCTCAGCCATGCCTACCTCCCCCAGAGCCTTCCGGGCAATGGAACGGTCCTCCCTGTTAAAATATCGAAAGAGTCCCCGCCGGGAGATGCGCCCGGCCAGAACGACCTCTTCCACAGTGGAGGGAAAGCTGCTATTGATGAAACCGGCCTTCTGGGAAACATAACTCAACCTTCCGTGTTCTTTGAAATCTTTCAGGGGCCGGCCGAATAATTTGATGCTGCCGCTGGCAGGCATCAAAAGGCCCACAACAAGTTTCAGCAAGGTGCTTTTACCGGCCCCGTTAGGGCCGGTTATCCCTACGGATTCGCCGGGCTTCACAGACAGACTAATCCCTTCCAGGACAGGGTGACAGCCATAGCTGAAACTGACGTTTTCTATTTCCAAAACAGGCCTGACAGTGTTCATGATTCCGCCACCTCAAGTGCTTTCTGTAAATTTACAAGGTTCTCCCGCATCACCGTCAGGTAATCCTTGCCGGCATCTATTTCGTCCGTTGTGAGATTACCCAGGGGGTTTAGAACCAGAGTTCCGGCGCCGGCTTCACCCGCAATGATTTGCGATACTTTGGGGCTCACCAGTGTTTCAAAGAAAATATAGCGGATCCTTTTTTCGTTAATCAGCTTAATTATTTCAGCCATCCGTGCCGGGGCCGGTTCAACTTCAGGGGAAAGTCCCCTGATGGGCACCTGGACCAGGCCGTAGCGCTTGGCCAGGTAGCCGAAAGCTGCATGGGAGGTTATAAATTCCCTGTGTGTGGTACGGGCCAGCCCGTTGCGGTAATCGTTATGGAGGGCTTCCAGTTCGTTCAAATACTCCCGGGCATTGGTTTCATAAAAAAGCTTGTTGGCGGGGTCGGCCTGGACCAAGCCGGCAGCGATATTTTCAACCATTTTCATAGCGTTTACGGGGTCCACCCAGATATGCGGGTCTACTGCTGAATGATCTTCCCGCACGTCTCCGGAGATATTGAGAGCAACCTGGTCTTCAGAAGTATCGCCGCTGTTCTGTTGTTTGACGCCGGCTTCATCTTCTTCCCCCTGACCGGATATCAACTGGATACCCCGGCTGGCGTTCACGATGTTCAACTCCGGTCCGGCGACCACATTCAGCACCTTATCAACCCAGCTTTCCATGCCGGCCCCGCAATACACAAAAAGATTGGCTTCCTGAATTGACGCCAGGTCCCTGGGTGTAGGTTCCCACTCATGGGGTTCCGTGCCGGGCGGCACCAGGCAGGAAAGATCTATTTTATCCTTGCCGATGTTTTTGGCAAAATCATAGAGCGGGTAGATTGTACAAAAAACTTTGACCGGCTGAAAGTCCGGGGAATTGCTTGCCGGTGTCTCTTTTTGTCCGGCGCAACCGGAAAAAAACAAACAGGCCACGATCAATAACAGAGCGGTGACAGCAGCGCAAAACCCGGTGAAGGTGCTGCGTACCGGCCCGGCAGGATTTTGCAGAGGCTTTTCACGCTCCCTTTTCGCAACAAAATAACGGAACACGGACCAAAACCCCCTATCATACTTGCAGGTCAATTGTTTTTGCAGTCGGCGCAATATCCATAGATTTCGAAACGGTGTTCCTTAATTTCAAAGTCTTTTTCTTTCAAAAATTTTTTCTGATCAAAATATTTAAGCGGACAGAAATCAACAGGCTCCGCGGCGCCGCATTTTAAACAGACAAGATGATGATGGTGACTGTTTCCTTTGTTTATTTCATAGCTGCTTTTTCCCTCCTTGTAGTTAAATTTGCAAATCAGATCAATGCTCAAAAGAACATTTAAGTTACGGTAAACCGTGTCCAGGCTAATGTTCGGGTGCTTTACAGTGACTTTTTGGTGAATTTCCTCGGCGCTCTGAGGCACAGAACAGGAAAGAATAGCCTTGAGGATTTCCTGACGCTGGGGTGTTATTTTATATCCGTTCATCCGCAGCCTTTCAATGAGATGCTCTTCCTTCAAGGACTCGCCCCCTAAACAATAATTATTCTTAATTAGTAATCAATATTACTTATATCAAGAAATAAAAAAATGTCAAGTTTTTGATGGGTTTTTTTGATTGAGCTGTGCTGCTAAAAATTTATAATTGCCAAAAAAATGAAAAGGATTAACAAATTATAAAGTAGAATAAACATGGAAGCAAACAGGAAATTTTAGATATTTATTCTGATTATAAGCTTTAATGGAAAAATCACTGCAATTATTTAATGAGAGGTGGTATTAAGGTTAAGGGCAGAAGATATCGGATTAACTTAAAACCTGGAGATGTAGAAAGTATAAGGTTTCATTAATTAAACTATTTTGGAAACCCATAAGCATTGATGAGGAATTGGCATAAAAATTTTGTATAGTAGTATAATTTTAATTTTTGGATGCTAGAGGTAAAGGGGTTTGATTTATAAAAAAATCAATGAGTAAAACTGGAAGCACAGGAAGGGCACTGAAATGTATGCTTTAATTGGGGCCAGAATTAAAAAGGCCAGGGAAAAAAAATTCATTTCCCAGGCGGAATTGGGCGCCAGGCTTGGTGTTACGGCCACTGCCATTAATTATTACGAAAAGGGAAAGAGGAAAATTAATATTGAGGATCTCTTTCGCCTGGCGGCAGCTTTAGAGAAACCGGTGGAATATTTCTTGCCCGCCGGCAATCAAAAGGGCAATAGAAATAAAACCTTAACCAAATGGGCTAAGCAAGAATTTTATAGTCTAAAAAACATTTCAGTTTTGGGAACTGTTCAGGCCGGGGAACCGCTGGTTTCCACTCAAATGGTTATCGGTTGCCTGCCCTTGCCTCAGATTTTGACGGGAGAGGTGGATTTTGCTCTCCAGGTTCAAGGTGACTCGATGGTGGGCGAGGGAATATGTGACGGTGACCTGGTGTTGATTCGCCGTCAGTCCCACGTTGATTTTAATGGTCAGATTATCTGTGCCCTGATTCATGGTAAAGAAAATACTTTAAAAAAATTTGTTAAGGATAAAAGCGGCAAAATCTATCTTTGCGCCGCAAACCCGGTATATCCTCCGATCATTCTTAATAGTGAGACTGAACTGGTTATCCAGGGTGTTTACGCAGGTGTTTTTAAATTTCCATCCGGTTCCCCCCGGGCTCTATAAAGCTTTTTCTTTTCTAAGCTCATAAGGGGTTTCAACTTCATTTGCGCCTGCCTTCAAGGAGCGGATGTGAAAGTGGTTGTGTTGAATTCTAATCAGGTGGATTGTACCGCAAAGCGGGCATTTTTTTGTTTCTCCGTCTTTGAAGCGCATCTCTCCGATGTGCTTACCGCAGCAGGTAATCTCGATGCTGATAATTGTGCTGTTGTTGATAACATTGACCCGGTAGTCACTTTTGTAATTCTTAACCTGATTCATGGCGACATCACCTCATCAGAAATAGTTGTTAGGTAATCCCAATATAGCATTTGTTCCATGCGGTGGCAACCCCGTAAGGATGCTTCGGCTAAAAAAAGAGACCTTTAGAAAAGGTCTCTTTAACAGGTGGCATTGTCATTATTCCTGGATATACCGGATTTTGAGCAGGATTCACTGCAACTCTCCTCTTCCATTTCCAGGGAGGCATCATTTTCGTCCGTTACCGGGGTTATGGTCTCAGGAGGCTTTCGCCTGTCTTTCTTACGGGGAGTCATTAATAATATACCTCCTTATTTGATTTAAATTGTATTATGACCAGGTTCTGTTTGTCGTATGCATCGAAAAATTTTTGTCCCCTTCTGAAAAGAAAAGAAGGTGCGGGGAGAGCCTGCACCTTCTTTATAAAATATTTTTAAAGGTTTTCTACTCTTAATTATGATTTACTTATTATTTCTGACAGCAGCGTTTTCTCTGAAAAAGAAGGAAATAGCATAGAGGCCGGATAAACCAACCAGGGTATAAATAACTTTACTTAGCGTGGAGGCCTGTCTTAATGTTTCACCTCCGAACAGGGCCGTGATCAGGTCCCATTCAAACAGGCCCACCAGCAACCAGTTCAATGCGCCGATGATGATTAGAGCTAAGACGATTCTGTTTAACCATTCCATCATTTAACTCCTCCTAGATATTGTGATATCTTTATTATGTTTAAAGTTAAATTAAGTTATACTTCTTCTGCGAATAAGGAAGGAAGTTATGACAGTTACGGTAACATTATGAAAAATTTTTAAAAAGGATAATTCTTTATAAAAATTTTTTTCTTAAAAAATAATAAAAAAAGAAGGCGTAGGATAGTCGCCTTCTTTGTGCCACTTTAGAACACCCGGGTCAATGCAAGCTCAATAAGGGAACACAATGGCTGTTCTATTTGTGAGCACATTCAATATGGACATATTCAACTGGATGCTTCGTTCTTTTTTTGTACAAAGCCAAGGAAGACCCGGTACGGTCCAGGCGTGCCGGGTGGTACGAAGGCTACACGATCCCCGGGCTTTACCGGATAATCCATGCCGTTTGCCAGACCGTTAACAAAAACTACCTCGATCTTGTCATAAGGCAGGTCTAGCATTTTAGCCAGTTCTCCGGTTGTAGTGGGTTCTTTAAGCTCAAAAGACATGGGAAGAGGCCAGTTCCTCTCTTGAAAGATTTTTAATATGTCGCCAAAACCTCTTACTTCTACAGCGCTCATTTGATCCCTCCTAGCTTACTTTGATGATATTTTATTGCAAAAACCAAGTCAAGCTTGTATAAAAAATATTCTAATAATTAAAACTTATAGCAAAGTGGAATCAACGGGGCTCAAAGGAGGAAGCTTGTCAAATATGTCGAAGGTAATATATGGTACGGAATCAATTCATACGAAATAGGGGAGGACTATGAAAAAATATTCTATCACAATTTTTTTTCCGTGCTACAACGAAGAACAAAATGTTGAAAGGGTTACCAGGGAGGCCCTGGAAGTAGCCGGACGGCTCTTTGACGATTTTGAAATCATCATAGTAAATGACGGGAGCAAGGATCGCACAGCCGAGATTGCAGACCGGCTGTCAAAAGAAAATCCGTTTATCCGGGCAATCCATCATGAGCATAACAGGGGTTACGGGGCAGCGCTTCGGACAGGATTTGAAAATGCAACAAAAGAGCTGGTTTTTTATACTGACGGGGACGGACAATTCAAAATTGAAGAGATAACCAAACTGCTTCCCTTAATTGAAAAGTCAGATATTGTATCCGGTTACCGCATCCGCAGGCAGGATTCACTGATTCGTAAAATTAACGCCTTTTTGTGGGGGGTTCTTGTAAACGCTCTGTTTAAAATTAATGTTTCTGATGTTGATTCAGCCTTTAAGCTCTATAAGCGCAAGATCTTTGACGAGATAACCCTCACTTCGCAGGGCGCCCTGATTGATACAGAGATCCTCGCTAAGGCAAGAGCAAAGGGTTATACTATAACCGAGGTCGGGGTTAATCATTATCCGCGGTTGGCAGGTGAGCAGACAGGGGCCAAGCTGTCGGTTATATTTAAGGCTTTTAAAGAACTGTTTAAACTAAGAAGAAGTTTTTCTCCAAGATCCTGATAATTTGGGCTGAATGCTTTAAAAAGACGCATGAAAATTGTTGGGCTATTGCCTTAATCTCCCGGTTTTGCTCCTTCCTGTATTGTTGAAATCACTAAATGAGGGGTTTGCATATTGACGGAAAATGTTCTTCAGCTGTGTAAATTTTCCATTGTAGGTTGTATCAATACTTTTATTGATTGGGCTGTTTACTTTGTTATTCTCAGGTTGTTTCCAGGTGAAAGTATTCTTTTTTACTCGGTTGCCAAAGGCTTCAGCTACCTCTGCGGAGTTGTAAACAGCTTTTTATTGAACCGGTGTTGGACCTTTAAAACTCCCAGTGGAAAAGAGGGCAGACGCTTCCTGAAGTTCACACTGGTTAACACCTTGGGCCTGGGGATTAACAGTGCCTCTATTTATGTTCTGCTTAATCTGAATTTGCCTCATTTGGCGGCTTTATTCCTGGCAACGTCAATCACTTTTGCCTTTAATTTTACACTCAGCAAGCTCTGGGTTTTCCGTAAAGGCAAGGTTGTAGCGAAAACAACTGGGGGGTAAGAGGATATTAAAAACAGCATAATTCGTACAGGCTACTTATTTATTTTAAACAAGCTGTATATTGTATTTATTATCTGGCTGACCAGGGATATCATCCACCCCATTCTACCTTCGTCAGTCGATCACCTGCATTCCAATGTGGTGCTGGATTCTTTAATTCACTGGGATGCCGGCTGGTTTTTAAGAATCGCCGGGCAGGGATACGACTTTAACAGCGCTCCCTTTTTTCCCATGTTTCCCCTGCTCATCCGGTTATTGACTTTTATTACCGGCAACGGTGTGGAGGCCGGCTTTTTAGTATCCAACACGGCTCTTTTTTTTGCATGTTTCCTTCTTTATCACCTGGTTAAAGAAGATTACGGTGAGGACATTGCTTCCACCACGGTTTTCATAATGCTTTTTTTCCCGACAGCCATCTTTTTTTCATCAATTTACTCGGAAGCGCCTCTTTTAGCCTTTTCTCTGGGAGCTTTTTACTATGCCAGGAAAGGAAAATGGCTGGCGGCATCATTATTGGGCGCCTGTGCAGCCCTGACCAGGAACATCGGTATCGTCTTGTTTTTTGCCTTCCTGTATTTGCAGTATAAAGAAAACGGTTTCAAGTTTTCTGTCCGAAAGGTTCTGCCTCTTTTTTTAATCCCGGCATCTTTGGGGTTGTTTATGCTTGTTTTATGGAAATATACGGGCGATCCCCTCGCTTTCGCTCACTCATTAAACACCGAATACTGGGGTTATCGCCATTTCCAATACCCAGGCGCAGGCCAGTTCCTAAATTTGTCTGTATTTTTTTACCAGAGTAATTTCTATGCCCTTTTTGAGTCGGGGATGGCCTTCCTGTTTCTCTACCTTGTGATACGCAGCTTTAAGTATATCGAGGACCGCTCCCTGCTGATTTTCCTGGTGCTGGGCTTTTTAATACCCTTTTCATCCGTGGTGGGCAATGTCCCCCTGGGCATGCCCAGATATATCCTCGTTCTATTTCCCGGTTACATCACCCTCGCCCGGCTGTTGCACAAAAACAACCTTGTTACTGTTTACTCTGTCCTTTCCATTATTGCTTTTACGGTTGTCTGTTCGTTGTTCGTAGCAGGCCGCTGGATCAGTTAGGTTTTTAACCATTTTTGGGCTTACCATATTTAAGAGATAGATTGATTTATATTTCCGCCTGCCCTTCAAAAGCAGGCAGGCTGTTTCGGAACGGAGCCGCCACGGTTTTTTACTTTATTTTGAGGCTCTGCAGGCTCACAAGGGTGGAGCCTTTTTTTGTTAAATGGAAATCAAGTGAAGACTGTAACTCAATGCTGTGGAGAAACATAGGATGTAGAATTAACAGGAGGAAAGGGATTGCCGATGAGCTCATATTTAAAGGCCATTACTGCACTTGGCGGCGGCAGCCTCCACCCGGGGGGGTTTACCGGGACCCTGGGTATTTTACGAAATTTCACCATTGCCCAGGATGAAGTAATTCTGGATCTGGGGTGCGGTACGGGGCGAACTGCCTCCCATCTGGCAAAGATTTATAGAGCGCACGTTTTTGCTCTGGACAATTCTGAAACTATGCTGTCTAAAGCGAAGTCAAGGGCACTTCAGGAAGGGGCAGAAGTTCATTTTGTTCTGGGTGATATGCTTGACCTGCCTTTTAAAGACAACATCGCTGACCTTGTTATTGTTGAATCGGTACTGATATTTTTACCGGTCCGGGCGGCGCTTCAAGAGTGCTTCAGGGTGCTGAAAAAAAAGGGTTACCTGGTTTGCGTCGAAATGTTTGCCAATGGGTCCTTGCCAGACAATGAAAGAGAAGAACTCAAGAATGTTTGCGGACTCTATCAAATACCGTCCTACCAGGAATGGCTGAATTATTTTCAAACCACAGGCTTCACTTTTGTCAAGACCCGGCAGAACAAATTTCCCGGACCGCTGGAGAGTTTAAAGGAACTCTTTAATCCGGATCCCTGTTGTTTCATGCCAAGGGAACAGGTTTTAGACCCGGCCTTTTTAAGTGTGCTTTTTAAATATAAAAGGCTGATGATAAGAAATAAAAAACATCTTGGATTCGGAACTTTTATCTTAATTAAGGAGTGAACGGCCGGTAATGTAAAACCACCTGACCGGGCGATTTCATATCTCAAAAAACTATGACCTGTTGATTTGAGGACATGTTCATTTGCTTGCCGGAGGGAATTCTCCTTGAGAAAAACAAAAACAACATGAATGTAACCCTTGACCTGGAGCAGAGAAAGTAGTAAAATATCAAATGTGCTGACTGATATTAAAGTCATACGAGGGGACATAGCTCAGCTGGGAGAGCGCCTGAATGGCATTCAGGAGGTCAGGGGTTCGATCCCCCTTGTCTCCACCAGATTATCTACCATCTATCGATAAAAAGAATTTTATCGGTGGATGGTTTTTATATTGCTTGAAAAGCTGGTATTTAAGCCGTTCCCACGTTGCAGCGGGGCGGCTTTTACTGTTTTGCGGTGGGTTATTATCTCTTGATAGGGTGAAATCCTTTCACTTATTATCAGTGCCACCAGGAGGTAATCGTTGAACTTTAGCAAGGTGTGTGCAAAGGGGGGTGTGCATTTTTCAAAGGGGTGTGCAAACAGTCAGGCCTGGCTATTGGCAAAGAAATGCCCACAAAGTCGAAGCCCTGTAAGCTTTTTGAGGATTCTTACTGTTGCAGCGGGTGTGTTCAAGCATTTGGACACACCCAAGGCTAATGATGTAAAGCACAGATAATTCTGGTGTGAACATACCGGCCCAGCGAGATGGACAGATGGAATTCGTTTTTAACTGCTATATATAACCCAACGGAATGTCTACAAAGACAAAATTGAACTGATAAGACAACAGCTAAGCGAAACATTGCCTAAAATATGTAATTATTTTAATAGAAATGAATTTATGAACATAGCAATTGAATTAGATAAATATCACCGTAATGTTAAAAAGCATTACACGGAATATCTTGAAATACAACGTATATGGGTCAAAATATGTAATTATCTATACTTAAATGCTGGACAAGTTTCTAGAATGTTGGAAACGGAAAATATTGCGGAATATGGGCCAGGGACTTTCATCTCAAAAACCCTGTAGGAAATCGATATACGAAAATTGGTGGTCGGTATAACTATTATTCTGATAAGGTTGAAACGGGTAACTACCATAAAGTAGACTCCGTTTCCAGTGGATTCGATTTTCAAGGGCCATCTTTGAAGAAAAGTTACTCTGGTGAAGAACAAACAATCTAAAACCTACTGCGCACCCCTGACGAAAATGTACACCCCTCTATGAAATTGTTCAAAAACTAATGCCTATTACTATGGTTCACCAAAAGATCTTGGATAAAATGCCAGCTCTTTATAAAACCGATACAATTTCAAAAGACCGACAAAAATTAGTTAAGATTGCTTAATATTTAGAAACATGGCTAGAGAGAACAAAAAGTTCTATTTGAGCCGTGTTTCTTTTTTGGATGTTATTAATGTTATTAAAAATGCTGTGACCGGTTCCCTATTTGTATCCGATCATCACCAGAACCCGGTCAGGCTAGTGGTCCTTGAAACGGCCATAACGGTCACTTATCGGGACTTTCCCATCGAAACAGGTAGATTATAGGATATTAAGCGGCAGAAGAAGGATTTGGTAAATTAAATAAAGAATAAATGCATGGAATTAANNACAATTTATTGAGGGAGAAAAGAGTATGAAAAGAAAATCATGAAAACCAGACTTTCTGCTGTGGTAATTGTACTTTGCCTGGTGTTAAGTATGGCTGTCACGGCTTTTGCTGCTCCGCTGACGGATATTGAAAACCATTGGGCGAAGGAGCAAATTAAGGCCTGGGTGGAAAAGGGCCTGGTGGATGGATATGAAGATGGAACATTCAGGCCGGATCATAATATCTCCCGGCGGAATTTATGGCTTTAGTCAACAGTGCTTTCAACTATCAAGAGAAAGCAGAGCTCTGGTGGAGGAAAGGACAGTATTTACTTTATTGACAGCCAAATCGGCAGAACATATGTCTTAAAAGATGATGGTCCAGTACGGATGGTAGTGTCGGGAACAACGGAAATAAATGAAATAATAGCTCAGTCTGGTCTAACGGTCGAAGAAGTGGATTTGACCGGTGATGGTGTTGAAGGTATTACTGTTGACAAAAAAGTTGATGGTAATGTTGAAATTAATCTAAAAGGCGTAAACGTGGAAAGCCTGGAGATTAATACCGCGGGAGTTACGGTGAGAACTGATAAAAACACCGTAATTGACAAGTTGGTAGTAAATGAAAAAACGGCCTTCAAAGGGTCAGGAACCATTAAAGATGCTGATATCAATGCTGATGATGTGACCTTTGAGAAAATGCCCGAAAAATATGAACTCGCTGAAGGCGTTAAACCATCCACTAGATCAAGCAGCGGCGGTGGCGGTGGGGGCAGTAGTAAAGTAGCAGTAAGTGCTATTAGTGTGGAACCAGCAGAATTAGTTTTGACACTTGGGAAAACGGAGAAAATTACGGCTGTAATAAGTCCGGCCAATGCGACTAATAAGAAAGTCACCTGGTCATCAGACCATGAAGAAGTTGCCACGGTAGATGAGAACAGTAATGTGACGGCGGTGGCAACTGGAACCGCGACCATTACCGCGACCACGGAGGATGGCGGATTAGCAGCAACCTGTTCGGTCACAGTCTGGAAGATAGTGAACATCACCCGGGAAAAAGGCTATGACGCCATCCAGCGCGCCATTGACGATGCAGATAACACCATAAGAGGAAACCATATCGGGATAGCAGCCGATAACGGCAGCGACAACCATAACGTTACCCGGAACCGGATTCTATTTATGCTTTCCGCTGTTGTTTAATTACGAAAAGGAGTGAGTAATGTGGGCTACGAACGGCGTCGTTACTTATCAATGATCGTTACTGTGGTCTTTCTTCTTTCGATCGTGCTGGGTGGCATCCCAACTGCTCTTGCCCAGCCATCTGATGTCCAAGGCCACTGGGCCGAGAAAAAGATTGCCGAATGGGTGGCAAAGGGCCTGGCGGGAGGCTACCCGGACGGGACCTTCAAACCCAATAACCACATCACCCGCGCGGAATTTGTGGCGCTGGTGAACCGGGCCTTTGAAAAACAGGATCCGACAGCCACAGCCAATTTCAAAGACATTAAGCAATCCCATTGGTTCTACAGCGAAGTGGCTGTCGCCGCACAGGCGGGCTATGTGAGCGGTTACACTGACGGCACCTTCAAACCGAACAACCCCATCAGCCGCCAGGAAGTGGCCTCCATTATGGCGCGCCTCCTTGGGCTGGGCAACGATGCACCAGAAGCCGGCTTTAAGGACAGCGTGGCGGCCTGGGCCAAAGATGCTGTCAACGCCGTAGCCGTAGCGCGCATTATGGGCGGCTACACCGATGGAACCTTCAAGGCCACCAACCCGATCACCCGGGCCGAAGCCGTGGTCACCCTGGACCGGGCGATGAAGATGACTGTAGGCGAAAAGCCGCAGGAGCCTGAAGTAACCACCGTTACCTACGACAAAGCCGGCACCTATGGTCCGGCCACCGGTACCGAAACCATCAGGGGCGATGTGGCTATCAATGTGAGCGGTGTCACCCTGCAAAACGTCACCATCACCGGGGATCTCCTTTTGGCTAAAGGCATTGGCGAGGGCGATGTCATCCTTAAGAACGTCACTGTCAAAGGGGAAACCATTGTTGAAGGCGGTGGCTCCAACAGTGTAGTCCTGCAAGACTGCAGCCTGCCCAGCATTACCATTACCAAAGACGGAGTGCGGGTAGTAGCCACCGGTAATACCGCCGTCAGCGTGGTAACCCTGGAATCCGGCGCCACGCTGGTGGCCGTAGATGTGACCGGAGATGGATTTGCCACCGTAACCGTGTCCGAGGATGCTGCCGGAGTCAAGGTTGTTCTCCGCGGTGACTTTGAGGCCGTTAATGTTGAGGCCAAGGACGCGAAGGTTGAGATTGCCGAAGGCTCGGTTAAGGACCTGACAGTTGACGCCAAGGCCACCGTGACCGGCGAGGGCGAGATTGAAAACGCCTATATTAACGCCAATGACGTCAGCATTGCGCAGAAGCCGGCCAATACCAAGACCGCTAAAAACGTGACCGCCAAAGTCGGTGGTGAAACCGTTGGCACCAGAACCGGTGGCGGCGGCGGTGGTTCGTCAACACCAAGCAAGACAGAAGTAAGTGCGATTAGCATCACAACAGACCCGGGTGATGTTAACTTGCCCAATAATACTCTTGTCACAATAACATTAGAAACAGCAACAGGCGGCGCAAGCATTTACTATACGTTGGATGGGACAACACCAACAAAAGATTCGACATTGTATGAAGGGCCATTTACTATAACTGCACCTGGAGATGAGGGCGGAACCGTCACAGTAAAGGCTATTGGGATTAAGCCCGGCTATACCAGTTCGGCGGTTGCCGCAAAAGAAATAAAATTTAATGCGGTTACAGGGAGAATTCAAATCATAAGTGTAGAGCCGGGTGAAAATTTAGAGCCAGGTAAAGAAACTGAATTTACTGTAGAAGTAGCCTATGAGTTTGATGGAATCGAAAAAGCTATATTATATATAGGATTTAACACGGAGGAAGTAGACCGGTACGAACTCATAGGTGATGGACACGTTGTTGAAGATAAAGCAGGCACACATACCTCTGAAGTTAAAGCAGTAGTAAAGGATTGGGGAGAAGAGGGGAACTTTAGGGTATATGTGAATATATCGGAGTATCCACATCCCGACAAATGGACAGTACTTGATTATGACATATATGAACTTAAAATATTGGAAGTACCTGTAAGTGACGTTAGTGTGGAACCGGCAGAATTAATATTGACAGCTGGGAAAACAGAAAAAATAACGGCAACAATAAGTCCCCCAAATACCACTAATAAGAAGGTTACCTGGACGTCAGACAATGAAGAAGTGGCAACTGTAGATGAGCATGGTAATGTAACAGCAGTAAATGTCGGGACCGCAACCATTACAGCTACAACAGAGGATGGTGGAAAAACAGCAACCTGCGAGGTCACAGTTAGTAAGGTAGTTAACACCACCAAGAAAAAAGGTTATGACAGCATCCAGGATGCCATTGACGATGCAGACCCCGGAGACACCATTCAGGTGGCGCCTGGGATGTATCACGGGTACTTGACCATCGACAAGCCACTCACCCTGCTGGGGCCCAATGACGGGGTGCCGGGCTACAGTGCAGAGAGGGGTGCGGAGGCCATCATCACCGTGCCGAAAGAAGTTGAGCTGGAAAACCCGGAGAACGATTTGAGCACGGTGATCACCGTGGAAGCTTCAGGGGTGACCATTGACGGTTTCCGGATCACCGGCGACAACGGCAACGGTAAGACCAACTATGCCGGGTGCAATATCCAGGCAGGCTATGGTATCAACGCTATAAGGTTTGACAAGATGGAGAACCTAACGATCCGGAACAACATATTCGACTGCTTCAGCGTAATCGGTGTGGCCACACAACGAGGTTCGTATAATGTGGGGTATTATGGACCGATTGAAAACGTGACCATAACCAGTAACCTCATCCAGAACATACTTGATTTGAGAGCGACGGCTGCCGGCTATGGGATTTACATGCAGGGCGCAACCGGCAGCATTACCGACAATGTGGTGAAAAACAGCAGGATCGGAATTATGGTGCAGCCTTACAGCGCCGAAGGTGGCGGTCTGGTGAAGGACAATTATTCGGAGACCTACGTATATGGTCTGCTCTACAGCCGCGCCGAAAGTGGCGCAGGGACATGGACCTTCGAGGAGAATACTGTCACAGCCATTGATCCACCTGACGCCATGGAAAGCCCGGGTCTCTGGCGGGGCATTGACGTTCAGTATTTTCCTGCGGGGGCGGAACCAGTATACTTTAAAAATAACACCGTCGACGGCTCCGGCACCAGTATTGAGCATCCTAAGCGCACCGAGGTATGGGGCGTACAGATCAGAGATAGTGTCGAAGACGATGCCGAAATGATGTTTGAAGGGAACACAATCACCGGTGTGCAAATAGGTCTGAGGCGGGATGGGGGAAACCTTAATCTTGATGACGTTCTGGCCAACAACACTTTTGCTTTCGGCAGCATGGTTATTGGAAATACGATCCAGGCTCCACAGGAAAATGCCGCTTATAACGTGGAAAAGGACCAGTACTACGATAGCATTCAGGAAGCCATTGACGATGCCGGGGATGGAAATACCATTTTTGTGGGCCCGGGGACATACGAAGGGAACTTGGCTATACCAAACAACAAGAACAACCTTGCCCTGAAAGGTGCCAATGCAGGCATTCCTGCCGGCCTGGAGCCTGGAGAGAGAGCCCCTGAGAGCATCATCAAGGGCAGCATCAGCGTGGGTTCCGGCAAAGGAAAAGGCGGTGGACGCAGTGAACCCGATGGCTCCAGAGGTCCGGGCGGTCCCGGTGGACCCGGCGGAGGCCAGGGAGGAACTGTGAGGGGCCTGACCATTGACGGGTTTACCATCGATTCCAGCGCAGGCTATGGCATACGCCTGCGGGCAACAGGGGAAACAACCATCGTCAACAATATCATCACCGGCAACGGCACCGTGCAATATGGCATCAGGACCGAAGACGCCGGAAGCCCACACTTCATCATCTGCAACAACACCATCGGGGACTATAGCTCTGATAATGGTTCCGCGGGTATCCTGATCAGGGGTTCCAATGCCACGGCTGAGATTGGAGGTAATCTGGTTACCATAACCACTTCTGACGACGAAGCAGAAGCCGCGGGCATTGAAATTACCCGGGGCGCAGAGGCGGTCATCCTTGACAACAACGTCTCCGGGAACGGCCTCGGGCTGGTGCTGGACAGCAGAGACAACACCGTTACCGGTAACGTTGTGGAGAACAACGACTGGGGCATCTACCTGTCGCGGAGCGGCAATAGCATTACCGGCAACACTATAAGAGGAAACGTTATCGGAGTGGCAGCCGTAGACCGCAGCCACAATACCGTCACCTTTAACAGGATCTATGACAATTCCCTGAAAGGAGTCAGTACCGCTCTAGACGGAACCTCCCTTACTGTCACCCATAACTGGTGGGGTGTCAGCACTGTTGCCGAAGTTATAGCCCAGCTCAGCGGCAAGGTAGACTTCAACCCGTGGTATGTGGACGAAGAGATGACCACCCTCTGTTCTGAAGCGGCTGTTGATGCGGTGAACAGCGCCCGGGACGAGGCAGAGCTGCAGGCATTGCTGCGGGAACACCAGCTGGCCCTGGGTCTTGACTTCACCGCCTACGATAACGAACTGACCGAAATCGGCCGGCTGCAGGTAGCCCTGGCACTCCTTGGCGGAAGCTATCCGGACGCCGCTGCCCTTCGGTTCGCCTTCGAAGCCGCCGTCGAGGAACAACTGCTGCTGATTCCGATCAACACTGCTTCCACCGTTGAGGAGATGTGCCGGAAACTGGACGAAAACGGCCTATTCCTCGGCCTTGCCCCCGATTACTTCGGTTGGACTGACTACTACCGCCTCCAGGTGGCAGAACATGTCCTCAATAGCAGGCAGGCGCGGGGTTATGAAAACGCCGGCGCCCTGAAAGGAGTTTTTGACGAAAAGGCTGGGGTCCTTGCTCCAACGGCCAACGCAGTAACGGCCGTCAATAACGCCGGGGACTGGGCAGCGATGAAGGCCGCTCTTGAAGACGAAGACATTGCCGCAGGGCTGGGTCTGGATCGGACCGCTTACCTCGCCCTGAGCAGAGTAGAAAGGAGTCTTGTGGCAGCCATACTGGTAGACGAACGACCTGCTACCGGTTACGGCAACCATGAGGAGATCCAGCGCGTTTTTGAGCTTGCAGTAGCAGAAGCGAGAGACAACGGCCTTGATGGTATGCGAGAGTTGTTTGAGGAAAAGTTCACTGAAGAGCCGGCTGACGAGTTAGTCGATAAAAATCCGGAGGAAGAAGAGTTCGCTAAAGAGCCGGAGGACGGTTCAGGGGATGATAACCCGGGTGAATTAGAGTACGGTAAAGAAGCGGACGACGGGCTTTTCGATGATAATCCAGTTGAAGAAGGTTACGCTGAAGAACCGGGTGAAAATCCAGTTGAAGAAGAATACGCTGAAGAGCCGCTTGACGAGTTAGTCGATGAAAACCCGGAGAAAGAAGGGTTCGCTGGAGAATCCGTCGACGACTGCTCCAATGAAAACTCAACCGAAGAGGACATCAGCAGGGAAGCGGTCGCCCAGTGATCGACCAATAGCGTTTGAATGATGTAAAAGCAGCAGAATAGCTTGCAGAATAGCTTGCAGAATAGCTTATTATTTAAGGGATGCCAGTGTTTTCAATGAAACCAGGTATAAAGATGGCGTTCAACAGAATATATGGTGGGTTATAGGGCTGTTGGAATATGACAATTGACTGTCGAGAGTCCTAACAACGATATGATTGATTAAATGAACAATATTTATACAATATGATATGATAACTAATGTCCCCCGGATTATAGACGGGGGACATTTTTGGGTGCGCCCGGCATGCTCACCAAGCGGGCGGATTGCAAAAAACCCCGCCAGACAGCCGGTGGCCATGCCTTTCAGATTTTCAGAGGAATCCTGGCTTCTTTTTCTGATGAGATATTACACAATTATCATGCTTAGTCACCGCTTAACCACTGAGAGAAGCGCGGCTTAGGGCTGCGCCCGTGCACAGCAATTATCACTTTACCCCTATGCTTTTCTAATGTTGCATAAAAAAGCTTTGTATTCGGGAACAGCGACGTTAGGACAAGCAACAAAAGGTGTTAATTCGTTCCCAACGTCTCCCTTGGATAATCCCATGTAGCCCCAGCTCCATGGCAGGGAAACAATTTCCACGGGACTACCGTTTACAATTAAGGGTTTAACAATCGGTAAAACATTGGCAATCATTTTTATTTCCGCCCGGGCGCTGCTTACATATATCTCATCACCAGGTTTGATTCCCAATTTATCGGCTAAAGTTGGTGATATGGTGGCAAATTGTTCCGGCATCAATTCTACCAGCATGGGGCTGTTTCTGGTTCTTACTCCGGTTTGATAATGTTCAATGTAATGGACGGTAGTAGCAACGTAGGGGAACTCTTTGCTGCCGGTTTCGGCCAATTTGGCAAATTCGCCTCCCCATCTCATGGCTACCGGGTTATTTTGCTGATTGCTCATTAAATTTTTCACCGGGCTTTCCACCGGTTCATAGTGTTCCGGCATAGGTCCATCTTTCAAGCCGGCAGGAACGAAAAAGCGTGCCTGCCCTTC
This sequence comes from Pelotomaculum sp. UBA1371, assembly GCA_002305915.1. Classification (GTDB taxonomy): domain Bacteria; phylum Bacillota; class Desulfotomaculia; order Desulfotomaculales; family Pelotomaculaceae; genus DTU098. The sequence goes on along the minus strand of DBRJ01000027.1, from coordinate 76,805 downwards.
AGGAAGCATAATAAAAGGTGCATTGGCAGTCTTTTCCGGTGGTACCGGTTCTTTTGTAACCGCGTCCGCAATGCCGAAATCGGGAACATCGTTGGTAATCCACTTTGTTCCGTCCCAGGCCATCAAGGGTTTATCCTTTTTCCAGGGCCGGCCGGCCGGGTCAGCGGAACAACGGTTATAAACAATGCGCCGGTTCAAAGGCCAGACAAAGGTCCATTTCGGATATACACCAAGCCCGCTCTTATCCTCCGTGCCGTGCCTTTTGGTAGCGGGCACCTTTAACGACGGGTCTTGCTCATTGGGGTCGACGTAATAATAACCAGTGTAAACCCATACCCCGCAGGCTGTAGAACCATCATCTTTAAGGTCGCCGAATGTACCTAAAACCCGGCCGTCCGCCACATTGTAACCGTTAATTTCTATGGCTACTTTTTCTATATCCGGCTCATCCTGTCCCGGCTTTTCATAATTCCAAACCA